>NZ_ABEA03000189.1 GCF_000171235.2 Geminisphaera colitermitum TAV2 | reverse complement strand
CGTTGTGTCATCAAAACGGATGGCACCGTGGCAGTTTTTCTTAAAACCGCCACTCAATGCTTCCATATGCTCCAAACGGCAGGGCAGGGTAGCCGGTGATGGAGTCGTAGCCTTCGTCGAAGAGGTTTTCGATGCGCGCCTTGAGCGTAAGCCCGGGGCGCAGTTCGTAGCTCGTGTAGAGGCGCACGGTGACGTAGTCGTCCATCGCTGAGCTGTAGTTGTCCACGCGACCGGCCAAGAAGCTGGCGCCGGCACCAATCAACCAGACGCGCGTGGCCTGCCAGTTGACGTCGCCACTCAACACATGGCGCACGCTGTAGGGCAGACGTCCGCCGTTGTCGTCGCGTGCGCTCAGATAAGTGTAGGACACGCGGGCGCGGACCGATTCATGCGGACGGGTGGCGAGGGACAACTCGGCGCCATCGGTGGTCGATTCCCCGGGGAGATTGTAGTATTGATATTGAGAGCCGACCATCTGTGTCGAAAATTTATTGGTGAACTCATTGCGGAAATACGTGGCGCCAAGCGTCACGCGACCGTCCCAAATGTCCTGCTCAATACCGGCATCCCACCCCTTGGATTCCTCGGGATTGAGATTGGGGCTGGCGACATAGAAACCTCCGCCAAGGACGTATTGCGGGGCGGGGGCGTTGAATCCGGTGCCATAGTTGGCGCGCAGCGTTGTGTTGGTTTTTTCGATACGATAGGCCGCGCCTGTGCGCCAGGTGGCGTGGGTGTCGAATGTGTCGTAATCATCGGCCCGGAAACCCACGGTGTATTCAAGATTCCTGACTGGCTGCATCAGCACGTTGGCGTAGAGCGAGCGCAGGTCGTCGTCCATCCGCGTGCCGCTGGAGGTGTAGCGTGACCACTCGGCGTTGACGCCAGCCACCAGTTGCAGCCACTCGGTGGCCTGCCAGGTGTTTTGCCAGTCAATGATGTTGCGCGTGCTGTGCGAAGGATATTCGCCGGTGGAGTCGCTCCAACTATAGAGATTTTGCACCCATCCATAGGTGAGGCGCGAGGTGAAGACATCGGACGGATGCCAGTCGGCGTAGGCAGTTGCCAGGGTGTTCTCAAGCTCGGCGTATCCGGGCCAGGGAGACAGGATCGATCCCGGTTCCTCATAGTCGGAAGTCATGGCGCGGTAGGTAACGCCAAAGGTGAACAAGTCCGAGAGCGCATACTCGGCGCGACCCGCGAAGCTGACCTGTTTGAAGTCGTTGTAATCGCGGTCATTTTCCGTGTTCACAAGCGCGAGATTGAGCGAGTAGCTGAATGGGCCTTCGCCGTTCCTGCCGGTGGCTATGTCGCCCGAACCTGAGATGCTGGCCGAGCCGCCAAATGTATTGAACGAACCGCCTCCCGCCGACAGCACGCCCGAGGCCGGACCCTGTCCGCGCGGTGTTTGCAGCGAAATCACTCCACCGATGGCCGCGCTGCCATAAAGCACGCTCTGCGCGCCTCGCAGCACCTCCACGCGATCAAGCCCGCCGAGCCCCACTCCACCGAGCAGACTGGAGTAACCGGCCGTGAAGTCCTGCGTATTGACGCGAATGCCGTCCACCATGAACAGCGTGTGATCGGTATCCGCACCGCGGATCGACACCATGCTCTGGCTGCCGAGTCCGCCGCCGTTTTGCGGAACGACGACTCCCGGCACCGTTTGCAACGCCGTGCGCAGGTCCGTGATTTGCTGGCGCTCCATCTCTGGTAGCGAAATCACCGATACGCTGCTCGGCGTCGTTTTCACATCCTGCGGCGTGCGCGAGGCCGAGATCACCACGTCGTCGAGCACCGTGGGCTTTGCGGAGGTCGTGGACTCTGCGGCGGTTTGGGCCGGTGCGAGCGCGGCAAACGCGGCGAACGCAAACGCGGCGGCAAGGAGGGTTGTAGTTGTTCCCTTGCCGCAACATGTCTTGGGGCGGAGGGAAATTGGCTGGTCAGTGTCAATTTTCACGGAATCACAAAAATGACACCGGAGTGCCAACGACAATCCCCAAGTATGCGCGCGGATTGCACATTTTCCGTCATCCGTTGATTTGCATTAATTAAATAACATACAACATATAGGAATTTGTTGATATGTTTATTGCCTTCCGGCGAATTTGCGCTTGGTTGCACGCTCTTCTTCGCCAACACCTGTCCGTTCATGTCCGCCGCCGTCACATCTGCCGCACCGCCTTCCAGTGTCACCGAGTCACCGTCCTTCGCCGCGCTGCGCGAACTTTTTGCCAGCCGCATCGCCATCCTCGATGGTGCGATGGGCTCAATGATACAGACGCACAAGCTCACCGAGGCCGATTTTCGCGGCACGTGCTTCGACGACCATCCGCACGATCTCCAAGGCAACAACGACCTCCTCAGCCTCACGCGCCCCGACGTGATTGAAGGCATCCATGCCGCCTATTTCGCAGCCGGGGCCGACATGGTCGAAACCAACACCTTCAACTCCACCGCCATCTCGCAGGCCGACTACCACCTCGAACCCCTCGTCACCGAAATTAACACTGCCGCTGCTGCCATTGCCCGACGCGCCGTCCGGGCCACCGAGACCGCCACGCCGGGCCGCCGCTGCTTCGTTGCCGGAGCGATCGGTCCGCTCAACCGCACGCTCTCGATGTCCCCCGATGTCAACCGCCCTGATTATCGCGCCGTGACATGGGCGCAGGTCGTCGCCGCCTATACTGAGCAGATTCGCGCCCTCATCGCCGGCGGTGTGGACGCCCTGCTCGTTGAAACCATCTTCGACACCCTCAACGCCAAGGCCGCGCTCTTTGCCATCGAAGGCGTTTTCAGCGAACCTGATCCCGCGACAGGCTCCCCCCCCCCCCCCCGCTTACCCGTGATGATCAGCGTCACCATCACCGACGCCTCTGGTCGCACCCTCTCCGGCCAGACACCCGAGGCATTTTACAACAGCGTCCGTCACGTCCGTCCTTTCAGCGTTGGCATTAATTGCGCTCTTGGCGGCGTCGGCATGAGGCCCTTTGTCGAGGAACTCGCCCGCCTCGCCGAGTGCCCCGTGACGTGCTACCCGAATGCCGGTCTTCCCAACGCCTTTGGCGGCTACGACGAGACGCCCGCCGACATGGCCCGCGTGCTGCGCCAGTTTGCCGAAGCCGGTCTCGTCAACATGGTCGGGGGCTGCTGCGGCTCCACGCCCGCGCACATCAAAGCCATCGCGGACGCCGTCCGCGGACTGCCTCCGCGCGCCATCCCGCCCCGCCACACCGCTCTCCGCCTCAGCGGATTGGAACCACTCACCATCGCCTGATTTTTCAAACCAACCGCGAATGAACGCGAATAGACGCGAATAAAAAACCACAAAACTCTGCCTGTATTCCTGCCTTTATTCGCGACCATTCGCGATCATTCGCGGTTAAAACAATAACGATGAAAAACGAGCTGCTCTTCAAAAACGAAGTTTACGCCATAGTCGGCGCTGCCTTGGAGGTTCACAACGTTCTCGGTTATGGTCTCCACGAAAAAGCCTATGAGAACGCGTTGGTTCACGAGTTCGTTTTGCGCCGCATCCCCTTTGAGCAACAACCCCGATTCCCCGTCATTTACAAGGAAGTGACTGTTGCCGAGTTCATTCCCGACCTCATCGCGTTCAGACAGGTAATCGTGGACACCAAAGTCATTGACCAGATTACCGACTACGAGCGCGGACAAATACTAAATTACCTCCACATTACCGGACTCCAAGTAGGACTGCTCTTGAATTTCAAACATCAACGCCTCCAGTGGGAGCGACTCGTCTTAAGCTCACGAACCATCTCCAAACCAACCACGAATGAACGCGAATAGAAAAACCAAACACTGCCTGTATTTCTGTCTTTATTCGCGACCATTCGCGTTCATTCGCGGTTAAAAAAACACCACGCGCCGACCACCCGTGACCGACAACACCACAAACACCACTTCCTCCGCGGCCTCGACCTTCCTCCTCGTCGGCGAACGCACCAACATCACTGGCTCGCCGAAGTTCGCCAAAGCCATCAAGGCAGGTGACTGGACCGCCGCTGTCGAAATCGCGCACCAGCAAGTCGCCAACGGCGCCAACATCCTCGACATCAACGTGGACGAAGCGCTCATCGACGGCGAGGCCACGATGGTTAAATTTCTCAATCTCATCGCCGCCGAGCCCGACATCACCCGCGTCCCCGTGATGATTGACTCCTCCAAATGGAGCGTCCTCGAAGCCGGCCTTCAGTGCCTCCAAGGCAAAGGCATCGTCAACTCCATCTCGCTCAAAGACGGCGAAACCGAATTTCTCCGCCGCGCCCGCCTTCTCCGCCGCTACGGAGCCGCCGCCGTTGTCATGGCCTTCGACGAACAAGGCCAGGCCGCCACCCGCGACGACAAAGTCCGCATCTGCACCCGCGCCTACCACCTCCTCACGCAACGCGCCGACTTCCCCCCCGAAGACATCATCTTCGACCCCAACATCCTCACCATCGCCACCGGCATCGAAGAGCACAACAATTACGCCGTCGATTTCTTCGAAGCCACGCGTGTCATTAAAAAAACACTACCGCACGCCAAAGTCTCCGGCGGCGTCTCCAACGTCTCCTTTTCCTTTCGCGGCAACAACCCCGTCCGCGAAGCCATCCACACCGTTTTCCTTTACCACGCCATCCGCGCCGGACTCGACATGGGCATCGTCAACGCCGGCATGCTCGGCAACTACGACGACCTCGACCCCACACTCCGCCACCACGTCGAAGACGTCATCCTCAACCGCGACCCCGGCGCCACCGACCGCCTCATCGCCTTGGCCGACGAAATCAAAACCACTCGCGCCCAAGGAACGCCGAACACCAACTCAGCATCCTCCCCCCCCCCCCCCCTCGACGCCTGGCGCGCCCTTCCCGTCGAACAACGCCTCTCGCACGCCCTCGTCAAAGGCATCGACGCCCACATCGAAGCCGACACCGAGGAAGCCCGTTCTTCGCCAAAATATCCGCGTCCCCTGGACATCATCGAAGGCCCGCTCATGGACGGCATGCGCATTGTCGGCGACCTCTTCGGCGCAGGCAAAATGTTCCTCCCCCAAGTCGTCAAAAGCGCCCGCGTCATGAAACGCTCCGTCGCCTACCTCACCCCCTTCATGGAGGAAGAGAAAAAACGTGCCGCCGCCGCCGGTGAAGCCACCCGCACGCAAGGCCGCATCGTCATGGCCACCGTCAAGGGCGACGTGCACGACATCGGCAAAAACATCGTCGGCGTCGTCCTCGCCTGCAACAACTACGAAGTCCACGACCTCGGCGTCATGGTGCCCTGCGACAAAATTCTCGCCGAAGCGAAACGCCTCAACGCCGACATCATCGGACTCTCCGGCCTCATCACGCCCTCGCTTGACGAGATGGTCCACGTTGCCCGCGAGATGAAACGCGCCGGTTTTCAAATCCCTCTCCTCATCGGCGGCGCGACGACCAGCCCCGCGCACACCGCCGTGAAAATCGCTCCCGAATACGCGCCCGGCGCCATCCATGTCCTCGACGCCTCCCGCGTCGTTAATGTCGCCAGCGCCCTCCTCTCGCCTGACCAAAAAACCGCCTACCTCGCCGGGATCACCGCGAAGCAGCAAAAACAACGCGATGACTTCGCCGCCCGCCGCGCGAAAAAAACACTGATCCCGCTCGCCGAAGCCCGCGCCCGCGCCCTGCCCACCGACTGGACCACCGTAGACATCCCGCGTCCTGAATTTCTGGGTACACGCGTTTTTACGGGCATCTCGCTCGACGAAATCATACCCTTTATCGACTGGGGTCCCTTCTTCAGCGCATGGGAACTCCACGGACGTTTCCCGCAAATTCTCACCGACGACGTCATCGGCACCGAGGCGACCAAACTCTACAACGATGCCCAGGCACTTCTCGCCCGCATCACCGCTGAAAAACGCTTCCGTCCCCGTGCCGTCATTGGCTTTTGGCCCTGCAATGCCGACGGCGACGACATCGAACTCTACACCGACGAAACCCGCGCCACCCCTCTTGTCCGCTTCCACCAACTCCGCCAGCAATTCAGCAAAAACACCGGCGAGCACAACCTCTGTCTCACCGACTACATCGCGCCCAAAGACCCCGCGCAGAATCCGTCATGCCGCATCGACTACATCGGCGGTTTCACCGTGACGGCGGGCGACGGCGTGGAAAAACTCGCCGCCGAGTTCAAACGTGCCGGCGACGACTACAACGCCATCATGACGCAAGCCCTTGGCGACCGCATTGCCGAGGCGCTCGCGGAAAAATTCCACAAACACGCCCGCGATCTTTGCGGCTACGGACGCACGGAAAACCTCACTCCCGAAGACCTCATTCGCGAACGTTATCGTGGCATCCGTCCCGCGCCCGGTTATCCCGCCTGTCCCGATCACACCGAAAAGCCGATCCTCTTCCGACTCCTCGACACGACTGCCGCGACCGGCGTAAGCCTGACTGAAAGCTGCGCCATGACGCCGGCCTCATCTGTCAGCGGCTGGTATTTCAATCATCCGCAATCGAAGTATTTCGGCGTCGGCAAACTTGCCCGCGACCAGGTCGAGGACTACGCCCGTCGCAAACAAATGCCCCTCGCCGAAGCCGAACGCTGGCTCGGCCCGTATCTCGACTACGATCCGGCATAATTACCCTCCTCCCCCCCTTCTTCATTTTGGGTGGGGGGAAGGGGGGACATTACGGGCGGATTCCAAAAAACATTTTAACCGCGAATGAACTTGGAGCGGCTGAGCCAAAACCAAAGGACCCAAACCGTAACCGCGAATCGACGCGAATGGGCGCGAATAAAAACACACCAAAAACCATGTTCAAATAATTATGTATTTCATCAGTCTTTCTGAATTCGCGTCTATTCGCGTTCATTCGCGGTTAAAAACGGGATTTCCAAATCCTCCCTCACGTCTGATCCAAGTGCTGTCGGATCGTGGCGAGGAGGGTGCGGGTGTCGTAGGGTTTGGGGAGGTAGCAATCATTCATCGACGGGGTGCCGGGCGCGGCTTGGGGCGGGGCGTTGTAGCCGCTGGAAACAATGATCTTGAGCGTGGGTTGTTCGCGCGAAAGTTGGAGGGCGAGCTCCATGCCGGAGACCCCGCAGGGCATGACCATGTCAGTGAGAAGGAGATCAATGCGGTGCTGCGTCTGGCGCCAGCAGCGGAGGGCGGTGGTGGCGTCGTTGGCCTCGATCACTTCGTAGCCGTAGGCGCGCAGACTGGCGGCGGCGGTCTGCCGGACGCTGGCCTCGTCCTCGACGAGAAGGATCGTCTCGGTGCCGTGCAGGGAATCGCCATCGGAGGCATGACGGGAAGAGACTGACGCGGTCGCAGAGGGAGAGGAGGGAACAAGGACCGGGAGGTAAACATCAAATGTACTGCCAGAACCAATACGCGTATGCACGTCGAGCCAGCCATGGTGCTGGCGCGTGATGTTTTGCACGGTGACGAGCCCGAGGCCGGTGCCGTGCTGGCGTCCCTTGGTCGTGAAAAACGGCTCGAAAATGCGGCGCAGCGTGACGTCATCCATGCCGCAGCCCGTGTCGGTGACAGAGAGGCGCGCGTAGGAGGGGCGGGTGGCTTCCGGGTGATTGCGGCGGAGGGCGGCATCGACGGGAACGAGCGCGGTCTGAAGGGTGAGCCGCCCGCCGGCGGGCATCATGGCGTCACGGGCATTGATGCACAGGTTGATGACCACTTGCTCGATCATGCCCGCGTCAGCCTCGATCCAGAGCGGCGTCTCGTTGCCCAGGATCTCGACCTGGATGTGCTCGCCGAGGAGCCGGTTGAGCATGGTGAAAAGGTGCGAGAGCAATTCGTGCAGGTTGACGGGCTTGATCTGCGCGGGATGCTTGCGGCTGAAGGCGAGAAGCTGGCGGGTGAGCCGGGCGGCGCGTTTGGTCTCCCCTTCCAGTTCCTTGAGCGCATCGACCATGTGCCGGGGCTGGGACGAATCGCCGAGCAACATTCCGAGGAGCAGGAGCGTGGAGGTGAGGATGTTGTTGTAGTCGTGGGCGACGCCGCTGGCGAGCTGGCCGACAACCTCCATTTTTTGCGCGTGGAAAAACTGGGCTTCGAGCTGTCTGCGTTCGGTAATGTCCTGGAAGATACAGGCGAACTGCCCGGGACGCGGACGGAAGGCGAGGAGTGAAAAATGCTTTTCCCGCGAGGCAAAATGAGTGGTGAGCCGACGCTCAGATCCAGTGGTGGCGACTTGGATGAACGCTTGGCGCAGTTCGGGGTCGAGGTCGGGCAGGAAGCTGTGCAGGTTGGTTCCGATGCAGACGGCTGCCTTCATCGCAAGAATGCGCTCGGCGGCCGGATTGATGTCGATAAGCCGGAAATCTTCGATGTCGCCACGCGCGTCGCAGATGCATTCGAACAGCGTGAAACCATCCGACATCTGCTGAAAAATCATCTGATAGCGTTCCTTGATGGAGTTCGCCTGAAAAAGTTCGTCCAGAACCTCCCCGGATGCGCCGTCGGTGGCGCGGGTGGCGTCGAGTCTTGAAATACCACCGCCCGATGGTGGCGTGCCAGGGCGGGACTGGGTGCGCAGCCAGACGCCGTTTCGATGGGGCGGATGCAACGTATCGTCGCCGGCAGGCAACGGCGCGGCTGTAGTTCGGACAGGGGGGGGGGGGGGGGGGGAGGGGGCCGTCACTGGCCGGGCAGTGGGTGATGCCGATCAGGAGCGGGGTGGGGGAACGCTCGCTGGTTAGCAGGTGGCCAGACGAACGCAAACGCTGAAGCGAACCATCGGGGAGGCGGATGCGATAGGAGAAGAAAAACGACTCACGAAAATCCCGACTGCGAATCAACGCCGCCTCGAATCCGGGTCGGTCGTGCGGATGCAGGCGCAGGCAAAATGCATCCAAGTCTTCCTGAAACGTGGCGGGCGGAAGTCCGAAAAGACGCGCATGTGCGCCGGACCAAGTGAAGATGCCGCTGGTCGGGTTCCATTCCCAACTGGCTCCGAAGCTGGACGGCGAGCCCGGTGGCGTCTGACCTGTGGCACGAAATTCATGGATATCATCAGTATCTTGGATGGTGCTAATAACAAGAGGGGATCGCAAGTGAGTGTCACTATATGTCTGCATCAGGGGTGGAGGAAGAAATGATAAGAAGCCGGAGTCCATGTGGCGGCGGCTATATTTATAGTGCGATTAAAATTTGCTTATGCTGCTGCTGGTCGGTTTTCTTGGTGAGGTTGTTTTGCGTATGCTTGTTGATAATATATTGCTAATTGCAATGAATTGCGACACGAGACGGGCTTCGGAAGTGTGTGGTAGTGCGATGAAACGATGACTCTGTCGTGCCGATGTTGACAATGAGTGATTCAGCAGCCTTTGCCCTTCTTCGTCAAGCAATGTTGCGACTCCATTCCATTAAAGACGCGTGAAAATCCAATAATATGAAAAACAGGGGGGCGCGTGCCTGCTAATGCAATTTTATATAGTTAATCATTAGGGAAACAATAGTAAGAGTGAATATTCACTAATGATTGATACTATTTTTTTCAAGAACCAAGAGCGAATCGGCAAAATCGAATATATGGGTTACATCGCGGAAGAAGAGAGGGGGCCCAAGTCAATCTCTTGTGTGCGGTCGGGGCGTTTGATGGTGAGGCGGCCGGTGGCGATTTCCAGGTGCAGGGTGCGGTTGATGGTGCCTCCGAGTTCGATGTCCGTGGCAGGACAACCGTAAACGGACAGCATTTGACGGGTGGCGGAGATATTGCGCTCGCCGATCTTGAAGGTGTCGGGGCCGCTCAACACGCAGGCGCCGCCCGCCAGATAGAGACGCAGGCGGCGGCGTTCGGCCCCGATGCCGCGCAGGGAGTCGAAAAGCGCGGGCACACCCGTGTCGGCAAACATGGCGGGCTGTTGTCCGGCCTTTTCGGGGGAAAGCGCTGATTGCGGAAGCATGATGTGCAGGATGCCTCCGCCGCGCCTCACGGGATCGTAGGCCACGAGGCCGACGCACGAGCCGAGTGCGTAGGTGCTGAGGGTGACGTTGGGATTGTTGGACACCGCGAGTTCGCCAACGCCGATGATGACGCGTTGGGGGAAGAGAACTGCGGGTCCGGGTGATCCTGGCATGGTGAAGGCGAAGGGCAGGGCAGGGGAGGGGGGGGGGGAGGCGGTCAGCGGGGAACCGCGTCGGTGGCGGCGTGCAGGAGATACTCGGGGACCGCGTCGAGCGCGACCTGACGCTGGGCCGCTCCGTTTTCCCAGGCTACGCGAGGCATTCCATAGACGACGCAACTGGCCTCGTCCTGCGCGAAAGTCACGGCACCCATCTGGCGGAGCCGCAGCAGGCCGTCGGCCCCGTCCTTGCCCATGCCGGTGAGGACGCCGGCGATGGCGTGCCGCCCGGCGTGCTCGGCGGCGGATTTGAACAGCAGGTCCACGGCGGGCCGCTGATGCCAGACACGCGGCCCATCGACAATGCGCACGCGGTAGCCGGGCGTTGCAACGGATGTTGTCGTGGGCAACAGGATACGGCTGCCGCCGCCGCCATGCCACTCGACGAGCATGTGATAATTTCCCGGCGCGATGAGTGCGACTCCGGGCGTGAGTGCGTCGCCGTCGGCGGCTTCGCGCACCTCGAAGGCGCAGAGTTTGTTGAGCCGGTCGGCAAACGCGCGGGAAAACGTGGCCGGGATGTGCTGCACGATGGCGATGGGCGGCAGGCCTGCGGGCAGCCGCGTAAGCACGGCGCGCAACGCCTCGGTGCCGCCGGTCGAGGCGCCAAGCACGATGAGACGTCGCGGCGAGAGGCGTCCGTCCGCATAGACCGGGGGCGGAAGGAGCGGCAGGTCTGCCGGAGCGGGAGCTTTTTCTGTCAATCCGCCGTCGGACGCACGACCGTGCGCCCCTCCTGTTCGAGCGTCCTTCGCCCCATCAGGCGGCGGATTGGCGGAAAAAGCCGCCGCTCCGATCAACCGCGCGCCGCCGCCAAACATGGATTCGCCCGGCGCGAGGTGGTGACGTAGCAAATCGGATTTGCGCAGGCGGGCGATGGCGGCGGCCTTGATCTTGGCGATCAGTTGCGAACCGAGTTCGCCGACCGTTCCGGAATCGTCTGGCTTGCCGATGACATCGACCGCGCCGAGCCGCAGGGCATCGAGCGCCTGTTGCGAGCCGTGCTGGGTCAGCGAACTCATGATGACCACCGGGAGCGGATGCTCGGCCATGAGGATGCGCAGGAAGGTGAGTCCGTCCATGCGCGGCATTTCGAGGTCGAGGGTGAGGACGTGCGGATTGAGGCGCAGGATTTTGTCGCGCGCGATGTAAGGGTCCATCGCCGTGCCCACGACTTCGATTGCCGGGTCGCTTGCAAGTGTGTCGCTGACGATGCGCCGGACCACGGCGGAGTCGTCCACAATGAGAACGCGGATGGCGGGCGGCTTGATCAGAGACGTCACGAATTTTTCGCAGTTTTAGGATTTGGTCGTGCTCACGCCTTTGGGATTTCCGATCCCGCTTGCCCGGTAGGTTGCGGGGCGAATCATTTTCAGTGAGTGGCGGATGCCGGAGAGACTTTCGGAATGACCAACGAGCAGCCATCCGCCGGGCACAAGACGGGAGGAAAGGCGGGAGACCAATTCCTCCTGCGTAGGACGGTCGAAATAGATCATGACGTTGCGACAAAAAATAATGTGAAACGGCGCCCCCGCCGGCAGTTCTCCGGAGAGCAGATTGCCCTGTTGGAAACGCACGCGGGCCGCCACCGCGGGCCGAACGCGGTGCATGGACGCACCGCGTTCGGCCCCCCCCCCCCCCCCCCGCCGCCCGGTCGGGCACTCCCATGCCGCCGTCGCCCCGTCCCTTCGTTTCGTATTCGGTAATAAAATACGTTGAGGCCAGGGCGCGGTCGATTTTGGCCACGGACTCGGCGGGATAGAGTCCCGCGCGGGCCCTGGCGAGGATGCGCGAGGAGATGTCGGTGGCGAGTATCGACCACGGCCAGGCGCTGGCGCTGCGCAGTTGCTGGTCGAGCGTGATGGCGATGGAGTAGGGCTCCTCACCACTGGAACACGCGGCGCTCCAGACGCGCAGTTCGGGCCACTTTTCACTCGTGCGGCGCGCGAGCAATTCGGGCAGTATCAGTTCGCGCAAGGCGGTAAAATGACTCTCTTCGCGGAAAAAATAGGTGTGGTTGGTCGAGATGGCGTCGATCAGGTGGCCGATCTCCTCCTGTCCGAGGGGCGTCTGGATGAAGCGGCAGTATTCACCAATCGATGACAGCCGCGTGACGCGCAGGCGTTTGCCCAGGCGGGCGGAGACCAACTCTTTCTTCGCATCGCCAAGATTGATGCGACTGCGGCGGTAAACGAGATCGCGGATGAATTGATAGTCGGCGTCGGAAATCACGATGAGTGTGCCCTTCGCTTATCGGCGCATTCGGAGGCAAATGAAGGCATCCCCGGCAAATTCTGCCGCCAGGCGTCACGGCATGCCCGATGCTCATGTCCGGATAATATTCCCGAGAGACCAGAGTTTTTTATTACATTTATTATCAATATATTAAAAATCCATGCGCCAGCATGGCATTCGCATTGCTAACGGGCTGGGCAATGATCGAACCCGTCTTCCAGCCCGACAACTATCAGTTGGCACGGAAGCTCCTGGACGCCGCCGTGCTTCGCCAGGAGGCCATCGCCTCCAACATCGCCAATGCCGAGACCCCGGGCTTTCGCCGGCTCGATGTCTCGTCTGATTTTGCGGCGACACTCCGGGCGCGTTTCAACGAGGCCGCCGCCTCGGGTTCCGAACGCGTGCAGATGAGCGACCTGACGCCGCGCCTGATGGAGGATGCAAGCGCGCGCACCGTGCGCCCCGACGGCAATTCCGTGGAACTCGAAACCGAACTCCTGGCGATGAACCGCAACTCCGTGGAATACGATTTTCTCACCGAAGTCGTCAGCCGTCACATCAAGCAACTCCGCCTCGCCATCACCGGCAGCAACACCGCCTCCTGAGCATTTTATTCCCAATCCCAACCCTTTCCCCAAAATGAACCTCCTTTCCGGCATCGGTCCCACCTCCAGCGCGCTCAACGCGCAAAAAACCCGCCTCGACATCATCGCGCAAAACATCGCCAACGCGCACACCACGCGAGGCCCCAACGGGCTGCCTTATCAACGGCAGATGGTGTCCTTCGAATCCGAACTCACCAACAAGCTCGGCCAGATCGACGGCGTTCCCTTGCGCTCCGTCCGGGTGAGCAGCGTGAGCGGCGACACCACGGCGGGGCAGCGCGTTTACGATCCGCAACATCCCGACGCCGACGCGAGCGGCATGGTCACGATGCCCAACGTCAACCTCGCCTACGAGATGGTTGACCTCATCACCGCCTCGCGCACCTACGAGGCCAACCTGCAAGTAGTGAAAAACTCACGACAAATGGCGCTCAAGGCCCTCGAAATCGGCCGCTGATGGCCCGCTTCGCAGGAATTAAAAATTAAGAATTAAGAATTAAGAAAACGAACCCATGCACACGAACACCTCAAAACCTCCGCAACCCGAAGCGACGGCGAAGCCGCCCACTTCCTAATTCCTAATTTCTACTTCCTACTTTTTCCCCGCTCGCCCATGCCGATCATTGGTTCCATCCCTCCCATTGCCGCTGCCGCGTCGCGCGTCAGTCTTCCCGATTACTCCAGGCTCGCCGCGTCTGCCGGGCTTGCGCCCATGTCCGGTGCATCCGCTGCGTCCGGCCTGTTTCCCGCGGGCGACGCCATCGCCTCGTCATCGGGCGCGGCGGCGCTGGATTTCGGCGCGGTGTTTGAAAAGGCGGTCGCGGCGGTGAACGACAAGCAGGTCGCCGCCACGCAGGCAACCCGCGACGTTCTCCTCGGCAACAGCGACAAGCTCCACCAAAGCATGATCGCGCTGCAGGAAGCCTCCGTCGCCTTCAGCCTTATGGTGGAGGTGCGCAACAAAGTCGTTGATGGCTATCAGGAACTCATGCGCATGCCCGTCTAGCGCGCGCCTCACGCCACCTCACGCCGCACAACGCACATGAAACCCTTCACGCAATCGTTGGTCGCCCTCTGGAAACAACTCGGGCTCAACCAGCGAATCTCCCTGGTCGTCGCCGCGCTGGCGGTGATCGGCTCCGTCGCGGCGCTTGTCATCTGGTCGCGCCAGCCCGATTACCAGCTCCTCTACGGACGCCTCGCCGACAAGGACGCCGCCTCCATCATCAGCGCGCTTCAGGCGCAAGGCGTGCCCTACCGCGCCTCGGCGGGCGGAGGCTCCGTCTATGTACCCGCCAATCAGGTACACCGCCTGCGCATGGACCTTGCCGCCAAGGGACTGCCCGGAGGCGAAGGCGTGGGCTTCGAGATCTTTGACAAAGGCCAGTTCGGACTCAGCGACTTCGTGCAGCGCACCAACTACACGCGGGCTCTTCAGGGAGAACTGGCGCGGACCATCTCGCAACTCGACGGCGTGGCCCGCGCCCGCGTCATGATCGTGCAGCCGGAGAACCGCCTCCTCCTCATTGACCAAGGCGTGAAGCCCACGGCCTCCGTTTTCGTCGAGTTGACCGGACCGCGGCTCGACACCGAGGCCGTCAACTCGATCCGCAATCTCGTGGCCAACGCCGTCCAGGGACTCAAGCCCGCGCAGGTCGCGGTCGTTGACCAGAAAGGGCGCGTGCTCTCCTCCGAATTGCAGGATGATCCCACGCTGGCCGACGCCTCCAGCCAGATGCGTTACCGCCAGCAAGTGGAGGAGTATTTTGCCAAAAAAGTGGAATCGCTCCTCCTCCCCGTCGTCGGCGCGGGCAACGCCGTGGTGCGCGTCTCCGCCGAGATCGACACCGAGGCCGCCACGCGCGTCGAGGAACGTTACGATCCTGACGGCCAGGTCGTGCGCACCCAGACCAGCACGGAGGACGTGACCAACTCCAGCGAAGCGCGCTCCGGAGGCGTCGTCGGTGTCACGGCCAACGCCACCACTCCCCCCCCCGCCGACCAGGCGCGCCCCACCGTGACCAACGACCAGACGCGCAAGAACCGCACCCTCTCCTACGAAATCAACCGCACCCTCACCAACACAACCCGCTCGCCCGGCACGATCCTCGGCCTCACCGCCGCCGTTTTTATCGCCCCGCGCCCACCCGCCGCCGGCGGCGCCGCGCCCGGCCCGCGCACCGAAGCGGAAATCGCCGCCCTGCGTCAGGTCGTGGTTAACGCCCTCGGCCTGCGCCCCTCCCCCGGACGGCGTATCGAAGAACTGGTGACGTTGCAGGAAGTGCCGTTTCAGGCCGCCGGTGTGGATGATCGTATCGAACAAATCCGGACAGAGACGCGCGTGCAGGGCTGGATCGAAGCCGCCAGCCGTTATGTGGCCGTGGCCGTCGCCGTGCTGATCTTTTTCATCTTCTGGCGCATGTTGAAACGCCAGCACCCCGCGCCCGTGCCGGTTGAATTTCTCGATCAACCGCCGTCAGGCGACGGCACAGCCGGCCAGCCCGGAGCCGCCGCCACC
Source organism: Geminisphaera colitermitum TAV2 (assembly GCF_000171235.2). Lineage (GTDB taxonomy): Bacteria > Verrucomicrobiota > Verrucomicrobiia > Opitutales > Opitutaceae > Geminisphaera > Geminisphaera colitermitum. Next base: position 38,388 of record NZ_ABEA03000189.1, on the reverse strand, counting down.
GGGCTTGGTGGAGCCGCGTCGCGCCCCGTGCTCACGCCCGAAATGCTCAACGAACTCATCAAACAAAAACCCGCCAACGTCGGCGCCGCCCTGCGCGACTGGATGGCGACCCGAAAGACCTGACCCTCCGCCTCCCGCCCTCCCGCCGCACTCCCCGTCATGGCTGACATCGACTACACCCACCTCTCCCGCCTGCAAAAACTCGCCGTGTTCCTCATCGTCATCGGCCCCGAGGCGGCGGCTGAAGTATTGAAGCAATTCGAGGACTCCGAGGTCGAACTCCTCTGCCGCGAGATGGGCCAGTTCACGCTCATCAGCGACACCGTGCGCACGCAGGCGCTCGACGAGTTCGCACCCATTGTCGGCGCGGGGCTCCTCAGCACGCTGGGCGGCCTTGAGTTTGCCCGCCGCGCCTTGGAAATCGCACGCGGCGAATACAAGGCCGCCACGCTCCTCAACCGCGTCGGCGCCAGCGCCGCCGCCTCCACCGTCGATGTCATTGCCGACATCGCCGGGATGGAAGGCCGCCAGATTTATAACCTCATCAAGCAGGAGCAGCCGCAGACCGTTGCCTTTGTCCTCTCCTATCTCGACGCCCCCAAGGCCGCCGAAGTCTTCTCGCTCCTCGATGCCGACAGGCGAGAGGAAATCCTTGAACGACTCGGCACCATTGACAGCACCTCGCTCGGCCTCGTTGCCAAGGTGGTGCGCAACCTCAGCCGGCATTTTGACCGCAAGGTCGCGCCCGCCTTTCACCACAGCGGCGGCGTGCGCGCGGTGGCCGACCTGCTCAACGGCATCGACAAGGACGCAGCCAAGGCGCTGCTCACCCGCATCGAGGAACGCAACAACCAGCTCGGCGGCGCGATTCGCCGAAAAATGTTCAGCTTCGAGGACATCCGCCGCCTCTCCGCCATGGACCTGCAACGCGTGCTGCGCGAGGTGGACTCCGCCCAGCTCGCCATTGCGATGAAATCCGCCACCGAGGCCCTGCGCGACAAGATTTACAGTTCCCTCTCCAAGCGTGCCGCCGAGGGTTTGCGCGACGAAATTTCCATGCTCGGCCCCGTGCGCCTGCGCGACGTTGAGACCGCGCAGGACGCCATCATCCAGACCATCCGCCTCATGGAAGAGGAGGGGACCATATCCCTCGACGGCGGCGAAATCGCCATGGTCACGTAAATAAACCGCGGTGCTTGTCATGAATTCACCACTACACACCATCGCCTTTGACCGCCCGCTGACCGGCGTGGCCATCGTTGCCGCGACGCATGACAACTCCGACGAGCCCCGCCACACCGCCGCCGAACTCGCGGCGGCGCACGCCCGCGGACTCCGCGAAGGCGAACAACAAGTCCGCGCCACCGCCGACCGTGAACTCGCCGCGCTGCGTGCCAGTGTGCAGACCCTGCAGGAAGGATTGTTCAGCAAGCTCTCCGGCATGGAGCAGACCCTGCAGGCCCAGATGCGCGCCGCCCTCCCCCCCCTCGCCATCGAAGTCGGACGTCGCCTGCTCGCCGGCTACGAACCCTCTGCCGAAGTCATTGAGCGCGTATGCCGCGAAGCACTCGACCAGCTCCATCCCGAACGCGAGGGACTGGAACTCGTCGTCAGCCCGCACGACGCCGCGCACTTGCAAAAAGTCCTTCCCGCCTGGAGCGGACATTTCCCCGATCTCAAACTCACGACCGACGACACCCTTGTCACCGGCGACTGCCTTGTGCGCAGCCGCTTTGGCATCACCGACGCCCGCGGCCCGGCCCGTCTGGAGGCGCTTCGACAGGAACTGATCCCCGTCACCTAAAGCCTTTTGATTTTACTGACATCTCCCGGTAGGGAGGCCTCTCCGAGGCCTCCGAAACCACGCTCCAATCACCTATGAATTTCGCATCCATCACACCCCGCTTGCGGAGGCCTCGGAGAGGCCTCCCTACCTTGCAACCATGCACACGAAGCAAATTAACAGGCTCCCGAACCCCATGACTCCCGACACCGCCACTTATCTTGACGCCCTCCGCACGCAGGTGCGGCACGCGCCTGCAATGCGCCGCCTCGGACGGGTCGCGGCGGTCACCGGCCTCATCATCGAGAGCGAAGGCCCCAACGTTGGGCTCGGCGACATCTGCGTGATCCGCTCCGAACGCGACGCCTTCGAAGTCATGGCCGAGGTCGTTGGCTTTCGCGGCGAGCGCGTGCTCCTCATGCCTCTGGGCGAAACCACCGGCCTGCACGCCGGGTGCTCCGTCTCCGCCGGCGACCGTCCGCCCATTCCCGTATCGGGCGCCCAACTACTCGGGCGCGTGCTCGACGCATTGGGGCGTCCCTTTGACGGCGCGGGTCCCGTGCCAACGCGCCGCGTGGACGCCGTCCATTCCCGTCCGCCGCACCCCCTGCGCCGCCAGCGCATCCGCGAGGCCCTGCCCACGGGCGTGCGCGCGCTCGACGCCTTCACGCCGCTCGGGCGCGGCCAGCGGCTGGGACTCTTTGCCGGGTCCGGCGTGGGCAAGTCCACCCTGCTCGGCATGATCGCGCGCGGCTCCGCCGCCGATGTCGTGGTCATCGGACTCGTCGGCGAACGCGGCCGCGAGGTCCGCGAGTTTTTGGAAAAGGACCTCGGTGCCGAAGGACTTGCCCGCTCGGTCGTCGTTGTCGCCACCTCCGACTCGCCCGCTCCGCTCCGCCTGCGCGCCGCGTTCACCGCCACCGCCATCGCCGAGTCCTACCGCGACCAGGGGAAAAATGTTCTCCTGCTCATGGACTCCGTGACCCGCTTTGCCATGGCGCAGCGCGAGATCGGCCTCGCCATCGGCGAGCCTCCGGCAACGCGCGGCTACACACCCTCCGTCTTCGCGCTTCTGCCCCGCCTGCTCGAACGCGCGGGCGCGGGCGAGACCGGCGCCATCACCGCGCTCTACACCGTGCTCGTCGAAGGCGACGACATGAACGAACCCATCGCCGACGCCGTCCGTGGCATCCTCGACGGCCATCTCGTGCTTTCGCGCGCGCTCGCCCACGCCAACCACTATCCGGCGATCGACGTCCTTGAAAGCGTCAGCCGGCTCACGCGCGACATCTGTTCCGCCACCGAGGTCGAGTCCGCCGCCCGCGCCCGTGAACTGCTCGCCATCTACAAGCGTAATGAAGATCTCATTACCATCGGCGCGTATCAGAAAGGCGCAAGCGCCGCGCTTGACCGCGCCGTCACGCTGCACGAGCCGCTCAAACAATTTCTCCGGCAGCGCGTGGACGAGATCGTGGCGCGCGCCGACGTGTTCAACCGGCTGGCGGAGGTCATGGGGCGCGAGGAGCGGCGGGAGGTCATGGCATGAAACGCTTTCGATTCTCCCTCCACTCCGTGCTCACCCTGCGCGACATTCAGGAGCAAAAGGCACGCGAAGCCTTTGCCCGCGCCCTGCACGCCCATGCCCTCGCCGCCGCCGCGCTGGAGTCCGCCCGCGCCCGCGTTGCCGCCTCCGCCCGCGCGCTTTGCGAGGTGCGCGAACGTGTGTTTCGCCCCGGCGAACACGCCGCCGCCCTCCTTTCCTGGCGCGGCGACTGCGCCACGGAAAAGCGCGCCACGGAGACCCTGCGGCTGGCTGGCGAGGCGATGAACAAAGCCAGGGCTGCATGGCTCGATGCCCGCCGTCATTTGCAGGCGATCGAAAACCTCAAGGTCCGCGCTCGCCAGCGTCACCGTCAGACAGGCGAACGCGAAGAGCAGGCCGCCCTCGATGAATTTGCCTCCATGCGCGTCGCCCGCGCGGTCGGAGCGGCCAGCGCCTCCCGCCCTTCCTCCCGTCCCTCACGCGATTCGCGCGCCCGGCCCTCCTTCTCATAAAATAATGAAAACACTTCGCTCCCCCCTTGTTGTTGTCCTGCTCGGAGTCGTTCCCGGACTGCTCGCCGGGCTCGGGTTGTTCTGGATAAAAATCCAGCCGATCCTCATTGAAGCGCGCGCCATTCGCGCCGCTTGGATCGCGGAGCAGGCCGCCAGCCTCGCCAAACCGCGTCCCGAGAAACCGTGGGATTTCTGGACGATCGAGATCGACAACCTCTCCAGCGAATTGAAGGACGCCCGCGCCCTGCTCACCAAGCGCGAGCAGGAACTGACCTTGCGCGAGGAACGCCTCAATGCCCGCGCCGCCGAGCTGGACCAGGCCCGCGTCGAACTCGAAGCCCTGCGCGATGAAATCGGCTCCCGGCTCACCGAGATCGAAGGCGAGGAAATGAAAAACCTCAAATCGCTCGCCCAGACTTACAGCAACCTCTCGCCCAAGGCGGCCGTGGCGATCATGCAGAAACTCGACGATGACATGACCGCCCGCCTGCTCTCGCTCATGAAAGCCGACGCCACCGGTGCGATTTTCGAGGAGATGGCGCAGGCCGCCATCACTGATCCCAACATGGCCAAACGCGCCGCCGGTCTCTCCGAGCGCCTGCGCGTGATCAAATCCGCGAGGAAAAACGCCACGCCCTGACACCACAATATGCTCACACCCTCCCCACTTGTCGCAAAATTCGCAGAGCCTGATTTCACGTCCGCCCCAGGCTGCGCAGGCGAAGGAAACGTCGCCGTCGTGACCGCGCAGACCGGCACGCCGTTCGATGCGCTGCTGAACCTCCTTTCCACGGCGTCTCCCGCACTTGCTGCGCCGGATGACGGCGAGACGACAGGGACTCCGCTTGCGGTGTCCACGATGGACGAGGACGCGCAGGCTCCAGACGAAAATCCCGACAATACATCCGATACCGCCAGCCCCATCGTCAGCACACCTGCCGCAACCTTCGTCTTTGCCGGCCTGTTCGTGCCCGCTCCGGTGGTGGAGCAACAACCCGCCGAACACACGCAAGCCGCTGCGACGACAGCCTCTGACGGAGCGGCGGTTTCCAACAGCCGGACGACGACGCACAACGTCGTCCGTTTGCATGGGCCCGCTGGGAACGCCGAGCCCCAGCTCGGCACGCCTGCCACGGACGTCCCATCCGCCCCCCGATCGAGCGACAGTCTTTTACAGACAATCCCCTTGCCGACGGCGCGAAGCGGCGCCAGCGCGAGCGTGGCAAACATCCCGCCTGCCGATGCAGCCATCGACCTCGTGTCAGGCCGCGCAGTCGGCGAAGTGATGAACTGCGTAGAAACGCAGCCCCAGCGCCCCGTTTCTGCAATACGCCAGAATCGTATCGATATTTCCACGACAGTTTCCACCGCTCCCGTCCCTGCTGTCCCTTCCGCCCCTCCCGCCGCTCCCGCTTCCCTCGCCTCCGACACTTCGATGTTGGATGTTGGACGTTCGACGTTGGACGTTCGACGCGCAGCGTCGTCCCCCCCCCCCCCCCCCCCCGTCTCCGCCAGCGACGCCGCCAGCGCCCCGGCACAATTTGCCGCCCGCTCCACCATTACATTGTCCGGCGCGGCTTCGCAGGCGCAGGTCGCCGAAAATAATCTTTCGCAACCCGCTGGTGGAAAACGCCTGCGCGACAGCGCAGACGACTTTGGCATCGAATCTGCGAAAGGCTCCGCACGCATGCCCGCCGAGACACTCAGTGCGCCGACCGCCTTCTCCGATCCGTATTCCGCGGCATCGGCGACGCCTGTTCTCACGACGAGTGCAACCACCGCGGGCGACTCCGCCCGGGCGGTGCGCGCGGTGGAGACCGTGCAGCAAGTGGTCGAGATTGCCTCCGCGCTCGGCGGACAAGACGGAACGGGGACCGTCAGTGTTCGCCTCGACTTTGGCGAAGAGGGACCGCTGACCGTGCAAGTGTCACTCAAGGACGGCGCGGTGCATACCGTGTTTCGCAGCGATTCGCATGATGTCCGCGAAACGCTTGCCACGGCCTGGCAGCACTATTCTTCGCAAACCGAAAAAATGGCCGCGACGCTGGCCGATCCGGTTTTTCTGCCTCTCCGCGCAATGCCAGCGCCCGCTTCCGGCGGAGCCGGACAGCAGCAGCAAAACCCGCAACAAAGCTTTTCGTTTCAGGATCAGGCAGGCGCGCAGACCGGCGATGGCGGCGACCGGCATCAACCGCACCCCGACTCATACACGCGGCCACAACATGGCAGCGTCGTTTCCACCCAACTCCCGACCACCACCGCCACGACGACAACCGACTCCAGCGCCGCCAATCCGCCTCACTCACTCTCCGGACGCTACGGCGCCCGCCGCCTCACCGCCATCGCTTAACCCACACCCACCATCATCATGACAGTCCCCGCCGTCACCACCACCAGCGCCACGCAAGAGGCGTCCGCCAGCAACAGTTCAACCTCCATTACATCCACACTTGGACAAGCTGATTTTTTCAAACTCCTCAGCGTGCAGTTGCAGAAACAGGACCCGCTCAACCCGGTCGATGACACCCAGTTCCTCGCCCAACTCGCCCAGTTCAGCGCGCTCGCGCAATCCGAGGCACTTGTTACGCAAATGGGCTATCTCCGAGCCGACATACAGATGCAGGCCGCGGCCGGACTCGTCGGCAAGGAAGTCACCGTGGTGAGCGACGGCGAACTGGTCACCGGGACCGTCACCTCCATCGCCGCCGATTCCGACGCCGTCTATGTCAAGATCGGCGACACCTACTACACCTACTCGTCCGTGGTCGAAGTGGCCGAACCACCATCCGCCGCCACCACCTGATCCCTCCCCCCCCCCCCCCTTTTTTTTCTCCCAACAACGATCAACCAACCACCATCAACCCATCAACCACCATGGCACTCATCGGCACACTCACCTCCAGCGTCAGCGCCCTCAGCAACTTCACCGAGGGGCTCGAAGTCATCGGCAACAACATCGCCAACGTAAACACGACCGGCTACAAAAGCTCCAGCGCCAGTTACAGCGACTCGTTCAGCAACACCCTGCGCGCCGCCACCAGCGTCGATTCCTCCCGCCAGACGGGCACCGGCGTGCAACTGGCCGGCATCTCCACCAACTACACGCAAGGCAGCATCTCCACGACCGGCGTGTCCACGGACCTCGCCATTTCGGGCGAAGGCTACTTCATCGTGCAGGACCCGAACAGCGGCGCCCAGTACATCACGCGCGACGGCTCCTTCAAGTTTGACGACAACGGCTACCTGGTAAACGCCAGCGGACTCCGGGTGCTCGATTCCGCGAGCGCTCCGATCCAGATTCCCACTACAGGCGTGCAATCGAAGAGCATCTCCAGCAACGGCGCCGTTTCCTACGTGGACACCGCCGGCGTCACGCACACCGTCGCCACCGTCGGACTCGCCCAGGTCGCCGACCAGGCGAAACTCATGAAGGAGGGCGGCAACCTCTACGATTACAGCGCCACGACCGTGGCCATCGGCATCCCCGGCTCCAACGGCACGGGCGCCTTCAAGACCTACTCGCTCGAACTCTCCAACGTCGATCTCACCGCCGAGCTTACCAACATGATTACCATGCAGCGCAGCTTCCAGGCCAACGCCCGCATCGTGACCGTTTCCGACACGATTCTCGACGACATCGTGAACATGAAGCGCAGCTAAACAAAACCCACGCCTCGCTCCATGGCCGCAAAAACCGAAACCTCCACCGCCGCCCCGGCTCCCGACTCCGACCACAAGGCGGGCACCCGCCTCCCGCTCAAGGCCTGGCTCCCGGCCATCCTCGCCATCCTGCTCACGCCGGTGGCAACGCTGGCCGTCGTCCAGTTTGTAGTTGTTCCTCAACTACGGGAAAACCTGCTCGTCGCCGCCGGCAACATTCCCTCCCCCCCCCCCCCCCGTCCCCTCGCGGGCGACACGGTCAACGCAACCGCGAGCGACGCCGGTTCGTTCAAATTCGAAGATGTTGTCGTCAACCTCGCCGGCAGCATGGGCACGCGCTACCTGAAGGTGAGCTTCATTGCCACGGGGGCGGACAAGACGCTCGCCGCCGAGTTTGCGCAGAGGAAGGCGCAACTCCTGGACGTGACGATCAACGTGCTGTCTTCGCTCTCGCTGGCCGATCTGGAGGAGGCGGGAGCCCGCAATCTTCTGCGCGAACGCCTCGTCTCTTCCTATAACCAGACCCTGGGACGGCGCCTCGCCGAGCAGGTTTATTTCACCGATTTCGTCGTGCAATAAGCGCCGCGCAACCACCAGTCCCTCCCCCCCCCCCCATGCCGGACGAAATCAGCGACACTCCCGCCTCGGGTGGTCTCGACCAGAGCGAGATCGACCGCCTCCTCGCCCAAGCCTCGGGAGAGGCCGTCGAGGCGCGTCCGCCGGTGTTGCGCGCCGATGGACGCCGCGAGGACGCCGCCGCCGACCTCCGCGTGGAGGCATATGATTTTCGCAACCCAGTCTTCCTTTCCGAAGTCGAGTTGCGCCGCCTGCGCCTCCTGCACGACGAATTTATCCGGCACCTCGGCTCGCGCATCGCTCTGTTTTTGCGCATGGAGTGCACCTTCCGAATGACGCGGCTCACGACGCTCACGCACGTCAAGTTCACCGAGTCGCTGCCCGCTCCCTCGCATATCTGTCTCTTCAAGGCCGACCCGTTGCCCGGCATCGGCGTGCTGACGATCAATCCGCGCCTCGCTCTCACGATCGTGGACCGGATGCTCGGCGGGCGCGGCCACTCCGTGACCGCCGACCGCCACCTCACCGAGATCGAAATCGCCCTGCTGGAGGACATGCTGACGCTCCTCCTCGAAGAGTGGTGCATCCAATGGAAAGCCGGTCCCGAGTTGCATCCGCAGATCGTCGGCCACGAGAACAACGGCTGTTTCCTCCAAACCTCCGCGCGCGACGCCGTGATGCTCGTCCTCGCGCTCGACGTGAATTTTGGCGACTGCACCGGCGCGCTCAACCTTGCCGTGCCCTACTACATGATCGAAACCGTGGTGCGCGACTTGCAAGCCTGCCGCCATCAGGACAACGCGCCCGCCGCCCGCCCGGACGCCACCGGCTGGAAGCCGGTTTACGAGCACATCGCCCTGCCCGTGCGCGCCGAGTGGCCTGTATTCGAAGCCTCATTACGCGAGATTGCCAGCCTGCGCGTCGGCGACGTGCTCGAACTCCCCGCCGGCATCCTCGACGACACGCGCGTGCTCCTGGCCGGCGCCGAAAAATTCACCGGCACCGTGGGTGTCGAAGGCGACCGCGTCGCCGTGAAAATCAACCGCAAACTCCCAACCAGAATCTCTCTATGACAATCACCACGCCCGCCTCCGACTCTGGATCGGAAACAAAAGTCTCTGAAAACGACCGCAAAGCCCTCGACCTCGTCCTCGACGTGAAGGTCAGGGTCACCGTGCAACTCGGCTCCTGCCAGTTGTCGATGCGCGAGGTGCTGGCGCTCTCGCCCGGCACCATCGTGCAACTCGCCCAGCGTGCCACCGACCCCGTGGGACTCTTTGTCAACGACAAGCTCGTGGCCTACGGAGAGGTGGTGGTGGTTGAGGAAAACTTCGGCATCAAGATCACCGAGATCGTGGGCGGGCAGACGGCATGAAACCCACGCGCAAAATTTCCAGCGCATTGCGCTGGCTGTTCATGGTGCTGATCGGCTGCGCCGTATTGGAGACGGCGCAGCCGGCAAATGCCGCCGGGCCGGACATGGGAACCCGGCCCGGCGGCACGCTTCTTGTGAACGCGCCTGACGACGGAGCGGCGGAAAAAAATGCCGCTCCAACCAAGCCCGATGCGGGTGGTGGCTGGCGCTGGCTGGTCGTCTCACTTTTTTTCGCCGCGAGCGCGGGCTGGCTTTATTGGAAGCGCCGCAATGGCGGATTCGCCCTCGCGCGGGCGGAGCGCAAACTCACGATCGAGGAGACCCGCTCTCTCGGCAACCGCCAGCACCTCGTCGTGGCGACTTACGAACATCGCAAGTTCCTGCTCGGTGTCACGCCGGGACAGATACAATTCATCGCCCGCCTCGACGGCAGGAACGAACGAAAAGGAGACTCATGGCGACGCATCTGACTGGGAGGGCGGGTCTCCTGACCCGCCGGACGCGGCGCAGCCGCGCCCTTCCGGAAGAGCGAGGCCCGCGCCACGTTTGGTGGATCGCTGCCTTTGCGTTGCTGTTGCTGATCGCATGTCTTGTTACGCCCGCTGCCTTGGCGCAAACCGCTCCCCTCCCCCCCCCCCCCGCCTCTGCTGCTGCTCCGGCCTCAGCGCCTGCGGAACCCTGGCGGCTGGCCATTGATCTCGAAGGCGGCGGCAAGCCCGGCGAAATCAGCGTGGGCCTGCAAATCGTCGTCGTGATGACGCTGCTCACGGTGGCCCCGTCGTTGATCCTGCTCATGACGAGCTTCACGCGTCTGGTCATCGTGCTCGGACTCGTGCGCACCGCGCTCGGCGTGCCCAATGCACCGGCCAACCAGATTGTCATCGGGCTGTCGTTGTTTTTGACGATTTTTATCATGGGTCCTGTGATTCAGCGCGCCAATCAAGAGGCGTTGCAGCCCTACATGGCTGGTGAAATGCGTTCGGCTGACGCGCTGGCCAAGGCTGCGGAGCCGGTGAAGGAATTTATGCTCAAGCAAACGCGAACGCGCGACTTGGAATTTTTCCTGCAACTGGGACGTTTTCCGCCGACGCGAGTGCAGGACCTGCCGTTGCGCGTGGTGATTCCCGCCTTCGTCATCAGCGAATTGCAGACGGCGTTTCAGATGGGGTTTTTGTTGTTCCTGCCGTTTCTCGTCATCGATCTGCTGGTGTCGTCCACCTTGATGTCGCTCGGCATGATGATGATGCCGCCTGCCATCGTGTCGCTTCCCTTTAAGCTGTTGCTCTTCGTGCTGGTCGATGGCTGGCACCTCGTGGTCAAGAGCCTGGTGGAGAGCTTTAATGTGTAGTTTATAATCCATTACAACGCGCCGCAAACCATGTCCTCCGAAGCCGCCATTGATCTGTTGAAGCAAGTCGTGCTCTTCGCGCTCTACGTCGTCTCGCCGTTCATCGGGCTGATGCTTGTGGTCGGGCTGCTGACGAGTCTGGCACAGTCGGTGACGAGCATTCAGGAGCAAACGCTGACCTTCGCGCCCAAGCTGGTCGCGCTCGGGCTTCTTTTCATCCTGCTCGCGCCGTGGCTGCTCCGCACGTTGAGCGAATTTGCCGCCATGTGTATCGCCCGCATGGCTACGGTATCCGGTTGAGCAGGCCGCGATACGCGCGAGCAACGAACACACCCACCTTTTATCACAATCGCAATTTCACTCATGCCCGTCGAATGGCTTCTTGTCTGGACCTTGACCGGTTTGCGTGCGCTGGGCGTGGTGATGTTGCTGCCGGTGCCGGGCGGCAAGGTATTGCCGGCGATGTTGCGTGTGGCCTGCGCCTTCATGTTCCCGACGTTGTTGGCGGGCATCATCCCGCACGCGCCGATGCCGGAGCCGCCCGGCTGGCCGTGGCTGGCCGAGGCGGCGGTGCGCGAGATGGTGCTGGGCCTGGCGCTTGGGTTTGTGGGGCGTCTGGTGTTCGCGGGCGCAGAACTGGCTGGGCGTCTCATTGCCAACGAACTGGGGCTTGTCGCCGCGCCGGGCTTTGATGTGCCCACGCCGTCGCAGGAGCCGTTACCGGCCTTCATCGGGAGTTTCGCGGGCTTGATGTTTTTTCTCATGGGCGGACATGAGGGGGCGCTGGCGGCGTTTGTGCGGAGTTTCGATTTCGCGCCGGCGGGCGCGGCGCGTTTCAGCGTGCTGGCAGGCGAGACGCTCACGATCTGCACGGCGCAGGTCATTGAGTTTGGGATGCGGATGGCAGCGCCATTTATCGCGCTCAACTTTGTGATCTCGCTGGCGTTTTCGATTTTGGGCCGGGCGGTGCCGAGGATGAATGTTTTCATCATCAGTTATCCCGTGCGGACGCTCGTGGGCCTGTCGTTACTGGCCGGCGCGGGCGGTTTGTTCGGCCGCTACCTCTGGCGCGCCATGGACGCGCTGCCGTGGACGATGCTGGAACTGGTAGGGCGAAATTGAGAAGGGTAGGGGGGGGGAGGGAGGGACAATCAGAATCATTATACCAAAGAGAGTATTGATTTAGATTCTTAGAGCGTGTAGTCACGAGATTGAAGCCCAGAGGATAGCACACCTGAATTGGACGGCAGCGAGGAAAGAGGAGGCTCGTTTTGCGTATCGGGTTGCGATGCCGCGCCATTGCTTGAGTCGTAGGAATGCATTTTCTACCAGATGCCTGATCCGATAAAGATAAGGGTCATATTCGCGTTGTTCTATGCGATTGGTCTTTGGAGGAATCTGCGGGCAGATGCCTGCGGCCTGCGCCATTTCGATGATGGCGTTGGTGTCATATCCCTTGTCGGCGATCAGATGGTCTGCGGCAATGCCTTCAATCAACCTGCCAGCCTGTGTGCAATCAGCCGTGGAACCCGCTGTAACAATGACTCGCACCGGCATACCATGCGCATCCACGGCCAAATGTAGTTTGGTGTTTCGCCCCCTTTTGTCAGACCGATCGCCTCGTTTCCACCTCTGGCTCCCGCTGCATGCGGATGGATTTTGACATGACTGGCATCAATCATCAGCCACTCAAAATCGGGCTCGTTCATCAGTTCCGACAACAGGCGCTCCCAATGCCCCTTGTCTCTCCAGCGACAAAAACGCCTGTGCGTGTTGCTCCACCCTCCGTAATCCTCTGGAAGATCCCTCCAAGGCGCACCAGTGCGTAAAATCCACAGAACCGCGTTGAGGAACTTGCGGTTGTCCTCCGCCACCCCTCCCCACGCTCCTTTCCTTCCAGGTAGCAGCGGCTCCAGAACGCTCCAAACTCGGTCCGAAATGTCGTGACGGTGTTGATCTTTCGCCATGCTGACATTCTCCATCACAAAAAAACTCAGTCAATCTTATCTCGTGACTACACTCCCTAAAAAATGAACCTCGCCGCCATCATGACGCTCAATGCCGGGGGCTTCCTCGGGCCGCTGTCGTCGGTCCGTGGCATGGTGGGCAGCGCCATCGGGCAGATCGCGGCGATCGGCGGCGTGTCACTCAGCGCGGCCGGCGCGATTGTCGGCCTGAAAAAGGCCATCGATCTCGGCAGCGAACTGCAACACCTCTCGGCCCAAACCGGCGGGGCGGTCAAAGACATCGCCCTCCTCCAGCAAGCCTTCATCAACGCCGGCCTCGGCGGATCGGAAGCGGCCCCGGTGCTCAACCTCCTCCAACGTGCCCTCTCCGGCGTAAATGAATCGGGCCAGCCTACGAAAAAAATCTTCGATCAACTCGGACTCAGCATCACCGAACTTAAAAAACTGGATGCCCCCGGCCAGTTCGCGGTCATCGCCGACCGCATCCGCCGGATCAAAGATCCCACCGAACAGGTCAACGCTGCGATGGAGATCTTCGGGCGCACCGGCGCGAAGCTGCTCGCCGTCATCAAGGATGACAGTGCCATGCAAACAGCCGCCAAAGTCCTCGGCACCCAGGCCGAAGTCCTCCAGCGCAATGCCGGTCAGTTCGACAAGGCCAGCACCATCCTGGCCGCCGCTCCGGTCAAGCTGCGCGGCTTCTTCGTCGGTGCGGCGGAATCCATCAGCGCCTCGCTCATGAGCGAGCTGGAAAAAATCAACGACATGGATTTCACGCAGCTCGGCCAACGTGTGGGCAAATCCATCGCCCCGCTGATCGAAATCCTCAAAAGCGGCCAGATCGGCGACCTGCTCGCCGTCTCACTGATCGGTGCCGTGGAAATCTACCTGGCGATGTTTCTGGATGCCACGATCAACAGTGCCAAGACGGTGTGGGCCGTGCTCCGCGCTCCCTTCGAGGTTATCGCTAAAAACTTCGCCACGGGCCTGGGCAACGTCTGGCTCTCCGCCAAAATCGCCATGAAAGAACTCCTCGTCATGGCGATGGACTACGCCTCCCTCCTGCACGGCGGCAACGGCGCTCCGGCGTCGCTCCAGCAGAGCCTCGCCCAAGACAAGGTGACCCAGCGCCGCAACCAGCGGGAGCAGGAGCGGGACAACACCGGCTTTGTTGACAGCGTGATCCGTCAGGCCGTCGGCAACCTCGCCAACATGGACCTCACCGACTTCGCCGGTGACTCGCGGCAGGCTCTCAAAAAGAAGCTGGAGGAAATCTGGCAGGATGCCGTGAAGGCGGCGGACGCCAATCTCACCAAGGCGCAGGCCACGACCGCCGCCACGGCTGCCAAATCCGGAGGTGACATCTCGGCCGCCGGCACGATCAAGGCGCGGGACACCGAAGGCGACCGCCTCGCCAAGATCGGCCTCTTCGTCGGCGGTGCCGGCGGCCCCGCTCTCGACTACGCCCGCCGCACCGCCGTCGGCGTGGAGAAACTGGCCAGCATCATCAAGAGCGTCCGCCTGGATGCCCACACGCCAACCCTTCAATCCGCCTTCATCTAGTCGCGTATCATGGCCAGCATTACACCACGTTGGAGAGGATCGAAGCAGATCGAACACCAGGCCGGCTCCCCCCGGTATATGGAGGATGCGAGCGGTGAAACCTACGTGTTCACCTACCGCGGCCCGTATCGAGTGCTCATGTCCACACGTCCGCGCAAAGGTGGGCAGATGGCTGGTTACAGCAACTTCTGGGTCGATAAGGTCGAAGTATCCCCGGATGGCGCCGGACTCGAAGGCCCCGGAACCATGACCGTCACCATCATCAACAGCTACCTCAACCCCGAGGAGCCCACGGAAGAGGTGGAGTTTGCCGAGGTCGTCAAACCCCTCGAACAGGCTCCCCGCTATCAGGTGGGCGGGACCAATACCCTCACCGACGCCGACCTCGACAAGATCGCCGAATGGAAATCCGCCGACACCGCGGCCAAGCGCACCACCCTCTACAACGCCCTTTCCGCCAACGCCAAACACTTCGTTGCCAAACTCCGCCGCGGGCAGGATACCTACGTCGTTTACACGCCTGTGCATCGCAAGACGGTGCGCAGCTACCGGCGGCCGACTTCCTCCAAATGCGGCTACAAGGTCGGCCGGCCGGCCTCTGCCCCCGCCGGTTATGAATACCTTCAGACCGCCGATCGCGCCGTCCGCCAGGGCGGGCAGGGCAAATGGGAGCGCGTCATCGAAACCACCGGCGCCGACGAAGTGGACGCCGACATTTACCCGCCCGCCTGATCATCCGCCATGCCTGTTTATCTACCACGCGAACCCCGTCCCCGTGAAGGCGTCACTGCGGACATTGTCAGCCAGATCATCCGCTACCTGCGCTACCTCACCAACCGCCTCGACACCCTGCGCTTCCCCAAAACCACCGGCCCGCGAGGCTCGGACGAACCTGTCGCGCCGCCCCTGACCCTCACAACAACCCCGCCCACTGGCTGGACGCCGCCGGCCTCCGACACGACCGCCCCGGACAACGTGCCGTTTCGTTTCTGGCTGACATTCGGGACCGTGGATTATTCAGCACCAGAACGCGTGGATGGTCAGAGTCCTTTCATTGCGCCAGTTTGTGAAATCCCCCGCAACGTCTCGCAGACGACGACCCGCCGCGTTCATCTGGAGTGCGAGTGGAGCGGCCCGATCAATCAGTATCCACTTTGGACTCACGTCTGGCTGAAGGAGGAAGCCTACACGTCGTCCACGCCCGCCCTCACTGCCGATCCGATTGACGCGGCCACCGGCTGGCGCCTCAAGTTCCGCCTGCTCCTCGGTTATTGTTACGTTAGCGTAACCGGCATCGGGGAATCGCAAACCAAGACCCCCGTCGCCAACAACACCGACCAAGGTTCCTTTCGCAGCGTCCTCCAAAGCACCAATGGATACGTGCAATTCACCGCCGCCGACCTCCCCGAGCATCCGCCCTCTGTCACCCTGCTGCGCGAGGTCGTTTTCTTTCGCAACCGGAGACCCACGGCATGAGCCGCGAAGTCAGCGCGCAGGGCAGCGTCCCCGCCCTCATGCCAAGCTCGCCCTGCGTGCTCTTCCGCCGTGCAGACGGCGGCACCACTGTGCCCGACAGCGAGTCCCACATCGATCTTCCGTATCCGATAATAGCATACGAAGCGCGGGCGTATTCGCCAATTGTGCCCCCATTTGGTGTTATACCCACTGGTTTAAATAACCAGCCGGCCCGATTCGTGGATGTTTTCGATGTCGTTACGAAATTCTCGTCGGGATTGGGGCGGGGATGGGCAAGGGCCGTCTTCCGTCATTTGTATGAGCAAACGGTCCCTCCGCCGGTTTTCTGGACAAGGCATTTATCTATTAACAGAACTAACTCATCCTCTGGAAATGGTTTTTCCTCATCGTCTTCTTTATCCTATACTGAAACGATTACCTTGCGCTGGTCTCCCGTTACTAAAACATGGGTATGGGACGGCACCGCGTCCGGAGTGGAAACCGAGAGTTTATCTTCTCCTCCCCCTTATGCATCTTATAGCTGGAAGACTACACGCACGATCACTTGGACGGACGGCGTGAGGAGCGATGTCGTTGATCACGATTTGATTTCCGGGTTCCCTCCTGATGAAGTTGGAGAAGACTGGCCGCGTGGCGAACCAGAATACAGACAGGAGTTAGGATATAACGACGATCTGCCCAGCTACATGGACAGAGCTTATGATGGATGGGCTGAACAGAATGGGGGCTGGAACGGCTTCCCGCAAGATCCCAGAGCCAATCCAGCTTGGGACTCCATGACCTCCGAACAACGTGTCGCCGCTTGGTCAGAACATGCCCACGCGCTCATGGCTCTGGTTAATTGCTCACGCCGGAATGACGGCGTGGATTTTGACTACGAGTATAACTACGGACCAGACGGCAGCGGTATCTCCAGACACTGGCACGCCGCCCTGCATGAGACTTGGTCCGATCCGATGACACCAGCATCAATGGCGGAGCGGCTGCAAGGTTGGGCGGCGGACGACGTGGACTGGGCGGACGTGCCTCCGGGCACGGCCAATAGCAACAACCCCGTGATACCATGGAACGACCGGCTGCGTTCCCTCACCGGCGGCATCGCCCTCCGCCCCAATCTGCCCATCGTTACCGACGCCCCTGCCTCCCTGCTCTTCGCCGCCGATGGTCGTGAGGCTTTCCGCCTCATGCTCATCCGCTACCGGCACGCGATGTCCGTCCCGCGCGGGCTGGTCGGGCGCGTCACCCACACGCACGCGGTCAAACGCATCGGTTCCCCCCCCCTCCCCCCCCCCCTCCCCGTGATGCTGGTCGGCAAACTCAGCGGCGCATCCTATCCCTTGCAGGGCGAAGACGAGCCACCGGCGCAATTTGCCTGCTCCTACACCCAGAAACAAATCACCCGCTATATGCGGCCCATTCCGCACCCGTGGTCGGAGTTCGGCTGGGTCGATTACGAAAAACCAAACATTTCTGCTAGCTCTGGGACAAACCAAGTCTTTCCCACGGGCCTGTCGACTGACGACGACACCACCGTGTTTTGGCACATCTCCAACCTCACGCAATTCGGGCGCCGCGCCTACCACTACGCCCGCTTGCGCGTAATTGCTCGCGATGGACGATCCGGCTGGAAAGTAGTCGGTCGGCTGAAAACGTATTGGGCCAAAACTACAGGCAATCATCAGGCCGGGGCGGTGCGCGATCCGGCGGAACCCCTTGTCTTTCCTCTCACCGCCGGACTGCGCGGCGAATCCGCCCCCGTTGAGATGGTAGTGCGTCCGGCGATACCCGGCCAGTCAGACGCCACCACCCTTCCTGACGATTTTTGTTACAAGGACTGGAACGGCATCCTCTCGCTGACATCGCCGGACGGCGACAGCATCCCACCAGAACAGACGCATGAATACATCCGCATCGAGGCGCAAATGCAGGATTACCCCGCAGGCACGAGCGGCAAGACTCTCGGCCCTGACGGAAAAGTCTACCTCGACAACGAGATCGAGCGTGGGACCAACTGGCTGTGGCAACAGCAGAAGGTAAGCGGCTCCGTCCCCACGCCCGCGCTGGCGACATGGGAGCACACCACGGGCAACGTCCCAGGCTGGCCCGCCGCCGACACGATCAACGGCCAGCCCGTTAGCATCCGCGATCCCTACGCCATTCCACCCGGCTCATTAGGGCTCGCCCAGATCGGCCAGCCGGTGACGGAGCAGACGCTGAACGAAGACGGTTCGCTGACCGTCGTTGTCACCACGCACTACGACAACTCCGGCCTCGCGCCGGCGGATATTGCCGCCGGCAAAAAGGCCGTTTTTTTGGAATGCCAAGAATACACCCGCGTTGAGACAGACGGCGAGGTCGCCGAGCGTGAAGATTTCGCGGATGTGGCAATGGAGGAAACGCCCGAGAGCGCGGCGGCGGGCGGCCCCAACGCCACCCTCGCCACCCCTTGGCGCGTGCTCGCACTGACCGACCCGACGCTTTCCACCCTCATCACCGAAGGCTGGTGTGATGTCGATCTAACGACACCCGAGGACGGCGAATGACCAACCATACCCTCCCTCCCAGCGAAAATTTTCTTAAAAAAAACAAAAAACGAGTAATGCAACCGGTCAGACAGTGACGTCATTTGACACAGTGCATCATGCGTATGAATGCACAAAACACCCAAATTCTGATCGGTATTTCCACGGTGGCCACCGCTTGGCTGATCTTTTATCTGCAACAGCGTGCCAACCGGGCAGGCTCTCGGAACGCACAGCGTTCAGCAAAGAAACCCGTCCGCCACCGCCAACGTTGTGTTTGCGTAAACACAACCAAACGCAAACGACGTAATGAAAAAGCATCCTGATGGGCATGCCGCGCCATCCTCCCCACACGTCCCACGCCCCTTGGTCAGGTTGGCGGCCACCCCGGTAGAGTGCGGGCCGCATGTCCTGGACCCGCGAGTTCAATCTCTATCTCAATGTCGCCCTCGAGCCGGGCAAAATCCTCCTCCGCGACAAAAACGGCCAGGCCGCCGCCACCCGCCCCGAATGGGTCAGTGCTGACACCTTCCCCGTCAACCTCTGGCTCCTGCGGCCGGCGACCACGACCGGCGAGGCCCCGGCGATTGAGACGCTGGAGCCCGGCGACCAGATGATCCTCAGCGGCAAGGCTACCCCCGCCGGTGCTTTGCTCTTTTCCGCCACCGGCTGGGCTCTGGTGGAAAACGAGGCGACCGGCTCCTACTACACCACCATCCTCGACCTCAACACCTCCGCCCTCGAGATCGCCCTCGGCACGCAATCTTCACTCATTATCACCGGCGAAATCGAAATCCAGAACCCCCAGAACACCCGCCGCATCTCCGCGCAGTTCCAAGTGCTGATCCGCCGACAAATCTACGCTGGTGAAGGCACTCCCCAGCCCGCCCCTCCCGCCTACCCCTTGCCCGGAGCCCTCCTCACCCTCGACCAACTCCCTGCCGCCCTCGCCGCCGCTAATCCGATCCGTGCCGGCCGCGTCGCCATCCCTGCCGCTGCCGAAACCGTGGCAGTCCAGTTCCCCGCGCCCTTTCAGCCCGGCACAACCCCCCATGTCGTTTCCACCGTCACCAAGCCCTCCGCCGGCGACCGCATCTGGGCCAACCCCATCGAAGAGACCATCACGCACGAAGGTTTCACGGCCGAACTCTCCGGTCCGCCCGGCTCCTCCGGCCTCCATCTCACCTACATCGCCATCGCACCCGCCGCATGATTCGCCCGCTCTTCATTTTAGTTTTTAGCCTTTCAGCGTTTCAGCTTTTTTCTGCCACGCCGATCAAAGACGCCCACCTCACCGGCAACGCCACCGTCGCCGACGGTGCTACCCTGACCATCGCCACCGGCGGCACGCTGGCGTTGGCAGAGGGCGCGACGGTCAATGGGCTGCAACCGCTCGACTCCACCCTGACCGCTCTCAGCGGCAAAACCATCAGCACCTTCGCCTACACGTTGCTCGATGACAACGACGCGACGAGCGCACGCGCCACGCTCGGCCTCGGCACGGCGGCGACGACACCCGCCACTGCCTACGCCACCGCCGCTCAGGGAGCCCTCGCCGCAACCGCCGTGCAACCCGGTTACTTCGGATACGCCAGCTTCAGGATTCTGCTGGGCGGAATCTGGGTGGAGTTTGAACTCAAATGCACCGTCTCCAATTTCGGCGAGCACACCCCGTTTACCGACCTGTATCTGTATTTCCACTCTCCTGATCCGGCGCGAACCACGATCACCAGCCAGACCGGGCCAAAACCCACCGTGTTTTTCACGGACAGCGGATGGACTGATCACCGCCGCTGGCGCAAACAGACGGCCACGCAGTCTATCTGGTCAATGCGCAGCGATGCGCAAGCCACCATTGCCGCCGCCATCGCCATCGTCCCGGCCGACAGCGTCATCAGCCCCACCAACGCAAACCTCGTCTGGAGCTACTGCCGCATCAGTGCAACCGACTACGAACGCGACGCCGCCGGACGCGTCATCTGGCATCCCATCACACCCGATTGGCTCCCCGTCCTCCCCACCCCCTAAACACTTCCCGGACAACCGTCCGGGTATTCAAAACCACAATACATCACCATCATGAGAAAAACCATCCTCATCATTTCGGCCCTCGCCCTTGGCGCGAGCCTCGCATTTGCGGCCACGCCGGCGCAGACCTGCATGACCCTCAAGACCGCCTACGACGACATCTATGCCGACGGACAGGCCAAAATCCGCAAAGCGCGCGCCAGCGATGACCGTGCTGCCATCCGCGCGGCCGGTCTCGAAAACAAAGCCGCCATCCAAAGCTGGAGGGCCGGCAACATCGCCGCGCTCGATGCCCTCGTGTCCGACGTGGAGGACATCGGCGAAGTCAATCCCGGCTTGGCAACCTGGCTGATCAAAACCGTGCTCGGGCACAGAAACACGGACGCCGAGGGAAACCTCGCAAAGGTGTTTGACCAGAACGACGCCGACAGGCTGCTGGCCTCAAAGCTGCTGGTCCTTTCCAAAGGATCGCAAAGCTATTATTACATCCAGTATTACGCCACGGCCAACGAACTTGCCGCGCTGGAAGGCTCCGATTCGACTGCGGTGTTTGCCGCCGCCCTCAAGCGTGCCAATGACCTGGGCATTTACGCCGACTTTCTCCCCGCGTGGAACCAAAAGCATCTCGGCAAGGGCCAGTTGAGCGCCACTTACGTCCGCTGGTTCAATCAGCAGGTGCGCAACATCCTTGCACCCAATACAGATGCGGCCCGAAAAGAGGCCATCGACTACTTGCTCGCCGAGTTCAACGGCGTGATCTCGCTCGGCGGCAGCACACCGTCCATCACGCAGCGCCGCGACAAATTACGCGAACAAATCGACGCCATCCAGGAGCGCCTGACCAACGCCAAAAAGTAATTCGCGACAGACCGAGGCAATCCACGATGAAACTGACACACCACATGCCTGTTGCGCATCTCGCTTTTGCTGCTGTCGCGCTAATTTGCGCGGTGGCATGGGGTGCGGGCAGCCTGTCTGCGGCCCCTGCTAAGCTTCTTGATCTTGACGCATTGTTTGGACCGGAAGTGAGCAATGAAGAGTTGCTCACTTACGTTGAACCGCCAGCGGAGTCGGACGCGCCTGCGCCGGCTGCACCGCTGGTGTTGCCGGCGACGCTCAACCCGGTGCTTTCCGCGCCGGCCTTCGGTGGGCCGGCCATCCCGGAAAAGCAACTCCGGGCGGTCGTGGAAGTGGCGCTACGGGCGGCCGCGCTCAAGACGGTTATCGTCACGGACACCGGCCTGGTGCTGCTTGTCCCGCCGGTGATGCCGGGGGCGGCACTGCCCAGCATCGAGCGCTGGCTACGGATTTTCCGCGAGGCCGGCATCGTAATGATTCCGACCCAGGTGCATGGCACGCCTCTATGGGTGGAGTGGATGCGGCTGACCCGGATCGACACGAACGACAAGGAGTCGGACGCCCGCTGGGTCAGGTTCTACCGCAACCCGGAATTTTCCTGATCGACTGGCCCGGCTGTTTTTCCCTGTTTGTTTCAAGCCCTCGCATGACTCATGCGGGGGCTTTGTATTTACGATGTATGGGGGGGGAGGGGGGGGGCACCCATTTCGCGCCGGTTACCGATTTTGACCCGTTTCGGGCCGATTTCCGAACCGTTTCAATCATTTCGCTCGGTTACGTCAATGACTTCTTCTCTCCGCGGCTCCGCGCCTCCGCGTGAGATTCCTAATGTCACTGGACTTTTTCCAACTCGGGCTGGGTCCAAGGGGTCTTGCGGTCGGCGGCGGCGGTGGTGCGGATCTCCTTGACCTTATCGGTAGTGATGGGCGGGGCGGTGTTGCCCCATTCTTGGCGGATGTAGGTGAGGACTTGGGCGATGCGGTCGTCCTTCCAGTTATAGCCGCCGCCGGGGCCGAATGCTGGCATGTTGCCGTTGAACGTGTCGCCGTGGACTTTGAGTTCGCCGGTCAGGCCGTGCAGAAGGATGCGGATGACGCGTTCCTCGCTGCCTTGCACCCATTCGGAACCGGCCAGCGGGGGATAGGTGCCTTTGAGTCCCTGACCGTTGGCTTGATGGCAGGTGGAGCAGGTTTGGTAGGCTTTTTTGCCTTGGGCGATGATTTGCTCGGGAGTGAGTTGCACGGGGCCGGCGTTGGCGGAGGCGAGCTTGGGGTCGTAGCGTTCGTCGTAAACGAGGGGATCGAAGTCGCCCCGGTAATGAACGAGATAAACCGAGCAGATAAAAATCATCGCGGAGATGAACCCGAGCAGGAACAGAGGCATGGGCCGGTAGCCTTCGCTGGGTTCGGGTTTTTCGCGGATGAGGATGGAGTGGACTTGCTGGATGCTCTCGTCGGTCGTGGCGGCTTGTTCGAGCTTGGGATTGGTGTTGCCCGAGGGGGGGGGGGGGGGGAGGGGGCTCATTTTTTGTCCTCCTTGGTTGCGGGCTCTGCCTTGTCCGCGGGCTGGGCTGTGGCGTC
Source organism: Geminisphaera colitermitum TAV2 (assembly GCF_000171235.2). Classification (GTDB taxonomy): domain Bacteria; phylum Verrucomicrobiota; class Verrucomicrobiia; order Opitutales; family Opitutaceae; genus Geminisphaera; species Geminisphaera colitermitum. The sequence continues at coordinate 15,597 of NZ_ABEA03000189.1, read as the reverse complement.
GGCGGGCTTGTCCGTTTTGGGCGGGGGGGGCTCGACGTAAACGCGGCGGGCTTCTTCGGGGTAGGTGTAGCTGTCGTTGAGGCTGAGCAGGTATTGCACGAGATCCTGCGCGCGCTGGCTGGGGACGAGTTCGTAGCCGGGTTTGTCGAGGCCGTAACGGGCTTTTTCCTCGGCGGTGAAGAGGCGGTCGATGGCCTTGGCGGAGGGTTCGCCGACAACGGGTTTATAGTCGAAGAGGAACCGGTAGGGCTGCATGATCGATCCGGGCGAGGTGAGCACGGGGTCGTAGAGGTGCTTCATGTGCCAGTCGATGCCGCCCTGGCCGGCGTAGCGGGCGCCGACGTTGCGGAGGTCGGGGCCGGTGCGCATGGTGCCGAGATACACGCGTTGCTCGCGGATGTAGTCGCGCGCCACGCTCTGGCGTTCGCCCCAGCCGCGTTCGATGTCCACGCCGTAGCCGGGGCGGCGGACTTGCTGGGTGTGGCAATACACGCAGCCCATCTCGCGGTAAACTTCCTTGCCGCGCGCAGCGGCGCCGGGGAGTTGGAGCGGGTAGCTTTTGCCTTCGTCGTCGTCGCGCACGGGCGTGAGTTTGCCGTAGCTGATCTGGTTGGTGAGCACGATACCGGTCCAGGAAAAGGCCAGCGTCACGAAGATGCCGAGAAAGAGGAGTGGTGCGCGGTTCATCGGGCGTTGACCTCCATGGATTGTCCCGTGGTGAAGAGGGTGGGCGCGGTGGCACCGGGGGGGCGTTTGCGGATGAGGAGCCAGACAAAGTTAACGGCAAAGGCCACGTGGCCGACGGTGATGAGGATGCCGGCGTAGGTGCGGATTTCGAGCCAGGGGATCGTCACGCGCACGGTCTCGATGAAGGCCACGGGGTCGTCGCCGGTTTGCTGCGGCATGCCGAGGGCGTGGGCGAGTTTGGGCGCGTTGAGGAGCAGGCCTTGCAGGACGCCGCCCCAGGTGAGGGCGAGGATGTAGCAGATGATGCCGACCGCCGTAGCCCAGAAGTGGATACTGATAAGGCGGGCCGAGGGCCACTCCTTGAGGACGAGGCGAGGCATGATGTAGTAAATGGCGCCAAACATCACCATGGTGAAGAAGGCATACATGCCCCAGTGCGAGTGGCCGACGGTGTACTGGGTGAAGTGGGTGATCTCGGAGAGGTTGCGCAGCGACATGGACGAGCCTTGGAGCGAGACGAGGGTGTAGTTGACCGCGCCGAAAACAATGAAGCGCAGGGTGGGGCTGGTCTTCAGCGCGCCGAAACTGCCGACCATGGTCATGTGGTGGTTGATGCCGGTGACGATGACGGGGACGGTCATCATGAGGGAGGCGACGATGCCGCAGGACTGCACCCACACGGGGACGGGGCCGCCGATGAGGTGGTGGACGCCGGCCCAGTTGTAGAAAAGCGCGAGGGACCAGAAGCCGAGGAGGGAGAGGTAGTAGCTGTGTATTGGTTTACCCAATACTTTGGGCAGGAAATAATACACGGCGCCGAGGCCGATGGGGGTGAACCAGAGTCCGAGGACGTTGTGGGCGAACCACCAGTTGACGAGGCTCTGCACGGTGCCGCGCGCGGGGGCGAAGATGAGCATGATCTGCGCGATGGAGTAGAGCCACGGGAACCAGAAGAGGGCGGCGAGGATGTACCATTGCGAGACGTAGATGTGCTGCGATTTGCCGAAGCGGAAGGTGAGGACTGCCCAGGCGCCGATCATGGCGTAGGCGACGAAGAGGAGGGGCGTGGCGTAGGTGGGCATCTCCAGCCATTCGATGGAGGTGGAGTCGCCGCGCATGATGCCGACAATACCGATGGTGACGCCGATGTTCCAGAATGCGCCGGCGATGAAGAGGAAACCGGAGTAGCGGATCACGGAGCGCGAGAGGCGCGCCATGAGCCAGAAGGCGACGGCAATGGCGGCGTTGGTGGCCCAGCCGTAGATGACGGTATTCAGATGGACGGTACGGGCGTGGGGAAAGGAGAGGCACTCGATGTCCGCAATGAAGCTGGGGAGGTGGAGTTTGATCGAGGCGATGAGTGCGAAGAGTGTTCCGACGAGGAGCCAGGCAATGGCGGAAGCGAGGAAGAAGATCGCGGGGGCGCGGGCGGAGGCGTCGATCTCGCTGAGTTCGGCCCGGATGGCGTGGTCGGCGGCGGACGGCGGCGTGGCAGTGAGGGAAGAGGCGGACATTAACGGGTCAGGGTTTAGAGTTTAGTGTCTGGAGTGGGCGGGGGCTGGGATGTTTTTTCCTGGTTGGTTTTGCCGGGAAAATAGTCGGTCTGCGTGCCGATGGGTTCTTTGTCGTCGAAGATGGTTGTGGCGCCGCGTTCGAGGTTTTGCAACTGGCCGTGCCGCGAGGCCCAGTAAAGGGCATAGGCGGCGGAAGCGAGCAGGAGCAGGGTGACGGGAAACGCGACCGCGTAGAAAAACCATTCCATGGTGCCTCCGGTGGTTGTCTCGGTCATTGGGATGCCTCCTTGGTTTGCGCGGCGGAGAGGTCGCGGACGGTGAGGCGCACGGCTTCGTCGATGGGGATGCGCACGATGCGTTTTTCCTGGTCGATCCAGGCATAGCTGGTGGCGGCGGCGTGTTCCTTGGCGCGCATTTCGTTGAGTCGGGCGAGGCGTTCCGCGGGCGTGAGGGTGCCGTTGTCGGCCTGGATCGCGGGCGGTTTTGATGGAAGATACGCGATGAAGAGAATGAGCGCGAAGATGGCGAAGCCGGCCACGATGGCGGCAAGCGTGAGGAGGAAGGGGGTGGGCTTGGCAGGAGCGGCGGCGGCGGTGCTCATGGGATTGTTCAAATGGAGGTCGTGTTGGTCTGTCCCGGTAGGGAGGCCTCTCCGAGGCCTCCGTCGAGCGTGGTTGAGTGATTCGGATGTCGATGGTGAGTGAGGCGTGGTTGCGGAGGCCTCGGAGAGGCCTCCCTACCGGGAGAAATCATGATTTAATGATGTGTGAGGCATTCGCTGATGCGGGGGTCGCGGATCGGGATGAGCTTGGCGGTGGGGAAGCTGCGGAGGTAGGACCATACGCAGATGCCTCCGATGCCGATGAGGGCGGTGACAACCCAGATCAGGCTGTCACTGAAAAAGGGATACGGGTTGCCGCCTTCGAGTCCGCCGGTGGCGAGTTTTTTGGAGGGCAGGATGTTGTAGATGACGTCGATCAGAAACGCGAAGGTGATGAACCAGCTCATGAACTTCATCCAGGGTTTGCAGATTTTGGCCGGGTAGCTGATGAGCGCGAAGAAGGGGAAAAAGAAGTGGCCGAAGAGGAGGAACATGCCGACCCATTTCCACTGGTTGGGCGAGTTGTCGGAGGGGTTCAGTTCGCGGAGGTTGTACCAGAAGGTTTCCTCGGGGACGTTGGCGTTCCAGATGAGGAAGTATTGGGAAAAGGTGACGTAGGCCCAGAAGACGGTGAAGGCGAACATGAGCTGGCCGATGGAGTGCAGGTGGTTGTCGTTGAGGATGCCTTTGTAGTCTCCGCGCTGCCAGAGCCAGAGCATGATGATGACGCCGGCGGAGAGCGCGGCGCGGGCGCAGCCGGCAAAGTACCAGACGCCATACATGGTGGAGAACCAGTGGTAATCGAGCGACTTGACCCAGAGGATGATGCAGAGGGTGAGCGTGATGGCGGCGAGCGGGAGGCCGAGGGCGGCGTTGAAGCGGTTTTGGTGGGTCCACTTGATGTCGCCGTCGGCGTCTTGCGCGAACGAGGCGCGGCGCAGGCGGGCGGAGAGCCAGATCCAGACGAGGAAGGAGGCGAGGGTGGCGGCAATGAAGAAGTGGGTGTCGAGGAGGCCGGATTTTTTGATCCAAAGGATGTCGTGTCCGACGGTGCCGTGTCCGCCGACTTTGCCGAGGTCGTAGGCGGGGTCCATCCACTTCCAGATGAGCGAGGGGTCGTAGAGGGCGGTGACGATGAGCGGCACGAAGAGGAGCGCGAGCCACTTGAAGGCGGAGAGGCCGTGCTCGAACTGGCGGCGGAGAACGACGGACCAACTGGCGTCAAAGATGTGGTGGATCATGACGAGGAAGAGCATGCCGAGGGCGATGCCGGTCCAGAAGGTGATGCCGACGAGGTAGGAGAAACCGACGGTCTTGAGTCCCGATAAGATGAGTCCGGCGGCAGTGGCGGCGAGTCCGGCGATGCCGACGAGGAGCGCACGGTTGGCGGCGGCAGTGGCTGGTACGGGCATGACGCCAGCGGGCGCAGCAGCAGCGGGAACGGCGGCGGCGGGGGGGGGGGGGACGCTGGCGGCGGAGTTCGTCGGCGCGACGGTGCTTGAGGCGGTGGCGGCGTGGGTGCTCATTGATTGGATATCCACGAATTGGATACGGTGGCGTTTAAGGTGTCCGGCAGGGAGGTCTCTCCGAGGCCTCCGTCGTGCGTGGTTGAGGGATTCGAAATCAAGAGGTGGGTGCTGCGTGGTTGCGGAGGCCTCGGAGAGGCCTCCCTACCAGGATGTGTGTGCTGTAGGTGTGAGGGGGGCATGTTACTTCAATCCGAGTTCGGTGCGGTGGGCGGCGGGGACGTCGGCGGGCGTGGCGTGCTGGGCGCGTTGCAGGGCGCGAACGTAGGCGATGACGGCCCAGCGGTCGTGGGCGTCGAGTTTGTCGGCGTAGGAGAGCATGTTGCCCTTGCCGTGGAGGATGGTGTTGTAGATCTCGCCTTCAGCCATGATGCGGAGGCGGTCGTCGTGATAGGTAGGGGTGGCGCCCATGCCGTAGGCTTTGGTGATGCCGTTGCCGTCGCCGAGCGCGCCGTGGCAGGGGGCGCAGTAAATGGCGTAGCGTTCGGCGCCGCGTTCGAGGAGGGCGGCGGTCACGGGGGCTTGGGAGGGGAAGCCTTTGGCAAAGGTGCCGTCGGTGTTCTTGCCGGCATAATAAGCGGTGTCGGCACGGAGGAAATCGGGGTCGGGCGTGGTGGCGCTGCGTCCGAAGGCCACGACTCCGGCGGGCGCGGGGCGGTCGGTGCGTCCGTCGGCGAAGAATTGCGACTGGGCTTGGGGCTTGTATTTGGCCTGGTGGTCCATGTCGGAAAATATCTCCAGCGGGGGACGCGAGAAGTTCGTGCCGCGGAATCCGAGGATCGAGACCGCGAGCACGACGATGAAGAAGGTGGCGAGATAAACGGTGCGCATGTCGATGCGATGAAGTGGTGTGGTGATGGCGGTAGGCGAGGGTCAGGGTTCCAGTTCGGCGATGGCCTGGCCGCCGGCTTGTTCGAGGAGGGCGCGGGTGCGGGCGGAGTCGAACTTGGGATCGCGCGCCTCGATCACGATGTGGAATTTGTCGTCCATGCCGGTGACGCTGCGGTCGCTCTTGAGGACCGGGTGGTAGTGCATGGGCAGGCGGTTGAGGATAAACATGCCGCCGATGGTGGCAAAGGCGGTGAAGAGGATCGTGAGTTCGTAGCTGACGGGGAAGGCGAACATGGGGCTGAACATGGGTTTGCCGCCGACGATGAGCGGGTAGTCCCAGGCGTTCATCGCCCAGATGCCGGTCATGCCGGTAGTGAATCCGATGATACCGCCGGTGATGGAAAAGCGGGGCACTCGGGAGCGTTTGACGCCCATGGCGGCGTCGAGGCCGTGGATCGGGAAGGGCGTGATGCAGTCCCAGTGGCGGTAGCCGGCGTCGCGGATTTTTTGCGCGGCGTGGTAGATCGCGGGCGCGGTCTCGAAGGTGGCGATCAGGCCGTAGGTTGGATCGGGCGCGGGCATGATTCTGTGGTTTTAGTGTTTGTGGTCGTGGCCGCCGTGGACGTCGGCCTGCGGCATGACGGCTTTGATTTCGGCCATTGGCATGATGGGGAGGAAGCGGATGAAGAGGAGGAACAGCACGCTGAACACACCGAAGGTGCCGAAGAAGGTGAACACTTCCACGATGGACGGGCTGTAGTAACCCCAACTCGACGGGAGGAAGTCGCGGGCGAGCGAGGTGACGATGATAACGAAGCGTTCGAACCACATGCCGACGTTGACGAAGATCGAGAGCACCCAGACGAGCGTGGTATTTTCGCGCACCCAGCGGAACCAGAAGAATTGGGGCGTGATGACGTTGCACGTTATCATGATCCAGTAGGCCCAGGCGTAGTGGCCGAATGCGCGGTTGATGAAGGCAAAGCCTTCGTAGGGGTTCGCGCCATACCAGGCGATGAAGAACTCCATGCCGTAGGCGTAGCCGACGATGGTGCCGGTCGCCAAGGTGATCTTGCACATGCAGTCGATGTGATACTGCGTGATGAGGTCCTGGAGTTTGAAGATCGAGCGCAGCGGGAGCATGAGCGTGAGCACCATGCCGAAGCCGGAGAAGATGGCGCCGGCCACGAAGTAGGGGGGGAATATTGTGGTGTGCCAGCCGGGGATGAGCGAGACGGCGAAGTCGAACGACACGATGGTGTGCACGGAGATTACCAGCGGAGTGGATACACCGGCGAGGATGAGGTAGGCCATTTCGTAGTTGCTCCAGTGGCGGTTGCTGCCGCGCCAGCCCATGGCGAAGAGGCCGTAGAGGGTGGCTTTGAGGCGGTTGCCTGCGCGGGCAAAGCGGTCGCGGAGCACGGCAAGGTCGGGGACGAGTCCCACGTACCAGAAGAGAACGGAAACCGTCGCGTAGGTGGAGACGGCAAAGACGTCCCATTCGAGGGGCGAGCGGAAGTTGGGCCAGATGGCGTTGGAATTGGGAACAGGGAACAGGAAGCCTGGCCAGACGGCGTACCAAACGCGGCCAACGTGAAACACGGGGAAGAGGCCGGCGCAGACGACGGCGAAGATCGTCATGGCCTCGGCGGCGCGGTTGATCGAGGTGCGCCATTTTTGTCGGAGCAGGCAGAGGATGGCGGAGATGAGTGTACCGGCGTGGCCGATACCGATCCAGAAGACGAAGTTGACGATGTCCCACGCCCAGTTGACGGGATTGGCGTGTCCCCAGACGCCGACGCCGGTGGATACGAGGTAGGTGAGGCCGGCGACGGTGAACGAGGCAACGCAGCAGGCGATGGCGAAGCAGACCCACCACCAGGTTGGGGTTTTGGCTTCGATGATGCCGGCGATTTTGTCGGTAACCCAGGCGAAGGAGTGGTTGTTCTCGACGAGGGTGGCGCGCGGCAGGTGCGCGGGCCGGACTTCGTCGAGAATGGCGGGCCGTGGAATGGCAGTGTGCGCGTCGGCAGTGGCGGCGGATGTGTCAGCGTGGGCCATTAGCGGGAAATGGATGGATGAGTGGTGAGTGATGTTGGCGCGGCAGCGCCCGGTAGGGAGGCCTCTCCGAGGTCTCCGGTTGGAGTGCCGTTAGCGGGGCTGGATACGGATGGTAATGGGACAGATTTGGCGGATGTGGCGTTGGGGACGGGCGCAGCGTTTTGCGGAGGCCTCGGAGAGGCCTCCCTACCAGGGGTGGGGGTGGTTTTTAGTTCGTAACCGAAAAGACGATACGGCCAGTCGTCCGGATGTGCGACTAGGTTGGCGCGGACGGGATTGTTGGCGATGTAGGCAATTTTTTCGTTGGCACTTTCATCTTGGCGCAGGCGGTGATCGAAAAAGCCTTCTTGCCAATCAATGTGTTGATGCGTGGCAGTGTGGCGTTTCCAAGAGGCAAGCAGCTTTGTGATGTCTTTATCGAGAGACACTGAAATCACTGCATGCAGATGGTCAGGCATCAAAAGCCAGATGAGTGGATACCAGTTGCCCGATTTTTGATAGAAGCGAACACTGTCGAGAAGTGCCGGGCCGACGCTGGGGCAGGCCAGATGATTGTGCCCGCGTTTTCTACAATTGAGCGTGATGAAAAAGGTGGGGAATTTGATCCATGCCGGAGTTTCGTGATTCAGCCATTTGCGATCAGGTGGCCTTGTGATTAAGGCATGTTGTCCTGGTAGGGAGGCCTCTCCGAGGCCTCCGGTTGGAGTGCCGCCAACGGGGGCTGCTACGGATGGTATTGGGACAGATTTGGCGGATGTGGCGTTGGGGACGGGCGCAGCGTCTTGCGGAGGCCTCGGAGAGGCCTCCCTACCAGGGAATGTAGATGAGGCGTTGTTACTCATCCGTGGTGGCCTCCTGCGGCGGGTGGGTGGTTCTTGGAGTCGTATTCGGTGCGGCTGTACGGCGCGGCGTAGTCGGGCATCGCGGGGTTGGGGTTGCGGAGCTTGCCGAGATACGTGGTGCGCGGTCGGATGTTGAGGTAGCCGAGCAAGGCGTAGTCCTGCTCGCGTGCTTTCGCTTTGGATACGGCGCTCTCCGGATCGCGGAGGTTGCCAAAGGTGACTCCATCGACCGGGCACACTTGCTGGCAGGCAGTCTTGATCGTGCCGTCAGGGATGAGCACGGCGTCGCTGGCGCCGGCTTTGCGTTTTTGCGCGATCTTGGCCTGCTGGATGCGTTGCACGCAGTAGGTGCACTTTTCCATGACGCCTCTCATACGCACGGTGACGTCGGGGTTTTTCACCATTTTGACGAGTTCAGGCATCTGCTTCTGCTCGCCGAGCGGGCCCATGTAGAGCTGGTCGGTGGCGCGCTTGTTCCAGTCGAAAAAGTTGAAGCGGCGGACTTTGTAAGGGCAGTTGTTGGCGCAGTAACGGGTGCCGATGCAACGGTTGTAGGCCATGGTGTTGAGGCCTTCGTTGTCGTGCACGGTGGCGTTGACGGGGCACACGGTTTCGCAGGGGGCGAGTTCGCAGTGCTGGCAGCCCACGGGCATGAGGCTGACTTGCGGGTCCTCGGGAATCTCGCGGTTGCCTTCGCCTCCGAAGGCGGCGCCCTCGGCGCGTCCGTCGGAGTAGTAGCGGTCGAGGCGTATCCAGTGCATCTCGCGTCCGCGCAGGACTTGGTCTTTGCCGACAATGGGTATGTTGTTCTCGGCCTGGCAGGCGACGACGCAGGCGTTGCAGCCGATGCAGGTGTTGAGGTCGATCGACATGCCCCATTGGTGCAGGCCGTCGAACTCGGGCGTTTGGTAAAGCGAGTTGCCGCGGGGGATCGTGGTGACGAGTTCGGCGAGCGGTTTGTCTTTGTCGGGGCCGAGGTTGGCGGGGGCGTGCGACTCCATGCCCATCTGATTGACCCAGGCGAGGTCGGTCTTGCCGCCTTCTTCGTAGTTGGTCTCGCGGACGATGTCGCGACCTTCCATCGACCAGTGCTCCTGCGTGTTGGCGAGGAGGTAGCGGTCAGTGGTGACTTCGATTGTAGCGCCAACGGCAATACAGGGCGCGTCGCTGGTGCGGATGGGATAGAAGTTGTGGCCGGTGCCTTTGCCCACGCGTCCGGAAACGGTGCGGCCGTAGCCAAGGGGGAGGACGATGGTAAAGTTGGAGAGGCCGGGCTGGATTTGCAGGGGGCCGGTGATGGTGCGTCCGTTGAGGGTGACGCGTCCGATGAAGGCGCGTTCTTTGCCGGCGGCGAATTCAGCGGTTTCTTTGCGCGCAACTTGCAGTTTGGAGCCGCCGGGTTCGATGCCGAGGTGACGGGCAAGATGCGGGGAGACGAGGATGGCGTTGTCCCAGGCAACCTTGGTGATCGGGTCGGGGCATTCTTGGAGCCAGCCGTTGTTGGCAAAGCGTCCGTCATCGACTTTGTGGTCGGTGACGAAGCGGACTTCGAGGTTTTGCGCGGAGAGGGCAGGGGGGCGGAGTGTGACGGTGGCGGGGCCGGTGAAGAGCGGGGAGAGTCCGGCGGGGTTGAAGGTGGCGTCGGCCTGCTTGTAGGCGCTGCCTTCGAGGAGGCCGTCGTGGAGGAATTTGCGGAAGGCGGCGTCGGCATCGATCGCGCCTCCCGCTCCTTTGCCCGCGAGCGGGACGAGGGTGTCGTGAACGAGGGTGTAGGGATCGGTTTTTTCGAGGTCGGCGAGGTGGGCGAGGACTTCGTTTTCGGTGAGGCCGTTGAAGAGCGGCTGGATCATCGGTTGCACGGGCACGATGGTGCCGTCGGCGGTGCGGGCATCGCCCCAGGATTCGAGGAAGTGGGCGGCGGCGATGTGCGCGGTGCCTTCGGGCGCGGCGGCGCTGGCGGCCACGGTGGTCTCGTCCACGTAATAGCCGTGGCGGACGATGCGGGGAATTTTTTTGAGGAGGGTGGGGAAGTCGAGGTCGGCGGGCGCGTCGTAGGCGGGATTGCCGCCGAGGATGATGAGCGTCGTCACAGAGCCGCTGTCGATGGCTTTGGCGAGGGTTTGGATCGTGCCGGGGGGGGGGGGAGGGGAGTTGAAGCAGTTCCACGGGGTTGCCGGGGCCGATGTTGCCGAGGGTGGCGTTGATGGCGTGGGCGAGGGCGTGGACTTGCGCGGGGAGGTGCGCGCCGGGGACGATGATGCTGCGTCCGCGGTGCGCGAGGAGGTCGGCGGCGCAGGCGTCGAGCCACGCGTCCTTGTTTTTGAAATCGAGTCCGGCGGCGAGCGGGGCGAATGTATCGGTCTTGGTGATACGGACGTGGAGCGCGGCGATGAAGGCCAGCATGTGGCTGCTGGCAAGGCGCAGGCGGTGGTCGGCCATGGAGCCGGTGAGCGTGAGCGTGCTCTCGACGGCGTAGAGGCGGTTCATCGGGTCGTCGCGTTTTTGGACTTTGCGACCCTTGGCGAATTCGCGGGTATAGTAGAGCGAGCCGGACTCGGCGTGGAAAAAGTCGGAGTCGATGGAGACGATGCGCGCGGCTTTGGCAAATTGGTAGCGGGGTTTGATGTCGGGGTTGCCGAACGCGGCTTGCGCGGCGGCGGGAGGTGGTTCGTCCTGAATGGGTTCGTATTCGGTCCAGGTGGCAGCGGGGAATTTTTTGCGCAGCGCGGCAACGAGGCGGGCGCGGGTGGGTGAGGAGGAGTGACCGGCGAGGAGGGCGAGGCCTGCGCCTTTGTCCTCGGCGTGGTCCTTGGCGATTTTGGTTAACATGTCTTGAATCGCGGCGGGGGTGGCGGCGGCGCGGTTGATGATGTGGGTGGTGGCGCGGTCGGGGTCGTAAAGGTCGAGGACGGTGGCTTGGGCGAGGAGTGTGGTGGCTCCGCCGTAGGGTTTGTAGGTGGGGTTGCCTTCGAGTTTGGTGGGGCGGCCCTGATGCGTCTCGGCGAGGAGGGGGATGGCTCCGCGGCGGTGGGGGAAGGCGGTGGCGTAGTAGAGGGGGAGGCCGGGGATGATGTCTTCGACGGATTTGCCGTAGGGGAGGATGTGTTTTTCGGGGCGGCGGCAACCAGCAGCCAAACCGAGTCCGCCGAGGGCAAAGCCGGCGGCCATGAGCTTGAAGAACTGGCGGCGGTCAACTCCGGCGAGGGTCGAGGCGCCTTCGGGGAATTCGCGTTCGAGTTGTTGCTTGAAGCCGGGCGTGGCGGCGAGTTCGTCGAGGCTGCGCCAATAATTGCGTCCGGAGGGGGTGGTGGCGTTGGTGTCGGGTTCGGGATGGTGAAATTTGCGTTTCATTCGGCGGGCGGTGCGGCGTTGGATGATTTAGCGGTGGCAGCCGGAGCAGCTTTGAGGGGGCATGACGTTCCAATCGTGGATAAACTTTTTGCCGTCTTTGAGTTTGGCGTCGTCGCCGCCGGGGTGTTGCCAGGCGAGTTGGGTGACGAGTTTGGGGTCACGGATGCCAGTGGCGGGGTTGCGGTGGCACTCAAGGCACCAAGCCATGCTGAGGGGTTTTTCCTGACGGACGACTTCCATCTGATCGACACGTCCGTGGCACTCGACGCAGGAGACGCCGCGGGCGATGTGGACGGAGTGGTTGAAATAAACGTAGTCGGGCAGGGCGTGGATTTTGACCCAGGGCACGGGCTGGCCGGATTCGTAGCTGTCGCGCACGGGTTGGAGCAGGGGGCTGTCGGTGCGCACTTGGTTGTGGCAGTTCATGCAGGTCTGCGAGGTGGGGACGGTGGAGGTGGGGCCTTTGTCCACGCCGGTGTGGCAGTAACGGCAGTCGAGCCCGAGCTGGCCGGCGTGGAGGGCGTGGCTGAAGGGGACGGGCTGCGTCGGCGCGTATCCGACATTCGCATACTTCGGCGTGGCGTAGTAGGTGATGGCCGCGGTGGCGATGCCGCCGAGGATGAACAGATACACGATGATTTGCAGCGGCAGCCGGTTGGCTGACTTCGGAAAGAGGTAGGACATAGCCGTTGGTTTTCCCGGGTTGACGACTGTGCCGCTCATTCCGCGCCGGCCGTGCGCGCGATGGCGCGCGGGTCAGGCCGAAGGATGAATGCCGGGGTTTTGTTGCCAAGGCCACCAGAACCAGGACGGCCGGAGCCGGGAGCACCCGGGACTGACGCCTGGGTGGCGACCGCGTTGGCGGTGGAAGATACGGGTTTCGCAAGCAGTCGGGGCATAAGGCCGATGGCGGCCGAGATACCGAGAAGCTTGGCGAAAAAGGTCTTTCGCGAGTGTGGATGGCTCACTGGTCGTGGTTGGTCTGGTTAAAGTCGAAGGGAGAACGAATGCCTGGGTATTTCCAATGTAAACCAAATTTTCTAGAGGCTAGAAGTTGGACACAACTATAAGACAATTTATGCGTAATGCGTCCTCAGACTAATCGCTTTACGAGGGAAGCCCCGGAAAATGAGGTGGGGCGATGTCGCAAAAAATGCGCAGCCTGCGGGGCTGGTGGAGCGGTGTTTTGGGGAGAACTGGAAAAGTTATCGTTTTCACTGATAGCACTGCGACAGGATCGCCTTGGTGGCTAATCGTGCGCTATCCAAATTGGCGACGCTTCGCGTCGTCCGGCGGTTGGAAACCGCCGCTCCTTGCTCCGTTTGTGTAACATCAGTGGTTGATTTTCTCAGGTTTTGGCGCGTCCGACTCCGGCGACGAGGTCGGCGGCCCTGGCTCCGATGGCGGGGGCAATGGCGGAGCGGTTGTCGAGGTTGGCCCGGATGACGTTGACGAGCGCGCTGCCCACGACAACGCCGTCGGCGTGGCGGGCGACTTCCGCGACGTGTTCGCGTTTGCCGATACCGAAACCGATCACCACGGGCAGGGTGGTGCGGCTTTTTATGCGTTGCATGGCCGCGCCCAAGCCGGTGGCGACGGAGTCTTGCACGCCGGTCACGCCTTCGCGCGACACATAATAGATAAATCCCGTGGTGGCCGCGGCGATGGTGGCAATGCGTTCGTCGGGCGTGGTGGGCGCGATGATGAACACGGTGCGCACGCCATGCTGGCGACAGGCGGCGGCGAGGTCGTCCGCCTCCTCGGGGGGGAGGTCGAGCGTGAGGAGGGCGTCGATACCCGCCTCCTTGGCGCGGCGTACGTAGGCGTCGATGCCGTTGGCGAAAACGAGGTTGTAGTAGGTGTAGAATACGAGGGGAGTTTGGGGGAATTCGGCGCGGAGGGTGCGGGCGAGGTCGAAAACGCGCGCGGCGGTCATGCCGCTTTCGAGGGCGCGCTGGGCGGCGAGTTGATTGGTAAGTCCGTCGGCGAGGGGATCGGAGAAGGGCACGCCGAGTTCGAGGATGTCGGTGCCGTTGCGCAGGACGGCGCGGCAGGCTTCGAGCGAGGTGTCGAAATCGGGGTCCCCGGCGCAGAGGTAGGCGACGAAGGCGGCGCGATTTTCGTTGTGGCAGCGTTGAAACGTCTCGGCGATGCGGTCGGTTGCTTTCATTGAGGAGGACCATGGGCGCAAACTTTGCCGCACTTGGCAACGCCGCGCTTGCCGCTGTGCGCTGGGGGGGGGGGGGGCTGGAAGCAATGGTGAGATTCCATGTGAAATTCCTGAATTGCCAGGCAGAGGTGATTGCGGAAGAAAACAAGTCCGACATGCCTCACCCCTTAATCCACTCTCCGCTCCGGCCAATGAGGGAATCCTTCCGTCAAAGGCCGCTTGGTTGTGGAAGGTTTGATTTCACCGAGCCGTCATCTTCGGCGCTTAACTCGCCCAACCTGACCATGATGCCGGCCAAAACACCGTGTTTGGTCAGGGAGATTGTCACTGGTTGATAAAAATTATTTATGTTATATAAAATTACAACGAATCAAGATAACGCGGAAAAACTTGAGCCAATAGCTTTCAAGGATTTTGCAAGCTTTGGGAAGAGTGAAAAAGAATTAGAGGAGCTTGTCGCACAAAATATACTCGGTGTGCTTTATGAAGACACTAGTCTGATGCCGGTTTTTCAAGAACGGCCTTATCAAGCGGAAGCTGATATATATGCCCTTAATGAAAAAGGGGATTTGATTATATTTGAGCTGAAGAGGGCGTCAGCTGGCGAGGGAGCTCTTCAACAAGCATTGCGATATGCTCAAGATGCCGGACAGTGGAGCTATACAACTTTGCAGGAAAACTATAGAAAATATATTGGCAAGGAAATAGATTTGGCACAGGCTCACCGAGAAGCATTTGGCCTAGGCCATGAACTCAGTCCTAAAGAAATCAACAACAAACAGCATTTGGTGGTTATTGGAAGTGCGGCGGATGATGCTCTGATTAATGCGGTGAATTACTGGAGGATTCAAGGGGTGTCTATTGAGTTTTCTCCTTATCGGATCTATGAGTTTGCAGGCGAAAAATACTTTGAATTTTTCTCCCAGCCTTATGATAGACATCAGAATCCTGGTGATGTAAAAGGTGTTCTGTTTGATACTAATCGCAGCTATAATGAGGATTCCGTATGGTATATGATGGAAAATAAATGTGTCGCGGCTTTTGGTGAGGCAAAGCGTTTTATAGAGTATGTTCAGCCTGGCGATATAGTATTTTTTTCGCACAAGTGGACTGGCATCGTTGCCGCTGGACGAGTGAGAAAAGGTGACATTAAAGCTCCAGATGATGATACTCTCCTTCGCAATGTTGAATTTCTTACTCCCGTTCCTAAGCGAGAGAATATATTGAAAGGATTCCCGTTTTCAAGGGTGTCGCTAGTTACAGATAAGAGCTTCTATTGGGCCCGAACAATAAAGGTGCCATATTTGTCCAAAACAGAATCGGATGCTTTGCTAAAGGAACTAAATATATTTCTGAAAGAAGGAACATAACCAGCCGCCAGCACCAACATCTATGTCTGACACGTCTCCCGCTGCGCAGGAACCGTGCTAGTAACCCTATGGCTGTGCGGTCACGTCGAGCGAGACGTGTTTATAGGGATGGTGATCGAGCGGCGTGGGGTGCCAGCCGCGTACGGTGGGGTGGATCAGGAAGACGTGTGTGTAGTGGTAGAGCGGGATGATGGGGGCGGCGTCGAGGAGGAGTGACTCGGCCTCCCGGAGCAGGGCGGCGCGAGTGACGGGATTGGGAGTGCGGTCGGCGCGGTAAAGGAGTTGGTCGTAGGCAGGGCTTTTCCAGTGGGTGAAGTTGTTGGCGCTGGCCGAGGTGAAGAGATCAAGGAAGGTCATGGGATCGGCGTAGTCGGCGGTCCAAGAGGAGCGAAGGAGTTCGTAGCCGCCGGTGCGACGGGCTTCGAAGGTGGCGGTGACCTCTTGGTTGACGAGGCGGGTTTCGATGCCGAGTTCGCGCCGCCACATTTGCTGAAGGGTCTCGGCAATGGCGCGGCGGTTTTCGGAGGTGTTGTAGAGGAGTTCGATGACGGGGGCGTCCTTGCCGCCGGGGTAGCCGGCTTCGGCAAGGAGGGCGCGGGCGGCGTCGGGATTGTAACGAAGGGTGCGGGGGGGGGGGGGGGGCG
>NZ_ABEA03000190.1 GCF_000171235.2 Geminisphaera colitermitum TAV2 | reverse complement strand
CGCCCGCTGTCGTTCTGATGCGGGCGGGACGCCCGCGCCACAACAGCAGATGGCAGCAACCCGGCGGCGATTTGCATCAACGTGGATTTGCCTGATCCGTTGGGACCGACGAGGCCGACGAGTTCGCCCTGCGGCAGCGTCAGCGATACCTCGCGCAAGCGGCCTGCGACCGATACGCGGTCGAGTGACAAGGCGGTGGCATCAGCAGGGGAGGGGGGGGGGGGGGGATTTGTTGCGGTCGAGGTCATGGTCATGCGCGCCTCCTCAACAACCAAAGGAAAAACGGACCGCCCAGGAACGCTGTCACGATGCCCAGACGCAGGTTGCCCGCCGTCCGTCCGATCAGGTCGCACGCCAGCACGAACACCGCCCCTCCCACGAGCGACAATGGCACCAGCCGCCGGTGTTCCGGTCCGACCATCAGGCGTAGTAAATGCGGCACTACAAGTCCCACGAATCCCACCGTGCCCACCACCGCCGTGGCGAGCGCGGTGAGGACGGTTGAGAGCGCGAGCAACTGGCGGCGCAGGCGGCGCACATCCACGCCCAGGCTCTGCGCCTCGGTCGAGCCGAGGCTGAGCAGATCCATCGGTCGGCCTAGCGGCCAGAGGAGTGCCGCGCCAACGACAATGGGCGAGGCCATCCAAACGTGTTCCCAGGTGCGGTCCTCAAGGCCGCCGAGCAGCCAGAAAATGATCTGCGCGTTGCGTTCGTAGGTGAGCGTGAAGTTGGAAAGCACGTAACTCGTGACCGCGCCAAGCAGGGCGTTGAGCGCCACGCCGGCCAGCAGCAGTCGTTCCGTGCTCGCGCCGCGCCGCGCCAGCATGATGACCGCGCCCGTGGCGAACGTTGCGCCGAGGATGGCGGCGAGCGGGGCGGCAAAGAGGGTGGTGGTGGCGAGGCCGAGTCCCAGCGCCACGACCGCGCCCGCCGCAGCGCCACTGCTCACACCGAGCAGGCCGGGGCTGGCGAGGCTGTTGCGAAAATATGCCTGCATGACGAGTCCGCTCGCCGCCAGCGCGCCGCCGATGAGGATCGCCACGCATAGGCGGGGGAGTCGCATTTGCCAGAGGATGGTGGCCGCCAGTTCGTCGCGGTGCAGGAGTCCGTCGAGGATTTTTTCCGGTCCCATCGGCAGGTCACCCACGCCAAGCGCAAGGACTGACAAAAGGACGAGCAGCACGAGCGCGATAGGCAGAGCAAAGCGGGCGGCAGTCGTGGTGGTGGCGTGGCGAGGGGAAAGGCGGGGGGGGGGGGGGTCATTTTGTCCTCTCCTGAGATTCGATTTGGGGGCTTGAAGTGGCGGGAGTGGCGCGGGCGTCTCGCCCGCTGTCTTGCTCGCTGGTTCCCTGATGCGGGCGGGACGCCCGCGCCACTTCTAAATCCTTTTTTAAATCCACTTTTGAGTTGGGTTTCGCAAAACGCGCCGGGTGCAGTTCGCTCGCGAGCTGTTCGTAGCCGCGTATTCGCAAGTGCGATACGCAGCTTAATTGCCACGGTTCGACAAGGGCAACGCGGCGTTCACGCACGGCAGACATGAATTGATAGGGCGGCAACTTCACGTAAGGCACGAGCGCGGCATCAATGCTGTCGCCGGGCAACACGACTTTGTCCACCGGCCAAGTGAGCATTTTTTCGTTGGGCGGCGGGGCGTGTCCCGTGAGGTTGCCGAGCGTGGCGGCAAGGTTTTCGGCGGCTGCTTCCTCGCACAAATCCTGGAATGTGGTGTTGCGTCCCGGGACCACGCCATAGGTGGACGGCGCGATGACGCGCACCGGTTTCGCGCCCGCGAGTCGCTTGCGCAGCTTTGCCATGCGCGCCTCGCAACCGGCGATGATGCGCTCCGCCCGCCCTTGGGCGGCAGGGTCAATCGCAGCGGCGAGGCGGCGGAGATTGGCGTAGGCGTCTTCAAGCGATTTGTAGCGGTCGAAAATGATGACCGTCACGCCCGCGCGTTGCACTTGTTGCACCAGTTCGATGCGACTGTAATCGGCAAACAGCACCAGGGTTGGGCGGTGCTTGAAGATGGCTTCGGCATCGCCGTTTTTGGGCAGCGTTGGCCAGCCTCCCGCCAGCGCTTCGCGCGAGATTCCTGAAAACGTCGGGTCTGTCGCGAGGTGACTTAGCGCGGCGATTTGCTCTGGCCTTGCAATGGAAACCAATAGTTCGTCCGTGCCCACAGTTTGCGAAACAACACGGATGGCAGAGGCGGGAGGAGCGGCGGGGGGGGGGGGGGGGGAAGG
>NZ_ABEA03000191.1 GCF_000171235.2 Geminisphaera colitermitum TAV2 | reverse complement strand
GCGGCCTGGAGACCGCCGCTCCTTGGCAAACGTCCGCGTAACTTCAGTTAATCATAATCACTCACCTGTGTCTTCTCTGCGCCTCCCTCTTCTGCTTTTTGCTGATTCTGTTATTTGGGAAGGCGACGCTTCGCGCAGCAGACTGGATTGCAGGCGGGACGCCTGCGCTACATCGGAATGCGGGCGTCGCTTGCGACGCCCGCGCACGCCGGACGGAGCACACTTGCAAATTCGCGGGCTTCGCAAGCGAAGCCCCTACAACGAACCGGCGGCAGGATGCCGCCGCCCTCCGCAATATCAGCGCCTCCGGCGCACGATCACGTAGGCCAGCAGCGCCAGCCCAGCGAGCGCGGCATACGTGGCGGGCTCGGGCACGGAAGAGGTGGCGATCGTCGTCCACTGCGCGTAGCCATTGCCGAGATCGACGAAGGTCAGCAGGGCGTCGATGTTGCCCGTATCGACCAGCGTGTAGCCAGCGCCGTCCCACGCCGAGAACGCGGTGCCGGTGAGCAGCGTCAGCACGTCGGCCAGCGCGTAGCCCGAACCTTCGGCTTCGATGAAGTTGCCCGCGCCGAGAAACAGCGTGTCAACATCCAGCGTGGCGAGCGCGGCGGTGGTCAGCCGCAGCGTGTTGCCCGTCGTCTGATCCTCGAATCCGATGTTCACCTCCCTCGCCACCAGCGTGCCTTCGATGATCAGCACGTTGTCGTTCGCCCCAGCAGTCTGGCCGATGTAAACGGCCTTGCCGGTGGCCGTAACGTTGGCGGTGTCGGAGACGAAGGCGGCGGTGGCGAGCGTCGTGTTCCAGACGCGGCTCAGCGTCACGGTGTTGCCGCTGGTGCTTTCGCCGATGATCCAGTCGCCTTGCGACACGAAGCTCAGCCCGTCGGTCGCCAGCGCGGTGCTGCCCGCATCCAGCGTCGTGAACGCCCGGATGTCGCCCCCGTAGGCTTTGCCGGTGGCGACTCCATTCACTTTGGCCTGATACGCACTGATCACGAAGCGGTCGCCCGACAGGCTCACCGATCTGCCGAAGTTGTCATTCGCCGCGCCGTCGGAGGCGAGGAGCTTCACGTCCTGATTCACCGTGGGGTCGCTTGCGTTGTCCAGTCCCTTAAAATAATACGCCGATCCCGAATCAGTCCCCTTGTCGTCATCGTAATAAGCCCCGACCAGGGCGCTGTCGCCCGACAGGCTCACCGAATTGCCGAACTGGTCACTCGCCGCGCCGTCGGAGGCGAGGAGCTTCACGTCCTCGTTCACCGTGGGGCCGGTTGCGTTGTCCAGCCCCTTAAAATAATAGGCCGATCCCGAAGAGGCCCCCTTGTCGTCATCCGCATTAGCCGCGACCAGGGCGCTGTCGCCCGACAGGCTCACCGACTGGCCGAAGTAGTCACTCGCCGCGCCGTCGGAGGCGAGGAGCTTCACGGACTCGTAGGTGGCGGTGGTGACACTGGCAGGTCCGGTGTAGTCCGTCGGGCGTCCCGTTTTCCCGTCCAGCCCCTTGTAATAATAGGCCGAGCCCGAATTGCTCCCCTTGTCGTCATCCTGGTAAGCCCCGACCAGGGCGCGGTCGCCCGACAGGCTCACCGTCTGGCCGAAGTAGTCACTCGCCGCACCGTCGGAGGCGAGGAGCTTCACGTCCTGGTTCACTGTGCCGCTCTTGCCGTCCAGTCCCTTGTAATAATAGGCTGAACCGGAACGGCTCCCCTTGTCGGCATCGTAGTGAGCCCCGACCAGGGCGCGGTCGCCCGACAGGCTCACCGAATAGCCGAAGATGTCATCCGCCGCGCCGTCGGAGGCGAGGAGCTTCACGTCCTCGTAGGTGGCGGTGGTGACACTGGCAGGTCCGGTGTATCCATCCGGGAGTCCCGTTTTCCCGTCCAGCCCCTTGTAATAATAGGCCGATCCCGAATCAGTCCCCTTGTCGTCATCGTAGCGAGCCCCGACCAGGGCGCTGTCGCCCAACAGGCTCACCGAAACGCCGAAGACGTCATTCGCCGCGCCGTCGGAGGCGAGGAGCTTCACGGACTCGTTCACCGTACCGCTTTTGCCGTCCAGCCCCTTGTAATAATAGGCCGAGCCCGAATTGTTCCCCTTGTCGTCATCGTTATAAGCCCCGGCCAGGGCGCCGCCGCCCGACGCGCTCACCGAATAGCCAAAGTAGTCACTCGCCGCGCCGTCGGAGGCGGTGAGCGTGGAGGCGCGGGCGGGGGGAGCGGCGAGAGCGAGGAGCGCGAAGGCGAGAGCGCCGGGCGCAAGGAAGGCGAGCCGGAGCATGTCTGTAGTCTTTGTTTTTGCTGTTTTCATTTTCATGATGGAAAAGGAGGGGGGGGGGGGGATGAATTAAGAATTAATAATTAAGAATTTAAGAGGGAGGAGCGGGCTCGGGCGGCTTCGCCGTCTGCGGGCGAGACGCCCGCGCCATAGCGTAGCGCAGGCATCCTGCCTGCCATCTTGTCTATTGCGCGAAGCGCGGTGACTTTTATGGAGTGCGGCGCTTCGCGCAGCAGGCTGGATTGCAGGCGGGACGCCTGCGCTACATCGGAATGCGGGCGAGACGCCCGCGCCACTCGGAATATCATTTTGGTTTCTCATCGTGCGGGAGAATGGGAGAAATCAACCGGTGCCTTCGGAGTGCTCGGCGAGGTAGGCTTTGGCGGCTACGTCTATGATGTCGCCGGGGATGCCCACGTGGTTGCCTTTGACGTATCCAAACACCTGCACGCGCCACATCTGCGGTGTGTCGGTGGGGAGGGGGGTGGGGTCTTTGAAGGGGCTTTCGTGCACCACGTGCTCGGCGTCGAACTCGCCCGTGCCGTGGTCGATCTTCACCATGAAATATTGGTAGCCGGCTTTGGTGAGTTTGATGGTGAGTTGGTTGTGGTCGATCAGAGCTTCGTATTGGGGTTTGGTTCCGGTGACCGCTCCGGGGGGGTGTTTGGGCAGGGGGTTGAGGCGCAGGAGGTCTTTTATTGCCTGATCGAGTTTGCCGCTCCGGTTGGCGAGGATGTCGTCGCACAGGGCGATGGCTAGGGGGTAGGCTCCGGCTTCGGCGCTTTGGGTGGCTTGGGGGCCGGTGTCGGTGGTGGTGGGGCGCACGTAAACGTGTTGGCCGATGGGGTTCCAGGCGGCTTCGTTTTTGTTGGCGGTGCGCTCTTCGGCCAGACTGCGGGTGGCTTGATGGTAGCGGTGGGTGTCGGTGAGTAGTTGCGCGGCTTGCACCAAGGGGGTGGCTTTTTGCCCGATGCCGAGCAGGTTGGCCACGGAGGGTAGTTGTTGCGCAAGGTTGGTCAGCCATAGGTAGGCTTCCGTCTCGGTCGTCGGCAAGTAATTGCGATTAGTGTGTTTAGTGGACATTTTATGCTTTCGTTTTTGGTTTTCGGGTAGGCTGAATGGACGTTTCTCCCGTCGCGGGAGAGCATCCTCCCGTCATGGGAGAGCATCCTCCCGTCATGGGAGAGCATCCTCCCGTCATGGGAGAGCATCCTCCCGTCATGGGAGAGCATCCTCCCGTCGTGGGAGAGCATCCTCCCGTCGTGGGAGAGCATCCTCCCGTCATGGGAGAGCATCCTCCCGTCATGGGAGAGTATCCTCCCGTCGCGGGAGAGTATCCTCCCGTCGTGGGAGAGCATCCTCCCGTCGCGGGAGAGTATCCTCCCGTCGTGGGAGAGTTGTCAGAAATGACGGGAGAAGGGACGCAATTGCCTGAAGCGTATTGTCTCGTCCCTTCCCGTTTCCGTGTCGTCCCGTCCGGACATGGTACCCCCTTGTTTGGGTGTTCTATGCTGACACAGCTTAAGCTAAGCTTGGGAGCTTGGGAGCTTGGGAGCTTGGGAGCTTTGTAATAGTCCCGTATGTCGTATGCACGCTCATTTCCAAGTTGTTAGCGGGTTTGGCCCAAGTGGTTTCAGTTGTTCGTTGATCCGGTGTGCGCGTCCCTGACGCAAATGTGCGGAGGAAAAAGATGGAGCCAAATCAGCGCGTCAAGTCGTTTTATCGGCCTGTCGCACATATTTCGGCAGTTTCCCGCAGTTGATGGCCGCAAAATCCATCTGGGAAGAAGAGTTTCACGCCACGGCGCAACGGGCGCAACGCTCACAGGCATCCGCAGGCTGAGGGCGTGGCGTTCGTCGCGCCGTGGCGTGAAATTCTGTTCCCGGTTTAAACTTAAGGGTGGTTCTAAAAATCAGAAATCACACAGAGATCACAGAGAAGGCACAGAGTTTAGGGAAGACAAAACGACTTTGCTCCTTTTTTCAGTGGGAAACTGGGAAGTGATATGGCGGGAGTTGGCGCGGAAGCGCCCGTAGCGCAGGCATCTTGCCTGCAATCGAGTCAATGGCGCGAAGCGCTGCTTCCCAAAAACAAACGCAACAAAACTCACCGCGCTTCGCGCAGTAGATTAGTTTGCAGGCAGGATGCCTGCGCTACGAGGCGCTTCCGCGCCAACTCTCGCCTATCCACTGAAAACGTCGAAGAACCACATTCATTCGCGAGGAAAATGTCCTTCCACCGGACAGGCCTCCCCAAACTCTGTGCCTCCTCTGTGTCCTCTGTGTAATTTTTAGGAGTTCCCTGAATTTTTAGAACCTCCCTTAAGGATGTTGGGAAGAAGAGTTTCACGCCACGGCGCAACGGTCGCCACGTTCACAGGCATCCGCATCCGCAGGCTGAGGGCGTTGCGTTCGTCGCGCCGTGGCGTGAAATTCTGTTCCCGGTTTAGACTTAAACGCTAAGACGCTAAGCCTCCGGGATATAATTTCTCCGCGCCTCCGCGTCTCCGCGTGAGATTTTTCTCCCTTCGGTTACGGCGCGCGTCCGCGCAATTCGTTTTTCAGACGCTGAATCCGCAGATGCGCCTGCATGGTGAACCTCCGCCAGTTGAAACCGAGGTAAACCTGCTCGTTGAGAACCGGCCAGGCGCTCGTCTCCTCCACCTTGGCGGGCAGGTCGCCAGCCCATTCGCCGCAGTCGCCGATCTGGTATTTGAGACATAGGTAACGGGCCAGCGAGACAACCGCCACGAGGTCGCGGTGACGCAGGGCCATCTCGGGATGCCCGGCGTGGCGGATCACTTCCGTGTAGTTTTCGGGCAGACGGTGGGTGCGCGCCAGCGCCTCGCCCGCCTCGCGTGCCGTGCAACCCAGATAACGCCGTTCCGCCTCTTCGCGCGGCACCTGGCAATGGCGCGCGTGCCGCGTGATCGCCTGAAAACTGCACGGATGCAACCGGAGCAGCACCAGTTGCCCGATGTCGTGCATCAGGCCCGCGTTGTAGGCCGGGCGCACCATGTGCCCCCACTCCAGTGCCTGGCAGACAAACTCCGCCATGTGCGCCACACCCACCTGAAACATCCAGAATTGCGTCCACGACAGCGGGCGCAGATGGCGTTCGTCCACCATGACGAGTGACCTGCACAGGGCTTGCAGGCGGGCGTTGCCCAGCCAGCCCACGGCGCTGCGCAGGCCGCCGATCGGGTCGATCTCGTCGTGATCGAGCCGGTTGGCGCTCATCAGGATTTGCGCCGCCAGGCCCGGATCACGAATCACCAGATGCTGGATCGGACTAAGGTTGGAGAGGTGCGCGTTGACCGCCATCTGGAACGCCGCCGCCACGCTGGCAATGATCGGGCATCCCGGGAGTCCCGCCGCTTGCGCGAGCAGCGAGCGGGGGTCCACCAGGGGACGTTCGTCCGTCGGGGAAGCGCACTGCCAGCGCCGCCGCTCCTGCTCCTCCTGCGCCGATTCCTCTTCCTCCGCCGCGCGGGCGGCTGCGGAGGCGTTGGTGGTATTGGTATTGGTGTTGGTGTTGGTATCGAAAAAAAATGACGTGGAGGAAGCGCCGTCTTCGGTCGCCCCTGCGCCGGGGCGGATTGTCTCGAACGAGGCCCGCACCAGCCGGGCGGCCAGCGCGAGGTTTTCCAATGCGCCCGGAGGCCAGCCGCTGTCGTCCACGCTTGGCGTTGCCCCGGCGGGTGCCGCGACTTGTGCAGCCAAGTCGCGCAGCCAGCGTTCAATGCCCGGCGCGGCGGCTTCCGTTGCCAGCGCGGCGAGGTCGGAGAGAATAATATTGGAGGGCGGGTCTCCTGACCCGCCGACGTGACTCGCGTCAGCGAGGCTCGCCCATCCGGGATCAGAAGGCGCGGCGGCAGCGGATAACGCCGCAGCCAGTTCGGAGCGTTTCCCGCGCAACGCCTCCACCGTCATGTCGGTTTGCCGCAGTGCGCGGGCTTCGTCGGTGATTACGCTTGCGAGCCAGGGTTGCTCGGTCGCCTTGGCAATCTCCTGATGGATGATCTCGTCGTCGTAAGGTTTTATGAGGTAGTTTTGCGGGAGGTAATCCAATGCGGTTCGCACGACCTTGCGCTCCGAGACCATCGTGTAAACGACCAGCGGCAGGTCGCGCAGCAAGGGATGGGTCCGCACCTGCCGGATGAATTCCATTCCGTTCCCGCCTCCGCCCAGCTTGAGTTCCACCACGGCGAGGTCGTAACGCACCTGCGCGCAGAGCAGCGCCCACGCCTCTGCGGGGGTGGTGGCGACGTCGCAACGGTGATCGTCTCGCTCCAAAATACTGAGAAAGACGCGCTGCGCCGCCAGCTGATCGTCAAGGAGGAGCAGATGAGCCATAGGTGAAAACGCAATGGGCCGTTCCGCCCGATTTCAGGCGGTCCGGCAGCAAGGGGGGGAACAGCGAATGAAATGAACCAGCGAGCAATGAATATGAAACCGCCCTGAATCTATCGACTCGTTCGCCGGAAAACTTGAGAGCAACTTGCGGACAAAAGTGGCGGCTGGCGGCGACAAAAAGCAGATTGCCGTGCGCCAGACCGGCATGGATAGTGCGTCCCGCATGATCCGATTCCTGCCCTTGTTTATCACCGTTGTTGTTGCCGGTCTTGGTTTCGCCGGATGCTTCCATGTGCGAGTGAGCATGGACCCCGTGGAGGTTCACGCCACGGTGGACGTTAACGTGAAGGTCGATCAGGCCCTCAACAATTTCTTCGGCGACCTCGACGCCAAGTCCCGCACGCTGGATGTCCCCGATGCTCCCGCCGACACGCCAACGACCGCTCCCGCGCAGTAATCCTCCCCCCCCCCCCTCCACACACACCAGCACACACAATCTTCGTTTTTTTTCCATTAACATCATGATTCGCTATCTACTACTCGCTACTCGCTACCTGCTACTCGTTTTGGCTTTTGGGGTGATGAGCGCCCCGGTCGTGCACGCGCAGGATTTGGGGGCGATCAAGCAAAGCATGGACAAGCGCCTGCCGTCCGTGGATGCGCTCAAAGCCAGTGGAGCCTTGGGTGAGAACAACAAGGGTTTTCTCGACGTGCGCGCCGCGACCGGTGACGCCGCCGCCGTGGCCGCGGCGGAGAACGCGGATCGCAGAGTCGTTTATGCGGCATTGGCGAAGAACGCCGGGTCCAGCGCCGAGGCAGTCGGGCAGGCTCGGGCTCGTCAGATCGCCGCCGCCAGCAAAGCCGGGGTCTGGCTGCAAAGCCCCAAGGGCGACTGGTACCGCAAGTGACATCGGAGGGCGGGTCTCCTGACCCGCCAGACGCGGCGCAGCCGCGCCCATCCGGATGGGCGAGGCCCGCTGACGCGAGCCTCGTCGGCGGGTCGGGAGACCCGCCCTCCGCCAATTAGCACTGTCCGCTGACATCCCGTTGAGTTGCGCGCATCCCCTAAAGAGCGCGAAGCGCAGACTCGACCTTCGACATTAAGATCATAGACCTTCGACTGTTTCATGTCCGAACACTTTTCCCTGCTCAAAACCGACTCCGCCACCGCCGCGCGTCGTGGCCGTTTGACTACACGACACGGCACGATTGAGACGCCCATCTTCATGCCGGTGGGCACGCAGGGCACGGTCAAGGCGCTCACGCCCGCCCACCTGCGCGAGATCGGCGCGCAAATCATCCTCGGCAACACCTACCACCTCAACCTCCGCCCCACCAGCCAGCTCATCCGCGACTTCGGCGGACTGCACGCCTTCATGGGTTGGGACGGCCCGATCCTCACCGACAGTGGCGGCTTCCAAGTCTTCTCGCTGGCGAAGCTGCGCAAGATGCATCACGACGGCGTGGAATTTCAATCGCACCTCGACGGCGCGCGCTGCTTCCTCGGCCCGCGCGAAGTCATGGCCATCCAGCAAAACCTCGGTAGCGACATCGCCATGGTGATCGACGAATGCCCCCCCTGGCCCTGCGAACGCGACGCGTGCGCCGAGGCCGTGGCGCGCAGCTACCGGTGGGCGAAGCAATGCCGCGAAATCGCCTCCGACAACGGATTCCTTGCCGCCGGGCACCACGTATTTGCGATTGCGCAGGGTTCGACCTACGACGACTTGCGACGCGAGGCGGCGGAGTCGCTCGCCGCGCTCGATTTTCCCGGTTACGCCGTGGGCGGCGTGAGCGTGGGCGAACCCGAGCCCGAAATGCTCAAACAAGTTGCCGCCACCACGCCCTGGCTCCCGTCAGGGAAACCCCGGTACACGATGGGCCTTGGGACGCCGTCGCAGATTCTCAAGATGATCGCGCTCGGGGTGGACATG
Organism: Geminisphaera colitermitum TAV2; assembly: GCF_000171235.2. Lineage (GTDB taxonomy): Bacteria > Verrucomicrobiota > Verrucomicrobiia > Opitutales > Opitutaceae > Geminisphaera > Geminisphaera colitermitum. The sequence continues at coordinate 15,890 of NZ_ABEA03000191.1, read as the reverse complement.
TTTGATTGCGTGCTGCCGTCGCGCGTGGCGCGCAACGGACTCGCTTTCACGCCCGACGGCCCGATGAACCTGCGCAACGAACGTTACCGCGCCGATGCGCGTCCCATCAGCGACGAGGTGAACAACTACACCACCCGTTTCTCCCGCGCCTACCTGCGACACCTGACCGTGGCGGGCGAGATCCTGAGTTGCACGCTGCTGACGTTGCACAATCTCCATTTTTATCTCGATCTGGTCGCCCAAGCGCGCGCCCACATCGAAGCCGGAGACTACGACACCTGGCATCGTGCCTGGGTGTCGCGTTACGAGGCGGGCGCGGCAGGGCGGTAAACCGCAAAGCGCGGAGGGCGGACGCTCCGGATTTTTTTTGTCTCCATCCTCCATGCCAGCCGGCGCTCGCTCAGAGGTTGGCGATGATGGCGTCGGCCATTGCTTTGGTGCCGATGCTCGGACGGCCAAAGGCGATGTCGCCCGTGCGGTGTCCATCGACGGCAACCGTTTTGCGGACGGCGGCTTCGATGCGGGTGGCGATCGCGTCGAGTCCGAAACTGTAACGCAGCATCAACGCGCCGCTAAGGATTTGCGCGCAGGGGTTGGCCAGGCCTTTGCCAGCGATGTCGGGCGCGGTGCCGCCGGCGGGTTCGTAGAGACCAAAGGGTTTGCCGAGGGAGTTTTTGCCGGTGCCGAGCGAGGCGCTGCTCAACATGCCGAGCGATCCGCAGATGACGGCCATCTCGTCGGAGAGGATGTCGCCAAACATGTTTTCCGTGAACAGCACGTCGAACTGGTTGGGATCGCGCGCGAGTTGCATGGCGGCGTTGTCCACATACATGTGCGTGAGGGCGAGGTCGGGGTGTTTTGAAGCGAAATAGGCGGTGACGGTCTTGCGCCAGAGGACGGAGGTTTCGAGGACGTTGGCCTTGTCCACGGAGCAGATTTTTTTGCCGCGGGCGCGGGCGGTGACGGCGGCGACTTCGGCGATGCGTTCGATTTCGCTGGTCTTGTAAACCATGGTGTCGATCGCCTGTTGTTCGCCGTTTTCGAGGGTGGTCGTGGCTTTGGGCTGGCCGAAGTAGATGCCGCCCGTGAGTTCGCGGATGCACACGATGTCGATGCCGTTGGGGATGCGCTCGGGCTTGAGCGGTGAGGCGTCAACGAGATCCTTATAGAGGAGGCCGGGGCGGATGTTGGCGAAAAGGTTAAAGGCCTTGCGCAGTGGCAGGAGGGCGGCGCGTTCGGGCTGTTCGGCTGGGGGGAGTTTTTCCCACTTGGGGCCGCCAACGGAGCCGAAGAGGATGGCGTCGGCGTCGCGGCAGGTGGCGAGCGTGGATTCGGGCAGGGCTTTGCCGTGGTTGTCGATGCCGGCGCCGCCGACGTCGGCTGTCTTGTAAGAGAGGGTGAGGTTTTCCTGTTTGGCAACGTGTTCGAGCACGCGAAGGGCCTCGATCATGACCTCAGGGCCAATGTAGTCTCCAGGAAGAACGGCGAATTTGAGCGTGGACATAGACATAAAGGGAAACGGATTAGCGGGCCGGGGGCGCGAGGGGAAGCGGGATTTGCAGGATTTTTGCCCGGCGATCAAACAATCCGCCGGCAATCCATTTGCCGGCGCGCGTGAAATTCGCGTCCAAGCCGATAGGGCGTCCCCTGGTCCGGCACTTCGCTAATGAATGAATGGAGACTGGTGGCGTGGGCGACGCTGCGTGTCGGTGGGCGCGTCTAGCTGACCGTAAAACCGAATCGATAGCGACGGGCGGTCAGTTGGTAGCGGGAGAGGGTATCGGGACCGCAACTGCCGGTGCCGAGTCCGCGATGAGCGATGTCGAGATAGAGAATTGTTTCCGGGCGGGGTGTCAGTTCGTGGGTGTGCGTGGCGGCGTAAAGATCCTCGGCGGAGTAGTGCGTGGCGTTGAATTCCAGAAGCGGTCCGCTGGCGATGATGTGCAATGGTGGCAGCGGCGATGGTGACGTGGAGTGGCTGGCCGGGGAGGGAGTGAGTTCGAGCCAGCGGGTTTCGGTGTGGTGGCCGTGTTCCTGCGGCATCACGTAGTCAACGTATTCGTTGGTTATTGTATTCTCGTGGATGCCAAGCAGCGCGCCGCGGCGACGGTCACTGTAGCTTTCAAAAGGGCCGCGTCCGAAATAACGGAGGTGTTCGTAACCGGGGACGAGATCGAGCCTGAGGCCGATCCGAGGGAGGTCGGTCATGTCGGGTTCGGAAAAGCGAATGTCGTTGTCGATTGTCAGGCTACCATCGGGAGCGAGCGTGTAGCGGTGGAGATGCGTGCAGTCGGTCCAGCGGGCGCGGGCGCTGACGTGGTGGGTGAGCGTGACGGTGATGGCACCGTCAGGGGAGGGCTTGGAGATGAGGCGGATGGCGTTTTTGTCGTCGGGTCGGTGGACAAGCGGATTTTGGAGAAGGCCGAGGTTGAGCCAGCGTCCAAGCGCTTTGTCATCCTGATTAGTCCAGAGTTTGATGCCGTCGTTGTCGGTGGCGCCGCGATTGAGTTCGAGGAGCGGAGATCGGGCGAGGACTTCGGTGCCCCGGATGCGCAGCGAGGAGAGTGTAGCGGTGTAGCGGTCAAAGCGGGCGGTGATATCAGCGGCGGGGGCGGTGAGAATGATGGAACCAGCAGTTTCTCTGACTGTGATTGGGCTTTTGGGTAGTGAGGCCTCTCCGATGTCTCCGCCGGGTGCAGTTTGGTGTATCGAATTTCGTGAGTATGCGGTGCGTGGTTGCGGAGGACTCGGAGATGACTCCCTGCCGGTGAGGTGTTTTGTCAACGTGAGTTGCTGCCATGCGATTTCGTGGCCGCGCTTGGCATAGGAGATGTCACGGCCGGTGGCATAGCGGAGGGTGAGGTGCGCCTCGACGCTGGCGGGAAGTTTGCCGACGGGGAGGGTGATCTCTTTTGATTCACCGGGTGCGAGGTCAAGGGAGGGGAGGGGGACTCGTTTTTTGAGGACTCCGTTGATGAGGAGTTCCCATGTGCCGCGCAACCAGCCAAGGGAGGTGAAATCTTGTTCGTTGCGAATGCGGATGCGGACGGTGCCAGTTGCCGGGTTGTGCGCGACGAGGTCGATGGCGACGGGTTGCGCGAGGTGCTTGAATTCCCACATGGCCGGGTGCGGTATCCGGTCAGCGGAGACAAGGCCGTCGCACACAAAATTGGCGTCGTTGGGCGAGTCTCCGAAGTCGCCGCCGTAGGCAAACCACTCGCGACCATCGGCGGTTTTTTGACGGATGCCGTGGTCGAGCCATTCCCAGATGAAGCCGCCCTGGAGTCCGGATTTGGTTTTGAAGGCGTCGAAGTAGTCGCAGAGCGAGCCGTTGGAGTTACCCATGGCGTGCGAGTATTCGCAGACGATGACGGGGCGTTGCAGCGGATGGAGTGGAGGGCGTTGCGGAAGATTGGTGAGGGGTTTGTCGTAGTGGCGCAGGCGTTGTTTTGCGATGACGCGTTGCGTGCGTGCGTCGATCCAGGATGAGGTTGACGCGGCGTTGGCGGATGCTGGGAGGTGTCGGGTGACGAGGTCGCTCCACTCGGTGAGTTCGGCGACGGAGGGATACATGGGGCAGATAAGGTCGGTGACGGCCGCACCTTGGTCCCAAGTGCGGCGCATTTGGCGCTTGGTGATGGCTCCTTCGTAGTGCAGGGGACGGGTGGGATCGGCGGCGCGAACCCAGCCGGCGGAGGCGTCGATGTTGGGACCGTGGCCAGATTCGTTTCCGAGGGACCAGGCGATGATAGAGGGGTGGTTTTTATCGCGCGCGACCATGCGCATGACACGATCGAGAAAGGCGGTGGCGTAGCGGGAATCGTGGGCGAGTTGGTTGCGGAGGCCGTGGGCCTCGACATTGGCTTCGTCGATGACGTAGAGGCCGTGTTGATCGCAGAGATCGAGCCAGCGGGGATCGTTGGGATAGTGGGCGGCACGGACGGCGTTGAAGTTGAACTGCTTCATCAGCGTGACGTCGCGCTGCATGGTGGCGTAAGGAACGGCTTTGCCGTGGTCGGGGTGGTGGTCGTGACGGTTGACGCCCTTGATAATGACGCGACGTCCGTTGACGAGAAGGTCTCGCCCGACGATTTCCACGCGGCGAAAGCCGATACGAAATGCGGCATGTTCCACGCCCTCGGGTGCGGTCAGTGAAACCACAGCGGTATAGAGAACGGGGGTTTCGTGTGACCACGGTGCGACGGGGACGGGAAGCGGTGCGTCGAAGCGGGCCAGGAGGCGGGTGAGGTCCATGTCGTCGCGCCGTGACGAGACGGTCTTCCGGAGCGGACGGGGGAAGACGGCGCGGCCATTGGGGTCGTATAACTGCACGCGGACGGAGGTGGCGTCGTTGAGACCGCCATCGTAGGCGACGCGGGCGTCGAGTCTGAGAGAGGCGGTGCGGTTGTCGGAATGGAGGACGGGAGTGATGTGAACGTCACCGAGGTGCGTTGCAGGTGTGGAATAGAGAAAGACTTCACGGTGCAGTCCAGCCAGCCACCATTGATCCTGATCTTCGATGTAGGAGGCATCGGACCATTTGATGACAATGGCGGTGATTTCGTTGTCTTGGCCGAAGCGGGCAAGGTGGGTGATATCGAATTCGGTGGGGAGGCAGGAATCTTTGCTAAGGCCAACAAACACGCCGTTGACGTAAACGGTGATCACGCTGGTTGCGCCGCCGAAGTGGAGAACCACACGCTGCCCGCGCCAGTCTGACGGAGGACGAAAGGTGCGCCGGTAAATGCCAGTGGGGTTTTGTTGTTGCGGCACATGGGGCGGCTCGTGCGGAAAGGGCATGACGGCATTGGTGTAATGGGGGCGGCCATGACCTTGCAGTTCCCAGTTGCCGGGTACGGTGATGGGCTGCCAGTCGGTGGTGCCGTTGATGGAGGTAGCAGGTGTGGCGATGCGGAGCGCATCTTCCGGGTTGGGGGCGGGGTGAAATTGCCAAGTGCCGTTGAGGGAGTGGTGGCGTGTCGATTTTTCAGACTTTCCAGCGCGGGCTTCTTTTACGCTCCCGAAACCGTGAAAGGTGGCGCGCGGAGGGAGTTTGTTGAGGGAGGTGAGTTCGGGGGCTTCCCAGAATTTCGGGAATTCAGATTTACTCATGGAAAGGGAGATGCCGTGACGCTGCCGTGCGTATTTACGCACATCCTGCCGTTATTTCAGGAAGGCTTCGAGGCGGGCGTGGTCGATTTCGAGGGCGACCGCGCTACGGATACCGCTGTCATTAAGAATCACCCAGCGGCCATCGGGGCTGATGTGCGGGTGAGCATGCCAAGGGTGTTTGGCCCGACCGCCAACATACAGGGTTTCGCGAGCGCCAGTTTTGAAATTAAGGGCGATTACTTCGGTTCGATTATCCGGCAGGATTATATCTGCGACCATCCATCGACCATCCCGGCTGATATTACAGTGGTAGAACCCTTTTCCACCTGTGATCAGCCGATGGGAACCGTCGTAGCCGACTTCGTAGAGACCGTCCGCGCCTCCGGAGTTTCGACTCGTCATGACGACGCTGACCACACCCGGTTTGTGGAACAAGGCGCGCTCGTGGTTCATGTAGATGAAGTCGCCAATCGGTGATTGCGGACGAAACAAGCGTCGCCCGTGAGGTGCCTCGATTTCATGCCATGCCCACATGCGATCATCAGGCAACGGGCCTCCGCCTGGAACTTCGTGAGAAAAGGAAATCCATTTCGGATCAGAGGGCGAATAATGGGCGTGGTTGATGATCCAGTCGGTCTCCATGCGGGTGGTCACGACGCCCGTGGCGATGTTGATCGTTTGGAGTTGGAAGAGTTTTTGGTTTCCTCCCTCGGCTTTCACGTTCCAAAGCGCGTAGGTGGCTTCCGTGCCGTCTTCGCGGATGTCGGCTCCGTGGGAGATTTGCGTACCGGCGGGAGCGGTCGTGAGGATGCGATTGGGTTGCCGTCTGGTGAGGTCGAGCAGGACGAGGGCGTTGTCACTGCGCTTGGTGGAGACCACTGCGAGTCCATTGCCCGAGATGCTGTAGAACATATTGGCGTTCTCCAAAGCACCGGCGGCCCGGTGCTGGCCGGTCGTTGGATCGAATTCGATAAGTGAGAGCGTATTGGTCGCCTCGGTTTCCCGCCCGACAATGAAGGTGCTGGCGTCCCATGTCGGATCAGAGCGCCAAAAGCCATTGGAATGGGGATAGGTGTAGTAGCTGCCAGCAGGCGTGTTGACCGCGCGCTTCACAAAGGGGCTGCGGATGCGCAGATCAGCGGTTGCAGAGATGCTGCCATCCCCACGCACTGCGGTCGCGGCAAGAAGCACTGTGCTGGCAGCAGCATATGTGAGAGCAAACGTGGAGGATGGCTTGATCATGAGTGGAGATGTCAACTTTACCGGCGCGTGCGCTGGCGGATGGCCATGGCGACGACGAACAGCGAGGAACTGGCTAGGAGCGCAACGGTGGAGGGTTCGGGTATCGCGCCAGCACGGAGAGTTTCGAGTTCGCCGAGCGACAAAACGCCGGAGTTATCCGTCGTGGAACCGTAGAGTCGAATGTCGTCGAACAGCGCGTCGAACGGGCGTCCACTGCCTCCGATGTTGTTGCCGAGGGTGAGCGCGGTTCCCGACGAGACGACACTGCCTGCCGCAATCGATCCGGTTGTATGGGCGTCGGTTAATTTGATGGTCTCCGTGCCGAGATAAAATTTTACATTGTTGCTGCTCTGGTTGCCGTCGTAGGTGACGGCAAAGAAGACCCATTGGCCATCGAGGCTGGACGTGTTGTAGTAGGGTTTGGCGGTGGCGCTGGTAAATCCCGTGCCGTTTACGCGCAAGGTCAGGCGTCCTGCGTCCGATCCGTAAAGGCTGATGCCGGCTGCCGTCTCCGCTGCGGGAGGTTCCGTAAAAACCGTCAGCAGGCGCGTCTGGCCTCCACCGAAGGTGGTTGTCGTGTCCACTTTGAACCAGCCGGCGATGGTGAACGATTTCAGCGCGCCGAGGTTGGTGCTCACCGACGCATCAGCGGTCTCGGCGCGGCCACCGGTGCCCGCGCTTCCGCTGCCGGTGGATGCTGTGTTGTCGAAGGCGATTCCCTGGCCGCCTACTCCGGAGCCTGCGGCTGAGTGCAGGTCGGTGGCCGCACCTGATGAATTGTAAAATGTGAGATTGGCGCTGCTGCCGAGCGAGCCGGTGTTGGTTGCCGTCGTGCCGGTTTCTTCAAAGAGATATTCCAGCAAGGGTGTTCCGCCCGGAAGCAACGAGGGCAACGCGAGCATCAGAGTGACGAGTGCGGCATGGAGTTTGGATATGTTCATTTGGATGGATGTGTTCGGGTGATTTGCAGTGTGCGGGTGGTCTACAGTGTGGTTTTGTCTTCGATGTCTTTTTTGGTGTTCAGTGTGACGTGGCCATCACACCAGAGAATGTTGGCGCGACCGGAATGCGGAGTGCCGATGCGCGACCAGGCGGAATTGGTTGGCACAGAGAATCCCCGTCCCCACGCGCTGTCCTTTGCCGAGTCCGTCATCATCACGACCTGGCTGGGAGTATGTATTTCCGCGAGCCGTATGCGATTCTTTGGCGAGCCGGAATAATCGATCAGCACGTTGTAGTTTACGGTGTAGGGGTATCCATAATCGCATTGCACGGTTCCAGCAACGGGCTCGGGAGTCCGATTTTCAGGGCAGACTGCTATTTTCTGAAGGGTGTCCTTCCCTCCTGTGTATGAAGCGAGGGGGGAAACCCATTGGGATTGGGAATATCCAAGATACCAGTTTACGGTTGGATGGAAGTTGGATTGTCCGGCGATGAGCGTGTCTTTTTCGTCTTGGGCATGAAGCATGATGGCCGTGTGCAACTGCCGCAGATTCGAGGCGCATTCCGCCCTGCGTGCGCTCTGGCGAACCTTGCCAACGGTGGGGATAATGATCGCCGCAAGGATGCCGATGATGGCGATCACTGTGAGCAGTTCGATCAAGGTGAAGGCATTGCAACAGGTGTGGCGAATCGACTTTTTCATGGGGAAAATGCGAAATGAAAGCAGAATAGAAAACTGCACATGGTGATGTGTAAGGTGAGCGGGATCTGGAGGTGCGAACGGGTGCTTTGCGTGTGGCGAAAGAGTCTGCACGTAGCCTTATGCAAAGAAACCTTCCGGGCTATTCGGCAGTGCGGGAGATTTGTTTGCTCTGCGGTATATTTGTGCCTTTTTCCGCGTTGCGCACAAAAAGGCAGGCGGCAGCGGAAAGCAGTGGCGCAAATCAGCGCTATGTGGGTGCAGTTGCAGCGAGCAGGGCGGGGGCGTTGCGCAGGTGGCGGTAGGTCAGCGGGGAAAAATGGAAGCGCGAGCGGAAGCATTTGCAGAGGTGATTTGTGTCCACGAATCCGGTGCGGGCAGCGACTTCCTTGATGGACAGATGCGTGTTCTGAAGAAGGGCGGCGGCTTCGTTGATGCGCACTTCGCGCATATAGGCGGCGGGGACGAGGCCGGTGGTACGTGCGAAGTGGCGCGTGAAGTAGGCGCGGCTCATGCCGAACCGGGCGGCCACTTGCCCAACGGACAGAGGTTTACTGATGTTTCCCAGCGTGAGGTTTTTGACTTGATCGAGAAGCTTTTGACGAGCTTGCGAGGGGTGTTTTTGGGAGAGCATCCATTTTTCGAGTTCGATCATCCAGCGCAGGAGTTGGGTCTCGATGGAATGCGGATTGTTGCCGCCGCCGCGCCAGAGTTGTTCGATCATGCTGGCGGCGGCTTCGACGGGCGTGGCTTTCTCCGTGAAGGCGAAAACATGGTTGCGCAGGTCGGGATTCGAGAAGAGGCGTTCAATGAGATAGGGATGATCAAATACGAACCAGAAAAAGGTCCATTCAGGGCATTCGGGCGCACTGCGGTAGCAGTGTTCGGAGGGGACTTTTACGAGGAAGGCGCTGCCTTCTGGAACGTTGATGGGGCCGCGTTCTGGAGTTTCGAGGATACCCCAGCCTAGTAGTGTATATTTAAATACGCCAATGGGGGGTTTTTTGAGCGCGGCTGGTCTCATGCCGTCGAAACAGAGCGGAGGCATGGCAAGGCGGTTTTTGATGGGAGGGGTGTTGGTCTGCCGGTTGCTGTCGATGCGGCAAGGTTTACCGGGCCGGATGGTTTCAACCCCGGAGGCGATGACTCCACTGGCTTGGAGTGGGTGTTGTGTCCAGTCCGGGTGCTGCGAAAAGGCCCCAGTTTTCCAAGTTTTGAAGAAGGTCGAGATCAGGTCGTTCATCGGCAATGCTGATGATGTGGATGGCGCGGGATGTGGGGGACGTAAAGCGGGGCTGCGTCTATTTGTCCATATTCGGATCAATGCGTGGCTGGCGAGCCAGTGACAAATGCCTGCGATGGGGCAGGGCGCGTGCTTGCATAGGGAGGGCGGAGATGTTCACCGTTTTCCCGAATATATCGGGAGGGCTGCACGGCCTCACCCTGACTCACCGGACTCGAAAATCACATGACAACAAGCAATCAAGCGGGCGGACTTCCTTCATCGGAACCTGCACAACAGGGAAAACACTGGGTGGCACCGGTGCTGGCGATGGCCGGCATCGTGCTGCTTTCCAATATACTGGTGCAGTATCCGGTGGGCGAATGGCTTACGTGGGGGGCGTTTTCGTATCCGGTTACTTATTTCGTCACGGATGTTTGCAATCGCTGGGCAGGGCCGGGTCTGGCGCGGCGGGTGGCGTGGGCAGGGTTTGTGGTGGGGGTGGCGCTGTCGTTGTGGATGGCCACACCGCAGATCGCGCTGGCGTCTGGCGCGGCCTTCATCACGTCGCAGTTGCTCGATATCTCGGTCTTCAACCAACTGCGTCGTAAGTCGTGGTGGATGGCTCCGCTGTTCGGCTCGGCGGTGGCGTCGGTCGTGGACACGGCGATTTTTTTCTCCATCGCGTTTCACGGCACCGACCTGAACTGGGTGCAACTCGCCGCCGGTGACTTGGGCGTGAAGCTGGCGATGGCACTGGCGCTGTTGGTGCCGTTCCGTCCGGTGGTCAGATGGATGTCAGGGCGTCGTGCAGTGCCCGGAATTTGAGATCGGTTTCGGCGTATTCGGTTTCTGGATCCGATCCGGCAACAATGCCCGCCCCGGCGTAGATACGGGCGGCGTTGCCTTGGATGAGGGCGGAGCGCAGGCCGACAAAAAATTCGCCGCCGCCGCGGGCGTCGATCCAGCCGATGGCGCCGGCGTAGAGGCCGCGCGGGAACCCCTCCAATTCGCGTATCCGCGCCACCGCTACATCACGCGGAGTGCCGCCGACGGCGGGCGTGGGATGGAGGCGGGCAAGAATGTCGAGGAGGTGGACGCCGTCGGGGAGCGGGGCGCGGACGGGAGTGTGCAGGTGCTGGACGTTGGCGAGTTTGCGCAACGCGGGAGGGGGGGGGGGGGGGAGCACGAGGTCGAGGGGGGCAAGGCGGCGAAGGATGGAATCGAGGACGTGCCGGTGTTCACGGAGGTCTTTTTCGCTGGCGAGGAGGGCGGAGCCGAGGGCGGCGTCATCGCTGGCGCTTTGGCCGCGGCGAATGGAGCCGGCAAGGGCTTCGGTTTCGATCACGCCTTGGCTCACGCGCACAAGGCGTTCGGGACTGGCGCCGATGAAGCTCTGGCCGTGTCCGTTGGCGACGGAGAAACTGTAGCACTCGGGAAAGCGTTCGCGCAGGGTGTTGAGCACGCGCAAGGGATGGAATGGCATCGGGGCAACGAGGTCGCGGGCGCGGGCGAGAACGATTTTTTGGTAACGACCGGCGGCGATGTCGGCGAGGCTGCGGGTGACGGCCAGGCGGTAATCGGAGACTTCGGTGGTAAGGAGAGTAGGGTAGGGGGGGGGGGAGTGTGTGGCTGTGGCGCGGGCGTCCCGCCCGCTGGTTTGTGATTGAGAGTGTGGCGCGGGCGTCCCGCCCGCTGGTTTTTCTGATGCGGGCGGGACGCCCGCGCCACTTTCGATCATACTGACTTCAGAACTGCGGTAGTCGAATTTTGCGAATTTGGCGTGCGCGCGCCAGACGCGGTCGGTGAGCGCGGCGAGTTCGGCAGGCGTGGCGGCGGGGGAAATGAGCAGGTTGGCGACGGCGGTCGTCACGCCTGCGGCGCGCGCCACCTGCCAGCGAGGGACGAAGACATGCGCGGCGGCGAAGGGATCGCCGGGCTCCACGTCGTCAAGAAATGAGAATGTAGTGAAAAAATGAGGACCACCAAAGGGCGCGGTCACGTCGCCGACGGCGATGGTGCGGGCGAGGGTGTCGTCGATGAAGCGGCGGATGGCGTCGAAGCGTCCGGAGCCGGACGCGGTGTGCGCGATGGCAATCTCGGCTCCGGCCAGGGCGCTCTCCATGCCGGGACGCTCGGTGTAAAAATGCGGTTCGCCCGGCTCGAAGATCGACTCCAGCACGGCCAGCGGATCGAGCGCGTCCACCGCCAGCGAAATGCTGGCGAGACGCGGGTGTCCATCACGGACGGCTTCGGCGTGGCAGCGCGCAAGAAAATCCCCCAGCGCCTGCGGTGTGGCATTTTCAGCGGGATGAATGGGGAGCAAAATCATGACTGAAGTTATGCAGGCGTCGCAGGGAGCGGCGGCAGAATGCCGCCTCACGTCCAGCTAACAAGGCGACGCTTTACCGCCGATCCGTCCGGCGGCAGGATGCCGCCGCTCCTTGGTTTGTTTACTTTGTTTTTTCCTCCGTCTGCGGACGCGGGAAGAGGATGGCGGTTTCGGCAACCTTGGCGCCGGCAAGGGTGTCGCCCCAGACGAGGCGGTCGCGCCAGGCGGAGCCGGCGGCGGGTGTGTATCCGAGGACTCCATACACCTTTTCAACGGTTTCGGGCATCACGGCAACGAGCAGCGTGGCGCCGAGGCGCAGGGCTTCGGCCATGGTGGCGAGCGAGACGCGGAGGAGCGCCTGGTCGGCGGCTTCGGCGGATTTGCCGAGCTTCCACGGTGCGCGTTGCTCGACGTAACGGTTGGTTGCGGTGATGAAGCCAAAGGTGCGTTCCAACGCGATGTGGAATTGGAAGCCTTCGCTCAACTCGATGACCTCGTCGCGTGTTTTTTCCCACAGGGCGCGCAATTCCCTCTCCAAGTCGCCTCCCTCGGAAGGGGGGGAGGGGGGGAGGGGAGGCACACAACCGCCGGCGAAGCGGTTGGTCATGTTGAGCGTGCGGTTGACGAGGTTGCCGAGGTTGTTGGCGAGTTCGGCGTTGTAGCGGGCGAGGAATTGCTGGAGCGAGAAATCGCTGTCCTGGCCGACACTCATTTCGCGGATGAGGAAGTAGCGGAGAGCGTCCACGCCGTATTGCGCGGCAAAGCTGACGGGCTCGACGAAGTTGCCCGTGCTCTTGGACATCTTGCTGCCGTTGATCGACCACCAGCCGTGCGCGAGCAGGGCGCGCGGGGGCTCGATGCCGAGGGCTTTGAGCATGATGGGCCAGTAAACGGCGTGCGGGGGCACGAGGATGTCCTTGCCGATGACGTGGAAGTCGGCGGGCCATACGCCGGGTTTGTCGATGACGGCGGAGTAGTAGTTGACGAGCGCGTCGAACCAGACGTAGGTCACGAAATTCTCGTCGAAGGGCAGGGGAATGCCCCATTCGAGGCGTTCCTTGGGACGCGAGATGCAGAGGTCGTTCAGCGGTTCGGACAAAAATTCGAGGACTTGTTTCTGGCGGTAACGGGGGAAGACGAAGTTCTCGTTGGTGTTGAGAAAATCGATCAGCCAGTCCTGATAGGCACGCAGTTTGAAAAAGTAGTTGCTCTCGGTGATCTCGGTGACTTCGCCGAAAATCTCAGGCCAGGTGCCGTCGGGGTTGCGGTCCTTGTCTTGGAGAAACTGTTCCTGACGGGTGGAGTAGAAACCGGTGTATTCGGCTTTGTAGATCTCGCCCTTGTCGTAGAGTTTCTGGAGGAGGTCGCGGACGACGTTTTTGTGGCGCGGCTCGGTGGTGCGGATGAAGTCGTCGTTGGAGATGTTGAGCGTGGCGCAGACGGCGCGGAATTCCTGGGAAATCTCGTCGCAAAATTGCTGGGGCGGGATGCCGCGTTTTTGGGCGGTTTGTTGCACTTTTTGTCCGTGTTCATCGACACCGGTGAGGAAATATACGTCGTCGCCCATCGCGCGGCGGAATCGGGCAATGACGTCCGTCAGCACCTTTTCGTAGGCGTGGCCCAAGTGCGGCGAACCGTTCACATAATCGATCGCTGTCGTGATGTAGAATGTCTTCTTCTTCATGCGTGGAGCCGGGCAAAAAAAACGTGTCGCGGGCAAATGTCGAAGGTTTTGCTGCGCAGACCTTGGCGGCCCGGCTGGAGCGTCCGCAGGCCGGCCCACCGTGGGCTCCGTTACACCACGGGCTTGCGGCGGTAGAGCAACAGGCCGGGCATGGCGAGACCGACGGCGAGCGCGCCGACGAGGAAGAGGGTTTGCAACCCGTTGGTCAGCGCGGTCTGCCAGAGTTCCTGGGTGAAGCCGTTGCGATTGATTTCCACAATGGCGAGGAGCGTCGTGTAGGCGGGCACCCCGGGGATCATGGGAATGATCGCCGCCACGGTGAATACCTTGGGATGCGCGCGCATGCGGCCGGCCATCCAGACGCCAATCAGGCTCAACAACGACACGGCAAGCAGCGTGGCCCATTCCAGTTTGAGGTCCGCGCCAAACACGAGCAATGTGCGCAGCCCACGCGCAAAAGCGCCGCCCAGCGCCACAACGACCAGAGCACGCGGCGGGACGTTGAACAGCAGCGCAAACCCCACGGCGGGAACGGCGGCGATGAGGGCATTTTCGAGAACGGTAAGTAAAAGGTTCATAACAGAGCGTTCTATTTTAGCGGATTTCGCTTTTCAGGTTTCAGCTTTTTCTAGAGCCAGCCGCGGACGTTCCAGGCGAGCATGGCCAGCAGGATGCCGATGCAGGTGCCGATGCAGAGGAGAACGGCCATGCCCATGCGGGCGATGCCGGTGTTCATATAGCCTTTGACCATGTCGGACACGGCGTTGATCAGCGGCATGCCGGGCACGAAGAGCAGCACGCATGAGGCCATGGCAATCTTGGGGGTGGCACCGAGTTGGTAGATCAACCCTTGGGCGGAGATCGATGTGGCGACGAAGGCGCCAATGGTGAAGTTGACGATCGGGTTGAAGTGCCACTGCGCCAGAAGCTGGCGCACGGCCATCGCCACCGCGCTGGCGACAAAGGTGATGCCGCACGCGATCCAGTCCGCATGCACGAGGCGTGCGAAGCCGGCGCATGAAAGGCCGATCATGAAGACCACAAGCCAGCGGTTGTAATGAAAGGGGCGGAGGGCATCGAGTTGCCGCGCGACCTCGACGAGGCCAATGCGACCGGCCTCGGCGTCGAGCATCACGCGCTGCACACCGACGGCCATGTGCATGTTGATGCCGCGGTCGATGTTGCGCCGCACCGTGGTGACACAGTGCCCGTGCTTGAGCGTGGTGAGCGTAATGGCGTTGGCCATGAGCGCCACTTCCACGCTGTCTGCGCCAAAAGCCTCGCCCAGCCGGCGTGAAACGGACTCCACCAGTGCGCTCTCCGTGCCGTGCTGCATCAGCAACTGCGCCGCATGAATGCACACGCGCGTCACCTCGCGCTGGTCAAAGTCAGTGATGGTTGTCGGATTCATTGTCGTATTCAGAAATTAACCACAGTGACACGAAGGCGCGCAAGGGATGCTCAAAACTCCACGCCAAGCTGCGCCTGCACGCCTTGGGCGAAGGGGTGTTTGATTTCGCGCATCTCGGTCACGAGGTCGGCGAAGGCGACCAACTCGGGCGGAGCGCCGCGTCCGGTGATGACGACGTGCTTGCCGGGCGCGCGGGAGCGCAGGCCGTCGAGCACTTCGGCGACCGGCATGTAGCCGCATTGCAGGACGATGTTGAGTTCGTCGAGCACCACAAATTTCACCTCCGGGTCGCACAGGGCGCCGAGCGCGACTTCCCAGCCGGAGCGGCAACTGGCGATGTCGGCGGCGCGGTTTTGAGTGTCCCACGTAAATCCCTCGCCGCAGCGGTGCCATTCGAGAAACGGTCCTTCCAGGGCGCGCATGATGGCGGCATCGCCGGCCTTGATGAACTGCACCACGACGCTGCGGCGGCGGTGGCCGACGTTGCGCGCGAGCATTCCGAAGGCGGCGGTGCTTTTGCCTTTGCCGTCGCCGGTGTTGACGATGACGAGGTCGCGTTTCTCCTTCGCGGCGGCGATTTTCGCGTGCATCTCGTCCTGCAATTCCTGCATTTGCGAGCGGTGTTCGGCTTCGTCGGCGGTGGGCTTGATGGTGGCGGTGGTGTGGCTCATGACAGTGTCAGGGAAGTTCCAATACGAGACTTTCTACAAAACGATAACGCACGCCAAAAACATTGAGCAACGTGGCAGGCGTGAGCACCTCGGCGGGGGGACCGGCGGCGGCCAGACGGCCTTCGTGCAACACGACCACGCGGTCGAGACGATAGGCCATGCGCAGGTCGTGCAGGGAAAAAATCACCGTGCGGCGTCCGCCGGCGGGCGAGGTGAGTTCGCGGGCGAGTTCGAGGACTTTGAGCGCGTGACGCGGATCGAGCGCCGCCAGCGGTTCGTCCCAAATGTGGAGTGACGCCTCGGTGACAAGCGCGCGCGCCAGCAGCACGCGCTGGCGTTCGCCGCCGGAGAGTTGGTTGACGGGGCGGTGGGCGAGGGCGGTCAGGTCGAGGCGGGCGAGGGCTTCGTCCACGCCGCGATCATCGTCGCCGTGTGCGTAGCGGCCTTGGGCGACGACGGAGCGGACGGTGAACCCAAATTCAAATCGCGCCTCCTGCGGCACCCAGGCGGTGAGCCGTCCGCGTTCCATGATGGCGATGTCGTCGAGCGGGCGTCCTCCCCAATGGATTTGCGG
>NZ_ABEA03000192.1 GCF_000171235.2 Geminisphaera colitermitum TAV2 | reverse complement strand
CGCGCAGTGGACGACGATCGCCACCTCTTCCGTGCCCGAGCCCGCCACGTATGCCGCGCACGCCGGACGGAGCACACTTGCAAATTCGCGGGCTTCGCAAGCGAAGCCCCTACAACGAACCGGCGGCAGGATGCCGCCGCCCTCCGCAATATCAGCGCCTCCGGCGCACGATCACGTAGGCCAGCAGCGCCAGCCCAGCGAGCGCGGCATACGTGGCGGGCTCGGGCACGGAAGAGGTGGCGATCGTCGTCCACTGCGCGTAGCCATTGCCGAGATCGACGAAGGTCAGCAGGGCGTCGATGTTGCCCGTATCGACCAGCGTGTAGCCAGCGCCGTCCCACGCCGAGAACGCGGTGCCGGTGAGCAGCGTCAGCACGTCGGCCAGCGCGTAGCCCGAACCTTCGGCTTCGATGAAGTTGCCCGCGCCGAGAAACAGCGTGTCAACATCCAGCGTGGCGAGCGCGGCGGTGGTCAGCCGCAGCGTGTTGCCCGTCGTCTGATCCTCGAATCCGATGTTCACCTCCCTCGCCACCAGCGTGCCTTCGATGATCAGCACGTTGTCGTTCGCCCCAGCAGTCTGGCCGATGTAAACGGCCTTGCCGGTGGCCGTAACGTTGGCGGTGTCGGAGACGAAGGCGGCGGTGGCGAGCGTCGTGTTCCAGACGCGGCTCAGCGTCACGGTGTTGCCGCTGGTGCTTTCGCCGATGATCCAGTCGCCTTGCGACACGAAGCTCAGCCCGTCGGTCGCCAGCGCGGTGCTGCCCGCATCCAGCGT
>NZ_ABEA03000193.1 GCF_000171235.2 Geminisphaera colitermitum TAV2 | reverse complement strand
GAGGAGGTTGGAGAGGTGTTGCGGTCGTGGGGTTGGTTATGGGGTGGGAGCGGGTTGGAGTTCAACGGAGATGTCGTCGAGCCAGACTGTCGCGGGAGATGTTTGTTCTTTGGTGAGCGAGAGCATGACCGATATGGAGCGGGTATTCGGGGCGAGTGTGGCTTGCGTAGTGAATTCTTGCCAGGTGGCGGTTTCCGGTACGGGGAAGAGTTCTTTTTTGTTGCCGAGGTAACGGACGATTTTGCCTTTTTCGTCACGTTCGAGGCCGCGGATGAGGGCGCCTTTTTCAACAATGCCTTGGGTGCGAATATAGAGGCGAATGCTTACTTTGCCGGGAGCGGTGGTTTCGGGGAGAGGGATTTTGATGGAGGGGGTGTGGACGATTTTCTCGCCGTTCGTTGTCTCCAGAAGTTCGATACGCAGGGAGTTGCCTCCGGAATGCGGGTCGTTGGTGTCGAGTTTGACGATAAAGGGCGTTTTCCAGCCGGTCGCCGGTTTGTAAACGTTTCCGACGCCACCGCCCCAGTCAGGAATGTGCGCGGGGATGCCTTCAAAGGTGTATTTGGCGAGGAGTTGGGGTTGTGGCTCAGCGGCGTCTTGGGCCGATGCCTGATTAGTCGTGCAGGCAATTAAAAGAGACAGGGCGAGTGGGCAGAGGATGCGTGTCATGGGAAATAAAATACAAATTGGAAATTGGGGGGAGGAGACCTATTGGGAAATGCCAACTTTCCACGGGTCGTTGTTGGAATTGATAGCGGTGAGGTCTTTCACCGTTTTGAGCGCAATGTGCCCGTCAGTGTAGGCAACATAGCCTTTGCCGTTATGGCGCGTGTCGAAGGTTGTGGTGTCTCCAACCGCAGCAAGATAAGCTCCAGTCCTGCCGCCACCTTCTGGCGCAGCATCAGTGACGTTGGAAGCGTTTTGCGACCAATTGCTCACCCATTTAGTTTCGGCAAAGAGAATAGTTCGAGAAGTGAGGACGCTGGAAAACTTGTAGTATCCATGAACATAATAAACCGTGTTGTTTGCCGCCGAGGCGAGTTGGCTGTTGAGGCCGTAATGGGGGGGATAGGTGAGGCCATCGTTAACAGCCCCGCAGGTGCCTACTTTGTCATTGTAGCCGACATTGCGCAGATTGGTCGCTCCGGCTACCTTGTTGTGAATTCCCTTCCAAGCCCAGCAGGCTTGCGGTACCCAGTCTCCGTTGTCCTGTGCCCAAATAGCAGCAAGAGTGGCTAGCTGGCGGATGTTGGAACCGCAGCGGGCTTGTTGCGCTTGAGCGCGGACACGGCTGACAGCGGCAAGTGTAATGGCTGCCAGGATACCAATGATCGCGATGACGGTAAGGAGTTCGATGAGGGTGAAAGCGGATGTGCGGTGAACGTAATTTGAAGCGTTGGGGGACGTTTTCATGATGGTGGTAGCGCGAAAGGCGTAAGTTTGGAGTCGATTGGTAAAAAGGCAAAATCGAGGACGGGGAGCGTGATTTATAACCGGCGGTTTATCGCCGCCGGTTGAAGCAAGGGGGAGTCAATTTATCAAAAATGGCTCACCTGCGACTGAACTGCCTGCGAGCAATAAAAGCGATGCCGAGTGTCAACAGTGCAGCAAGCGATGCCCATGTGGCGGGTTCGGGAACGGGAGTGGCTGGAGTATAGGTTGCATTGATGCCGGAGAAGCTCGCCAGAGAGGCGTTGAGGCCGCCGCCACTCATGAGGCCTACGCGGTCGAAGGACCAAGTGAGCGGCGTGGCGTCTTTATAGGTGCCGCCGATGGAATAGGTGGTCGAGCCGGTACCAGTAATCGACCAAGTTACGCTGAGACCCGTTTCGATTCGCTCAAGGGCGAAGGAAAAGGTGTAGTTACCCGATCCAAATTTCCCTGCGGGGGTTCCTGCGAACGCTTGTCGCTCATCGGCCATACCCGCCCCATTATTGAAGTAGGCAGTGGTGTTGGTCGCAGTGCGCTCCCAGAGGCGACCATTGGGATTGGCACCCGTACCGCTGTTGGTGGCGAAATAGCCGAGCCAGCCATTGGTGGTGCTGCTGCTATGGGTGTTGAAGAGCCCGAAGCGGAATTGGTCGGCACCTGAGTCGCCAGCAATCGTGAGAGCGACGGAGCCTGAAAAGGTGAGCGTGTCGCCGACAGCAGAGAGCGTATAGGTTTCGGGCAGGGTCGCGTAGATCTGATAGCCATTCGCGGAATTGGCTGTGCCGTTGCCGAAGACTGGGTTGGCGGTGTCCAGACCGGTGATGGCCGTACTACCAGCGCTCTTCGTCCATGAGGAAACAGGAGTGGCGTGGGTGGTGGATGACAATGCAGCAAGGACGCTGAGGACGGCCGCTCCGACAAGAGTGCGCGTAGTGATTCGAGTTGGGTTCATTTGAGTATGGCTGGGTTGAAATACGAAAGAAAACTGCCAATAGAGAAAGTAGTTTCTTTCCTTTTGGCAAGTATTTTCTTGCCACAAAGCAAACATACATAATCACATGTTTGGCAGTGTCTTATTTTGAAAATTCAAAAAAATAGACTTGTCATGGCAAAAGAAAGTGGTTTCTAGAGAAGCACCATGCCCTCTCTTGCTGAAATTTCGCGTATTTGTGGAGTATCCCTTGGAGCCACGTCCAAGGCTTTGAGTGGCAAACCTGGAGTTTCAGATGCCACACGCCAGCGCATCCTCAGTGTGGCCTCAAAGTATAATTACCGGCCCAACCGGCTCGTCCACGCGATCCAAAGCGGACGCAGCATGACCGTCGGGCTGACGTGCAACGACTTTCGCAGCGATTTCCCGGGACGCATCATCGAGGGGATGTTGGAGGTGCTCTACGGCGCAGATTACGACGCCATAGTCATTAGTTGGGATTTGTGCGTGAGGGGCGGAGAACAGGTTTTGCAGACGTTCGCAGAGCGGCGCGTGGATGGCTTGCTGATGTTCCCGCCCGCCGATCAGCCGTCGCAGGCGTATTTGCAGGAGTTGCGAAATTTCCGGCGTCCAATCGTGGTCGTGGACCAGACCTTCGCAGGGTGCGAGGGCTTCGATTTTGTCGGGAGTCAGGATTTCGAGGGCGGGGTGCTGGCGACGGAGCATCTGCTGTCACTGGGGCACCGCCGCATCGCCAATATTTGTCACCGGAAAACAAGTACAGGACGGGCGCGCCTGGAGGGATTTCAACATGCGATGGCGCGGCACGGCGTGACTGTGTATGAAAAATGGATACGCGAAATCGTCCACTATGGCTCGGACGAGCCGCTGAGTCTGGCGCGGGAGTTGCTGGCGGGGGGGGGGGGGGAGAGGCCGACGGCAATTTTGTGTTTCAACGACTGGGTGGCCCTCGATGCGATGGCGGCGGCGCAGGATGCGGGATTGCGCGTGCCGGCGGATGTGTCGGTGGTGGGATTTGCGGATTTACGGGCGTCAACGAGTGTGCGGCCACGACTGACCACGGTGGCGCAGGACCCGGTGGAGATCGGACGGCGGGCGGCGACGCGATTGCTTGGTTTGCTGGGAGTGAGTGGCGGCAGTGGTGGCGCTGGCGATGATGGCCCGAGGATCAATGCGAAAGCGGTCGTCGCCGGCACACCGCGGCAGCCGCTGATGGACCGGGTGCCGGTGCGGCTGGAGGTGCGGGAATCGACAGGGCGCGCCGGTTAGCGTTTTATGCCTGGCGTTCTTTAGTCTTTCAGCGCGCCCGTGCGTCAGTCTTTGCTTGCAAGAGTCATGCGCATCGGGCCGGTCACTCTTTCCTCCAATCTTTTTCTGTCTCCGCTTGCCGGATACACCAACCTGCCCATGCGGCTCACGGTGCGCGAACTCGGCGGTCTGGGGTGGGCCACGACCGATCTCGTCAATGCGCGCTCGCTCATCGAGCGCAGCAAGGGGGCGATGAAACTCGTGGAAACCGCGCCCGGCGATCAACCGCTCGCCATCCAGCTTTTCGGCTCCGTGCCGGAGGAAATGCGCGACGCCGCCGTGATTTGCAAAGAACTCGGCGCGCAGTCCGTGGACGTCAACATGGGGTGTCCCGTCAAGAAGGTGGTCGGTATCGGGGGGGGGGCCGCGATGATGACCGAGTTGAACAAAACCGCCGCCCTCGTGCGCGGCATGGTCGAGGCGGTTGGCAACAAAATCCCCGTCACCGCAAAAATGCGTCTCGGCTGGGACGACGCCAATATCACCGCGCCCGATCTGGCCCGCGTGCTCGCCGACGTGGGCGTCGCCGCGATCTTCGTGCACGGGCGGACGCGCGCGCAGGGGTTTTCGGGGACGGTCAATCTCGCCGGCATTCGCGCCGTGGTCGAGGCCGTGCCGGGATTGCCGGTCATTGGTAATGGCGATGTCACTACACCGGAGTCGGCGCGCCACATGATTGCGGAGACGGGGTGCGCAGGCGTGAGCGTGGGACGCGGGGCGTTTTATGATCCGTGGATTTTCAAGCGCACCGAGCACCTGCTGCGCACGGGCGAACTCCTGCCGGAGCCGACGTTTGCCGAGCGCCTGCGCGTGATGACGCGGCACTTTGAGCGGTATTGCGAATTTTACGGCGAGGAACACGGGGCGCGTTTGTTCCGCCGCGTGGCGCCGTGGTATGCGCGGCGGTTTGGACCGTCGAAATTGTTCAAACAAAAGATCATTACGATCACCTCACGCGCCGATTTTGCCGCGGTGGTGGCAGAGTATGTGGCATGGCGGGCGCAGTTTTGCGATACGAGCAGCGGCGGTGGAGAGGGCGGCGGTGGGAATGGCGAGTTGTTGCCGCGCTTCCGTCTGGAGCCGCTGACGGCGACGTTCATGCGCGCACCGGGCGAGGCAGGCGGAGCAGGGGAGGGGGGGGGGCAGTGGAGCGTGCCGCGATTCCGGTGCCGAAGGGGCCGGTGGATCGTTGGTGAGCGTGCCAGATTTGTTGTCTCGACAGGCTTGGCGCGGGCGTCGCAAGCGACGCCCCTACAGCGGGCGGGACGCCCGTCGCTCTAGCACAAACCCGATTCAGTGACGTTTTCGTGAAGCATTCCGGTTGAGTTCGTCCGGTGGCTTCCTTTTAGGAAATGGCATGTCTTCCACCTCCAAACCCTCTGCAAAACACGCCCTTGTCACCGGTGCATCGCGTGGCATCGGTCGCGGCATCGCCCTCGAACTCGCCAAGGCCGGTTATCGCGTGGCCATCAACTACGCCGGCAACTCTGCCGCCGCGGATGAGACGCTTGCCCAAATCCGCGCCCTCGGCAGCGACGGCTTCACTGTGCAAGGCGACGTTTCTGTGGCCGCCGACCGCGCGCGCCTTGTGGCCGAAACCGTAAAAAACTTTGGTCGCATCGATCTGCTTGTGAACAACGCCGGCGTTGCCCCCACCGTGCGCGCCGACATCCTCGAAGCCGGCGAAGAGAGCTTCGACCGCCTCTATTCGATCAACCTCAAAGGTCCGTATTTTCTTACTCAACTCGTCGCCAACCAGATGCTCAAACAAGAGCGCGACAGCGAAGGCTTCCGCGGGCGCATTGTCACGACGACCTCCATTTCCGTTTACACCGCCTCCACCAGTCGCGGCGACTACTGCATCGTCAAGGCCGGCCTCGCCATGATGACCAAACTCTACGCCGACCGTCTGGCGAATGACGGCATCAACGTTTACGAAGTGCGCCCCGGCATCATCGCCACCGACATGACCGGTGCCGTGAAGGAAAAATACGACAAGCTCATCCTCCAGGACGGCATCACGCCCATCCGCCGCTGGGGCACGCCTGAGGACATCGGCCGTGCCGTGCGTGCCATTGCCGAGGACCGTTTCCCATTCTCGACCGGCGCGGTGTTCGACGTTGACGGCGGCTTTCACCTGCAACGCCTGTAAAAACCTCAAACGGTCGGAGGACTGAAAATCGAAGGTTAATTCTTCGCTGATGACTTTAGACTTTCAGACCTTGGACTTTCCACTGATACATTCGACTCCGGGCCAATTCTGCGGGTTAAAACGCAATCGCTGCGTTTCACCCCGGCCCACTTCCAGATAACCTGAAAATTCCTTCCAACATATGAGCAAAACTCCCATCCGCGTAGCAGTTACCGGAGCCGCCGGCCAGATCGGCTACTCCCTCCTTTTCCGCATCGCCTCCGGTGCCATGTTCGGTCCTGACCAGCCGGTCATCCTCCAACTCATCGAAGTCCCCGTCGAGAAGGTCATGAAGGCCCTCGAAGGCGTCGCCATGGAACTCGACGACTGCGCCTTCCCGCTGCTCAAGGGACTCGTCCTCACCGACAAGCCCGAAGTCGGCTTCAAGGACGCCAACTGGTCCCTCCTCGTGGGAGCCAAGCCCCGCGGTCCCGGCATGGAACGCGCCGACCTCCTCAAAGACAACGGACGCATCTTCACCAGCACCGGCAAAGTCATTGACCAAGTCGCTGCGGACGACGCCCGCATCGCCGTCGTTGGCAATCCCGCCAACACCAACTGCATGATCGCCGCCTCCCAGGCCAGGCGCCTCACGCCCGACCGCTTCACGGCCATGGTGCGCCTCGATCAAAACCGCGCCCAGACCCAACTCGCCAAAAAAGCAGGCGTGGATCTCACCGCGGTCAAAGACATCTTCATCTACGGCAATCACAGCCCGACCATGTTCCCGGCCTTCGCGCACGCCACGATCAATGGCAAGCCCGCCGCCCAAGTCATCAACGACGACGCCTGGCTCAAGGGTCCGTTCTGCGAGACCGTCGGCAAACGCGGCGCCGCCATCATCGCCGCCCGCGGCCTCTCCTCCGCCGCCTCCGCCGCCAACGCCCTCGTTGACCACGTCCGCTCGCTGGTCACCCCGGGAACCATCCACTCCATCGCCGTCAAGAGCAACGGCGCCTACGGTTTCGATCCCGCAGTCTGGGCCGGACTCCCCGTCCGCACCACGACCCCCGGCAGCTACGAAGTCATCAACGGCTACGCCATGGACGACTTCGCCAAGCAGAAGATCGCGGCCACCAACAAAGAGCTCGTTGAAGAACGCGCCATGGTCGCCGAACTGATTGGTTAGTGTTAGATACGGGTTAGTATGATGTTAGTGTTAGTTGTTAGATAAAAAGATAGTTGTTAGTTTGGGTTTTGTGTTCTCGGCGCCCCGGAAATCTGGGGCGCCGTTTTTGTTGTTCCAGCGAAGGGGGGGGGGGGAGGACGGGCATGGTGAATGGACGGTTCGGCCAATTGAAATGCGCGCATCACTACATTTGACGCCATCGCAGGACACCGCTTAGTTGTGCTCCCATGATCGACCTCATCAAAAAAACGCTACTCGCGGGTGTTGGCGCCGCTGTCGTTACCAAGGAAAAAGTCGAGGACACCCTCCATGATTTCGTACGCCAGGGAAAAGTCTCCGCTGGCGACGCGCGCATCATGGCGGAGAAAATCGCCGAGCAAGGCCGCCGGGAATTCGAAGACGTGAGCGAAAAACTCACCGCCCGATTCAAGGAACTCACGGCCCGCGAATCCTCCGTGCTCAAGGACCGCGTCGCCACGCTCGAACAGCGCATCGCCGCCCTCGAAGCCCGCCTCAACAACGAATCCGCCCCCGCCGAAACGCCCACCCGCAACGGCGAACCGTGAAAAAAAGCTAAAAACTAAAATGCTAAAAAGCTAAAATCAGACTGCCTCCCCCCCCCCCCCCTCCTCCCTCATTTCAGCTTTTAGCTTTTTAGCGTTTCAGCTTTTCCCATGAAGCCACTCGGCCTCATCACCAACGCCGTCCGGGCCAAGGAAATATTTACCGTTCTCGCCCGGCACGGCTTTGCGAACCTGCTCAACCAAATCGACCCGCAAGGTCACTGGTGGCAACGCCTCGTGCCCCAGCCCGGCCAGCGGCGCACGCTCTGGGAACGCACCCGCCTCGCCCTCGAAGAACTCGGTCCCACCTTCGTCAAGGCCGGCCAAATCCTCAGCATGCGTCCCGACGTGCTCCCGCACGGACTCATCCTCGAACTGCGCAAACTCCAAAACTCCGTCAGCCCGCTCCCCTTTGACGAGATGCGCGAGGTGCTCGTCGATGAACTCGAATTCGAACCGTACGAAGTCTTCGCCACCTTTGACGAGACGCCCGTCGCCTCCGCTTCGCTTGCCCAAGTTTACCGCGCCACGCTCCCCGACGGACGCGCCGTGGCCGTCAAGGTGCAACGTCCCAACCTCGCCAAGATCGTCCATGCCGACCTCGACCTGCTGACCTGGTTCATCGCCCAGTTGCACCACCGCATCGCCGCGCTCCAGCCCTACGACCTGCCCGCCGTCGTTGCCGAGGTGAAGGCCAGCCTCCTGCGCGAACTCGACTTCCGCAACGAGGTGCGCAACCAGCAATATTTCAACGCCCTCAACCCCAACCCGACAAAAGTCTTCGCCCCCGCTGTCGCGGATGAACTCTGCGGCGAACGCGTGCTCGTCATGGAGTGGATCGACGGCACCCCCGTGTCGTCTTCCAAACTCACGCGTGACGAAGCCCGCCGCATCGCCGCCAACGGTGCCGAGTCCATCATTCACCAAGTGCTCATCAGCGGCTTTTTCCACGCCGATCCCCACGCTGGCAACGTCCTCATCGTGCCCGACGGACGCCTCTGCTTCCTCGATTGGGGCATGGTTGGCAACCTCACCAAACGCCTCCGCCACGGACTGGCGGACCTGCTCAGCGCGGCCGTGGCGCAGGACGCCGAGCGCATTGTGCAAATCGCCGCCGAGCTTGGCAGCCCCGGCGGACGCGCCGACCTGCGCGCCATGGAGCGCGACGTGACGCTCGCCTTGCGCGAAGATTTCAACCCCACGCTCGGCCACGAGCAGATCGGGCGCGCCATGCTCAAGCTCCTGTTTATTTTTGGGCAGAACGGCATCTACATCACCCGCGACTATTCACTCATGGCCAAGGCCGTGCTCTCCATCGAGGAGGTGGCCGGCACGCTCGATCCCGGCTTCGAACTCGCCAGCCACGCCCGCCCCGTGCTCAAGCAACTCTACGCCGAGCGCACCGGCCCGCGCGCCGTGTGGCGCGAGACCCACCAGTTCTTGCGCTCCATGGCGCTGGGCGCGCGCGAATTGCCCTCCGGCCTGTTTCGCATCCTGCGCCGCCTCGAACGCGACGATCTCACGATCAAGTTTCAACACCAAGGGCTCGAAGACCTCGACGACGCACTTAAGACCGCCAGCAACCGCATCACGCTCGGCGTCATCGTGGGCTCAATCGTCATGGGTTCGTCGCTCATCATTACAACGAGAGTGGGCCCCACGCTCTTCGGTTATCCCGCGCTTGGGATCATCGGATATCTCCTCTCGGCCCTCTTCGGTTGCTACATCGTGTGGGACATTTTCCGCCACGGACGACACAAGTAGCCTGCAATATCCTGGGACATTGTCGGTTTATTTTGTCTCACGCAGAGACGCGGAGAACGCAGAGCCGGAAAAATGCAATATTTGTAATTTAATCACTGATGTTACGCAACCGAAGCAAGGAGCGGCGGTCTCCAGGCCGCCGGACGACGCGAAGC
>NZ_ABEA03000194.1 GCF_000171235.2 Geminisphaera colitermitum TAV2 | reverse complement strand
GGGGGAGGGATGCTTAACCGTTCGCGGGTCGGGCAGGGGCGTGGCGTCGGGGGCGTCAGTCCATTCGGGTGGGTGGTCGATGAGCTTGAAGACGCGCTCGGCGGAGGCCATGGCGATGAGGGCCTGGTTGTATTGGTTGGCGATGACCTGGATCGGGGAAAAGAAGAGGTTGGCGACGAAGAAAAAGGTGATGAGGT
The DNA here is from genome assembly GCF_000171235.2 of Geminisphaera colitermitum TAV2. Lineage (GTDB taxonomy): Bacteria > Verrucomicrobiota > Verrucomicrobiia > Opitutales > Opitutaceae > Geminisphaera > Geminisphaera colitermitum. The sequence goes on along the minus strand of NZ_ABEA03000194.1, from coordinate 5,840 downwards.
CGGCGAGTTCGATGTGGCCGCCAAAGGCGCGCCAGCCGCCGAGCATGAGGAGGACGGAAATGAAGAGCTGGCTGTTGAGTTCGAGGATCGGGGTGAGGACGGCGGAGGTGCGGGCAAGGTTGATGTTGTGCGTGGAGTGGTCGTTGAGGAGCTGGCGGAAGAGGCCGGCGTTGGTCTGCTGGCGCACGAAGCCTTGGGTGACACGGATGCCGTTGACGGATTCGACAAGGGTGGCGGTGACGCGGCTGAAGCTTTCCTGCGTGGCGCGCGAGTAGCGGCTGAGGCGGACGCGGAAGCGGCGGTTGAGGGCCCAGAGGATGGGGGCGAGGGCGGCGACAACGAGAAACATTTTCCAGTCCGTCCAGAGCATGACGGCGCCGGCAAAGAGCATCTGGCCGACTTGCACGATGCTGACGAAAAACACGTCCTGGATGCCGGTGCGCACGGCGTCCACGTCGGAGGTCATGCGGCTGTAGAGGCGGCCCGTGCGCTGGAAAAAGCTCATGGGCTGTTTCTGCACGGCGTCGAAGACCTGGCTGCGGAGGCGGTTGACGACGGTCTCACCGAGTTCGAGGGCGTAGCGTTGGCGGAAGTGAAACATGCTTTCGGTGAGCAGGGCGAGGGCGCCGTAGAGGGCGAGGGCGCCGAGCACGGCGGGCCAGTCGTGCCGGGCTATGGGGCCGGCAATGGTGAGGCTCATCAACCAGGTGAGCGCAGGGAGTTGAATGGCGCGGGCGAGGGTGAAAAAGATCAGCCAGTTGCGCTTGGCGGCGACTTGGCTGGTGTAGCCAAACATGCGCCGGATGAGCGACCATTGGAGGGGTTTGAACTGGGGTTCGTCGGCTGGATCGTGGTCGCGGGTGTGGATGGTGAGCAGGCTGCCGGGCGTGGGCGCGGAGGTGGATTCGGGAGCGGGAGAAGATACGCGGGAGCGGAACAGGTTCATGCTGCGCCTCCTGGTTGCGAGTGCACGGAGGGAGAGGGCAGGTTCTCCGTGGATACAAGGGATGCCTCGGGGAAGGGGGGGGCGGTGTCGAGGCGGGCGCCGTCCACAAGTTGCAATGCGGCGACACGGCGGTAGGGGCCGGGTTCGCGGAGGAGTTTTTCGTGGGAACCGCGCTGCACGATGCGTCCGCTTTCGAGCACGATGATTTCGTCGGCGCGGCGCAGGGTGCTGACGCGGTGGGCAACAATAAACGTGGTGCGTCCGGCGATGGCGCTTTGCAGGGCGGTGAAGATTTCGTGTTCGGTGTGGGCGTCGATGGCGGCGGTGGGGTCGTCGAGGAGGAGGATGGCGGGTTCGAGGAGCACGGCGCGGGCGAGGGCGAGGCGCTGGCGCTGGCCGCCGGAGAGGCTGTTGCCGCCTTCGCCGAGGATGGTGTCGTAGCCGTGCGGCAGTTCCATGATGAAGTCGTGCGCGGCGGCGACGCGGGCGGCGCGTTCGATTTGTTCGCGGGTGGCGTTGGGGTGGCCAAAGGCGATGTTGGAGGCAACGGTGTTGGAGAAGAGAAAGCTTTCCTGAAAGACGATGCCGATGCCGCGGCGGAGGTCGTCGAGGTGGATTTTGCGCACGTCGATGCCGTCGATGAAGACGGTGCCGCCCGTCACGTCGAAGAATCGCGGGATGAGGCTCATCAGTGAACTTTTGCCCGAGCCCGTGGCGCCGAGGATGGCGATGCATTTGCCCGGCGTGGCGTGGAGGTTGATGTCACTGAGAATGACGTCGCGGCCAACGTAACTGAAGGCGACACGTTCGAAGCGCACGTCGCCGGTGAGGCGCGGACGGCGGATGGCGTCGGGCGCGTTCTGCACTTCGATGGGCGCGTCGATGATTTCGAACACGCGGCGCGCGCCGATCAGCGATTGTTGCACGCTGTTGACGAGGGTGGCGACTTGGTTGACCTGACCGGAAAATTGTTCGAGCAGTCCGGCAAACACGACGAGGCCGGTGCCGAGCGGGAGTTGGCCTTGGATCACGAGCCATCCGCCGTAACCGAGGAGCGCGAGGATGTTGATGCGCGTGAGAATGCCGACGGCGGGCGAGAAGAGGCTGACGCGAAAAAAGATGCCGAGTTGCTGGTCGTACACTTCGCGGTTGGCGCGCTCGAAGGCTTCGCGGTCCTCCTGTTCGCGTCCGAAGGCTTTGATGACTTGGATGCCTTGGATTGTTTCGGAGTAGCGTTGCACGAGGCGTTCGACGAGGAGGCGGTTGCGTCGGTAACGGGGTTGGATGATGCGCGAGAAGGTGGTGGACATGATCGCCAGCAGGGGCGTGGTGCCGAGGCAGAGCAGGGTGAGGGGGACGCTCAGGTGCGACATGTAGATAATGTACACGGTGAGCGAGACGATCATGATGACGCTTTGGATCATGACTTGATCGACAAACATGCGCACGGCTTGCACGTCGCCGGTGACGCGGGTGATGACGGAGCCGGTGGTGTTGGCGTCGAAGAAGCGGAAGGAGAGGCGCTGGAGTTTTTCGTAAATCTCGGCGCGCAGATCGACGACGAGGCGTTGTTGCACGAGGCGGTTGATGGCGACGGTGTAAACGTAGTTGAGCGAGGAGCGCACGGCGGCGAAGCCGAGGATGGAGCCTGCGATGGCGAGGAGGACGAGAATGGGGCGGGCGTTTTCGGGTTCGGGGAGGGCGGGGATGTAGGTCATCTCGGGCATGGGGACTGCGCGCGTGCCATCCGGTCCGACGGGCGACACGACGTGGCGGATGTAGTCGATGCCCATGCCGGTGAGGGAGAGGCCGCTGAGGCCGAGGGTGAGGAGGACGAGTTGGAGCGAAAGAACCTGGAGGCAGCGGGTGCGGTAGCGCCATGCGAGTCGGAACAACCGGCGGACGAGCACGCCGTTGGAGAGGCGCGCCCCGGTCGTTGTCGGCGTCGGGGATGTTTGCATGAAGACCACCAAGCTAGAACAAGTTCGCGGGCAAGATCACGCTTCGTTTGCAGGTTTTTTGAAGGCGGTCCCTCTGGTGCGTGCCCCTCCTCCCTCTCCCCCCTCCCTCTCTCTGTCAGCGGAGCCAGAGGGGACCGAATTTTTCCGGGTCCTTGCCGCCGTCGATGCCGCCGTAGAGACGGAGGGCGCGGCGTCCTTTTGCTTTTAATCCGGTGTCGGCGTCCATCACGGAGAGGGCGATGCCGATGGCGGCGCCGGGGGGGGGGGGCTTGTCGAGGCCAAGGGTTGGCCAGGGGAAGTGGATTTCATAGGTGGTGAGGTCCCCGTTGCGCGTAATGGATTGTTGGATACGTTGCTCGCTGGTTCCGACGGGGAGGTCGGGGAGGTGGGATATCCAGCGCCAGTTCGCAGGGGTGTCGGCGGGGTTGCCGCTCCAGCCAACGCCGTATTCGAAAACGCGGTGGCCTTTGAGTCCGAAGAGGTCGTTGGCTTCCCAGGTTTTTTCATAGTCGGGGTCGAGTCCGATCTGGATGGAGTCCTGGGTCCAGAGTTGTTCGGGGTTGGTGGTGGCGTGGGTGTTGAGGTGTTCGTCGTCGCGGACAACGATGCGGAGGTGGAGTCCGGCGGGGCTCCAGGCGGATTGGAGGGTGGCGGAGCAATCTTCGGGCGCAATGGGGCCGCCGAAGGGGTCCCAGGTGGAAAAGTCGATGGGCGCGATTTTGTTCCAATCCCAATCGGGATGGGCGGCGGGGGAGGGGAGGCGGTGACTGGCGAGGAGTGTGATGTCGAGTTGGCGGGTGATTTGGTCGCGGCGTCCGGCGTGGCGGCTGTCAATGGTGAGTTGGCCGCGGTGACGTTTGCCGGGGGTGAGGTTGGGAAGGGGAATGTTAATGGGGCGTGTTTCGCCGGGTTGCATGGGCGCGGGGTCGAGGAATTGGTCGCGGGTGTCGTTGAGGGCGACAGCGAGGCGGGTGGTGAGCGGGGTGGTGGTGTGCGAGGTGAGTGTGGTGGTGAGGTGGGGGGAGGGGGCGTCGGCAGGCCATTTGAGCGTGGGAGGTGTGACGGCGAGGGGAGGGATCACATGGATGGGTTGGCCGAGCCAGCCGTTGTTTTCAGTGGCGGGAGCGAGGAGGAGGTAATCGCCGTTGGGCGTGGTGGGCGGAATGGTGAGCGTGATGCGGTCGTGAATGGTAAGGGGCGCGGGTGCGATCCAGTCAGCGGCTTGGGGCAGGGTAACGGGTTCGCCGCCACGCATGACGGAGAGGGGGGCATTCATGCGAATGGCGGGGGGCTGATGGCTGGGAAATTCGAGGAATGTGGGGCTGGGGGAGAGGGCGAGGTGCGTGGCGCTGGGTGCAAGTGGGCGGCCGGTCATGGTGGAGCGGCGGGTGGTTTGGAGTGGGATTTCAATGATGCGTTCGGCCTCGGTGTCCCAAGCGATGGCGATGGAGGGGGCGTTGTTGCGTTCGAAGAGGATCAGGTGGGTGGTGGGTGTGAGGTGGAGATGGGTGCCGAGGCCGCGGATGTTTGCGATCCAGCGGGCGAGGTTGGCGTAGGCGGCGTAGGAGGGTTTGGGGGTGGTGTCGTCGTGAACGATGGAGAATCCGCGTTCGCCGGGGTTGGGCGCGGCCTTGAATTGGAGGCAAAAATACGTCGCGTTCTGGATGCCTTGCGCGGCGAGCAGGGTGAGGGCGCGGGTGAGGTAACGGGCCTGCGTGATTTCATCGACGGGCTTTTGCCAGGTGCCTTTGCCAGTGGTCCAGCCGAACTCGGTGAGATGGATGGGGTAGTCGGGCCGTCCGGTGTCGCGAAGCCAGTTTTGGAGATCGGTGACGCGCTGGATAAACTCACCTTCAGGAGCGGTGCCGTCCACGTAGGCGTGGATGACGATGCCGTCGAGATGATCGAAGAGGCCGAGTTTGTTGGCGGTTTCAAGATCGAGGCGCGCGGGGTCTTTGATGCGAATGGTAGAAAAGCCGGGGCCGAGAACCTTGGTCTGCGGGCGGGCAGTCTTGATGCCGTCGGCGATGGCGGCCAGGGTGAGCACAAGGTCTTCGTTGGTGCCTTTCCACTGCCATTCGGGTTCGTTGAAGATTTCGAAGTGGTCGGGGAAGTGTTCGCCTTGTTGACGGACCCAGGCGGCGACGAGGGTTTTTAGTTTTTCGTAATCGGTGGGACGTGTGAAGGGGGCGCCGTATTTTTTCTTTTTGGCCGGCGGGTCTTGCAGAATCCATTCGGGCAGGCCGAAAGAGATGACGCCGACTTGATCAAAGGGTGTGGGGCGAAAGAGGAGTTTGGCGGGGGGGGGAGGGGAGGGTTGGAGGAGGTCTTCTTTGAGGTCAAAGAGGGCGACCATGCGACGGTTCCAGCGGGCTCCAGCGGCGAGAACGAGGTCGGGGTCGCCTTGAACGGTCCAGAGTCCGAGTCGGGATTGGTGACGGATGGCGTCGTCAAGCAGCGGGCCTACGACGGCGGCTGTCGTGGTGATAGGAGGCAGGGATGGGGTGTCGGGGTTGTGAGTGAGACGGGTCTCGATGGCGTAGTAGCCTTTTTGCGGGAGGGAAATTTCGAGGGAGGGAGGGGGGGGGAGGGGAGAGAGTGTGTGGCGAGGGTGTTTCCGTTTTCGTCGCGGAGGGTGATGGTGCCACCTGTGATTGGTTGGGTGTCGGGGGCGTCGGTCGGGGGAAGTTGGAGTTGGAGGATGCCTTGCGCGTCGGTGAAGATGTTGCCTTTGGCTTGGGAGGTAATGGTGGGTTTGGGCGTCGATGCCGGTGCGTCAATAGGGGTGGCTGCTATCGCAATCGCTGCGAGCGCGGTAAGCACAAGGTTGCGGATTGTGTTTGGGTGCTGATTGGTGTGTCGGCAAGTGGGCGCACAAAGGCGCGAGGCATGATCGTGCATCGTTGAGAAAAATAGTGTGGCCGCCGGGGGGG
>NZ_ABEA03000195.1 GCF_000171235.2 Geminisphaera colitermitum TAV2 | reverse complement strand
GTCAACGGAAGAACGCACCGATGCCATGTAGCACGGCGCAGGCGGCAAGCGCGGCGGCCACATCGTCGATCACCACGCCCCAGCCGGCGGGGAGTTTTTGCAGCCGTGCGATACCGAAGGGCTTTGCGATGTCAAAAATCCTGAACAGCACAAAACCACCCAGAAAGATCGCCCACGGAGCCTGGTTGACCCAGAGCGCGGGCAGCGAGTGCCAGCCGATATAGCACAAGGGCATGGCCATGAACTCATCCAGCACCACGCATCCCGGGTCACGTTGTCCCAGTCGCAACTCCGCCTCGCCGCAAATGCCCACCGCCACGTAAAGTCCGATCAGGGCGGTAAGGGCGAACCACATCGGATTCATGTCATAAAACACCACCACGCTGTAAATCATGCCGGCCAACGATCCCCAGGTGCCCGGCGCGCGGCGCGCGTTGCCCACAGGGCCGATTTTTGCCAGGGCCATGACGATACGCGTCGGCAGAAAACGCGGCCACAAAGGGTGTCCGGGATCCACGGTATTGGGGCTCATCATGACGACGACTTCACGGGTTCGTCGGCGATCAGCGCCCAGTTGTTGCGGAAATAACGATAGCCGGACCACACCGTGAGAATCGTGCCGATGACGAAGCCCGCCATGCCTACCTTGTGGACCCAGGCGGCAAATTCGGTCAGATCCCAGTGTCCCAGTCGGGCGATGTCGATGCTGATGACCGGTGCCGCCAGCAGGAAGCCGATGGCAATAAGCTGGGTGACGGTTTTGGCCTTCCCCCCCCGGTCCGCCGCCACCACCACGCCTTTGGAGGAGGCCAGCATGCGCATGCCCGACACCATGAACTCGCGGCACAGCGTGATCAGCGCCAGCACGATCCAGATTGGATTATGGTAAATGGCGACGAAGGCGACCATCAGGCCGATGACGAAAATCTTGTCCGTCAACGCATCCATGAATTTGCCAAAATTGGACACGATACCCTGTTTTCGCGCGATGTGACCATCCAGCCAGTCGCTGATTCCCGCTCCAAGAAACAGCACAAACGCCAGCGTCGCGGCTCCATGCCAGGACTGGTACATGAGAGCCACCACAATGAACGTCAGCGGCACGCGCGAGAGCGTAAGCAAATTTGGAAGATTGAGCACGATGGAAAAAGAGGCGCCGAGGCGCGACGAAACGGAAAGTTAGGAAACTGAGTATCCGTCAAAAACCTTTGCAAGAGCGGAAGTGGCATTTTCCCGTAAGTGGCAAAGGGCGAAAAACCAGCTCCCCGCCGCCTAAAATGAGTTTCCCACTTTACTCCCGGAGTCTCCGGTTTACGGTGCGCGCATGACTCTTTTTTCCTCCCTGCCACTCGGGGTTCTTGGTTTGGGTGCGCCCGAACTGGTCGTAATCATGCTGATTGTCCTGCTGCTATTTGGCGGCGCCAAACTGCCAAAACTAGCCCGGGGACTTGGGCAATCGATCAAGGAATTCAAGAAGGCGCAGGAGTCCGATGACGAAAAAGATGAGGACGACGAACAGACAAAATCCTCCTCAACAAAAACGGTGTCCTCGGAATCCGGGTCGCAAAAGCTGGCCGCCAAAACCACCCAGAAATCACCGTCCGACAACTGACGGACTTCACGAAGTAGTTGATGGTGACAAGGCGCCGGTCCTCCTCTGCAAAGAGGGGACCGGCTTTTTTTGCGCCCTGATTTTTCCTTCATATCACCCTATCGTAACAATTCCGCCACGAGATCGTAACATTGGCGGGCCAGAATGTGTGCAAGCCAGCCGCGGCAGGACCGGGGCTGGCGGTAAACCACAACCAATAACGCATCCACGCACACAACAATGGATACCACCCTCATCAAACGGATTGCGCTTCTCGCAAGCGTCTCCCTCGCCGCCGTCATCACGGTTGCCGTCACACCGGCCAGCGCGCAAGACAGTGGCGCGCTGCTCGACGCCCTTGTTCGCAAAGGCATTCTCACCGACCAGGAGGCCGAAGAAATCCGCGTGGACCTCACCAAAGAGGCCCACACCGCGATGCTCTCCACCGTCTCCGGAGGCAAGTCCACCACGGCGCTCGCCATTAGCGGACGCGTGCAAGTCCAATACGCCGCGCTGGACAACAGCGACTCCGGCAAAAACGCCAACGACGGCTTCGCCCTCCGCCGCATCTATCTCGGTGCCAGCGCCAAACTCGGCCCGAACTGGTCCGCCGCGGTCAACTACGACTTCGCCGGCGACGGCGGCTTCGACAAAGCCTTCATCACTTGGAGCGGCGATTTCATCGACCAGAACCTCGACCTCACCTTCGGCCTTCGCAAAGTCGCCCTCGGTTACGAAGAGTTCACCTCCTCCGGCAGCCTCAAGGCCATCGAACGCTCCGCCGTTACGCGTTATTTCGTTGAAGAAAACAACGGACGCCGCCTCGGTGCCGCCAGCTATCGCCTCGGTGCCTTCTCCGATTTCAATCCTGACGCCGCCGCAGGCAAAAGCACCGGCATCTTCTACGGCGCAGCCATCACCAACGCCGAGCGCGTGGACACCGGCGGCAACTCCGGCAACGACATCATCGACGACAGCGACTACACCGATGCCTCGCCCGCCTTCTGGATCAACGGCGGTTACAGCGGTAAATTCTCCGGCGGCAGCTACACTGTCGGCGCCGCTCTCGGCTACCTGCCCGACCAAGGCGGCTTTGCCTCCGCCGCTCCCTTCGGACGCGGCACCGGTGGCGATCTCGCCCTCGGCTCACTCTACGGCACGACCAACATCGGACGCTTCACCCTCGCCGGTGAAATCCTCGCCGCCAAAGTCGAGAACGGTGCGCGCAATGGCGACGACGCCTCGCCGTGGGGATTCTGGATACAGCCCTCCTACATGCTCACTGACAAACTCGAACTCGTCCTCCGTTACAGCCATGTCGATACCGACGGACGCGGCATCACCGCCTCAGACGGCATCAAATACGGCCCCGCCACCGGACGCCGCGACAAGATGGAGGAATACTACGCCGGTCTGAACTACTACTTCCAAGGCAACGACGTGAAACTCCAGTTCGGTTACGTCGGCGGCAAGACCAGCGGCGACTTCGCCGGCGCCAGCGGCCAGGACGAAACCATCAACGGCATCCGCACCCAGCTCCAGGTCAACTTCTGAAGCCGTGTAACATAAAAACAACTACGACTGGAAAACAAATAAACCAATTATGAAAACATCACGCACACTCCTCAGCGCCGCTCTCGCCGCGCTCGCTCTCGCCTCCGGCGTGGCGACCGCCTCCGCGCAAAAGCTCGTCATCAAAGGCTCCGACACACTCGGCGCCAAGCTCGTGCCCATGCTCGCCGAGGAATACAAGGCCAGCCACCCCGGCGTCTCCTTCGAGATCGCCGCCGAAGGCTCCACCACCGGCATTGCCGCCATCATCGACGGCACCGCCCAGATCGGCATGTCCTCCCGCCGCGCCAAGGCCACCGAAGTCACTGGAGCCAGCGCCAAGGGCGTCACACTCAAGCCCATCATCGTCGCCTACGACGGCATCGCCGTCATTGTGAACGAAAAGAGCCCCGTCAGCGCCCTCAACAAGCGTCAGGTCGAGCAAATCTTCACTGGCGACGTCACCGACTGGTCCGCCGTCGGCGGCACGCCCGGCAAGATCTCAATCTACACGCGCAACACCTCCTCCGGCACCTATTCCGACTGGAAGGAACTCGCCATGAAGAAACGCGACTATGCTCCCTCTTCGCAAAAGATGGCCGGCAACGAGCAGATCGTCGCCGAAGTCGCCCGCAACGCCAACGGCATCGGCTATGTCGGCCTCGCCTACATCAAGGCTCCCGGCATCAAGGTCGTCTCCATCGAAGGCCACACGCCCAACAAGGAAGAGGTTCTCACCAAGAAGTATCCCTATGCCCGCCCCACGTTCTACTACACGAACGGGGAGCCTGCGGGTGAAGCGGCGAAGTTCGTCGAGTTCACCCTCGGCGAGCAAGGTCAGAAGATCGCCGAGAAGATCGGGTTCGTACCGGTGAAGTAACTACAACCAGGAACGTCCGCGCCACCACACGGTAGGGAGGCCTCTCCGAGGCCTCCGTCACCCAGTCCCGAATACCAGCGTAATTCGAAACAACCAATCGCACCCGACGGAGGACTCGGAGAGTCCTCCCTACCGTATCCAATCCGCCGCATGTCCCCTCCCCCCCCCCCCCCCGTTGCCGTCCCGCGAGCCTTTGACATTTGCAAACCGCGCACGCGCCTTTTCGGTCTTACGCTCGACGAGTGCATCCAGGGCTTTTTTGGAGGCAACGCGATCATGGCCGTGGTCGTGCTCGCGCTCATCACCCTGTTTCTCTTTCGTGAAGGCGCGGAGTTTTTCACCCAAAACCGGGACAACCTGCGCATCTATCGTCAGGCCGGTCTCGAATACGTGGACGAAATGCGCGCCGTGGAGCACGCGCACACCGCCCTCACTCGCTACCTCAACGACGTGCGCATGCAGGCCGTCCGCGAATTGAGCACGCCCACCTCCACGCGAACCGCGCTTTCGCTTGCCGACATCAACACCCGCCTCGCGCCCTTTGACGATTTTGCCAGCCGGTTTTCCGACACCATCGACCCCGTCCGCAGCGTCACCTCCGACCTCGTCGATGTGGCCACCGCCACCAAAACCCGTTACCTCACCAACGCCGACCGCATCACCGAACGGGAGCAACTCATCGCCGCCGGACGGCATGACGAAGCCGCCGCCATCAAAATCGAGACGATCGACTTCGCCGCCGAGTCCGCTCACCTCACCGCCGCGCTTCCCGCCTTCAAAGACGCCACGGCGGAACTTGCCACCCGGCTCCGCGAAGTCGTCGCCAGCCCGCCCTCGATGTCCTCGCCCGCCCTCGACCAGCGTATCCAGCGTCTTGCTACACTCACCAGCCAATATCTCGACGGCATTCCCGCCATCCTGCAAAACCTCGAAGCCTGGAACGTCGCCGCGCCCATCCCGGCGTGGAAATCCATCGTGACCTTCATCACCGGCCGGCAATGGCTGACGGCCAGTTTCTGGCAGGATTGGTATGGCATCCTGCCTCTCTTCACCGGTTCCCTGCTCGTCTCCGCCATCGCTCTCGTCCTTGCGGTGCCCTTTGGCGTGGGGGCGGCAATTTACATCAACCAAATCGCCACCCTTCGCGAACAACGCATCGTCAAGCCCGCCATCGAATTCATCTCCGCCATCCCTTCCGTTGTGCTCGGCTTTTTCGGCATCGCCGTCCTCGGGCAACTCCTGCGCACCCTCTCCGGCGTCACCTGGCTCGACTGGGTGCCCGGCTTCCCCTTTTCCGAGCGGCTCAACGCCCTCACAGCCGGATGTCTCCTCGGACTCATTGCCGTGCCCACGATCTTCACGCTCGCCGAAGACGCGCTCAACAACGTGCCCCGCGCCTTCAAGGAAGCTTCCTTCGCGCTCGGCGCCACGCGACTGCAAACCATCCTCCGCATCATCGTGCCCGCCTCGCTTTCCGGCATCATCTCGGCCACGCTCCTTGGCTTTGGCCGCGTTATCGGCGAGACGATGGTCGTGCTCCTTTGCGCCGGCAACCGCATCGCCATCCCCGACTTCACCTCCGGACTCGGCGTAGTCACGCAGCCGGTACACACCATGACCGGCATCATCGCGCAGGAAATGGGTGAAGTCGTTCGCGGCAGCATCCACTACCGGGCGCTCTTCGTGGTCGGGATAGTTCTCTTCTTCCTCGCGCTCCTCATCAATTTCCTCGCGCAAAAAATCGTCCGCAAATACCGCATCAGCATCGGCTGATCCTCGTCAAATGACACCTGCGCCCAATCCCTTCTCCTCCAAACCCGGTCCCCTGCGCACCGTCGAGCGCGGACTCTTCTGGGTCTTCCGCTGCGCCACCTACGCCGTGCTTCTTTGCGGCCTGCTCATCTTTGGTGACATCCTCGTCAAGGGAACCGGCACCCTCACGAGCGCGTTCAAGACCACCGACACATTTCCCTACTTCACCAACACGTTCCTCATGGAAGCGCCCGAGACGCTTCACGTCTTCGAACTCAATGGCGAGAAACACGAAATGGGCGACCGCGAGTTTCGTGAATTCACCACCTCCCGCGCCGCCACCGACCCGTCCTCCCCCCCCCTCACGACCGAGACCTACGTTTATTCCGCCGGCGGCATCTGGCCCTGCATTGTCGGCACCCTGTTGCTCACGGTCGGCTCCATGACCATCGCCCTCATCCTTGGCGTGTGCAGCGCGATTTACCTCAGCGAATATGCGCGGGATGGACGTTTCGTGCGTTTCATCCGCCTCGCCATCCTCAACCTCGCCGGCGTTCCCTCCATCGTATTCGGCCTCTTTGGTTTCGGCCTCTTCGTCATCTTCTTCGGCTGGAACGTCTCGCTTCTCGCCGGCTGGTTCACGCTCGCCTTCATGGTGCTGCCCGTCGTCATCACCGCCTCCGAGGAGGCGCTCAAGGCCGTGCCGCGCGGCTTCCGCGAAGGTGCCCTCGCGCTCGGCGCCACCAAGTGGCAGGCCATCCGCACCAATGTATTGCCCTACGCACTACCCGGAATCCTCACCTCGTCCATCCTTGGCATCGCCCGCGTCGCCGGGGAAACCGCGCCGATCATGTTCACCGCCGCCTATGTCGTCCGCGACAAGCTGCCGTGGGATGTTGAGAAAATCGGCGACTTCTTCTATCAAGGCGTCATGGCACTGCCCTACCACATTTACGTCGTCTCCTCCAAAATCCCGCAGAACGACCACACCCAGCGCGTCCAGTACGGCACCGCTCTTGTGTTCCTGCTTCTCGTCGCCCTGATCGCCACCACCTCGATCGTTCTTCGCAACAAGCTCCGCCGCCGCTACCAATGGTAAACACCGCACCCGCCGCCGGTCTTTCGACCGCGGCATCCAAATTTTCAGCACTCATGGAACCCTCCTCCGCCACCACCACGCCGCCCGCGGTTGCCACCGGCAGTCGCCCGGCCATCCAGCCGCCAAAACCGCGCATCACGACCCCCGCCGAGACGTTGATCGACGTCGAACACCTGGATTTTTACTACGACGCCAAACAAGCCCTCTTCGACATCAACCTGCGCGTGGAGGAGAAGCGCGTCACCGCTCTCATCGGTCCCTCCGGATGCGGCAAATCCACGCTCCTGCGCTGCCTCAACCGCATGAACGACCTCATCGCCGGCACCCGCATCGGCGCCGGCTCCATAAAAATCCGCGGCCACGACATCCACGGCCCCGATGTCGATCCCATCGAACTGCGCAAGCGCGTCGGCATGGTTTTTCAGAAATCGAACCCATTCCCCAAGTCCATCTACGAAAACATCACTTACGGCCTTCGCATCCAAGGCATGAAACAAAAAGGCAAACTCGATGAAATCGTGGAGCGTTCCCTGCGCGGCGCAGCCCTCTGGGACGAGGTGAAAGACCGCCTTCACGAAAGCGGACTCGGCCTTTCCGGCGGACAACAACAACGCCTCTGCATCGCGCGCGCCATCGCCGTTGAGCCCGACGTCATTCTCATGGATGAACCCTGTTCCGCGCTCGATCCCATCGCCACCGCCAAGGTCGAAGAATTGATCCACCACTTGAAGGATTCCTACACCATCATCATTGTTACGCACTCCATGCAACAGGCGGCCCGTTGCTCCGACAAAACCGCCTTTTTCTACATGGGCCGCCTCATCGAATACGCCGACACCCACACCATCTTCATGAACCCTTCCAACCCCCAGACCGAAGCCTACGTCTCCGGTCGCTTCGGCTGAAAAAAACGAAAATATATTTAACCACTAATGCACACTAGATTTAAGAACTCACGCAGAGACGCGGAGGCGCGGAGAAAACACAGATTGCTAATTATAAATGAATTACAAACATTGTATTTTTCCGTCTCTGCGTTCTCCGCGTCTCTGCGTGAGACAAAATAAACCGAAAAACTTTTTAAATGAAACGCTTCTTCGACACCGAACTCGAGTCCTTCCGCTCGCACCTGTTGCTCATGGGTGAACTCGCCATCCGCCAGGTAAACCAGGCGATAAAAGCGCTGGTTGACGCCGACATCGAACTCGCCCGCAAGGTCATCTCGGCTGACGACGAACTCGATCACCTCGAAATCGAAATCGACAACGAGGCCATCCGCTACATGAACCTGCGCGCTCCCATTGCCAGCGAACTGCGTCTTGTCATTGTCGGCATGAAGGCCTCGCACGATCTCGAACGCGTGGGCGACGAGGCTTCCAACATCGCCAAGCGCGTCAAAAAACTCGCCCTCGAAGCCCCTCTCAAGCCCTACGTGGACATTCCACGCATGGCCGCCCTTGCGACCACGATGCTGCGCGACTCCCTCGATTGTTTCCTCAATACCGGCGACCCGGAGCGCCCCATCGAAATCATCAAACGCGACGAGGAAGTGGACCGCCTCAACAAGCAAGTTTACCGCGAACTGAGCAGTTTCATGATTGAGCGCCCCGACACGATCACGCGCGCCCTTGAGTTGATGTTTATCTCCAAATCCATCGAGCGGATAGCCGATCACGCGACCAACATCGCCGAGGAGATGGTATTCCTCACCCAGGCCCGCGACATCCGCCACGACGTCGAACTCAAGAAAAAGTAAGGTTCCGTTGGCATTAGGGGATTTCGGCGCAGCCGTTCAGAATTGTGTGGATATCCGTGCCAGAGTTCTGCGAATGTCCGCCCCCTATGAACCCTGTTCTGAAGCTGTTACTCGAAGGCGGAAGCCTCACCACTGCGCAAATGGCGCAAGTGGCGGGACTTTCAGTCGTTGAAGTGGAACAGCACCTGGAACAGTTGAAGAAAGATAAAATCTTCCTCGGCTGGCGTCCGGTGCTCGATCTCTCGCGCGAGGCCGCAGCCGCTGCCGCCGTGCGCGCTGTCATCGAGGTCAAGGTTACTCCAGAACGCGGAGGCGGTTTTAACCGTTTCGCGCAGCGCATTGCGAAATTCGACGAAGTCGAATCCTGCTATCTCATGTCCGGCGGTTACGACCTGCTCGTCTTCGTCAAAGGGGGCTCGCTCCAGAAAGTCGCTTCCTTTGTATCCGAAAAACTGAGCACCGTCGAAGGCGTCCTCTCGACCGCCACTCACTTCATGCTCCGTTGTTACAAGGAACAAGGCTTCGTTCTCGACTCTGAGGACGGCACCTCGTTCCGGCTCAACGTCTCACCTTAACCCCCGGTCGTACCCATATAAGGAATACCATGAGCAGCACCGACCCGAAACGCTGGGTGGCGGGGCATGTCGCCTCGTTGCCCAAAAGCGGCATCCGCGATTTCTTTGAACTCGTCGCCAAAATGAAAGGCCAGGACGTGATTTCCCTCGGCGTGGGCGAACCCGATTTCGTCACCCCCTGGCACGTCCGCGAAGCCGCCATCTACGCTCTCGAACGCGGCAAAACCTACTACACCTCCAACCTCGGCATGATCGAGTTGCGCCGCGCCATCTCGACCTACGTCACCGAACACTTCGGCATCGACTACCGTCCCGATGACCAAGTGCTCGTCACCGTTGGCGTCAGTGAAGCCCTCGACCTCGCCTTCCGCGCCTTCTGCAACCCCGGCGACAAGGTGATGTATCACCAACCCTGTTACGTATCCTATCATCCGAGCATTGCCCTCGTTCACGGTCAGGCCATCGGCGTGCCCACCTATGCGAAGGACAACTTTG
The DNA here is from genome assembly GCF_000171235.2 of Geminisphaera colitermitum TAV2. Taxonomy (GTDB): domain Bacteria; phylum Verrucomicrobiota; class Verrucomicrobiia; order Opitutales; family Opitutaceae; genus Geminisphaera; species Geminisphaera colitermitum. The sequence continues at coordinate 89,732 of NZ_ABEA03000195.1, read as the reverse complement.
CGCTCACCGCCGAGGCACTTCGCGCCGCCTGGCAACCCGGCGCAAAAATCCTCATGCTCAACCTCCCGTGCAACCCCACGGGCGGCACCTGCGACCGCGCTCAACTCGAAGCCATCGCCGCCTTTGCCCGCGAAAAAGACCTCCTCGTCCTCAGCGACGAAATCTATTCCGAACTCACCTTCGACGGTATCCACACCAGCATTGCAAGCCTCCCCGGCATGGCGGATCGCACCATCTTCCTGCACGGTTTCTCCAAAGCCTTTGCCATGACCGGCTGGCGCATCGGCTACGCCTGCGGTCCCGCTCCGCTCATCGACGCCATGATGAAGGTCCACCAATACGCCATGATGTGCGCTTCGATCATCGCGCAAGAAGGCGCGCTCGAAGCCTTGCAACGCGGCTGGGACAACGTGTGTCGTATGCGCGACCAATACCACCGCCGCCGCGACCTCGTCGTGCGTCGCTTCAACGAAATCGGCCTCACCTGTCACTCGCCACGCGGCTCCTTTTACGCCTTCCCGCACGTCTCCGGCACCGGCCTCACCGAAAAGGAATTTGCCGTCGGCCTGCTCGAAAAAGAACGCGTCGCCGTCATCCCCGGCACCGCTTTTGGTCAAAACGGCACCGGCCACGTCCGAGCCTGTTTTGCCACCAGCTACGAGCAACTCATCGACGCCTGCGACCGCATTGAACGCTACGTTAACGGCATCAAAAAAACATAACCCGCATTATCCTCACGGTAGGGAGGCCTCTCCGAGGCCTCCGCATCACGCACACGCATACAGTCAGATTTCGCATTCACTCAACCACGCAAAACAACGCACGACGGAGGCCTCGGAGAGGCCTCCCTACCATCAATCTTACACACACCCGTTTTCCCATGAGCCAACCAACACCTAACCACCGCACCATGGCCGCGTATTATGCACGTGGCATCACTGAAGGTTTCATTGAAGCCTCCACCGTCATTGCCTGGGCCGACGAAGTCATCGTCGCCGCCGACAAAACCGAAGACTGGATGATCGAAATCTCCACCTGTGGACCCGAGGACCGTCTCAAAGTCCTCTCTCATCTCAACACCGTCCAAGGCGAACTCGACCAAGCCGCCCTCGACCAACTTCTGGCGGCGAAAAAGTAGCGAGTAGCGGGTAGTGAGTAGCGAGTAGAGAAGTCACCAACACGCTTCGCTCGCTCCCACCTCCCGCCTCCCGCCCTTTTCCTACTGTTCACTGTTCACTGCTCCCTGTTCACTGCTTCCCACAAGGGAGGTCCTAAAAATTGAAGAATTACACAGAGGACACAGAGAAAACACAGAGATATGGGAGGACAAAACGACTCCGCACCTTTTCCCGTTAACAAATTTTTGTTATTTAGAATAAATGACATACAAAAACATCCCTTTGCAGAAAAAACATCTGTCAATCGGACAGACCTCCTCAAACTCTGTGCCTTCTCTGTGTCCTCTGTGTAATTCTTAGGAGCTCCCACAAATCTACTCGCTACCCGCTACTCACTACTCGCTACTCTCCCCACACTATGTCTCGCACCGTTGCCATCGTCGGACGACCCAATGTCGGCAAAAGCCGCCTCTTCAATCGGCTTGCCCGACGCCGCATCTCCATTGTGCACGACCAACCCGGTGTGACGCGCGACGTCATATCGACGCAAATTGCCAGCGGAGCCTACACCCTCCTCGACACCGGCGGACTCGGACTCAAAGGCGGCGAAACCACTGCCGAACTCACTGCCGCCTCCGAGCGCCAAGTGGACTTCGCCATCGACACCTCCGACCTCATTCTCTTCGTCGTGGACGGACTCGACGGCATCACCGCGCTCGACTCCCGCATCGCGCAAAAACTCCGCAAGTCGAAAAAAGAAGTCCTCCTCGTCGTCAACAAAGCCGACTTCAACGACGACAAAGTTGACCTCGCCGAAGCCTACCGCCTCGGCCTCGGCGACCCCGTCCGCATCTCTGCCGAACACGGCAACGGCGAACCCGAACTCCGTACCGCCATTCTCGACCGCCTCGGCCCCCCCCCCCCCGCCGACGACGCAAACACCACGACCATCACCTACGACGAGGACGGCAACCCGGTCACCAAATTCGAAAATGCCAAAACCTCCGCCGATCCCCTCTGTGTCTGCTTCATCGGACGCCCCAACGTCGGCAAATCCTCCCTCGGCAACCGCCTCCTCCAAAGCGACCGCCTCATCGTCAGTAATGTCCCCGGCACTACACGCGACGCCGTCGAACTCCCTTTCACCTTTCGCGGACGCGACCACAAAGAACACCCCTTCCTCCTCATCGACACCGCCGGCATCAAAGCCGCGACCAAACTCGCCTCGCCCGTCGAATACTTTTCCCGCCTCCGCTCGCTCGATGCCATCCAGCGCGCCGACGTTGTGTTCCTCGTTCTCGACGCCCTCGACGGCGTCACCCAGCAGGACAAAGCCATCGCCGGTGAAGCCGTCAAAGAGCGCAAACCCATCATCGTTGTCGTCAACAAATGGGACCTCGTTCACGAATCCTTTGCGAAATTTGGCGGACTCCCCGGCTACAAAAACGAACGCGACTACCGCGAGAAATACGAAAAAGCCCTCTTCGACTGTCTCTTCTTCACGCCCGGCTCGCCGGTGATTTTTGTCTCCGCGCTCGGCAACCTGGAAGTGGACCGGATGCTCAACGCCGCCGTGAAAATCCACCGCGTTCTCGACCGCAAACTCCCCACGGCGAAACTCAACCAGATCATCCAGCATCTCTGCGAACGCACCCCCCCCCCCTCCATCGCTGGACGCCGTTTCCGTGCCTACTACTGCACGCAAACCGGCACGCGTCCTTTCCGCATCAAACTGTTTTGCAACCGCGAAGAAAAACTCCCCGAAACCTACCGCCGTTACCTTGAGGCGGGCATTGTCGAGGCCTTTGATTTGGGTGGTTGCCCCGTGTATTTCGAACTCGTTGGCAAACCCAAGCACGAACCCGGCACGCCTTATCGAGGCAAGGCAGCGAGCGGCGAAGCCGTCACTCCCAAGTGGAAAGCTCAGGAAGACGCCGATGCAGGAGCCGATGAAGCATTCGACAACGATTTCGCAGACGGCGAAACCGAAGAATGGTGATCAGTCGTGGCGCAATATCTCACGCGGAGACGCGGAGGCGCGGAGTTTTGTTATTTTCTCCTCCGCGTTCTCCGCGACTCCGCGTGAGATATTCTTGATCGTAAAATGGCATCAGATGACACCGCGGCGTGCTTCCAATTCGGCACGGATTTCTATCATGCGCTCGCGGGTGAGCTTGTAACGGCTGACGGCGAAAAGGCTCAGCGCGATGAATCCCACTGGAATCCAGATGTAAAAATCGCGCAGGCTTTCAGCGACTCCCGCAGGTTGCGCGCTCCCGTAAACGGCCTTGTAGCCTGTCCAGACGAGCACGACTCCGCTCAGCCCAGTGGTCGCTGCCGTGGAGGCTTTGAACACCCAGGAGAAAACCGCTGAAAAACTGCCTTCGCGTCGCTTGCCCGTGGCGAGTTCGTCGTAGTCCACGATGTCCGCCTGCATGGATGGCGCCACCAGCCAGAGACCCGTTGCAAGCGGGCCGATGAGCAGCCCGGAAAACACCTGCATCCAAGGATGGGCGGGCGTGTAAAAAATATAGATCGACAGATATCCGGTAATGGCGACCCCACCCGTCAAGTAGAGCAGGAAGCGTTTGCCGTAGCGCGAGGAGAGCCAGGTGCAAAAAGGAATCGCCAAAATGCCGGGCAAAAACACAGCGGTGGATTTGAGCCCCTGCATCTTTGCCGCCAGTGCAAGATCGCCACGACACACGTAGTAGGCGTTGACGTAAAATCCGAGCGCGGCGACGAGTCCTACGCCCAGATTTTTGGAGATGACGATGACCAGCAGCCACAGGAAAGGAGGTGTGCGAAAAGTCTGTTTCAAACCTGCGATCAAGGGTTGGCGGGGTTGTTTGCTGGTCTCTTTTGCGTAGTAGCGTTCCTTGACGAAAAGGCCGGGCAACATGCCGAAGATGATCGTGAAGATGCCAAGGCCGATGCTGATCCAACGCATACCATTGACGAGATCGGGCGAACCGTCCGCGTGCGTGCTGAAAAAGGGAAGCGTGGCCAGAGCGAGAATCCAGCCGCTGGTGAGCAACATGAATTTTTGCGAGATGGCGCGCCACGAGGTGATATTGGTGCGCTCATCGTAGTCGGGAGTCATCTCCAACTGGAGACTATAGTAGGGCATGGCCCATAGGGTATAGAGGGAGTAAAAAACGATGCCGCCGAGACCAAGCCACGTTGCCATCTGCCACTGGCTCAGACCATGAGGCATCCACCAGATGAAGGGCATGAAGAGTCCGGTGAGAAGCGCCCCGATAACGATGTAGGGACGACGGCGTCCCCAGCGTGTGCGGGTGTTGTCGGAAATGTTGCCCATGATCGGGTCGGTAAAGGCGTCCCATATGCGCCAGATCATGAGTATCATGCCGATGAATACAGGATCGAGACCAAGGCCGATGTTGAAGACGGGCGTGAGATTGGCCTTGGGAATCCAGACGGCGGTGCCTTCGAGTTGTCCGCCGAGTCCATAGGCGATTTTTTGACCGATCGGCACGCGGTCGGCTTCGGGAACTTTGGATTTGAATGGGTTTTTCATAGGAAAAATGAGCGCGCAGGGGGGGGGGGGGGGGGAGAGCAGTGAACAGGGAGCAGTGAACAGGGAGCAGTAGGAAAGAGGGCGGGAGGCGGGAGGTTCAATCCGTATCGGTGCGAAACGGGGCGGCGGGAAATCCGGCAGCGTTGTAGAGATTGCAGGTGGGATTGGACGACCATGCATAACGGACGTCCTTGGGACGGGGAACACGTAGTGAGGAAACAACTACAGTGTCGCCGTCGATGCGGGCGTCGGCCCACTGCCATTTTTCGGTGTTGTCGCCGCGGAGTGCGAAGCCTTCGAGCTGGCTGCCGGGACTGTTGCGTTTGAGCGCTTTGGTGACACGCCGCGGAGCGCTTGCATGGAGATATTCGGCGGGCACGGGACGGGCAATGAGACCGCCATTGATGCCGTCTGTATTTTTGAATTGGATACGAATCGATGAGCCTTCGATGCGCATGGAATCATAAACGGGACCGGAGGCGGCGACGTTTTTCCCATAATCGTGAGCAAGGGCGAGAGCTGCGAGACGCGCGCCGACTTCGCGTTTGTCGGATGGGTGAATGTTTGCTGCTTCGCCGAGGTCAATGAGCACGGCCTGACCGGTGCGAGGCAATCGCAGCGCTTGCGCTTGCGCCTCGCGAAGGCTGGCCCAACCGACGGGGGAATTGGGGTTGCTTGTCTTGCCTTGGAAGTTGGGCAACTGACACCAGTAGAAGGACAGGTCTGTATTGCCCCATTGGGTACGCCAGTCGTTGATGAGGAGTGGAAAGAGGGCTCGGTAGCGAAGAGGTTCGCTGGCGTTGTGTTCGCCTTGATACCAGATGAAGCCGCGCAGTCCATAGGGGACAAGGGGGGCGATCAGGGCGTTGTGGAGCGAGCCGGGAACGGTTCCCGGACGGCGGGGGGCTTTGAGTGGGCCGGGGCAGGTGCTTTGCGCGACAGGAGAAAGGGGCGCGAAGGGGTGTTCGGTTTTCAGCAACCAGGTGCCGTGCAGTTTCTGGTTTCCGATAGTGAAGTCGCTCACGGCATTGATCCCGGCTTCGGCAAGTGGAGCGTAAATGCGGATGGCAAGTGTGTGCTTGCCAGCAGTGGCGTTCGTGCCGGGAACGCGATACTGGCGGCGAACGTTGAGATGGGTGCGTCCGTCGCCCTCATGGGTTTCAAGCGCGCGGCCACCGATGGGGAGGCCGTCAAAATAAACCGTGTCGAAGCCCACAATCTCGCCGATTTCGATGGGAAGCGTTTTTCCCGCGTCAGCAGGGGGAATATTGATTTCCTGGCGAATCCATAGGATGCGTTCGCTTGGGAGTGTCCCGGGCAGACTTGTCGTGGTCCAGCCGTCGGTCCCGGCGGAAACGGGTTGTGTGGCGTAGTTGGCAAGGACATCTGGCGGGGTGGGGCGGTCTTCGCGCTGGTTGGCAGCAAGCCAAGGTTTCATGGCGGCGAGCCATGCGGACTTGATGGCAGGAAAATTCGCGGCGGTTTCAATTTCGGCGGAGGTGATTTTTGCAATCTCTGGGTCAGTTTTCAGGGCATCGAGGCTGGTCCATGCTTCAATGGGCGTGCCGCCTCTGCTCGCGTTGATAATGCCGACGGGTGTTCCCAGTCCTGCTTGAAGTTGACTCGCGAAATACCAGGCGACTGCGGAAAACCCCGGCGTCGTGTCGGGTGTCGCGACACTCCACTTGCCTGCGGCATCAGCGCGGGGCGTGAGCGAAGCGTTTCCTTTGACGGTGAAAAAACGGATGCCCGGCTTGTCGGAACGGGCAATTTCCTCGGCTGCATTCGTGGTGTTTTTCAGCAGCCATTCCATGTTGGATTGACCGGAGGCCAGCCAGACTTCGCCAAGCAGAACGTCGGGAATGACGAGGGTGTTGTCGGCTTTGATGAGCAGTTGGCAGGTGGTATTGGTGGGAATGCGCGTGGTGTCGGAGAGGTCAAGGTTCACCCGCCAGTATCCGTTTGGAGTAGCCGTAGTTGTGGATTCGATACGAGCGCCAGTTGTGTCTGTCAGTGTGACGGTGATTTTTTCCCCAGGCGTGGCGCGTCCCCACACGGGGGTTTGTTTGGAGCGTTGCAAAACCATGTGCTCGGAAAAAACCGAGGGCAGCGTAACATTCGCGCTTACGAGGCAAGGCGTGAGCGCGGTCGCAGTGAGCAACAGGGCGAGGATCAGGCGTGGAAAAAACATGCGAATGATGGATTTTTAAAAATCTATAGCCAGTGCTTGGCTGGTAGGGAGGCCTCTCCGAGGCCTCCGCGAGCGTGGTGTGATGATGCGAAAATCATAGGTAGTTGGAGCGTGGTTTCGGAGGCCTCGGAGAGGCCTCCCTACCGTTAAGGCATCGGCTACGGGGGGGGGGGGGGGAGAGAGGAGGGAGGATCAGGTGTGCTTTCGGGTTTTGATCGCGCCGAGTGTTTCGTAAATGAGCTGGCAGGCGGCGGAGCGCGGAAGCGGTTCTTCACAACGCAGACCGAGTGCGCGCCTGGCCGCTTCGAGTGGTTCTGTATCCAGATTGTTATTACTCAGGGCCGTTCGCAGTTTTGATGCAAATTCGCCAAGGGTGCTGGCAACGATGGCGGTGGCGGTGGCGGACGGTTTTGTGGGTTCGTTGGCTGGCAGGGAGTGGGCGGCGGATGCGGCGAGGGAGGCATCGTCGGGTGTGTCGCAAGTGAGGAGTGCGGCGAATGCCTTGGCCCAGCAGTCTGCCGTGGCAGATGTGAGCGGTTCGTGCGGATACGCATCGTAGGTCGCAAAAAATCCTTTGGTGCCGAGGTATTGCACGGCAGGAATCCACGGTTCGGCTGAGACGGGATCAACGTCGTTGAAAAAGGAGATCATCGTGTGTCGCTCGACGAGTCCGCGCAGGAGTTGATCGGGATTGAGTGCGGTGGGTGTGGTGTCGTGTTTTTGCGCGAGCACGGCGGCGAGTCCGGCGGCTTCACCGGTTTGCATCCAGACGGGTTCGAGGCGTATGGGTCCCCAACCTACATGCGAGGCGGAGAGGGCGACGGGAACGAGGAGGTTGTCCAGACCTTGGGGCAGGAGCGTGCGGTAGGGGACTTGCGCAGGGCGCGATTCTTCGGCGAGGAAAAAGATGCCGTCGGGATGCGCACCGGGACCGGAACTGCGTTCGATGCAGGCGACGGAGTCGATGGGCCAGTCGGTGGTGGCAACGCTGTCAGGGTGAATGGGCGTGCGCGCGCCAGCGTGGATGCGGGCGAAGGCGGGGACAGGGAGGGCGTCGTGTTCGGTGAAGATGTAACGACCAATGAGGCGGCGGGCTTCGCGGACGTAGATTTCGTAGGGGACGTTTTGGTTATCGATGAACTCGTCGGCGGCGAGGCCGTAGTCTTTCCAGTAGTCGCGGTCACATTCGCGGGCGGCGGGGTCGTTTTGGTAAAACCAAAGGAGGCTCAACATGGTGTCGAGGTAGTGGCGCGAGATGCGTTCGCGTTCGGGCCAGTCGGCGGTGGGATATGCGTTGTGCGGACCGATGAGGCGTCCGCCGTTCCAGCCGATTTTTTCGTTGGGAATGTTGGGAACGACGTTGGGGCGGTCGGCAATGACGTTGGGCAGGCTGGGAACGTAGCTGCCGTTGCTGGCTTTTTTGTGCGCGTCGGGATCGTAGTTTTTTGGTTTTTGGATGGGGATGCGGTTGGCCGGATTTTTGGTGAGAATGAGCCGGTAGTTGTAGGCCATGACAGCGGAGTCGCCTTCGCCGGTGCTGTCGGGATGGCGGAGGGGGCCGGTGGCGTGGGGGAAGCTGCGGATGTTGAGGCGTCCGGCAACGGCGTCCTGCGGGAAGCGGGATTGGTCGGGTGTGTGCGGGCGTTCGGTGGAGTAGATGACGCCGGCGTGGGGCTCGTTGTAGCGGGAGCGTGGTTCGCGTCCGATCTGACAGGGCACACCCGCGGCGGCGGCGAGGTCGCCTTCGTAGGTGCCGTCGGCAAAGGTGCGTGCAGTGATGCGGAGTGTGTGTGGTGGCGCGGGCGTCTCGCCCGCTTCGGAGGAGCTTGCGGGCGGGACGCCCGCGCCACTTTCCGGATGTAGTTCTTTTAACGATACGGCGGTGAGTTTTGCTCCGTCACGTTCGGCGGAGGCGACGTAATAGCCTTTGAGGACGGTGAGCGTTTTTTCGCGGGCGACCATTTGCTCGAAGAGCATTTCGGCGACGCGGGGTTCGACTTTGGGGCGCTCGATGTGAAAGCGATTGTCGGGATTGGGAAGTGCGGCGCGGTGTTGCGGCGAGTTTTCGCCGTAGGTGTCGCGGTAGTATTCGGCGGCTCCCGTAATCATCTCGGCGTAGAGGGGGGATCGCAGGTAATCGCATGGTGTTTCCCAACCGCCCGCACCACTGGTGATAAAGCCGCCGAGGTGTTGCGTGTGGTTGACGAGCAGGACGCGCAATCCTTCGCGAGCAGCGCGGACGGCACAGGCGATGCCGCCAGGTGTGCCGCCGATAACGACGAGGTCATAGTGTGAGTTTGAATCAATCATTGTAGAAAAGTGGAGACTGGTAGCTTGGTGGATTGGGGAAGGACGCTTGCGTTTCGGATGCAGCAATGCAGTATTGCCGCATGACAACGACTCTTCCTCTTTCCAAGCGTGGCACGCTGACATTGCCTCCCGATATGCGGCGAAAACTGGGACTTGATGCCCTGCCCAATCCGATGGTGTTGGTGGAAGAACGTGATGGCGGATTGTTTTTGCAGCCTGCGATTGCGTTGCCGGTCCGTGATATTCCCAAGGCGAAAATCCGGGCATGGATCGCCCGCGACGAGGCCGAGATGGAGGCATTCAAAGCAGCGGGCAAGAGAGTTGCCAAATGAGGTTGTTCCTCGACACCAGTGTGCTGCTTGCGGCGGCAGGTTCGGCAAGGGGCGCTTCGCGATTCCTCATCAGGGAAGCGGCGGCACAGGGTTGGGAGTTGGTGAGTTCGACTTGGTGTGCGGACGAAACACGCAAAAATTTGTCCAAGGTTGGCCGCGCTTCGGCACTCGCTTGGAAAACACAAATCGAACCGCGAATGCGTTTTGTGCTGGATGCGGTTTCCCTCGATAAACCGCTTGTTTTTCCGAAGGCAAAGGATCGTCCGGTTGTCATCACAGCGCTGGCAACGCGGGCCGTTTGGTTGCTTACGTTGGATACGGGGGATTTTCACACAAAGTTGGGACGAGAGGTTTATGGATTGAAGATCGGCACGCCCGGCGAGTTTTTGCTGGAGCAACGCAATGCCGGCATTTTGTGAACCGAGGAATCTGGACGATGCGTTTCGAGCGTTAGGCATGGTTTGGAGCGAGCGATTCGCTGGGTTGGCATCAATGGCGCGCGCCGGATTTTTTTCCCGAAACCAAGGCGTCAGTTCCGGACAGTTTGAAGCGCGTGCTGACAATGGAATTTCGCTCCGGGCCTTCGCGATATTTTAAATACGTGGTGGCCACAAAGGTCTCGTCGGGGAGCAACTCCAGCCCCGGATAACCACAATCACGCCCCCGGTAGTTGTGGAGTAATTTTATGCGATATTGGCCGGGGCGCTCATTGATAATGTCTTCATAAGTCCCCACCCAGGCGACGAAATGATTTCGGGAAGGACTCTTCACGCCCATGTCGCGGAAACACACAAGCAGTCGCCCGTCCGCCGCGTATTTCGCCATGTGCCGGCCCCCATGCAAGGCCGGCGGCAGCGCCTTCGCCTGCGACCATGTGCCGCCCTCGTCGTCGCTCGTCATATACAAAGAAGCGTTTTTGTCGTTTTCGCGCAGGAGACAGAGGAGCTGTTTCCCATCCGGCGAACGCACCAAGTTCGGTTCGCACGGGTTCAGCTCCGGGAGATCCAGTATTATTTTCCAAGCCCCCCAGGTGAGGCCGCCGTCAGCCGAGATGCTTTGTGCGATAATATTCGAACTCTTCTCAATCGTTTTTCCCTCGCGCCGCAAATTGGTCAATGCGAGCAGACGCTTGCCGCCGTCGATGGGTTTTATCGTGCAAAAGGGCATGACCGCACCGCTCAACCCGATTGGTTCCATCTCCGACCATGTTTTCCCATCATCCTCGGAATAGGAGCGCCACAATGAAATCGACCGTTTGCGATCTCCCTTTCCCGCAAACACCATCAAACGCGCACGCGCGTCAGGAGCCGTGAGCCTGTAAATCGTCGGGCAATTGATCGTCTCGTGCCAAGACGCCGGCACATCCAGCAATTCGCTCCACGTCAGCCCTCCGTCGTCGCTCCGTTTTAAGGGACCGCATTTCCCGCCGTGCTCGTAGGTCCACATGCAATAAATAGTTTTCCCGTCCGGCAGCAGCACCGTGGTCGGCTGCCCTTGATATTCCGTTTCCGTGCCCTGCGCGACCACCACTTGTCGCGCAGTGTCAGCGGACAAATCCAAGGTGGGCACGCCCATGTTGCCCGACTTGGGCATGATGCTTTGGGCGTGTCCCGCCAGTGCGGCGCAGAGGGTAAAACAAGCGTATAGAAAATAATATGATCTCATGTTGCTTTGCGGGAAGGCATCTCGGCGAAGAGCGGAGAGCGCAGGTCGTCGCACGGTGTTTCCCAAGCGCCCGCAGGGCTGGTGATGAAGCTGCCGGGCTGTGTCATTATTTTAGCAATTCGCTGAGTTTGGCATCCATGGCGTCGGCCCAGATTTTGTAACCAACAGGACTCAGGTGCAGGTTGTCGGGCTTGAATGCCTTGCTGTTGAGCGTGCCGTCGGGTTGCAGGAATTTTTGCCCGATCGGCAGAAAAAACACCCGCTGAGCGTCGTCGAGTTTTGCGATGATTGCGTTGATCGCGTCGATTTTTACGCGGCGGACGTCGTCCGGTTTTTCGCTGCGCGGGAAAATATCGAGGAGCAACACCTTGGCTTTGGGCGCGCGTTTGCCGATTTCTTGCACGATGGCGGCAATGCCTTCGGCGATCTGTTCCGCGCTGTCGCGGCCGGTGTTGTTGGTGCCGATCATGAGCACCACGACTTTCGGATTGATGCCGCCGCCGAGCGCACCGTTTTGCAGACGCCAGAGGATGTTCTCGGTGCGGTCGCCGCCGAGGCCGAAATTGACGGCCTTGAGCGGGGCGTAGCGTTCCTCCCAGATCGATTTGCCATTATCTTTCCATCCAAAGGTGATCGAGTCGCCGAGGAACATGATGTCGCAACCCTCCTGCCTGGCGGCGGAGGCAAGGCGGTTGTGAGTCGATATCCATGTGTTGCGCGTTGCGGGCACAAGCGCGGGATTGGGCTTGGCGGAGTCGCCGGAGGCTTGGGCGGAAAGCGCCACGGAGCCGGTGAGGAGGAGAGTGAAAACAAGCGCAAGGCGCGGGAGCAGGTTGGTTGAGATCATTCGGGAACGTTTCATGGTTTGGATTCGTTGTTAGGTTTCTATTCGGTTTTCGGAATGTTGTTTCAGGAGCGTGATGGACTCAGCGAAATGTGGTTTTTCACAAGCGTTGTGCGCAGTGCCGACGTTGGTAGCTTGGCTGGCGCGAGATTCAGTTTTTGGGCGAGGGAAATCGCGAATGCGGCGCTTTCGCCGACGTGCATCCAGACGGGTTCGAGGCGGATGGTTCCCCATCCAACGTGACTCGCAGAAAGGCAGGTGGTGACGAGGAGGTTGTCGAACTCGTGCGGGAGCAGGCAGCGGTAGGGGATTTGCGCGGGACGCGTTTCGGCGGCGAGGATCATTTTGCCCTCGTGGTCGCTGCCGGGAACGGTGGACGTGGTGCAGGCGTGGGAATCGAGCGGCCATTCAGTGAAGGCAATGGCATCGTCGTGCGTGCGTCCTTCGAGGGCGTCGTGTTCGGTGAATACATAACGGCCAATGAGACGGCGGGCTTCGCGGACATACATTTCCCAAGGGAAGTGTGCGTTGTCGGAAAATTCGTCGCGAGGCAGTCCCCAGTTGCGTGCTTCGGCGCGGATTTCGTCAGGGACTTCGGGATCGTTTTGCAGGAACCAGAGGAGACCGAGCGCGAGGTCTCGGTGGCGTTGCGTGATGACATGGCGCGCGGGCCAGTCGGCGTCGGGGTAGTCGTGATTGCCGCCGGTGAGGAGCGGGGCGTTCCAGCTTGTTTTGTGGTTGCTGAGTCGGTTGGTGAAGCGCCAGCGGTCACGCAGATCGAGGAAGATGTCGCGTTCGTAGCGTGTGGGTTTTTCAACAGGAAGGCGGGTGGTTGGATCGCAGGTGAGGCAGACGCGGAAGTTGTAAGCTTGAATGGCGCGGTCGCCTTCGCCCGTGCTGCCGGCAAGCAGCGGGCCGCTCGTCAGCGGGAAATGGCGAAGGAGGGGCGGCTTCGCCGAACATCCAACATCCAACGTCGAACATCGAACATCCAATGTCGGAAGAACGGAATCGGGGGGGGGGGGAGGGGGGGAGGGGAGGTTGTGTTTTGTAGTGCGTGTGTAGATACGTCCGGCGTGGGGTTCGTTGTAGTGAGCGCGGCTTTCGCGTCCGGCGGTCATTGTCGCACCTGCAAGCGCGGCGAGGTCGCCTTCGTAGGAGGCATCGACGAAGGCGGCGGCTTTCAGGATTTGCGTGGACGATGAGCAGGTGTTTCCGGTTGCGCGAGGTGTCGGAGCAATGGTGAGGGTTTTGATTGTTCTGTCGTTGCGTGTGACTGCGACCGGATGGTGTTCGCGGATGAGCGTGATGTTTTTTTCGGCAGCAATCATCGACTCGAAAACCGATTCGGCAACGTGTGGTTCGTAGCCGTGAGCGTCGGGTGGATAGTGTTGCGTGATGCGTTTGCGGATTTCGTCGTGCAAGGGCGAACGCGGGCCATTGTAGAGCGTGTCGAACACGCCGAGGCCGTTGCTCATCATGCCGCCGATGTGCTGATGATGGTGGACGAGCATGACGCTCATTCCTTCGCGAGCGGCACGGACGGCACAGGCAATTCCGCCGGGTGTGGCGCCGTAAATGAGAAGGTCAGCTTGGAGAGGATGGGCCATTTTGAAAATTTTTTTGCAGGTTGTGTGCGTGCGTGCGGGGGGGGGGGGGGAGGCTAAGGGGTGTTTCCGCTGTGACGGATTTGTCCGGTGTGATTTTCAACCCAGTCCCAATCGATCTCCACGCCAAGACCCGGTTTTTGGGGAAGACGAATGATGCCGTCAGAACTGTCAAAAGGATGTTCTTTCAGGCCGAAACGGAAAACAGGATGATGCACTTCCATCCAACTCGTGTTGCGGGCCGAGCATGCCACATGAAGATTCGCAACATCCAGAAGCGGCGTGTTGGCGGTGTGGATTTCCAAGTTGAAACCAAACAACTCGCACGCTGACAGCGCCTTTTTCAGTCCGGTAACACCTCCCTTGATCAACACATCTCCGCGGGCAAATGTCATTGCGCGGTTGGTCATGAAATTGGGAAGGTCCGTCAGCCTCACTGTTTCGGCGGCAACGATGGGCGTCTTGAGACGCGAAGACAAAAGGCGGTAATTCTCCAATTGTTGTTCGGGCAGCGGTTCCTCGAACCAATGATAATTTAAGGCGTCGAGCGCATGTCCCACTGCGAGCGCTTCGTGGAGGGAATAGGCGGAATTGGCGTCCTGCATGAGCGGGAAATCCGCACCGGCACTGAGGCGCGCAGCCTTGAGACGCGGGATGTCGCGCTTTGGTCCGTCGCGCAGTTGCAGTTTGTATCCACAAAATCCTGACGCTTTTGCAGCCGCAACTTCCGCTGCGATTTCCTCCTCGTTGAAGTGCTCGCTGCGAGAGGTGAGATAAGCCGGCAAGCGATCCGTGTATTGACCGAGCAGGGTTGAGATCGGGCACTGCAAGCGTTTCCCCCGCAGATCCCAGAGCGCGACATCAATGACGCCGACAAGGCTGTCTGATTGATTGTAGAGATGACGCTGGCGTTGGAAGAGACGTTGCCAGATTGCCTCGACCTGATCGGGGTCGGCCAATTCCAGTTGAGGCCAGAAACTCTCGTGCAAAATCGCAGCCAGCGCGTGTCCGTCACCATGCGGTCCATACGCCATCGAGTGGCCGTCCACACCTTCGTCCGTGTGCAAAATCACCAGCGGGAAAAACCAATGCGGCGGGCGTCCGGTGGGGACAATGCCATTCCGATAACGAGGGCTTGCATCGATTTTCAGCAGACGGGTTGTGAGTCCGGTGATTTTCATGGGGACTTAAGGGAGCTTCTAAGAATTACACAGAGGACACAGAGCGGGCACAGAGCTTGGGGAGGTCTGTCCGATTATCGGATGTTTTTTCTGCAAGGTGATTTTTCTGTAAGTCATTTATTTTAAATAGAAAAACTTTATTAACGGGAAAAGGTGCGGAGTCGTTTTGTCCTCCCCAATCTCTGTGCCTGCTCTGTGTCCTCTGTGTAATTTTTCAATTTTCAGAAGCTCCCTTAATAACCTCTGGAAAAATCGGCGACGCACTCCAGCGCTTTGCCATCAAGAAAGCGGGCGAGGTTGAGTTTGAATTGCTGGAACAAAAGTGCTCCGACTTCCGCGTGATGCCCGGCCAGATGGGGCGTAACGAGAACGTTGGGCAATTCCCAAAAGGGACTGTCCGCAGGCAAGGGTTCCCGCTCGAAAACATCCAGCGCCGCGCCGCCCAGACTGCCATCGCGCAAGCGCTCGATCAGCGCGTCTTCGTCGAGCAATCCGCCCCGCGCGATGTTGTGAACGACAGCTCCACGCTTGAGCATGGCGATTCGGTTTTTGTCCAAAATGCGCCGTGTCTGATCCGTGAGCGGCAGCGCAACGACCAGGTGGTCGCTTGTGGCGAGAAGTTCATCCAACTGCGCCAAAGGCAGGAGCGCATCCAACTCGGGGGGGGGGGGGGGGGGGGGGACGCTGCGCTTGGTTGCAATCAAGCGGACGCCAAAAGGTTTGAGCAGTCGCGCCACTTCCTTGCCCACGCTTCCATAGCCGAGAATTCCTACCGTTTGCTTTTGGATGATCTGCGGAATGCTCGGACGCCGGTCCCATTTTTTTTCGCGCTGGCATTGCAGGAAGTGAGGCAACTGGCGCGCAAAGGCCAGGATCGTCATGACAACTTGTTCCGCAATGATGGGTGCGCGGATGTCACGAGCCGTGGTCATGATGACATGCGGGGCAGGAGGCGGAAGGTATTCGTCAAAACCCGACGAAACAATCTGGAGCCATCGTAGATTGCTGCATCGAGGCAAGAGGGCGGATGGCACGTTGCCAAAAATCACGGCGGGCCAGTCGGGATCTTTTTCCAGCAAACTCATATCCATTGTTTGCCGGAAATTGCATTGCGGAAATTCCGCGGACAAGGCGGCAAGATCCGTCGCTGAAATGTCGCGAAAAATCAGAATGTTCATTGTGCGTCCATCTCCACTTTGACGCACACTTTTGTAATGAGCCCTTCGCCAATCAGCGGGGCGTGAGGTTCGCCGGGAAACAGGATGACAAAACAGTCGCCCTTGAGGTGAACGACATTGGAAACAGCCCCGCGCAACATGCCGCAATCCTTGCTCGTTTCAAATGCGCCTGATGGCGTCATCCCGTCTGCGTTTGGACTCCACGCGATGGTCTCTTCGCCTGTCATGCACCAATGCACATCGGCATAACGCTTGTGGTATTCGAACTCCATTTCTCCGGCTTTGGGACAGCCGTTTTTCGAGATGCCGTTAACCCAAACCTTGTCGCCAAGGATTGATGTTTTCCCGCAAACATGCGCGCGGCTTTTGCGGAGATCGTGCAGGTAACGAAACGCGGCCTGAAAATGCCCGCCCAATCCGAAATAATTTAAGTCCGAAATTGTATCCAAATTTCCATGAATCATTGCTCAGTTCTCCATGTAAATCGCGTAGAGACGAATGTCCTCCGGGCGGATTCCGGCGAAATCCACACGGATGCGAATGGCTCCCTGCACCGGCACGCGGTCCTTCGCGCCCCAAACAACGCGTTGCCGAAATCCTGATTGCGCAGGCCCCGTGCAATCTTGCGCGGTGAAACCGGGCAGTGGTCGGAATTGTTCATCGAGGATGGAAACCTTGAGCGACGAATACTCTCCCAGTCCGTCAACATTGACGCTGATGGCGGCGGAATCTCCCTTCGGCATCAGTGGTTCCGAGATGATGTGCGGCGAATGGTTGGGGTCCATCCACGGCTCCAAACCGCCTACTTCAAAATATCCCAAGCGATCACGTCCCCATCGGGCCAAGCGGATGCCGGCATTGGGGATTCCCCAGACAGAATACCAAAAGAGAGTTTCGTCACCGATGTTTGCGAATCCCTGTCCCTGCATGAGCGCCGAGGCGCGTTCGAAAGGGAAGTTCGCAGGAGGAAGCCAGGAGACGGCTTCACTTGCCTGAACAATTCTGAAATCGGGAACCGGTTCGTGAAAGTGAAGTGCATCGTGGCTGATGACCAAACCGAGGTCGATCGACACCCAACGACGGTCATTCGACGGATGCCCGTGCCACTGTCCGTAGAAACCAACGATCACATTGCCACGATGCCAGAGACCTGCACCCAAATGAACCTGCTCTCCATCGACTGGGCCGGTCGTGGTCAATGGTTTTGGCGGCACGGCATCACGTCTGAATCCCAGGCAGCCGACTTGTGTCCAGTTTTCAAAATCGTAGGATTGGTGGGTGAAAAATTTCCTCACTCCGGCAGGAAAATGCGTGTCGTGCGCCTGTCCGTTGACGTGATAAATTCCGTTCCACTTGATGCCACCGGCGGGCTCGAAAAAGGGGCCGCGCGGATTGTTTGGCGACTCCGTCCAGCGCAGCCCGTCGGGAGAATACGCCACGGCGAACTTACCTTTGTATTTGCGTGTTTCGAAAAACATTTTGAAGCGTTTCCCCGCGCCCGCTTCGTCCGGGTCATGAAAGACAACGCAGCCAACTACGCAAAATTCACCACCGCCGAGATCGACCAGGTTGTTGTTTTTCGAGCCTGCATATTCGACGAGACCGAGGTCGGGTTTCTCCCATTTGCGACCGTCCCGACTCTTTGCAAAACATACCCGGAAGTGGCGTCGTTGTTCAGCTCCTTCGCCTTGTCCAAGATACCACATCCAGAGTTCTTCACCAACAGACAGCACGGTTCCATAATACAAAATGCCCTTGCAATCAGGAGTCCCGTCAGGTCCCGGAGAAACAACCATGTTTGGCAAGCCATTGGAATCGGCAGCAGATGCGAACGGGATCATTTTCAGGCGCACGCCATGAAAAAACGGGAGTGCCCGGTTATCGAAAGGGAACAAGACGTGTTCTGTATTTTGTTGTGAGGGCATGGTTGTAGGGACCTTCAAAAATTACACGGAGGACACAGAGGGAGCACAGAGATCGGGGAGGACTGTCCGATTGATGGATGTTTTTTCTGCGAATGGAGGTTTCTGTAACTCATTTATTTTTAATCCCAAATTTTCATTAGCGGAAAGAGGTGTGAAGTCGTTTTGTCCTCCCAAATCTCTGGGCCTTCTCTGTGTCCTCTGTGTACATTTCAATTTTGAGAACCTCCCTGTAGAGAAGCGACGCACAGGGGATGTCGTAGCTGATATTTGCGAAGTGGAAAAATGGATACTGGAGCATTGTCGGTTCAATTTGTCGCAAGGTTTAAGAGGTCACGCAGAGACGCAGAGGCGCAGGGAAAATGCAGATTGCTGATTATAAATAAATTACGAATATTGTATTTTCCCGACTCTGCGTTCTCTGCGTCTCTGCGTGAGACAAAATAAACCGAAAATGTTCTAAGAGTGTGCCGAGACACCGTTCCGCGATGGCTCAATGATGCGGGATGGTGCCGATGTTTCACGCCATTCAGGCCAGACGGCGTCGAGATCGGCGTGTAGTCGTGGAATATTGGATACGGGAACAGTAGGAAGGGGCAGGCGCATGGGACCGAGATCAAGTCCGAGTTCAAGGCTTGCAGCTTTGAGCGCGGAGAGACCGCCGTAGCGTCCGAAAATCGCAATACAATCAATGAGCGTGTCCTGCGCGGCGCGGGCTTCGTCCAGAAGGCCGTCGTCCCAACATTGGAGGACTTGGCGAAGAAGTGGGCTGAGGATGTTGTAAGAGCCGCCGATGAATCCGCGCGCACCCATGGCAAGCGCACCGAGTGACATTTCATCCTTGCCGTAGAGGACGGCGTAACGGCCTCCGTCGAAGCGGAGGGCGCGGCTGTAATCCATGAGATCGGCGTCGGTGTATTTGATGCCACCGAGCGTCGGGATTTGTTTCTGCGCGGCGGCAAGGAAATCGACGGCTTTGATTTTCAGTCCGGGCGAGGCGGAGTTGTGGTAGTAGTAAAACGGCAGCGCAGGCGCGGCGGCAGCAATGGCGGCAAAGTGTGCGACGAGCGCGTTCATGTCGCGCGCGGCGTAGGGCGAGGGTGTGACGGACGACACGCCACTCGCGCCGATTGCCTGCGCATGGCGTGCGAGGTCAATGGCGTCCATCGGACTGCCTGAGCCGACGTGGACGATCATGGGAACGTCTGCCGGGAGGATGTCGCGCCAAGTTTCGACGATTTGTTTGCGTTCGGCGACGGTGAGGAGCTGGCCTTCGCCCGTGCCGCCGCAGAGATAAAATCCTTGTGCGCCGCGACGGCGAAGAATGTCAGCCTGACGACTGATGAGCGCAGTGTTGAGCGAGCCATCAGCATGCAGCGGTGCGAGCGGAGCAACCATTCGGATGTCGAGTGAGTTCATAAAATTTGCGTGGTTATGCGAGGTGAGGATGGGGCGATGGAGCGATGGAAACGGAACGAGTGCAGTGTCGATTTCGGCGACGAGGGAGAGTTGGACGAAGCAGTTGCAACAGGGGACGCAGAGGGCGACGTCAGCATCGACGCGCTGTCAGCGCAGAATAGTTTTTAAGAAGACCACTGTGCGTTTTCCTGTTTTGAGAAAAAAAATGGAGCGTTGTTTTTGCGATTAATGTAGTCCGATTTCACGGACTGGCGGGAGAGACTTGGCCGACCCAGAAGCCTTTTTCTGATGCATCGAGCTGCGCACGGAACTGCACACGGCCATCGAGAAAGAGGAGGATGGCTTTGCCGTCGTGCCGCTTGACGATGAGATTCGGGTCGCCGCTGTGGCCTCCGCCGCCAAGGGTATCGGTGCCGCAGTCGAACAAGAACAGTCGCAACGCAGGGACATCAAATTCCGAGAACCGCTTGACCGGAGCCGTTGCGCTCGCACGGGAACACTTAATGTTCATCTTAAAACTGCCCAAGGTATATAGTGTCTCGTGCATGGGGTGTTGGAAGATCGACTGGGGCGTCTTGTAAACCTTGTCGGGCTGGTTGACGTATGTCCTGAGGCGCCAAGGGAAATGCGCATCGTTGCCAGTGAAGTTCGCATCGTTGCCGGGGCAGATCTGGTCCTTGTTCTCGTTCGCGTAGAGAATAAAACCAGTGTAGATGCTGCGGAGGTTGGTAATCGCCTTGGCAGTGTTGGCTTTTTTGCGCACTGCGCCGACGGTTGGAATCATGATTGCGGCGAGAATTCCGATGATGGCGATGACCGTGAGCAGTTCGATCAAGGTAAACGCCTTCAGGGGAAGACGCGCATTTGCGGAGACGTTTGGTATTGGATTATTCATGACATGTTTGGGGGGAAAGGGATTTCGGGAATGCTGGCGCACATGAGGTGCGAGGCTTCAGGACCACCGAAGCTGCGTGAGTGGTTGTGCAGAAAGTTGTATCCGCTATAAAACAACCACCAGGCCTTGTCGTGGCGGACGAGACTGCGGCCCGGCATAATGATGCAATGGTCGGATTCGCCCTCACGTCCGCGCGGGAGCCAAGGCGTTTTCCGGTAGGGGCGGTGCCAAGTGACGCCGTCATCCGAAAAACAAAGTTCCACGTCGATGGTCTGCGCGGCGCAACGGTAGTGACCGAGCAAGCCCACCCTGCCGCGCTCCGTGTGCGTGACCGTGAGATAATAGAATTGGAGATCAGCCGGATCAGAGGCGTCGGGCCGGATTTCGCCGACCGGGCCGTTCCATGTCAGACCGTCGGCACTGACGAAACGCCGGATGAAGCGGCGGTAACCGACGGCGTTGTCGTAGGCGACATAGCCGGGGTCATTTTTGCGGCCCGGCATCTGCTCAATGACGGCGGTGTAAGCCTCGAATGTGCCGTCGGGGAGTTGATAGACGGTGGTGGCGTCGTTGACGACTTGGTGGGGAAGCGCGGCGGGTTCGTTGGCGGGGCGCGAGGCGTGGCGGTTGCCATCGAAGGTGAGACCGTCCGGCACGGCGTTTTCCGCGACAGCGCGGTCGTGCGGATGGTAAAAGCAGGCGCGGTGCGGGTCGATCACCGTGTAGTGGAGGCCGTCCACACTGTCGGCTGCGAGGTAGCGGGTGACTCCGGGGTATCGGGTCCAAAAGTAGAGGCGATGGGTGCCGTCCTTGAGCCGGAGATGCTGGGGATGGCGCGGATTCCATCGATCGGGGAGATTGCCAAGCGAAAGCGGCGCGGAGAGATCCGCCGGACCGGAGGAAAGCACGGCGCGTGTGCGTTGCATGGCGGACGGTTCGTGCACGGAGCCGTCGGCGAAACAGATGTTGCGGCCACCGTTTTCCTCGATGTCGAACCAGATACGCCAAGTGTCCCCGGCGGCGGCAGGCTCTGCGTCGGAGCTGAAGTTGATGATGCGGCCGGGAATGGTCTCCGGAGAGATTACGTTCCCGATTTTTTTCCAGGCGGATGGGTCGAAAGAGGACATGGAATTAGTTTTGTGCGGCGTTGAGTGCCCAGCCGTTTTTCAGGACTTTGAGGCGGTCGGTTTCTTGAATGCCTTTTTTGAAGGACGGACGTTTTTTGCCTTCGTCGTCAGCGGTGTAGGTGGGGTCCCAGTCGGGTGATTCGCCAATGGTTTGGAAAGTCCAGTCCCAGCCGCGGCGTTCGAAGATTTCAATCGAGTCTGCCAGCCATTGCGCACTGTCCGGTGCCCAGCGGATGACGCCGAATTCGCCGACTAAGATGTGCGCACCCGGATTGCGCTGCTGGAAGAGGACAACTGCTTCCATTGTCCGCTCGATGGCGGCTTTGTCCAAGTCGGGCTTCTGGATAGCTTGACGGCTTTGGTGCGTATAGGCGTAAGGCGTGTAGTGCTGGAAGGTGTAGATGACGCGCGGGTCCTTGATCAGCGGCATTTGGGCGAAGCCTTGCGGTGTGCTGCCGTTGGGCGAAGCGGCGACGACGAGCCACACTTTTTTGTCGTTGGAGCGGATCGCCTTGATGGATTCGGAGAGGAGCGAGTTCCACTTGGTTTTCTTGGCGAGCTTGGTGTCCGCGCAGTTGGGCTCGGTCTTGATGTCGTAGGCGACGATGATCGGGTCGTCCTTGTAGCGTTTGCTGATGGCGCGCCAGAAGTTGATCAGGTGCGCGTCGCGTTCGCGCTGGCTGGTTTTGTAGAAAACGTCGTTGCTGCTGCCGTGCAGGTCGGCGGCGGCGAGGATCACCTGCACGTCGAGCTGGCGGCAGATGGGAAGGATGGAATCAAGTATGGAGAGGTTGCGTTCGTAGGGCGCGAGAGGGTTTTCGGGAGTGGGTGCCTTGGCCTTGAGGCCGGCGGCTTGGAGTTCCTTGAGATAGGCGGGGTCGAGGGAATCGAGTTCGAAGTTGATGCGGATGGCGTTGGCACCTTGGTTGGCCGCGTAGTCGAGGACGTCGTGGAAGGGTTCGTTGAGGGAGCGGATGTGGGCGTTGATTCCGCGCCAGCGTGCATGAGGGGCGCGTTCGACACCGGCATCGTCGGCTGCGGTCAATGCTGCGCTTGCAGGCGGGAGGGCGCAGGTCAGCGCTGTTGTCATGAGGAGAGGAAGGAAGAGGTGTTTCATGGTTTGGAGAGGGGGGGGGGGGGGGGCAATGAACAGTGAACAATGAACAATGAGCAGTAGGAAAGAGGGCGGGAGGGGCGGCTGCGCCGTCGGGTTTGGTTACAAATGGTTTTAGGCGTTTCGTGTAAGTGGGTTCGTTTTCTTAAGGGAGCTTCTAAGAATTACACAGAGGACACAGAGCGGGCACAGAGCTTGGGGAGGTCTGTCCGATTATCGGATGTTTTTTCTGCAAGGTGATATTTCTGTAAGTCATTTATTTTAAATGGAAAAATTTTATTAACGGGAAAAGGTGCGGAGTCGTTTTGTCCTCCCCAATCTCTGTGCCTGCTCTGTGTCCTCTGTGTGATTTTTCAATTTTCAGAACCTCCCTTAATTCTTATTTTTTGATTTTTCCGGTGCGTTGAGTGCCCAGCCGGCTTTCACCACCTGGAAACGGTCGGTGTTCTTGATGTCTTGGGTGGGATCGGGACGGTTGCGCGGACCATCGTCGGCTTCGTATGTCGGATCCCAGCCGTTCCATCCGCCGAAGGAATGGACGGTCCAATCCCAGCCGTGGCGTTCGAAAATTTCGATTGCGTCGGTCAGCCATTGAGCGCCGCCGGGGGCCCAGCGAGCGACGCCAAATTCGCTGACTAAAATGCGTGCGCCAGGGTTTCGTTTTTTGAATTGAAACACCTCGTGCATCGTAAGCTCGACGGCGGCTTTGTCCCAATAGACGGGTTTGCCTCCGTCGAAGCGTGGTGCCTCGCCGGGATAGGTGTAGGCACCGCGGGTGTCGGGGCCGCGCTTTTGAATCCCTCGCACGCCTTGGTGGGTGTAGGCGTGCGACATGTAGTGATGGAATGCGTAGATGATACGTTTGTCATCAATCGCCGGTATGTGCGCGAAACCCCAGGCCAAGGCTCCGGTCGGTGGGGACTCCAGCACCAGCCATACTTGGTCGTCATTTGCACGGATGGCCTTGAGCGAGTTGGGGAAAAGGTCGTTCCACCAGATTTTCTTGGCTTGGATGGGGTCGCGATAGTTGGGTTCGTTTTTGATGCAGTAGGCGACGATGGTCGGCTCGTGCCGGTAACGTTTGCTCACGGCTGACCAGAACTCGGGCATGTGCCGGTTGTAGTCGTCCTTATCGGTCTCATAAAAGACATCGCCTTGCGGGCTGCCGTAGAGCGTGCTGGCTGTAAGCATTATCTGGATACCATGTCGGCGCAGCGTCGGCAGCAATGCGTCGAGACGAGCGAAGTGTCGTTCGTAGGGTGCGAGGGGATTTTCTGGCGTGGCCGCGGCGGGCTTGCGTTTCTCCGCTCTGATCTGGGAACGAAATTCCTCAATGCGCGCGTCAATGTTGATGTGGTAGCGGATGAAATTGACGTGTTGCGCGGCCAGAAATTCGATTTTTTCGACACTGGCCTTGCCCAGGCTTTCGGTGTTGCCGCGCCAGCGCGGGTGAAGGACGCGCTCGACAGCGGTATCGGCGGCATTGGTCGATGCTGCGGATGCTGACGGGAGAACGCAGGTCAGGGCTGCGGTCATGAGGAGAGCTAGGAAGAGGTGCTTCATTGTCCAGATGGGGGGGGGGGGGGGAGGGCAGCTTCGCTGCCGAACATCCAACATCGAACGTTGAACGTCCAACATCGAAGGGGCGGCTTCGCCGTCGGGTTTGGTTACAAATATTTTTAGGCGTTTCGTGTGTGTGGGTTCGTTCCCTTAATTCTTAACGTTTGATTTTTCCGATGCGTTGAGCAGCCAGCCTGCTTTGATGGCTTGGAGGCGCGCCGTTTCCTGGATGCCTTCGCTGAAATTGGGACGGCGCTTGAGCGGTTCGTCCGCCTCGTAGGTGGGGTCCCAGCCGGACCATTCCGCGAGCGAATGGAAGGTCCAGTCCCAGCCGTGGCGTTCAAAGAGGTCGATCGAGTCGGCCAGCCATTGCGCGCCGCCCGGTGCCCAGCGAATGACGCCAAATTCGCTGACCAAAATGCGGGCGTTGGGATTTCGTTTTTGGAAGAGAATGACTTCGTGCAGGACGCGCTTTTCGATGGTGTCTTTGTCCCAGTGAACCAGCGTGTCCGATCCGTCGAAGCGGGGGGCTTTACCGGGATAGGTGTATTTTCCGCGGGTGTCGGGGCCGCGCTTTTGGACGGCGCGCACGCCTTGGTGCGTGAAGGCGTGGGGCATGTAGTGGTGGAGACCGTAGATGACACGCGGGTCATCGATCACCGGTATTTGCGCAAAGCCCCAGGGCAAGGATCCGGCGGGCGGCGGCTCCACCATCAGCCACACTGTTTTGTCGTTTTCACGGATCGTCTTGATGGATTCGGGCAGGAGCCAGTCCCACCAGATTTTTTTCGCAATGATGGGGTCGCGGTAGTTGGGCTCGTTCCTGATGCCGTAGGCGACGATGACGGGTTCGTTTTTGTAGCGTTTGCTGATGGCTCGCCAGAAGTCGAGCAGGTGGGTGTCGGTTTCGTCCCGTCCGGTTTCGTAGAAGACATCGTGTTTGCCGCTTTTTCCATACAGGCCGCCTGCGGTAAGGATGATTTGGATACCGTGCTGGCGGCAGAGGGGAATCAGAGCGTCGAGTCGCGCAAGGTGGCGTTCGTAGGGTGCGAGAGGGTTTTCGGGCGTGGGAACCTTGGGCTTGCGTTTGGTGGTTCGGAGTTCCTTGGCATAAACATCGTCGTGGATATCGAGCTCCATGAGGATGCGGATGGCATTCGCTTTGTTGGCGGCAAGATACTCGATCAGTTCGGGTGGCAGGGACTTGATGTGCGAGTTGGCTCCGCGCCAGCGTGGATGCAGGACTCGCTCGACACCGGCATCGGCGGCATCGGTCGATGCTGCGGATGCCGATGGGAGAACGCAGGAGAGGGCTGCGGTCATGAGGAGAGGTAGGAAGAGGTGCTTCATGGTTTGGATGCGCGGGAGGTGTCGCGTGTGTTGAGGGACCAGCCGGCTTTGACGGCTTTAAGACGATCCGTTTCTTGGATACCTTCCTCGAATTTCGGGCGGCGTTTGATGGGTGCGTCCGCCTCGTAGGTGGGGTCCCAGCCGGGCCATTCAGCGAGGGAATGGAAGGTCCAGTCCCAGCCGTGGCGCTCGAAAATTTCGATTGAGTCAGTCAGCCATTGAGCACCGCCGGGCGCCCAGCGGATGACGCCAAATTCGCTGACCAGCACCCGCGAACCCGGATTGCGCTTTTGGAAGAGGAAAACTTCTTTCATCGTCCGCTCGACAGCGGCTTTGTCCCAGCCTGTGACCATTTTGCCGCCGTCGAAACGCGGGGAGTCGCCGGGATAGGTGTAGGCTCCGCGGGTGTCGGGGCCGCGCTTCTGGATGGCGCGCACGCCTTGGTGCGTGTAGGCGTGCGGCATGTAGTGGTGGAGAGCGTAGATAACGCGCTTGTCATCGATTGTTGGTATCTTCGCGAAGCCCCAGGCCAAGGACCCGTTGGGCGGCGATTCCACCACGAGCCAGGCCTTTTTGTCATTTTCCCGGATCGCCTTGATGGTTTCGGGCAGAAGCCAGTCCCACCAGATTTCCTTGGCGAGCTTGGGGTCGCGATAGTTGGGTTCGTTTTTGATGCCGTAGGCGACGATGGTCGGTTCGTTTTTGTAGCGTTTGCTCATGGCACGCCAGAAGTCGATCAGGTGCGGGTCGCGGTCGTCCCGTCCGGTTTCGTAAAAGACGTCGTGCTTGCCGCTTTTTCCATACACTCCGCCCGCAGTAAGGATTATTTGGATACCGTGCTGGCGGCAGAGGGGAATGAGCGAGTCGAGTCGTGCGAGGTGGAGTTCGTAGGGAGCGAGGGGATCTTCGGGCGTGGGAACCTTGGGCTTGCGTTTGGTGGTTCGGAGTTCCTTGGCATAAGCTTCGTCGTGGATGTCGAGTTCCATCAGGATGCGAATGGCATTCGCTTTGTTGGCGGCGAGATACTCGATCAGCGCGGGTGGCAGGGACTTGATGTGAGCGTTGGCTCCGCGCCAGCGGGCATACAGGGTGCGCTCGACACCGGTGTCGTCGGTCGCCGCCGTAGCTGCGGATGCGGCGGCATCAGCCGAGAGGAAGGCGAGCGTGGCCAGTAGTGTGAAAAGGTGATGGAGGCGCTTGATTCTCATGGAAGGGGGGGGGGGGAGGGGAGGGGAATTAGGAAGGAGAAATTAGGAGTTAGGACGTGATGTTATGCGGAATATTGTGCGCGTTTTTTTACCAAACAAACGGCGGCAGAGGTGTGACATGTTGTTCTGAAACAGGGTTGAGAGGCAGAGCTATCAGATGCGGGCGAGACGCCCGCACCTGCGCCTCTCCGTTGTAGGGGCTTCGCTTGCGAAGCCCGCGACCGCGTTTCGGCCTGCGATTGCTCTTCTGGTATTCGGTAAATCCATCCGGCTGGCGCGGGCGTCGCAAGCGACGCCCCTACAGCGGGCGAGACGTCCGCGCCACTTTTCAAATATGCTTAGGAGGCGGAGCGTTGACGGCGGCAGGCTAGGAAAAGGGTTGCGGCAATCAGTCCGAGCAGGGCGGTGACTGTGGCGGGCTCGGGGACAATGGCGGCACCTACCCCTAGCAAGCCGTCTCCGTTGAAGATATTACCCCCGAAAAATGCGTTGAGTTGAGCGGCAGTGTAGAGGCCGTCGGCGGCGCTGGTTCCGCTCGTTTCGTTGGTCAGGGCACCGATGAGCGCGGTGCCGGTGAAGCTCAGGTTGATCGTGGAGGTGTCGCTAAAGAAAAGTGTCGCGGTGTCGGCAATCGAGGTGGCGTTGCCCAAGGTGAGCGTGGCGGCGAGCACGCGGACATCACCGGTTCCGAAGTCGCCCGTCACGCCGGTGGCAAGGACTCCGGCTTCGACCCGGGTGCCGCCGGTATAGGTGTTGGTGCCGGTCAGCGTCTGGGAGAACGCGTCCCCGTCCTTCACCACAGCCAAGGTGCTCCCTGCCGAGCCGTCGGCCAGCGTGCCGCCGTAAGTGTAGGAACCGGAACCGCTCTCGGCGGAAAGAGTAAGCGTGCCTTGCGCGGCACGGGAGGTCGTCCACGTATCTCCCCCGCGTGTTTGCACGGTGCCGCTGTTGCCGGATAGCCCCTTCACGGTGACGCCGCCGACGTAGGTCGTGTTGGCTGCGCTCTCATCACTGGCCTGAAGGATATTGAATATGCCGCCGCTAAGGGTAACCTCGGCGAAGGAAGCGGAGGGGGAGTTGACGTTCAGGGTGGCGGCAATCGTGGTCCCCCCCGTCACGGTGAGGGTCTTGAGTTGTTCTCTCGATCTCTCACGGGTTTGTCCAAAATTCAAAACGCCTGCTTGGACGTTGAGTTGGTTGATGGTGAGTGTAAAGGTCTGTGTATCGACCGCAGAGTTGGTGAAGGTCAGCGCGGCATCCCCTGCTTTGGTGAGAGTGCCGGTGATCCGCAGGAGGCCGTTGACTGTATTAGGGGCACGCCACAACCAGTTTTGTGTGAGTATGACGTTGAAATTCTGCACGTAGGACCCACCGCCATTCATGCCCACGTTGGTGAAAGTCTCCGGAGTGCCGATGCTGTTCGTGGTGGAAGAAGTGCTCGAATGTGGACTGGTGCCGCCCTTCCAAGCCGCGTCGGACGTATAATTGGCGTTGCTAGCGGAGTTCCAAATGAAGTCGGCGGCGGTTAGAGCGGAGCTGCCCAGCAGGAGGGCGGCGGCGGAGGATAGGAGGTATCGGGTGGTGGTGTTCATAGCAGGATTAGGATTTGGTGTTTCGGGTTGTCGGGAATATTCAGGAGCGCAGGCGGAATGTGGCGGCTGTAAACGGGGTTTTATGTTATCGAGCGGGTGATGCGGAACTGGGCTGTTGCAAGACCATCGGTGCAACTTGTCGGTTTCAAAAGCGCAATGTCGTGGTTCCATAAAGATACCATAAAGAAGATTGTTGGTTTCAGCGTTGGAGCCATGCCAAGGAGGCGGATGAGGCCGCATCGCGGTCGCCGGTGGTGTGAGGTTCGTCGAATGGAAGTTGTCCGATTTCATCGATGAGAGTTTGGTTGGGTGGTTCGAGGGTGCGGCCGATCTCGGCACCTTGTTGCTGGAGCAGGGTTTGGAGTTCGGTGAGTGGTGTCTGGCGGATGCTGGCACGGCGGCGGGCAGCAATGGCGGCGGCTGTGCCCGCGGCCTGGCCTTGGGCCATGCAAATGGGGATGACTCGGGTGGATGCGACGGCTTCGTGTGCGGCCGAGATGCACTTGCCCGCCATCATGAGGCCATCGACCCCGCGGGCGATGAGGCTGCGAAGCGGAATGGTGTAGGCGCGGACGTTTCGGGATTCAACCCAGGTGCCAGCGGGGCGGTGAATGTCGATGTGGTAAGCGCCCATGGCGATGGCGTCGTTAAAAACGCAGCCGTTCAGCAGGTCGTTTTCTGTGAGGAGGTAGTCACCGGTAATGCGGCGGCTTTCGCGGATGCCGAGCATGGGTGCGATTTCGAGAAGACGCGCAGAGGCGAAGCCGGGGACGTATTTTTGAAAGAATGACACGAGCGGCGGGATCTGCTCGTAAACGCGGGCGTAGGCGGCGGTGACGCTGTGGACGTCAACGGGGTCGAGGCCGAGGACTCGGGTCATGACGACGGTGAATTCGTCGGGGATGTGGGTCTTGACGCCGACGATGCGGGTTTGCGGCAGGTCGAGGTCGCCCGCGGCGCGGGCTTGCGCGAGCAGGGGGGCGAATCCGCCGCAGATGATGACTTGCATGCGGTCGAGGCGGGCAAGCGTTTTGGCCCGAAGTTCAGGATAGGGCGCGAGCCATTCGCGGTAGTTGAGTTCCTCGCGTTTGCAGCCGTCGATGAAGGCGGAACGGTCGCCGCCACCGAGACGGAAAACAAGAGTCGGCGCCTGAACGAGTCCGTCGCCGGTGCGGCCTTTTTCCCAAGGAACGCCAGCGCGGGCGGCAACGTCACCGTCGCCAGTGCAGTCGATTGTCGTGCGGGCGTGGATACGCTGGAGTCCGGATTTGTGGTGGACGAGCACGCCGGTGACTCGGTCGCCGTCGCGGAGGGTGTCCAGGAAATGGGTGTGGAGCATGAGCTTCACGCCAGCCTCGGCGCAGAGTTGCATGGCGAGGCATTTCCATCGGTGGGTGTCGATGCTGACGGCGGAGGCGCACTTGATGTCGTATTCGTAGGGCGAGGCGGCGCGGGCTTGCTGGAGGCGGTGAACAAATTCGGCGGGGAGTCCTTTGACGACTTGGCGATAATCGCGGTCGTGAAAGCCTAGCCAGGGGAGCGTGGCGGAGAGTCCGCCGAGGAATCCGGCAGACTCGACGAGTAGGGTGCTGGCTCCATTGCGTGCGGCGGCGATTGCGGCAGTGAGTCCGGCGGCTCCGGAACCAATGACAAGGACGTCAGTGGTAAGCGCGGGAAGTGTGGTTGTGGCAATGGTGTGCATGAATTTCGGCAGGCGTTGTGAGTCGGACGGGGGGGGGGGGGGGGGAGCAGTGAACAGTGAGCAGTAGGAAAGAGGGCGGGAGGGCGGGAGGTGTTGGGTTGATAAAATCTGGTTGGAATACGGGTTTCTTGGGGGAGTTTTTGGGCGAAACAGGGCTTTCAAAAGACGGATTACATGGTCCAATAAATGAACCATGTCGTTGCCCAGTGAGTTAGCTCATGGTGCCTCCGCCGCCTGATACCACTCCCTCACTCAAAGATATAATAAGAGGGTAAAAAGAACTCACGCAGAGTCGCAGAGTCGCAGAGAGAATACATCTGTTTTCGCTGCGCCTCCGCGTCTCTGCGTGAGATATTTCTGATTGGAAAATAGTATGATGCGCGGACGTTTCTTCGCGCTACGAATCCACGATCATCGACGCGGCTTCCGCATGGGTTTTGCCAAGGAGCCGGCTTGCCTCGACATGCGGCGCACGACGGCTCCAGTCGTGGGCTGCGGCCTCGTTGAGCACGCGGTGCGGCGCGGCGTCGTAATCGGGGAAAAAGCCTCGGATGCCGAGCAGTTGCATCGCGGGAACCCACGGCTCGGGGCAGGACATGTCGAAGTCGTTGAAAAACGAAATCATGATGCCGTGACTCACGATGTGTCGTTGAAATTCGGATACATCGAGGTTCGCCGGAGCCACACCGCGACGCCTCGCGAGCACCAGTGCCCAGGCCGCCGACTCCGCAAGGTGCATCAATGTCGGCGTCTGCCGTATCGTGCCCCAAGCGACATGCGTCGCGGAGACGCAGGTGACGACGAGCAGGTTGTCGATCTCGCGCGGCAAAAGCACCCCAAACGGCACCTGGCCGGGACGCGAGTTTTCCATCTGGAAAAGTTGTCCGTCGCACAATGCGCCTGTTCCCGGCAGGCGTTCGGTGGTGCAGGCCAGCGAGTCGAGGGAAAACTCGGTGATGCCGATCGAATCGGCGTGGACCGGGGCGCGTTCCCTTCCCGGTTCGGCGAGGGCGTCGTGCTCGGTGAAAACGGCCCGGCCCGCAAGTCGGCGCGCCTCGCGCACATAGAGCTGGGGCGGCAGGTTCTGCGTCCCGGCAAATTCATCGCCGGCCAGTCCCCATTCGAGGGCGCGGGAGCGGATGTCGGCGGGCACCGCTGGATCGTGTTGCAGAAACCACATGAGGCCGAGCGCGTGGGTGGCGTGGGCGCACTCGATGGCGCGGCGTTCGGCGGGGGAGGCCGCCGCGTAGCGTTTGCCTGCGCCGGTGAGATTCGTCGCGTTCCAACTGCGTTTGCGGTTGGGCAGCGCGTGCCCGTGGAAGACGTGGTCATTCTCCACCATCTCGTGCAGGGTCTGGATAAGAAAGCGGTGGTGAAACGGCAGTCTCATGCGCTCTTTTTCGGCGGGCGGGAGCAGGATCGGCGTGAAGCGTTCGCGTTCATAGCCGGGGGGGGGGGGAGGCAGGCAGCAGGCGGTTCGCGGGATCGTCTGTGAGGCAGAGGCGGTAGCTGTAGCTTTGCACGTTGTCGTCGCTTTCGCCCGTGCTGCCCGGCAGTGGCTCGGAGGTGGTGGCTTTGGCGGTGACAAGATTGAGCCGGCCTTCGGCGGCGGCCCGCGGGTGAACGCCGTTCAGCCAGCGCGTGAAAACCCGCCCCGCCCTCGGCTCGCCAAACTCCGTGCGCGCCTCGCGTCCGATGCGAAACCCGGCTCCGGCCAGCGCCATCAGGTCGCCCTCGTAGCTGCCGTCAGCAAAGGCGTCCGCCTCAAGCCTCAGTGTTCCTCCTGTCGCCAGTTTTTTTGCCTCCGTCACCTCGAACACCACGGCGCGGATCAGCGCGCCTTCGCGTTCCACGCGGACCGGCGTGAATCCTTTCAACCAGCGAATGCCCGGTTCGTCGGTGATCCAGCGTGTGAGAATTTCCTGGGCCACATGCGGCTCGAACGTGAGCATTGAACCGCCCGTGCAGACGCGAAACGGCTCGGAATCCTCGCCATGGCGCGTTCGGTAATGCTCCTTCACCCGCGCTTCGAATTCGCTCACGAGCGGTGAGCGCGCACCGCGATAGTGGGTCTCCAACGCGCCGAGCGAAGGCAGCGCACCGCCCAAGTGGATGCCCGATGTTACCAGTGCAACCCGCATCCCCTCGCGCGCTGCGCGCACGGCGCACACGATGCCGGGAGCCGTCCCGCCAAAAACGACCAGGTCCGGTAAATCTTGTTTTTCCCCTGCGTTGGTTTTTATGCGGCGGTGATAATGATGGGCACCGATGTTCATGGCTCGGGAATCGCGGGAAGGTGAGGGCGGTTTATGGAATGCCCGAACATTTCCGGAACCGGAGATGTTCAAAGGGCAAATGTATGGTCCATTAAATGGACCTCCTCGGTTCTCCTATGGAGTGCGGCGATTCATCGCCGCTTTGTTTCGCGTGCTTTAGCACGCTTCACGCTTACTGGCGAACCGTTGAAACGGTTCGTCAAAAGCGGCGATGAATCGCCGCACTCCATGAAGGTCACTGCGCTTCGCGCTATAGACCAGACGGCAGGCAAGATGCCTGCGCTACGGGCGCTATTGCGCCGCATTCACTTTCCTGCGTTCCTCTTTCGCAATCTCAACGGGGACGAATTGCACGCCGTCGATGAGAACGAAGCCATCCGCTCCCTCGGCGGAAATTGTCACCGCGCCTTCCTTGCCTTCGTTGAATTGGAAGGTGCCGAGCGAGCGGGCCACCGTGCCGTCAAACGCGCTTTTGCGCTGGTCGATGATGAGCGTTTTTTCGCCGTCCACACTCAGGATGGTGACCTTGGCCTTCGAGGTGTTCTTGCCCGTTACAGGATAGAGAAGGCGCACCTCGTATTCGCCGGCCTGCGGCAGGTCGGGAAGGAATCGCGCGGTGGAATCGCCAGACGTCGCGCGCCGGTATCCTTTTCCAACATACCCGGCTTTTTGCCCCGGCTCCCACTTGCCGGATCGTTCGGCATCCTCGTCGTCAACGACCACGCCCGACAGACTTTGGGATTTGGCCGGTGGCGAAGCTGCCTGCGTCGCTGGCGAGACGGTGGCGGCTTGCGGAGCACTGAGGATCCAATCGACGTTGAAGCTGGCGACAGCAATGCCCTCGTAGGCGGATTTTTTTCCGGATTCGTAAGCGATATGAATCCTGCCGTCGTGACCGAGCGCGAGGTCGCTGTAGGCGGAGGCTTCGGCGTCGATGAGCTTCGCGTAGGGCCACGTCCTGCCGTCGTCATAGCTTAGGCGGACGGTGAGATTCGTGCGACCGGGCCCAGCAGGATTGGTGAAAAGGGTGACGCGTTTGCCGTCGCTATCTTGCGTGACCAGCGAGCTGGCCTGACAGCGGGCGCCCCAGAGATTGTTGTCGGATACGGGTTTTGACCAAGTCTGGCCGCCGTCCGCGCTGTGCGCAACGTAGCGGTTGGAATTCGTGGCTCGCGCATTGATCACGATCGAGCCGTCGGAGGCCTCGTAGATCGTGCTCTCGTTTAGATGGCTGCTTTCGGGCACGGTGCCGCCTGCCTGCCATGTCTTGCCGTGGTCGTCGCTGTAGATCACCCCGACATGGAAGCTATCGCGCTTTTTGCCGCCGGAACGAGGCACTTCGCTGAGGAAAATGGGGACGACGAGCCGGTCGGTGCGGAGCTGGATGCCGTGGGCGTGGCCGGTGGCGAAGAAGACCCAGGGATTCGCGAATTTTTTAAAAACCTCGGTAATTTCCACCGGGTTCTCGAAAGTCGCTCCGCCATCCGTGGAGCTAATGCTGTAGGCCTGCTCAAGGTTTTTGCAAAATATGGCATGTAGGTTGCCGGTTTTTTCATCAACGACCGCCGAGACATTACCGATCTTTGTCTTGCTGCCCTTGTCGGTGAAGAGCGTGCGCACCGGCTCCCAAGTTTTGCCGCCATCCGGGCTGCGTTTGACAACGAGATCCATCTTGCCGACGTCGCCGCCGCCATCCACGCGGCCATCGCAAAAGATGAGAAGCGAGCCCGACGGGGTCGCCGCAAGGCCGGGCACGCGGAAGGTATGATAACCTTCCGTCTGTCGGGTCAGGACGGTTTGCTTGGCGAAAAAGGGTTCGCTGCCGTGCAGCAGGGCAGGAAAGCAACACAGCGGGAAAAGCATGACGGCGAGGATGGATCGTTTGGGCATAAAGGAGTTGTCTGGATGTTCGCGGTTATTTTTTTCGTAGTCCGCACTACAGCCTCACCTCGGTCACCCATAGCGGACTGGCACCATCTTTCAGGCCATGATAATAGTATATCAGCCAGCGGTTTCCTTCGAGATGCAGCAGCCATGGGTAACCAAAGTCGTTGTTGGCATCTCCTTTGATGTGGGGAAACTCAAGCAACAGGCGGTCGCGCTTCCAGTCCAGTTTCTGCGCGTCCCCTCGCCAAAGCCAGATGCGTCCCCGCGTTTCTCCGACTTCGCCGCGTTCGGTGGTGAGCACGAGGATTTCCCCCTTGCGATTGGGATTTTTAACCGCGAATGGGGCCGCCAGTCTGGATCGGGTGTTGTCTTCGGAATCCAGGACGGAAAGTTCGGTTTTCCAGGTGGCACCTTGGTCGTCGGATACGCCTACATATTGCCGACCGCCCAGAGTTTTATCACCTCGAAAAAAGCCGAGCAGTCGGCCGGAAGTAGTCTGCACAAGGACGGGCTCCGCTGCATCAACGTCTGCGATACGGCGGGCCGGGCTCCAGGTGCGTCCCTGATCCCGGGAGGTGGACAGCCAGATGCCTTGGGTATATGGCTTCGAGCCTTGCCGGTATTGCCCGAGCACCATGAGCCCCTGCCCATCCACCGGCACGATATTGCCGAATACGGGTCCTGTTTTGTTGGGCCCCAGAGCACTGGTATCCACCGGCTTCCAAGTCAGACCATCATCCTCCGAGCGCCAGCCGAAGATGTGATTGGCGGTATCGGCGGTGAAAGCCATGGCGAGCAGCACGAGGTCACCGTTCCCGTCAAGTCCGAGCGCCAGGTTGCCGCTCTGGGTGTAATCGCGGCCGGGGCCGAACTCGCGAATGATTTGAGGCTCCGAGAAGGTCCGGCCGCCGTCGGTGGAACGTGAGACGACAGGACTTCCCCCGCCACGGTTGCCGTGAAAGGTGCCGGCAGTGTAAGCCAGAATCACCGTTCCCTTGGGGGTGCGCTGCACCTTGTTCCAGGACAGATGAGCGAAGCGGAGGTCTTTCGGCGCGGGAACCGCAATGCTTACCGGTTGGCCATCGAGGTTTTTCGCCGCCCAAATCGGCAGCGGTGCTTCTGCCTGCAACGTTTCAGCCTGCAAAGCAGGACAGAAAATCAGGGAGCCGAGTGCGAGAATGTAGGTTGTGCCTTTCATCATGAGTATGTGTTAATGCCTCACGTTAACTTGCAGGAACGGCGCGGCATTCTGATCGCTGGGCGTTCATCGCGCGATACATGATACGGCATGCGTCACCTCGGGTCAGTGGCTTTGGACTTGAAGCCAATTCAGCCGGTATCCAATCGGCGGATGCACTTGCACCAAGCGCCTCACAAAGCTGCGTGGCAAAACTAAGGGGATCAATTTTTGACGCGGTCGTTCTCACCGCTGCCAACTGCCGGGCGAGCGTCAATGCTTGGGATTTGCCTGCCAACAGACCGGCCAATTCCTGAATCCACAAAACGGCGCTTGCTTCATCCAGCGGCTGATCAGCATCGGCATTGTAGGTCGGAAAAAATCCCCGCACGGCGAAGAATTGCACCGCCTCCACCCAAGGCGCATCATGGCGCATGTCGAAATCGTTGAAAAACGAGATCATCACGCCTCGCGAGAGAAGCAGCCGTTGCAATTCCTCGACCGGAATCTGCGCCGGCATTTCCTGACGCCGCTGGGCGAGCACGCAGGCCCAAGCCGCCGATTCAGACACATGAATCCAAGTGGGTTCCAAGCGGATGCAGCCCCAGCCCACATGCGTCGCCGAGAGGCACACCGGGACAAGCAAGTTGTCCAGATCGGGCGGCAGCAGGCAGCGAAACGGGATGTGGGCAGGTCTGGATAGTTCACTCAGGAGGATGGCTCCGTCATAGGCACTGCCGGGTTGCCGCTCAGTCCTGCATTCGTGTGAGTCCATCATCCAATCGGTGATGCCAATGCTGTCGGAATGCGGCGGGGTTCGCTGGATACCCGCAGCGAGACTGGCATCCAACTCGGTGAAAACCGCTCGCCCACAGAGCCGGCGGGCTTCACGCACGTAGATCTCCCAAGGAAAGTTGCCATTGTCGGTGAACTCGTCCCGGGCGAGTCCTAGTTCACAAGCGCGAGCGCGCACCTCTTCGGGTACATCGGGATCATTTTGCAAAAACCAAAGCAGGCCCAGTTCGTGGCGTTTGTGGCGTTCGAGAATCTCACGACGCTTCGACCAGTCCGCCTCGGGATACTCGTGATTCTGGCCGGTAAAGCTGCCGTGATTCCATGAGATTTTCCGGTTCGGCATGGTCCGGTGGTTGCGAAACTTGAAGCTTCGGATGTCATCCACCAGCCATTTGCTTTTGACCGGATAGGGAATGTTCAACGACTCGTTTTC
Organism: Geminisphaera colitermitum TAV2; assembly: GCF_000171235.2. Lineage (GTDB taxonomy): Bacteria > Verrucomicrobiota > Verrucomicrobiia > Opitutales > Opitutaceae > Geminisphaera > Geminisphaera colitermitum. The sequence goes on along the minus strand of NZ_ABEA03000195.1, from coordinate 53,308 downwards.
CGACTGCAACAGGCCGAGGTAATTTTCCCGCGAGTAAGCTTCGGGTTTCGGAATGGGTGCGCGGTTGGCGGGATCTCGCGTGAGGAAGATGCGGAAGTTGTAGGCTTGGATTGCATTGTCGCCTTCGCCCGTGCTGCCGGGGAAAATCCTCCCCGTGCAAAGGTCGAAGGGCTTTAGTTTGATGAAGCCGTGCAAGGCTTCGTAGGGGTAGCGCGGTCCGTCGGGGCTTTCATCGTAACGAGTAAAAATCCGTCCGGCGTGAGGTTCGCCGTATTCCGTCCGCGACTCGCGACCAACGCGGTAAGGCGCACCCGCCGCCGCCAGCAGGTCGCCTTCGTAGGAAGTATCGACAAAGGCGCGTGCTTGCAGCCGGAGGCGTTCCTTTCCGTGCATTTCTTCGATCAGAATGCCAATGATCGTCCTCCCCGATGTCTCGACGCCCGTAACCTGCCAGCCTTTGAAAACGCTGATGCGCGGTTCACCCGCGACCATTTCCGTGAGCACCTTTTCGGCAACGTGTGGCTCGAAGGTCTGGTTGGTTTGGCAGAGCCGGTAATTCTCCGATTCACGGCCGTCAACCGCCTCGTAGTGCGCGAGTATTCGCTGGAACACTTCGGTCACGAGCGGCGCGCGTTCGCCGGTGTAATTGGCATCATAAAGTCCGAGACCTGAAGTAAGCATTCCCCCCAAATGAGGAAAGACGCTGACGAGCGAAACCGTCAGTCCTTCGCGAGCGGCTCGCACTGCGCAGGCAATGCCACCGGGAGTTGCGCCATAAACGACCAGATCAAAGTGGGAAAGAGAGCTCATAATAAAAGTTGTGGAGGCGGAGGTGGAGGCGGGGGGGGGGGAGGGGGCATTTATTCAAAACGAAATGAGAACAACTTCGTGCGTGTCGCCACGATCAAGAGACTCACCTGCCGCCCCAGCAGGGACGCAAGGTCAGCCTGTTCCTTCCAGCGAATATCGGCGCCAGTTGCGTTCAGTCGCAGCGGTTCGCATTCGTCCACTCCAAAGCCTAGGATTTCGTGTCCGTTTTCATCCAACAATCCGACGCGGGCTTCTCCCAAGGCACCAGTGTCAACATTGAGCTTCAGTTTCCCGCCGGTGACGGGCACCGGCTTGGTCAGGCAGCGACCTCCAGCGGGTGCGAAATTGAGGGAAACGAATCCGTCGATGCGCTGGGTGAAACGACAGATGGTGCCATCCTGCTGCTTCTGGCGCGCGGGCTCATCGCCATGCGTGGTGCGATAAATCGTCCCGTAATGCCAGACTTCGTCGCCGCGTTCAACCAAGCCTGCTCCGATGTAGATCATGTTCGCGCTCGCGCTGCCGTCCAATCCTGGCGCCACATACGGAGCCCGGTCGAAGCGAAGCCATTTTTTCCCGTCGCGGCTGGCGATAAATTGGATCTCCGTGCGCCCGTCGTTGCGATGGGGCGACTCGGTATCGTGGCGATACATTGACGGAAAACCCACCAGCCATTCGCCCTGCGTCCCGTAGGGATGGACGGCGCTGGTATAAACATCCGTGTGCATAGGATCGAGCGCATCACAGGCGAAGACCGTGGGTATCTCGTCGGCGATGAAGGGCGTTCGCTCCGGTTCTTTCGTCTGCCCGCGCCCCGTCGGTTTGATCCCGGTTGGCCGGTCCAATGCATCCAGCTCAAGCCTGACGACCCTGCGCGCGCGCCCCGCCGGGTCGTGCAGGTCCCAGCCGCGCAGGAAAAGCACATAGCTTCCCAACTTTTCGTCCCACAGCGTGACATTCTGGGAATCGGCCTCGAATGCCAGCATCGGCTCCGCATCCCGCTTCCAGCGCAGGCCGTCCGGCGACGTGTAGCGGTAGATGGCGCATTCGGCCGGCGGCGCAAACCCCTTGAACACGCTGCTTATGCAGACATAGGCGGCGTCGGGAGAGGCCGCATGGGGATCGCGAAACACGTTGCCGGCGAAAAAATTGGTTCCGCTCACTATGTTGTTTGCCGTGTTGCCCTCGAACTCGGTCAAACCAAGGGCGGGCTTGGTCCAATGGATACCGTCCTCCGATTCCGCGTAGCCGACATGGAATTTGCGGTCCTTGTCCCGACAGTTGTACCAGAGCCGCAGTTTGCCTCCCTCGTCGATGACCGAGGTGTAGAAGTTGATCATAAACCCTTCCCAAGGTTTGTCCGGCACGATCACCGGCTGCACAGCCAGAGGCGGGTTGACCGTGAGCGTGGTGCCGGTGGATGACTTCACGAGTTCCGGATCCATCACGAGTGTACGCTTATTTTTGGATACGTTCTTTGTCATAAGGGAGCTCCTAAGAATTACACAGAGGACACAGAGAGGGCACAGAGCTTGGGGAGGACTGTCCGATTGTCGGATGTTTTTTCTGCAAGGGGATGTTTCTGTAAGTCATTTATTTTAAATAAAAATCTTTGTTAGCGGGAAAAGGTGCGGAGTCGTTTTTTCCTCCCCAATCTCTGTGCCTGCTCTGTGTCCTCTGTGTAATTTTTCAATTTTTAGGACCTCCCATAAGTGTATCCGCATTACAACTTCACCTCGGTCACCCAGAGCGGATTGGCACCCTTTTTTTGGCCATGATAATAGTACATCAGCCAGCGGTTTCCTTCGAGATGCAGCAGCCATGGATAACCGAAGTCGTCGTTGGCATCTCCCCGGATGTGGGGAAATTCAAGCAACACGCGCTCGCGCTTCCAGTCCAGTTTCTGCGCGTCCCCCCGCCAGAGCCAGATGCGTCCCCGCGTTTCTCCGACTTTGCCGCGCTCGGTGGTGAGCACGAGGATTTCCCCCTTGTTGTTGGGATTCTCAACCGCGAATGGGGCCGCCAGTCTGGACCGGGTGTTGTCTTCAGAATCCAGAACGGAAAGTTCGGTTTTCCAAGTGGCACCTTGGTCGTCGGAAACGCCTACATATTGCCGGCCGCCCAGAGTTTTATCACCTCGACTGCGGAAAAAGCCGAGCAACCGACCGGAAGTAGTCTGCACAAGGACAGGTTCCGCTGCGTGAACATCCGAGATACGGCGGGCCGGACTCCAAGTGCGTCCCTGATCCTGAGAAGTGGACAGCCAGATGCCTCGGTTATATGGCTTCGAGCCTTGCCGGTAATGCCCGAGCACCATGAGCCCTTGCCCTTCGACCGACACGATATCACCGAATACAGATCCTGTTTTGTTGGGCCCCAGAGCGCTGGTATCCACCGGCTTCCAAGTCACGCCATCATCCTCCGAGCGCCAGCCGAAGATGTGACTGGTGGTGTCGGCGGTGAAAGCCATTGCGAGCAGCACGAGGTTCCCGTTCTCGTCAATGCCGAGCGCCAGGTTGCCGCTCTGGGTGTAATCGCGGCCGGGGCCGAACTCGCGAATGATTTGAGGCTCCGAGAAGGTTCGACCGCCGTCGGTGGAACGTGAGACGGCGGGACTTCCCCCGCCATCGTTGCCGTGAAAGGTGCCCGCAGTGTAAGCCAGAATCACCGTTCCCTTGGGAGTGCGCTGCACCTTGTTCCAAGACAGATGAGCGAAGCGGAGGTCTTTCGGCGCGGGAACCGCAATGCGCACCGGTTGCCCATCGAGATTTTTCGCCGCCCAAATCGGCAGCGGCGCTTCTGCCTGCAAGGTTTCAGCCTGCAAAGCAGCACAGGAAATCAGGACGCCGAGCGTGAGGATGTAGGTTGTGTATTTCATCATGTGTGTGTGCGGGGGGGGGGGGGGGGGGGGGGAGGGCAACGCAATCAGGTTATGAGAGAATCCAGACCACCGCACCGATCAATGCGACGACCCCCGCGCAGCCAGCGGCGAAACCCGCCACCGTCCGGGACGATGGGATGAGCAGTTCGATGGACGTTCCGGGGAAAATATGACGCGGCGTTGGCGGATTGACGCCTCGCGGGAGGACGCAGGATTCTTCCACCACTTCGCCGGGCTGAATGGGAGTCCGTATCAGGGCATAGAAACGATCGAGTTTTTCGCGTGGAATTTGCCGCGTGAAACGGCTCACTACGATTCCCGACGTAATGCCCGCGATCAGGAAAAACAGAATCTGCCAGGGCATATATACCGATGCGACGCCGGAGGCATTTTGCCTAATGATGCCCCATTCTGTGACCATCGGGCATCGGGCGATCAATGCGACGGCGGGAGAATAATAGAGAAGCAGCCATGTCCCGTATGCGCCCAGCGTGGTCGCCCACGCACCCGCCGGCGTCAATCCGCGCCACATCAAGCCCATGAGCAGGGCAAGGCCGATGATCGAACTGAGTTTCCAATAAATCTCCACGCCAGCAATGAATCCCGGCAGCAGATACGCGATGGACACCGCGCCGGTCACGATCACGACACCGGAGATACGCACCACGGCAAGGTAGTGCTTGGCCGAGCGGTGCGGGCGCAGCGGTTTGTAGAGGTTTTGGGTAAAAAGTGCGGACGCCGCGACCATGAGGGCGTCGCAGGTGCTCATCATCGCCGCCATCATCGAGGCGAGGAAAAAGCCCAGCAATCCCCACCCGATCCGCGGCAGGAATTCCCGTGCCACCTGCCCGTAAACCTCCTCCGGATTGATCTCCCGCCCGGCGAAATAGACCACTCCCGCCAGACCAACAAAGGCCCATGCCACCGTGCAGATGCGCTTGACGAAACTTCCCACCATGAAGCCTACGGCACCGTCCATTTCATTCCGTCCCGCCGCACAATTTCCCATCGTATGCGGGGCGCCGATCACCATCAGCAGTCCCAAGATTCCCAGCATCGTCACGAAGAACAGACCGATTTGTTCATTGGACAAGAGGTTGAAAAATTCCGGATTGTCGATGGAGCTTCGGATCCCTTCCAGCCCGCCGATTGAATTCAGAATCAATGGCAGCAGCATGAAGGAAAACGCGATCGTCATAAGCCCCTGAATCAGGTCGGTCATGACTGCCGCGGAGAGTCCTCCCACCGTGCCGTAGAGAACGAAGAGGACCGTGAGGACAAAAATGGAGACATCACCGGAGATCGCCCCGCCCGAAACCGCCGTGAGCATGATCGCGCCTCCCTTCAGGCTCAAACCGATGCTGAACATCAGCTTTGTGAAGCCCAGAAACGCATAGAGGCAGGCCATGCTCCGGCCAAAGCGCGCCTCAAAAACATCCGCCGTGGTCACGGCGCGGAGCCGCCGGAAGATCGGCGCGATGATCCAGAAAAACGGCGTCGTGAAGATTCCCAACCAAGAATACCAGATGCCCGATATGCCATTGGTGTAACTCTTGGCGGCGACGGCCACGGCTTGGTCGGAATTGGTGCCCGTGCCGAACGAAAAGAAAATCATCAGGATTTTCCCGAAGGTGCGCGGCATCGCGAAATCCCCCATGTTGTGCACCCGTTTTCCCATCCACACGCCGATGATGGTTACGATAACGAGGTAAGCCACGATGACCAGAAAGTCTTGCCATTGAAGTCCGAACATAAGCCGAAGAAGAAAATGCGATATGGGTTTTCAAAAGGGGAATCTCGTGGTCCAATGAATAAACCATGAACTCTTCCCGTGACATGCCCTTCCAGACGAGAGCCACGCAGGTGGCAGCGTTTTTGCGCGCACGGATCAAGTCGGGGGAATGGGGGGATGCCATTCCCGCTGAGCGTGTGCTGGCGACACAGATCGGGACGAGCCGGACGACTCTGCGCTTGGCCTTAGACTTGTTGCAGCAGGAGGGTGTTGTCTTGGTGCGCAGTCGGCAGGGAACCACGGTGAAGGAGGCGGACGCACGAGGAGGGCGGGGCCGTCGCATGGCGCTTCGTTCACGTTCGGTAGGACTCTTCCTTCCCGTGGAAATGGATCATCTTTTTCAGCGCACCATCCTGTGGATCGATGAATGCAGGCGCATCCTGTATTCGCGTCAGATTGGACTGCAGGTTTACCAGAAGAAATTTCGTTCGGATGGAGCCAAAAACCGGGCATTTCGGAAACTGGTGCGGGAGTCGCGACATGATTGCTGGCTGATTTCCTGGTCGAATTCGAACGCGTCGATGAAGCAGTGGTGCGAGGAATCGAATGTGCCTGCGCTGGTGATTGGGGCGCGTCATGCCGGTTGTGGTTTGCCTCATGTGATGGTGGATCATCAGGCATCGGGGCATCATGCGGCGGCGCAGATGATCCGAATGGGACACCGGCATCTGGCAATGCTTATGGATCGCGAGGGGAAACTGGGTGATATGGAATGCAGCGCGGCCTTTCTGGAAACGGCCCGCGCGCATGACGGTGTAGTGGCAGAAATAATACATCATAATGGAACGACGGACGGCGTGTGTCATCTCGTGGATCGTTTGGTGGAGCGAGCGGAGAAGCCGAGTGCGTGGTTGATTGCCGATCCGCTTTGTTACCTTACGGTGCATACGCGTTTGATGCAGCGTGGGGTGAGAATCCCCGATGATATTTCGTTGGTTTGCCGGGATGAGGATGCGTGGCTGGCAAGCTGCATGCCGGAACCGAGCCGCTATGTTTTTGATAGTCGGCAACTGGCGAAGCAGGTTGCGCGTATGGCCGAACGGATTGCTTCGGGAGCTTCGTTAGCCGGCATGGAGTCGCACATCTTGCCGGAGTTCGTAGCAGGAGCAACCTTGCGAGATCGCCGCAAAGGGTGACTCTCCATTTCCTGGAAATTTCTCAAAGTTCCTTTGTATTCATTTCCACATGACACGGAATTCCGGCGTTATGTTGGGCGTGGCGAGAAGGCGGGAACGGAATCGAGTAGCGAGGGTTTAAGCTTCGGTCCAGACAGGGAGGAGCTCAGACGAGGGCGAATAGATTCTTTTTGGTTTAGAAGGTTCTTCGACATTTTCGGTGGATAGACGAGAGGTGGCGCGGCAGCGCCCGTAGCGCAGGCATCTTGCCTGCCATCCAATCTACTGCGCGAAGCGCCGCTTGCCTTGACGTAGTTCGGAGCTTTAGCCCGAACCGTTACCTCTGCGTATTCGTGAGTCACACGGTTCGGATTGGCAATAATGCACCGAACTACGTGACAAACCGATGTCACCGCGCTTCGCGCAATCAATTTAGATGGCAGGCAAGATGCCTGCGCTACGGGCGCTACCGCGCCAACTCCCGCTATATCAACTTATCGAGTTTCCACTGAAAACGTCGAAGAACCGTTTAGAATAATGTTATTCTTTGGATGTAAGTGAAATGTGGGGAATCGTGTTCTGAAATGGAATTGATTTTAGAATAGATACTTTTCTGAAAAGGAGGATTCACAAGCGGCATGAATGGTTTCATAAAGAGACCATGCCGAACACTGTTTCCCGCCGCCCCTATCAACTTCGATCCACCCAAATCGCGGAATACTTGCGGGAGCGTTTACAGGCGGGGGAGTGGGCGGGGCAACTGCCGGGAGAGCGCGTGCTGGCTGAACAGGCTGGGGTTAGCAGGCGGACGGTGCGGGCGGCGTTGGAAACGTTGCAGCAGGAGGGTTGGGTTGCGGAGCGCAGTCGGCAGGGAACGCAGGTGGCACGGAAGCGGCGGCGGCGGGGCAGCAGCGATGCAAGGGTGGGGGCGCGGGCAAATGCAATCGGGGGGGGGGGGGGAGGGAGCAGCGGCGGGCGCGCAGCTTCGGTGGGCTTGCTGCTGCCGCTTGAAATGGAGCATCTGCGGCATCGCACGATTCTATGGATCGATGATCTGCGCCGGATTCTCTACGAACGGGGAATCTCGATGCAGGTTTATCACAAACAATTCGCGGGCAACGCAACGGCTCTGGCGTATTTTCGGAAACTCGCAGCGTCGGTCCGGCATGATTGCTGGGTGTTGCCCTACTCAAGCCCGGCCATGCAGCGGTGGTGCGTGGGTCAGCGGTTGCGGGCGGTGATCGTGGGCACGTTGCATGAGGCGGGGAGCCTGCCGCATGTGGATTTCAACTACCGCGCGTCGTGTCACCACGCGGCAACGCAAATGCTTCGGCTGGGGCACCGGCAACTGGTGTTTGTGCTCAACCGGCAGGAACGGGGCGGGGATATCGAGAGTCGCGTTGGTTTTCTGGAGGGCGCGGGAACCGCAGGGGGGCAGGACGCGGTCGCAAGTGTGGCGCACCATGATGGCACGGTGGCGGATTTGTGCCGGCTGGCGGACCGGTTGCTGGCGAGGAGCCCGCGTCCGACGGCGTGGTTGATCGCCGATCCCGCGTGTTTTCTCACGGTGCAAACGCACTTGCTCCGCCAGGGCATTGATGTGCCGGGCGAGGTGTCGCTGGTGTGCCGCGACGCCGATCCGTATCTGGCAAATTGCACGCCGGAACCGGCGCGCTATGTGTTCGATATTCGCTCGCTGGCGAAGTCCATTGCCCGCCTTGTGCAAAAGGTGGCGGCGGGACAGTCCACGTTGGAATCGACCTTTGTCATTCCTAATCTGATACCGGGTCAGACGTTGGGAGTGGTTGAGACGGGTGCCGCTATTTCGCCGCCGCCGCGTCCTTGATGAAGGCGAGGATTGTCTCGGCTTGTTTGGATGTGGTGCCCTTGTGGTCGGCGTAGATGATTTTGTTGTCTTTAATCAAATACGCCTGGCGGCTGGCGCGTCCGCCGGAGGGCTGGCCGAAGGCTTGGGCAACCGTTTTGTCAGTGTCGGCCAGAAGCGTGTAGGGCAGGCGGTTTTCCTCCTTGAAGCGTCGTTGTGTCTCCACGTTATCCGTGCTCACTCCGATGATTGCCACACCGAGGGCGGCGAGGGATTCGTAGCCGTCGCGCAATGAACAGCTCTGCGCGGTGCATCCGCCGGTGAAGGCTTTGGGATAAAAAAAGACGAGCGTGTAGGTGTTTTTGGAATACACGTCGGCGAGGTTGATTTTGGCTCCCGTCTCCGTGGTGGCGGAAACGTGCGGCGCGTCGGCGCCGGCATCAAGGGGCGCGGACTGGGCGGTGGTGGTGACAAATGGGATCAGGCTCATGATAAAAATGACAGTGGCGAGCGAACGGAGGCGGCGGATGGCATAAGGGCCGGACTGGTGATGGTTGGGTTTCATGTGTGCTGGTGGTGCAAGGTGGATCAGGTGGGAATTAATGCAGGGGGCGCATTTTCGCAACAGGGGTTCTATTATCCGACTTCGTGCTCGCCTCGGTTCGCAGGGAGAATGCAGTTTTATCGTCAAACATCATGTCAGTCGCATCTGTTGCCGCCAGACAGGCCCGGTTGATCGAAGACTTGGGCATCATTGAAAATTCTCAGGAACGCCTCGCGGCGGTCGTTGATCGGGCGCGGGGACTGGCTCCGCTGGGGGAGGGGGAGCGGACGGAGGAGAATCGAGTGAAGGCATGCGTCTCCGCGGTTTGGATCGCGGTGTCTCCTGCGGCCGACGGGGGGATGCGGGTGCGCGGGGATGCGGATTCGCCGTTGGTCAAGGGGTTGATCGCGTTGCTTTGCGAGATTTACGATGGCGCGAGTGCGGAGGAAATCGTGGCAACAGAACCTGTGGTGTTGGAGCAGTTGGGCTTGTTGCGCGATTTGACGCCAACACGTCGCAACGGACTGGCGGGGGCGCGGGCGCACATCAAGGCGCGGGCGGCGCGGTGGGCGTAGGTTGCTGCGGAGCGGGGAGGGGGGAGGGGACAGGCGGAAAAGGTTGGATTTGGCGCGGTAGCGCCTGGGAGCGCCGGCATCCTGCCGCCGGTTCGGAGTGGCGCGGGCGTCGCAAGCGACGCCCCTACAGCGGGCGGGACGCCCGCGCCAGGCATTCCGTAGCCCGGAAAAAAACCGGGGGTAAAAAAATCCGGAAACCCGAAAAAAATTTTTCGGGCGGCTTTTCACCCCGGAGAGGTTTTTTTGCGGATGTGGCTTGCCGGCACGCGCTAAGGAAAGAAAAGCAAGGTATTAGCGTGGGTAATGTGCAGGGTTTTGCCTAGCTTCCCCCCCTGTCGGGATTCCGGTAGAGTGTGCTTTTCCGTGAACCACCGCCTGCCCGCCAACCACCGCCACGCTGCACCGCTCGCCGCTCCCGCCCGCCGGGTTGCGGGCACGGTTTGCGTGAAGATTGCGGTGCAGAACACGACGGAAAAGATTGCGGAAGTGCTTGACTGTAGTGCCAGTTACGTTACCCCCCCCAGCAATTTTTCTAATGCGGATTTAGGGAATTCCGATTTACGGAAGTTACGCAGGAGTCGCAGGGAGCGGCGGCATCCTGCCGCCGATATTCCGGAGTGGTGCGGGCTTTTTCTGCCAATCGCCCGCATCCTGTTGCAAAGCGGGCGGGACGCCCGCTCCGTGCGTAGCGCAGGCGTCCCGCCTGCCATCTTGTCTATAGCGCGAAGCGCGGTGACTTTTATGGAGTGCGGCGCTTCGCGCAGCAGGCTGGATTGCAGGCGGGACGCCTGCGCTCCATCGGAATGCGGGCGGGACGCCCGCGCCACTTTGAACCGGCGGCAGGATGCCGCCGCTCCTTGGGCGCTCCTTGGTCGTCCGCGTAACATCAGATGTTTGGAGGCATTACCTTTCTGTTTTGCCCCGGTTCCCGATTGTTTTGTTCCGGTCCCCGACTGTTTCGTCCCGGTTGCCGACGGTACAGGCCCGAAACCTTTTTTCCCCGGCCCGAAACCCGCCCAAAAGGCACCATTACGAAACGGTACTGCCCCGGTACCGTCGGGTACAATGGCAGGGACATCCGGTACAATGCCGGGGACATCGGGTACAACGCCTGTACCAGAAAAAAGTGCGCCACTTTTTCTTTGTCCAGCGTCAGGGACAACGGGTACAGGCGCAGGGACAAACCGTTTCGGGGCATTTTTATCCGTCCCCGGCCCTGTACCGTCGGGTACAGGCATTGTACCGGATGTCCCTGCCATTGTACCCGATGTCCCCGGCCCTGTCCCCGATGTCCCTGACGCTGGACACAAAAGTACAAGGGCGGGGACATTCGTCCCTGGTGCTGTACCATCGGGTACAGGCGTTGTACCCGATGTCCCCGGCGCTGTACCGTCGGGTACCGGCATCCTTTTTTCCGGTACAATGAAAGGGACGGGCGATTTTGCCGTCCCTGGCACGGGGACGCCGTTCCGCCCGCTCTCCGTCACCTGTAACCCTGCCTGCGGGCGGGACGCCCGTGGCATAAGCGTAGCGCAGGCATCCTGCCTGCAAGTCAGTCTATTGCGCGAAGCGCCGCTTTCCCAAATAACACAATCAGCAAAAAGCAGAAGAGAGCACCGCGCTTCGCGCATCCTATGGATTGCAGGCGAGACGCCTGCGCTACGGGAAGCACGTTGCGGGCGGGACGCCCGCGCCACTCCGAACCGACTTTGGATCGCACCCGCCTGTAACCCGTAATCACCACAATCATGACCCGACACATCAACCGCAATTACTTCCCGACGACCGAAAAAGAGCAGCGCGAATGGGGGCTCAATTTCGTCACCGAGCTGCCCAACTTCAAGACCACGCTGGGCATCAGCAACGACGCCTTTGACCAGCTCCATGCCACCTGGGGCACTTGGGTGGCGACCGAAACCTGGCAAAACAACGCGCAGATCATCGCCCGCGAACGCACGGCGGACAAGGAACGCGCCGCCTGGGCCCCCATGGGAGCGGAGCTTTTCGTGCGCCCCAACACCACGCCCACCGGACCGACTGCCAACCAGTCGCTGCCCAACGGCGGCTTCTTCACCCAGGCCTTCACGCTGATCGACGGGTTTATCGACAACGTCAAATGCACCGACGACATCAAGCGCGCCCTGCGCCTGACACCTCTCGGCAAGAGCAGCCCCGACCCCGCCACGGTGCAGAGCCACGTGCGGGCGCAGTTCGACGGCAACCTCCAGCGCTTCGTCGCCAGCATCCCTGCGCCCGCCAAGGCGCTCGTGGTGCATTGCGATTATCACGACGATCAGGGGAGCGTGCTCGTGCTCAGCACCGCCGAGGCGCACATCACCGACCCGCGCCCCGCGCCCGCCGACCGCGAGGAACAGCGCGACTACACCTTCCGCCTCATCGGCAAGGACGGCCAGCCCATCGGCGCCGAAACCCGCCTCACCCTCTTCCTCCGCCAGGGCCGCACCCAGAGCTGACCGCCATCCTCCCCGCGCCACTCCCCCCCCGCTCCTCATTCTTAAATTCTTAATTATTAATTCCTCTCCCCCCTTTCCTCCCGCACCTATGAAAATACCAAAAACAAATACTACAGGCACGCTCCGGCGCGCCTTGCTTTTACTCGGAGCATCCGGCGCCCTCGCCACTGGCCTCGCGCTCCTCGCCTTCACCGCTCCCCACGCCCGCGCCTCCACCCTCACCGCCTCCGACGGCGCGACGGGTGACCAATTCGGTTGGTCGGTGAGCCTGTCGGAGAACCGCGCCTTGGCCGGGGCTCGAGGGGATGACGATAATGGGACCGAATCGGGATCGGCCTATTATTTCAGGGGGATCCCCGGGAATAGCGTGGTGACCATGGCCCAAAACGTGAAGCTCCTCGCCTCCGATGGCTTTACGGCTGACTACTTCGGCACTTCGGTGAGCCTGTCGGGCGACCGCGCCTTGGTCTCGGCTATATATGATGACGACAAGGGACCCGATTCGGGATCGATCTATTATTACAAGGGGCTGGACAGCGCGATCTCGGCCGGCACCCAGGTGGTGAACGAGGACGTGAAGCTCCTCGCCTCCGACGGCGCGCCGTCGGACCGCTTCGGCCAGTCGGTGAGCCTGTCGGGCGACAGCGCCTTGGCCGGGGCTTATCAGAGGGGGAGCTCTACGGGTGCGGCCTATTACTACAAGGCGCTGGACGGTAAGAGCGGCAAGGTGAACGAGAATGTGAAGCTCCTCGCCTCCGACGTCGTGCCGAATGACAATTTCGGCCGGTCGGTGAGCCTGTCGGGCGACAGCGCCTTGGCCGGGGCTGATGGGAATGACGGCAATGCGCCCGATTCCGGCTCGGCCTATTATTTCAAGGGGCTGGACAGCGCGGTCTCGGCCGGCACTACGGTGGTGACGCAGGACGTGAAGCTCCTCGCCTCCGACGGCGCGCCGAATGACAGCTTCGGTTGGTCGGTGAGCCTGTCGGGCGACCGCGCCTTGGCCGGGGCTCAGGGGGATGACGACAGGGGGAGCGCTTCGGGATCGGCCTATTATTTCAAGGGGCTCTCCGGGAAGAGCGGCACGGTGAACCAGGACGTGAAGCTCCTCGCCTCCGACGGCGCGGCGAGTGACAACTTCGGCCTTTCGGTGAGCCTGTCAGCCGACAACGCCCTGGTCGGGGCTGTTCTAGGTGACGGCAATGTGGCCGATACGGGAGCGGCCTATTATTTTAAGGGGCTCTCCGGGAAGAGCGGCACGGTGAACCAGGACGTGAAGCTCCTCGCCTCCGACGGCGCGGCGAGTGACAACTTCGGCTATTCGGTGAGCATGGAGGGCGACATCTTCGTGATCGGTGCGCGTAACGCCCAAGTGAATGGTGTCGCCACCGGCAAAGCCTACGCGGGCGACATCCGGGCCTTCACGACGCTGGATACGGGCGCGGGCGAGATGTGGACCGGCGGGCTGAGCTTCGTGTCGCAGGGCGACTGGGTGATCGGCGAAAACACCAGCAGCAACCACGTGATGCTGGGCCGTAACGCCGCCACCGGCATCGCCGACACCGCCAACGTCACCGCCGCGGGCGCGGCCGTTTACATCGGCAAGAACGCCGGCTCCGCCTACAACTGGCTCGACATCGAAGGCGAGCTCACGGCCAACGCCGTCTACCTGGGCGCAGCGGGCAACAGCGCCAACGGCGTGGTCCTGCGCACGCCCGGCCGGGTGACGGCGGACGAGGTGACGATCGCCGCCGGCAGCATCGTCGGTTCCATCTTGGGGGCCGCGGGCGACAACGGCCGGGTCGATGCGGGCGAGATCGTCTTCGGCGGCACGCTGATGCTGGTGCCCGGCGACGGCTTCGCGGCGGTCGCGGGTGCCGAGTGGAAGCTCTTCGACTTCACTGCGCGCACCGGCACCTTTGCCACCATCGACACGAGCAGCGCCCCGCTGGGAGCCGGGCTCGAGTGGAACTTCGACCGCCTCTACACCGAAGGCATCGTCGCCATCGTGCAAACCCCGGTCCCGCCGGTAATCGGCAGCTTCACGGTGGACAACCCGCCGGTCCCGACGGCCACGATCAGCGCGAGCCCGGCCAGCGGCACCGCGCCGCTCGCCTCCACGGTGACGTGGAGCACCGGCAACGCCGCCTCGGTCACCGTGAGCGGCCCCGGCCTCGACTCTGACGAGAGCACCGGCAGCCAGCTTATCAGCAGTCTGCCAGCAGGCAGCCACACCTGGACGGTGACAGCCACCACATCGACCCGCGCGAGGCTCTCCTGGTCGGTGCAGCCCGACGATGGCACACTCACCCTTACGCTGCTGACGCCATCGGGCAGCGTGGACGTGACCGGCCAGACAGGCCATTATGTGACCGAGCCCGGCAGCTACACGCTGCAAGTCACCAACGCCGCCGGCACGATCAGCAGCGGCCCCGTCACGGTGGTCCTGCCCGGCCCCGCGAGCGACAGCGTCACGATCACGGTCGCCGCGCCCGCCAGCATCGACAGCTTCACGCCCCCCACCGTGAAACAGCCCTCGGTGGTGATGTTCAACGCCACGCCGAACACCGGCACCGCGCCGCTCGATACGACCATAAACTGGGCGACCGTGGAAGCCAGCTCGGTCACCGTGAGCGGCCCCGGCCTCAGCTCGACGGGTCCCAGCGGCAGCCAAGCCGTGACCGGTCTCGCGGCAGGCACCCACACCTGGACGGTGACGGCGCAGCCGCAGACCAGCGGCACCCTCACCTGGACGACGAGCAACGCGGCCACGCTCACGCTCGTCACGCCCTCGGGCAGCGTGAACGTGACCGGGCAGACGAGCTACATCGCCACGCAATCCGGCAGCTACACCCTGCAGGCGACCAACACCCTCGGCGCGACAGTCTCCGAGACCAGGACGGTGACGCTGCCCACGTCCGCCGCGAGCGCGACGGTCACGGTCACCGTGACAGCGCCCGCCAGCATCGGCAGCTTCACGGTGAGCAACCCGCCGGTCCCGACGGCCACGATCAGCGCGAGCCCGGTCAGCGGCACCGCGCCGCTCGATTCCACGCTCGTGTGGAACGCGATCGACGCCGGCATGGTCACCGTGACCGGCCCCGGTCTCAACACGAACGTCGCGCAAGGCAGCCACTCGCTCACCGGCCTCGCGGCAGGCAGCCACATCTACGTAGTGGCGGCGCAGCCGAAGCCCACTTCGACGTTCTACTGGAGCGTCACCGGTGCGAGCACCCTGCAACTGGTCACACCCTCGGGCAGCGTGAACGTGACCGGGCAGACGAGCTACATCGCCACGGAACCCGGCGCCTACACCCTGCTGGCCTTCAACGCGCTTGGCGCGATGGTGGCGAGCAGCCCCGTCACGGTGGTGCGGCCCGCCACCGCGGTCGCCAGCGTCACGATCACGGTGGACGAGGCCGTTGCCGAGGCCGCGCCCGCGACGCTGGACGAGCCGGTGATCAACGGCAGCACGATCACGATCAATGTGCTCGGCACGCCGGGCAATTATTACGCTCTTCATGCTTCGGAAGAACTGAAAGCCCCCGCTGCCTTGTGGGGATTTGTGTCCGGCACTGCCGGGCAGTTCGACGACTACGGCGTTGCGACGCTGACCTTCCCGAAGAGCGCCGCCACGGCGGAGTTTTACCGGGTGGTGACCAGCGCGACCTCGCTCGCCAGCGGAGCGATCAACGCCGACGCGAAGTTCTCCTACAACGTGGGCGGACGCTACGCGGTGACGATCCCGGCCAACGGCCTGAAGCTGGTCGCCCATCAGTTGGTCAGCAGCAAGACGACGGTGCAGCAACTGTTCGCCGCCCTGCCCAACCGCTCCTCGGTCACCGTGCAGAACATCGAGACCGGAGACATGTATCCGGCATCGAGCAAAGGAATTACCGGTAGCTGGAGCGGAGGAGACCGGGAGGTGCCAGCCGGCTATGCCGTGGCGGCACGCAATGGCAACGCATCGGCTTCCGTGACGCTGGATTTTGCCGGCATCGTTCCCGAAGCCGCCAGATCCTATACCATTGTCGCAGGCATGGAATTGCTGATGGGGGTGCAATATCCCGAGGCAGTGAACACGCCGGAGGCAGTCGGCTATGTCCGCGCCCGGTCGGACAACTTCAGCAAGCAGAATGGAGCGGAAGATGCATACACCGCATATGGGTTGACCATAGCAGGCAACTGGCCGGCTGGCGGCGCGCCCGCGTTCGATATCGGTGAAGGATTCATCTTCAGGGGCAACACCAGCAAGACTTGGGTGCAGCCCGCGCTGACCCTCGACGAAGACAGTATCGAGATAGAATAAACGAAAACCTGATAACACTTGTCCCTCCTTCCTTGCCCAACGCGGGAGGGGGGGACCTTCAGAATACAATAAATAAAAGGATATATATAATGAAAAAGATAATCACAATGAGTCTTGCACTCGGGCTGTCGGCGATGGCCCAGGCGGCCACCATCTCGTGGCAATGGCAAGGCGGGTATACCGCCGTGGACGGCGCTCTGGCCACGAATGGATATATCGCCACCCACTGGGGCGGCACCAGTCCAGATAACCTGACCCTGCTGGGGTCCTCGGTGATGCTGGATGCCTACCCCGATCCGGAGATCGCAGCCCTCAAGGGCTGGTATGATTTTCAGGCTGAGGTGGAGTCAACGAAAGGAACCCAGTATTATGCTGCTACCCGCGTGTTCCAGTACTCTCCGGGAACCTTTATCGGGTCGGATGAAGAAGGCATGCGTACCGACTACGATGTCTTGTTTCGTGATATCAGCCTATCTGACTTGGGGAACTTCTGGACCCTGATTCAGGGAACAGATGTGATGCAGGGCGAGGTCGGCGCTTATTTCACGACATCGGCCGGGGGGTTTGCCTCCCCTGTGCAAGGTAATTTCGCCGAAACCCTGACGCTGAACGGCACCCCCGACTTCACCCTCGGCAACGTGCCGGAGCCTTCCACCTATGCGGCGCTCGCCGGGCTGGCGATGCTCGCCTACGCCTACGTGCGTCGCCGCCGGTGAATTAGTAACGGAGGGCGGGTTTTATTGCCAATCGCCAATCCCCGCCAGACGCGGCGCAAGCCGCGCCCATCCGAAAAAAACGGAAGGGCGGTGCTTCGCACCGTCGGCGGGTCAGGAGACCCGCCCTCCATAGAGAATTAACCACGGAGGCAACGGAGGGCCGGGCCGCATAGGAATGAATGCAAATCAAGGATGCCCTGCTCTCTGTGCCTCTCGTGGTTCCCCTTTATCCCAATCCAACAAACGAGGAGCGGCGGCATCCTGCCGCCGGTTCGAAGTGGCGCGGGCGTCCCGCCCGCATGCTGACGTAGCGCAGGCGTCCCGCCTGCCATCTTGTCTATAGCGCGAAGCGCGGTGACTTTTATGGAGTGCGGCGCTTCGCGCAGCAGGCTGGATGGCAGGCGGGACGCCTGCGCTACATCGGAATGCGGGCGTCACAAGCGACGCCCCTACTGCGGGCGGGACGCCCGCGCCACTGTTGCTTCTTCGGTTTGGATCTGGGCGCGAAGGGCGCGCCAGCGGGCGAGGCGGTCGGCGACTTTGGTTTCGAGGCCGATGGGTTTGGGCGTGTAGATCGTTTGCGGCGTGGCGAGGTAATCTTGGCCTGTGATGTTTTCGGGCCAGTCGTGCGCGTAACGGTAGTCTTTGCCGTGGCCCATGCGTTTGCTGGCCTGGCCGCCTTTGTCGCGGAGGTGGATGGGGACGGGTTGCACGGCGCCGGCTTTGAGCGCGGCGTGGGCGGCTCCGATGGCAAGGGTGATGGAGTTGCTTTTCGGGGCGCAGGCGATGTGCAGGGTGGCGTGGGCGAGGGCGTATTCGCATTCGGGCAGGCCAACGAAGTCGCAGGCGTGGTGCGCGGCGGTGGCAATGGGCAATGCGAGGGCGTCGGCGAGTCCCACATCTTCGCTGGCGAGGATGACGAGGCGGCGGGCAATGAAGCGCGGGTCTTCGCCGCCTTCGATCATCTTGGCGAGCCAGTACATGGCGGCGTCGGGGTCGCTGCCGCGGCAGCTTTTGATGAAGGCGGAGATGGTGTCGTAGTGTTCGTCTTCGTCGGCGTCGTAACGGATGCGGCGTTCGCGGGCGAAGACTTCGAGTTCGGCTTCGGTGATGGGCGCGGCTTCGGGCAAGGAGAGGGCGATGACTTCGAGGGCGTTGAGGGCGCGGCGGAGGTCGCCGTCGCAGAGGGTGGCGAGGTCGGCGAGGATTTTGGCGTCGGCGGTGTGGTGGCGGTTGCCGAGTCCGCGTTCGGTGTCGGCAAGGGCGCGGGTGAGGACGGTGGCAACGGCGTCGGCGCGCAGGGGTTCGAGGCGAAAGAGGTGGCTGCGCGAGAGGAGGGGCGGGTTGACGTAGAAGCCGGGGTTGTGCGTGGTGGCGCCGATGAGGCGCACGTAGCCTTCCTCGACGTCGGGGAGGAGGAGGTCTTGCTGGGATTTGTTGAAGCGGTGGAGTTCGTCGATGAAGAGGAGGGTCGGTGACTCAGGGGTGCGGCGGGCGAGGGCGAGGATTTCGCGGAGTTCGGCGACGTTGGACATGACGGCGTTGAGGCGCACGAAGCGGCTGCCGGTCTGGCGGGCGATGGCTTCGGCGAAGCTGGTTTTGCCGCAGCCGGGGGGGCCGTAAAAGAGGAGGCTGCCAAAGCGGTTGCTGGCGATGAGGCGGGCGAGGAGTCCGTTGGGTGCGGTGAGGTGTTCTTGTCCTACAATGTCCTCCAGTGAGCGGGGGCGCATGCGCGCGGCGAGCGGTTGCGCGGCGGAGGGGGCGGTGGCGGGGAGCGGGGCGCGGGGGGAATTGCCTCGGCGAGGGGAGGGGGGGGGGGATGGCGCGGGATCGGGAGCGCCAAAAAGGTCTGTCTGATCGGGTGGCACGAGATTGTCAGTGGGTCGAGGGTTCGGATGACGATGGTTGCGTGAAATTTAATGTAGGCAGAAGCAAACAAGCGTGGTTTTAACTGCCGTCCATGTCGAGCCGCAGCCTCAGTCATAGAGCGCCGTTGCTTTGGGTGCTTTTGCCTTGGATGGCGGGGCTCATTGCGGGGTATTGCTGGAGGGAGGCATTGCCAGTGGGCGGGTTGCTCGCCGGAGCAGTGGTGTCGGTGATGATGGCGGGAGCGGCGGTCGCCGCCGAATGTCGAACGTTCAATATCCAACATCGAACATCCAATGTGTTGACCTGTTGCAGTCTTCTCTTGCTGGCGGCGGGTGTGGCGCTGGCCGGGATGGCGCGTTACGAGATGGAACGGGGGCGACTGGCAGAGTGGGACGCGCTGGCGTTGCCCGCGCGTGAGGCACGGTTGGTGGTGGAGGTGTCGCGGGTGTTCGTGCCCAAGCCGGGACAGGATTGGGTGAGCGGCATGGGGCGCGTGGTGGGGACGGAGGCGCATTTGCGCGATGTGACGGGGCAGCGGGTTTATTTTTCGGTGGCTCGCGCGTGGCCGGGCGCGGAGGCGGAATGGGCTCCGACGCCGGGTGAGAGGTTGCGCGTGCTGGGCGTGCTGACTCCGCTGCCCAAGCATCCGGACACGATGGCGGAGGGTGCGTCTCCATTTGATGGATACCTGGCGGACAGCGGGGTGAATTTCCGGTTCACGCGCGGGCAGGTGGAGGCGCGGGTGACGGAGGCGGGCTGGTATCAGCGCTGGCTGGAGGGGATGCGCGGGCGTTTTTCGCGGACACTGGGCGCGGGGTTGGAGACGGAGCGGGGGCGGGCGCTGGCGGGTTTGTACCGGGCGATGGTGCTGGGGCAAAAGCATGAGCTGGAGGCGGCGGGCGGGGAGGGGCGCAAGGAGTTGTTTTTGCAGAGCGGCACCATGCATTTGTTTGCGATCAGCGGGTTACACGTGGGAGTGATCGCGCTGGCCATCGACTGTTTGCTGGGCGTGGCGCGCGTGCCGGGCGCGTGGCGTTTTCTGGCGGGGGCGGGGTTGTTGTGGCTTTACGTGGCGATCACGGGCGCGTCGCCGTCGGCGGTGCGGGCCTGGGTGATGGCGGTGTTTTTGATGGGGGCATGGCGGCTGCGGCTGCCGGGAGGTTCGCTGGCGGCGCTGACGGCATCGGCTGTCATGGTTTTGTTGATACGGCCGCTCGAGCTTTTCACGGCAAGTTTCCAACTTTCCTACGGGATCGTGGCGGCGCTGCTGTTGTTGAGCGTGCCGTTGCAGGAGGCGTTGTCGGCGCGCTGGCGGTTGTTCGCGTGGTTGCCGGCGGCGGCGCTGGCTTGGTGGCAGCGGGCGTTTTCGGGAATGTGGCGGTTTGTGCTCGGGCTGGGTTGCATGGGGCTG
Organism: Geminisphaera colitermitum TAV2; assembly: GCF_000171235.2. Classification (GTDB taxonomy): domain Bacteria; phylum Verrucomicrobiota; class Verrucomicrobiia; order Opitutales; family Opitutaceae; genus Geminisphaera; species Geminisphaera colitermitum. The sequence goes on along the minus strand of NZ_ABEA03000195.1, from coordinate 32,987 downwards.
GCGGCAACGTTGGTGAGCATGGTGGCGGGGCCGATGTTTTTCGGGTTGTTCACGCCGCTGGCGTTTCTGGCAAATCTGGTGCTGGTGCCGCTGGCGGGGCTGGTGCTGACGGCGGGATTTATGTCGCTGAGTCTGGGGTTGCTGCCGGGTTTGGAGTGGGCGTCGGTGGTGTTCAACCGGGCGGCGGGGGTTGTGCTGTGGTTCATGGAGGCGGTGGCGCGCGGGGAGGCGGCGTTGCCGGGGGCGTTTTTCGCGGCGGAGTTTCGCCCGGCGTGGGCGGGACCGGCGTTGCTGGGCGGGTTGCTCGCCGTGCTGGCGCTGGGTTATGAGCGGAAGTGGCCGGCGGACTGGCGCGGCGTGGCGGCGCCGGTGGGTTTTGTGGTGCTCGTGCTTGTGTTGTGGATGCGGTTCACCACGCTGCCTGCCTCATGAAAAGCGCCTACGAACTCGCCATGGAACGACTCGCCAAAAGCGAGCCCGCGGAAAAACCCCTCAGCGCGGCCCAGAAGGGCCGGCTTGCCGAGATCGACGCGGTGTACAAGGGGAAAATCGCGGAGAGGGAGATTTTTCTGAAGGGGAAAATCGAGGGAGCTTTGGCTTCGGGCGATCCCGACGAAGCGGACAAGATTCGCGTGCAGCTCGCGGGCGAACGCACTCGATTGGAAGAGGAGCGCGACGAGGAGAAGGAACGCGTGCGGCGCGGGTGAATCCTTGATTACCGCAGGGAGTCGATGCGGCGCACAACCCAGTCGATGATGGCTTGGTCGCTGTCGCCGGCGCGCCAGACGACGGCAAGAAATTCGGCGGGGTGAATGTCGTTGTTCTTGAAGAAGCGTCTGTCTCCGCCGCAGCAATACATGAGCGTCGCGGGCAACTCGCCGCGGAGCTTGGCGCGGGCTTTGGGGATGATGCGGGGAAGCCACACGACGCCTTCGACGGCGGCGTCCTTGGGCGGGAGGGTGTCTTCGGCGAGTCGTTCGGGCGAGGGGCGGCCGCCCTGGACGTTGAGGTAATAGTCGCGGCGCACGAGTTCGATGCCGAGGGCGATGTCGTAGCCGGGTTCATCGCCGTTGTTTTGATCCTCGGCATAATCGTAGAGGTGTTGCGCCGTGAGTCCATTGGCGGCGAGCCAGGCGGACTGGGCGGTGTTGAAGTAGGTGGCGGCATCACGCTGTCCACTGGCGTAGAGTTGCACGGCGTGGTCGTAGAGGGCGTGAAATTCGCGGGCGAAAGTGTAGTGTGTCATGAGATGGCGGAAGATGGGCGAAAATGAGGGAATGGCAAATGCGACGGGCGTGCGGCGGGATGGGAAAAAGAGAGCCCGCCGGGTCAGGAACGGCGGGCTCGTGAGGTAAGAATCGGCCTTTGTTTTTGTCGATTGAGGCGCAACGCGGAGCGGTCAGCTAGACAGGTTCGGGAAGGGCGGCCTCGGCGAGTTGCAGGGCGCTGGTGCGGTGGCGCTGAACTTTAAAGAAGCGCGATCTGCGGCGGATCATGCGGTCGAGTTTTTCAACGAGGAGGTTGACTGCATTGTGGCATTCGCCGGATACGACGGAGGCATTGAAGGCGGGGCCGTTGATTTGCATGTGGCCTTTGGCGATGAATCGCTGGCTCGGGTCGCGGGTTTGCTGGTCGCATTCGAGTTCGATGCGGATGCGGAGTATGCGTTCCTCGTGGCGGAAGAGGCGGTCGGCCTTCTCCTGCACGAATGTCTTCAGCGACGGCGTCAACTCAAGGTGGATGCCGGATACGATCAGTTCGTGTGCTTCGTTTTGTCTGTTCATGACTGCATGTTTTTTGTTGGTTTTCCTGACCAAATTCATGCCCGCCTCCTCCTCGCCGATCGTTTCCACCGAGATACGCCATGCCATGGGTCGATATTCGACCGTGATCGTCACGGGGGGCTCGTCTGGGATCGGCAGAATGTTCATCGAGCGGTTGCTGACGGTGGCTCCGGATCTGGTGGTTTTCAACCTCTCTCGTCGCATTCCAAACATATTTCATGGGCAGCTTAACCTGCGCCACATCGAGTGTGATTTGTCCGATCCGGCGGTGCTCGGGGCGGCGGCGGAGCGGGTATTAAGCGAACTGAAACAGCGCGCGCCGACGGGCGGGATTTTGTTGATCAACAACAGCGGTTTCGGCGGCTACGGGCGGGTGTCGGAAGTGGGGCGTGAGCATCAGCTTGAAATGATCGACGTGAATGTGCGCGCGGTCGTGGACCTGACTACGCGCCTGCTGCCGGTGATCGAGGAGCGCGGGGGCACGGTGCTCAATGTGGCGAGCCTGGCCGGGTTTTTGCCGACGGCCTACACGGCGACCTATGGGGCGTCGAAGGCGTTTGTGCTGCACTGGACGCTGGCGCTCGACGCGGAGTTGCGCGGGCGGCGGGCGCAGCGGGGGGCGTGGGCGCTGGCGGTGTGCCCGGGGCCGGTGGCAACGGAGTTTTTCCGGCGGGCGGGATTGCGCGAGGGCGCGGCGGGGGATGCGCTGGCGTTCACGGTGGAGGGTGTAGTTGAACAGTCGCTACGGGCGTTGGCGCGCGGGCAGTCGGTGTGCCTGCCGGGGTGGCGTCCGCGATGGGTGGCGCGGGTGGTGTCGGTGTTGCCCAAGTCGTGGGTGGCGCGGATCGGGGCGCGGGTTCTGGAGCGCTACCGGATGAGCCGGGTGGCGGGCGGAGAGGGCAGGGGAGGGGAATCGTGAACGACGGCGGCGACAAACAGCAGTCGGCAACGGATACGGCAACGGACGCAGGCGCGGCGGCGGGCGCTCCGGTGTCGCCAAGTTTTGTTGAACACTATCGTGGTGGGCGCGCCTGTGCGTGGCCACCGCGTCCGCAGAGCACGGACCCGGCGCGGGTGCGGATGATAACGGCGGAGGAGATCGAGGCGTGGGTGGTGCATGAGGACGAGCGGTTGCTCGTCGTCAACAAGCCGGGCGACGTGGTGTGCCATCCATCGAAGGCGGGGCCGTGGTCGAGTCTGGCGGGCGCGGTGCGCGAGGCGAAGGGGTTGGAAAAGGCGCATTTGATTTTCCGGCTGGACCGGGAGACGAGCGGGGTGGTCGTGTTTGCAAAGGATGAGCGGATGGCGAGCCGTTTGCAGCGGGCGATGCAGGAGCGGCGGGTGCGCAAGGAGTATCTGGCGGTTCTGGAGGGCGAATTGCGCGAGGCGGTGACGGTGGACCAGCCGTTGGGTGACGATCTGGCGAGTCCGGTGTTTGTGAAGACGTGCGTGCGCGCGGACGGCAAGGCGGCGGTGTCGCATTTTTATCCGGTGGCGTGCGCGGGCGGTTTTTCGTTGGTGCGGGTGCGGTTGGAAACAGGGCGCAAACACCAGATTCGCGCGCACGCGAGTTGGTTGGGAACGCCGGTGGTGGGAGACAAAATCTACGGTCCTGATGCGCGGATTTACCTAGATTTTATCGACACGGGTTACACGCCGGAACTGGCGGCAAAGTTGCACTTGCCACGGCAGGCGTTGCACTGCGCGGAGATCGACTTGAATGAGGCGGGCGTGCCTCTGGTGTTACGCGCTCCGCTGGCGGGGGACTTGGCGGCGTTCGTGCGTGAGCGCATGGAAGGGGGGGGGGAGGGATAGAGTTGTATCCAAATGTCAGCTACTGATCGGCTGAAGGTGCTCTAGTGGCTGGCAGGCGCGACGATCCAGAGTGTGGTTTGCTTGATGATGTCGCCGGGGAAGCGGGCGGAGATCAACACGGAGTGGGTGCCGGGTTGGTTGGGGCGCGTCACGCTAAGCGTCCACTGGTCGGGATTGGCGGGATTGCGAGCGAGATAGGGGCGGAGGGCTTCGTTGGTGGCGGTGGCGGTGAGGTTTTGCAAGGGGACTTCGCCGGTGGCGGTCACGGTGACGTTGAGGCGGTCGTCGGGTTTGGCGTCGCGCGCAAATGCCAGCGTGCCGGGCTCCACGATGAACGCTTCCGGGATGTCCACTGCAACGGTCAGGGGGATGTCTTTCGCATCGCCGGTGGCGTCCGCGGCGTCGGTGCGCACGATGAGCACGCTGCTTTGCGCACCCATGCGGGCCCCGGTGGTGAAGATGACGCGCACGTGGCCGGTCTCGCCGGGGGCATAGGTTTTTTTTGCGGTGGTGCCGGTGGTGCAACCACAGCCGCTGTCGATGGCGGTGAGGGTGACGGGGGATTGACCGGTATTTTTAAAGGGGAACACGGCGACGGCCTCGGCATCGAGTGCGGCGATGGAGAGGTTTTGGGTGGTGCGGGGAAATTCGAGCGCGGCGCGGGCAGCGGGGGGGGGGGAGGCAGCGAGGAGGGCGAATAGCGAAATACCGGATAAAAGGGAGCTGGGCAGGTGATTCATGCCGGAGAGATGAAGTAAAAAGTAGCGAGTAGGCAAACCACCTGATCGTCCGCGTAACATCAGTTGCCCGCTACTTCTGCCAGCGCTACGCGTGTGCGGAGGGTGAGAGTGCGGGCGGGGGCGGCGGTGCGGAGGACGAGGGTGGAGTGGTAGGTCTTTTCTTGGCGGCGGAGGGTGTGATCGGGCATGGGTTGCACGAGCGCGGTGAGGGGAGCGGTGTCGGCGGGGGTTTCGTAGGTTACGATGATGCCGCCGACTTGGGCGCGACCGGGGGTGAGCGTTTGCAGCGCGTCGGCGGGTTCGCCGAGGTGCCAGCGGAAGAGAATGACGTCGGGTTCGCGCAGGGTGACTTCGTCGCGGATGTCAACGGTGGCGCGGTCCCAGGTAACGTGGCGGACCCAGCGTTCGACGGTGGCGTAGCAGGCGCTGCCGTCCATGGTGACTTCGCCGCCGTCGGCATCGAGGCGGTGAACGGTGATCGGGGCGGCGCGGTGGGCGGGATCGAGGATCTGGCCGGCGCGGGCGTTGAGGAGCGCAGGGGTGAGTTGCCGGGGGTCGGCGTTGCCGACTTGCAGGACGTTGTGGCCGGCCACGCTTTTGAAGTGCGTGGGGTGTTCGGGGATGCCGTAGGAATAGAGACCGGCTTCGATCAACAGGGGGCGTTTGCCGATGATGAAGTTGACGTGGCCGCGGTCCTGATGGTCGTGGGCGTCGGTGGCGTGTCCGCCGCGCATCCAGAATCCGGTGGCTGTAGTGTCGTTCCAACTACTGCGCCAGTTGACGCGCGCGGCAACGGGGTAATGGGCGTGGAGGGGGGGGGGAGTGGGGAAGGCGGCGGCGCGTTGCGCCGAATGTCCAACATCCAACGTCGAACGTCCAACATCCAATGCTGAGGGTTGAGCGCTGAACGCTGAGGGTTGACTGTCGATGGCGCGAGAGACGGCGCGGGCGAAGAGGGCGGGGAGGGTGTCGCTAAATTTGATGCCGCGGCTGTCATAGTCGTTGTCGTTGGCGTCGTCGCAATTGTCCGTGTGTTCATGGAGGGCCCAGTGGGCGGTGGTGTCGCGGGTGTCGGATACGAATTGGGCGAGTAGTTTCCAGTCGAGCGTGGTGGTTCTGGTGTCAAAGGCGTTGATGACTTGTCCGCCGGGTTGGAGGTGTTGGACATACCAGATGGGGAATTTTTTCAGGTAGGGGTGCGAGAGGATGCGGGTGTCGCCGGTGGCCGCGGTGTCGCGGGCGGCGGAAAGAACGGCGGTGAGAGTGATGGCGGCGTATTGGAGGCCTTCAAGAAATTCGCCTTGCGCGCCTTGCGCGTCGAGGGAACGGAGGAGGTTTTTTACGCCAAATTCGTAGTCGTCGCGGTGTCGGTCGAGGCCGGTGTGGAGGCTGGCAAGGATGAGGGCTTCGGTGGGGAGCACCCATTGGTTGCTGTAGGCGCAGTCGCGTTGGGTGAACCAGTTGCGGCGTGCGCGCCAGTCGTCGCGGATGCCGGCGATTTCGGCTTCGAGGCGGTCAGCGAGCGCCTGCCGGAGTTCGGGGGTGAGGTGGCGGGGGGGGAGGAGTTCGAGGGTTTGGACGATGGCGCGGACGGCCCAGCCGGTGCCGAGCCAGGCACCGTCGTTGGCGGGGATGCGGGCGCCGGACCAGCCGGGGCGTTGCAGGGGGGACCAGGTGGCGAGTTCGGCGAGTTGGGCGTTGATGTGCGCGGCGAGCGCGGGGTCGTCGGTGATGGCAACGGCGGCGGCGAGCCGGGGGAGGGTGGCGGTAAAGGTGAAGGCGGCGTGGGAGTCGCCAAGCGAGAGGGCGAAGCGTTCCCAGGAGGCGTCGTCGAGGCGGGCGTGGTGGGCGGGTTTTTCCGCGTATTTCATGACAATGCGTGGCGTGGCACGGAGTTCGGCGAGGGTGCGGGGACGGCGAATGATGGGTTGTTCGGCGTCCTTGCGGGCGGCGACGACGAGTTGTTCGCGGGCGGCGGCAAGCGCGGGGTCGAGACTGGCAATGATGTCCGCCAGCGCGGCGCGTCGGGTGGGCGGGGGGGGAGTTGCCTGATTGGTGTTCGAAGGCGGGAGTTGGGCGGGCAGTGGCGTGAGGGCGGACATGATGAATGCGAGATACGAGAGGATGGCCAAATAGGATCGGTGCGCGAAGGGCTTCATGAGAAGGAAAGACGGGAAGATGGGAGAATCAAGGGAGGGAGGGGAGGAGCGGAAAGGTCGAAGGGAAGTGCATGGCGCGACAGGCTGGCGGCTGGGACGCGGGCAGGCAATCGGAGCGATATTGTACCCGTTGAGTAATAGCGTTGCCAAACGGGTGGGCGCGGGACTGTTTTTGGGCTTTTGTTGATGTTGATGAAGACGAAGCCCAGCGCAGTCACTTTGCAGGCGATCGCCGATCGCACCGGATTCAGCCGCTCCTCGGTGTCGCTGGCATTGCGCGGTCATCCGAGCCTGCCCGCGGCCACGCGCGATGCGATCCGGCTGGCGGCGGATGAACTGGGCTACCGCCCGAATCCGCTGATCGGCGCGTTGATGTCGCAACTGCGCGACCAGCGCCGGGAACGTCGGGAAAAGCGGGAGGGACGGGCCCGCCGGGAAACGATTGCGGTAATCAGCCGGCTTGCGAGCGCACTGGAGCTAAACGAGAAGCTGCCGCCGGGCGGATTTTATCATGTGCTCAACCGGGCGCTCATGCGCGAGGCGGAGGCGCGCGGGCTGGCGGTGGACCGTTTTCACCACGACCCGGCGCGGATGTCGGACGAGCGGCTGGGCGAGGTGTTGAAGGCGCGCGACATCCACGGGGTGATTTTTTTTCCAGGACGCGACGATGCGTATCCGAATCTTGAATATCCGGAGCTGGACTGGTGGCGTTTCACAACGGTGCTCATCGGGTTCAATACGCGGCGCGAGGGGCTGCACCGGGTGGTGACGGACTATACGCACGACATCGACACTGCGCTGGAACGTATCCGAGCATCGGGGGCGCAGCGGGTTGGGTTCGCCGTGGCGGCGGCGCAAGACCGGGCGACAAACCACGCGTGGTCGTCGCGGTATTTGTTTTACCAACACACGTTGCCAGCTCGACGCCGGGTGCCTCTGTTTTCGCCGGACGACCACGAGATGCCGGGCTCGGAGTTGCTCGCGTGGTATCGTCGGCACCGGCCGGATGTGATTCTGACGGCGGGCGCGCATGTCGCCGGGCGGTTGGCGGAGGCGGGGGTCAACGTGCCGCGTGACGTGCGACTTGTGAACTTGGTACAGCGCGGGGAGCGAGGTCTGGCGGGTATTGATCCGCACACGGAGGAGGTGGGACGGGCGGCGGTGGAGTTGCTGGTGTCGATGTTGCAGAGCAACCAGCGAGGTCTGGCGGAGTTCCCACGCATGATAGCAATCAAGGGCAAGTGGACCACGGGGGAGTCGTTCCCGGAGGGATGAGGGAGGACTAAGAGAGAGTGTGGGGGGGGGGAGGGGAGGGAGGTTGATGTGTTTTACATTCCGGCGTTATTTCGGGCGGCGTAGTGTTTTTCCATGACGCCATTCGCCGGGGAGCAGAGTTTCGTAGGCGATGTCGGGCAGGCCCATGCGATTGTTGTGAATCATCGACACCAACGACTCCACCACCTGCGCGCCGATGCGACGCTTGTGCTGCCAGATGCCCGCCCAGTCTTCGCAGTCTCCGTCGATGGACAGGTGCGCCACGCCTACATCTTCCGGCACGCGCAACCCGGCCTCCGACAGCCACTCCACCATGCGAGAGTGATGCCCGATGATCACGTCGGGCCGCTGCGCCTTCAGCCAGCGTTTGAACTCACGCATTTCGAATGGACGGAAAATCAGCGGCGCTGTTTGTTCAGCGCGCGGGATGCCCGCGTGAAAAACCCGCAACGCCCCCTGGTAACTGTGATGCGAACGTCGCGCCTCCAGTTGCTGCACGCACAGGCCGATGCGCCGGTAACCGAGCCTCCGCAGCATTTTGAGCGTGAGCATGATGTTGTAATAATAGTCCGGCGCCACGCGGTGCAGGCGTGGCAGGAGGATCGCGTTCTCGAACGACACGCTGGAAAACTGCCGCCAGTCGAGCCGCAGGTGCGTGATGCTCGGCAGAGTCGGTGTTACGATCACGCCCCGGATGCCGCGGTTGGAAATGATCGACGACAATCGCTGTTCCGTCATGCCCGGCTCGCGCAACCAGAATTCATCCAGCCTGTATCCAAGTTCCGAGCACATATTGCGCGCACCCTCCAGGTAGGGCGACAGCCATTTGTAGTCGGAGAACGCATCACGGTTCGAGTTTGCGTTGATCCATGCCAGCGGCAGCAATTCCTTCTTTTTGGTATCGCGGACTCGCGCCATTGCCGCCGCCATGCGCGGATCGGGCGCATAGCCCATCTCCCGCGCCAGCCGACGAATGCGTTCCGTAGTTTCAGGAAGGATACGCGGTGAATTGCGCAGGGCGAGCGACACCGTCATGCGCGACACGCCCGCCTGCGCGGCGATCTCGGAAAGTCCGGGGCTATTTTTCTTCATGGGCATGAGTTCCGCGTGCTGGGTGTTTGTGTGTATTTTATGTAAAACGGCATGCCGCTTCCGCGCAAGCCCGCATCATGGCATTCAGACACGCACAACTCCCAACGCACCATGAAAACCTCATTCCGAACACTTGCCGCACTCCTCTCCTCTGCCATCGGCATGTCAATCCTCGTCCATGCGCAAACCGCCAGCGCCAACTCCACCACTTGGACGTATTCATTTTCCGGAGCCGCCGCCGACGGGCTCAACGGCCTGAGCACCGGTCTGGCGGATGATGGCCGCGCCGCGCTCACCTGGACCGCCAGCACCAATTTCAAGGCCGACGGCCATACCACGGGAGCCGGTTCCGCCTGGCTCGGCTACGATTTTCAGGACGGGTTTGTTTACACGCTCAAAGTTGACGTCGATTCCACCGGGCTGACGCAAGCGGCCACATCGGGTAACTTCGGCGCCATCGGTTTCACGACCGACAAAACCTCCGTCACGGGCTTTGGCTCCTCATCTCCTCATCACGGACTGCTTGTTCTGCGCACCAAGAGATCGGACAACAACACGCTCCCCCAGCACACCTTTTATTCCACACCGTCCACCGGCAACTACGACAAAACCCGGAGCCTCACCGTGTCCACCTCGACTGCCACGCTCACCTTCGTCCTCGACACCACCGGCCCGGCGTGGGGTTACACTGTTTCGATTGGCAGCACCTCGATTAGTTCTTCGGAAATCTACACATTCGAAAAGGCCACTCTCAACGGCTTTGGCCTCGTCGCCAACGCGTCCGGTGCGAAGTTCAGCAACCTAAGATTTACCGCCACGCAAGTCATCCCTGAACCCGCCGCCGCCACGCTTCTCATTGCTATCGTCTCGCTACTTCCACTTGCCCTCTGGCGCGTCCGTGTTACTCGTGGCTGAATTCTGCCCGAACGCCCCTCCCTCCCCGATGAGAACGTATTCAAAAGACACTGACGCCGCCTTCACGCTTATCGAGCTTCTCACGGTCATTGCGATCATCGGCATCTTGGCCGCCATAATCATCCCGACCGTTGGCCGCGTGCGTGAATCTGCGCGCAACGCCCAGTGTCTTTCCAACCTCCGGCAAAACCACATGGCCTACATGCAGCAAACCATGGAGAACAAGGACCGCATCCCGTGGTCGTGGGACGAATCGAGAAGCAAAGGTTACTTCAGCCTCCTCTCCGAAAACATCGGCGTAAGCGACATCCGCAACCTGCGCGGCGTCATGGGCTGCCCCGAGCAACGCACCAAACGAAACCTCGACAACACGAAGCGCACCTACGGTGCGAACCTCGCCCTCACGCGCAGTGCCACCAATCCCGCCCGTCCCAACACACCCAGCTTGCATGATTTTTCCGCGCCATCCCGCGTGGTGATTATTGCCGACGGCTATTGGGAAGCCGTCCACTCGCTTTACGGCGATGGCATGGCACACGACAAACCGCCCGAACTCGCCCACCGCGAACGTGCCAATTTCCTCTTTCTCGACGGACACGTACGCTCGTTCTCCAAAGACAATATCCCTGGTTACGGCCAGTCTGCCGCGGCCCTTGATGCAGACGGCAAGATGTTTTGGCTTGGCCGTTGATATGTCTGGCCTCCGCGCCGTCGTCCTCCCCCCCCCCCCCCATCCACGGCCCTAAACGCCGCCATCTGTATCCGATTTTCAACTATGCGACATCTCTTTTCATTCCCTGCTGTCCGAATTCTTTTTGCCGTGCTCGCGGCCATTGCGCCTGTTGCCGCCGTCGCCGCCGATTCCCCCGCGCCCGGCATCCCCGCCTTCGAACTCCGGCCTGACGGTACATTCAACATCGACGGCGCAAAATTTTACATCGGCCATTTCGACGCCAAATGGGTGCAGACCCGGCAAAACGCACTTCGTATCGAATCGCCAACTACGGTCTCCGCGACCTCCGGCGTCACCGAAACCCGCGGCACGCTCGCCATCAAAACATCCCCCGTCCCCCTCGCGCTGACCCAGCGCCTCGCCCCCGTTGCCGGAGACGCGCGCGCCTTCACTGCGGCATGGCAACTCAATGCCATCGACGACGTGCCCACCAGCGAAGCCAGTTTCCAAATTGATCTCCCCGTCGGACAATTCGCCGGCCAGACCGTGCGCCTCGACGCCAAAACCTATCCACTCCCCAACGAAACCGCCAAAACAGCATCCCTCTTTTCCGCCTCCCCCGCCCCCCGCGCACTCATCATCCCCACCCGCACCGGCACGCTCACCATCACCGGCAACTTTGGCGTCCGCGCTCAGGACAACCGCAAATGGTCCTCGCCCAACTATAACTTCCGCCTGAAATTTTTCGACGCCTCCGACGCCAAAACCACCGATAACAACAAAACCCTTCGCGCCGCGACGCTCGCCCTGCAATTCCGCTGGCAACCCTTTCGCAACGATCCCCTCTCGCTCCGCTTCGCCGCCAACCGAGACATCCGTGATGACGTTCCCGGCGACGGGCAAGGCGGCTGGACCGACCAAGGCAAGGACAACGACCTCTCCGCAATGAAGCCCGGCCGCCTTGCCGCCCCGCCGCTTGAATTCGACATTATTGACCCCGCGACGAACGGCAACCGCGCCGCCATCATCTTTGGCAACGCCGACCAGCCCGGTCTCCCCCGTGCGCCTGTCACCATCGACCTCCCCCCCCCTTCCCCGACCTCGCGTTCCGCCCCGTGGCGCAACCTCTACCTCCTGCACGCCGCAGCTTGGCTCCCCTCTGCGCAAAAATCCGTCGGCACCCTCACCCTCCACTATACCGACGGCACCCGCACCCGTCACGAAGTCGTGAGTGGCCGCGACGTCGGCGACTGGTGGAACCCCCTCTCCGCGCCCAATGCCGCCATCGCCTGGTCCGCCGAAAACCCCGCTGCTCGCATCGGACTCTATGCCTCCCGCTTCGCCATCGACGCAGGCAAAACCCCCGCCTCCCTGCAACTCGAAGGCACCGGCGCCGCCACTTGGATGATCCTCGCCGCCACCGCGTCGCCCGACGACATTCCGCTTTTCGAGGCTCGCCTCCCTCTCGTGATCGCTCCCGGCAAAGACTGGGCCTCCTACGCTCATTCCGTTGAGATCGAACCCGGAGGCGTATTCGATTTCTCATCACAAGTCCTCAAAAACGCACCCGCTGGAAAACACGGCGCACTCATCGTCACGCCCGACGGACACTTTGCCTTCGAGCAAACCCCCGCCGAACGTGTCCGCTTCTGGGGCGTCAACCTCTGCTTCTCCGCCAATTTCCTTTCAAAACCCGACGCCGACCGCCTCGCCGACCGACTTGCCCGCTCCGGTTACAACACCGTCCGTTTCCATCATTTCGATCAAAGTCTCGTCCGCCGCCGCGGCGCCGACTCCTGGGATCTCGACCCGCACAAGCTCGACCAGCTCGACTACCTTTTTGCCGCCATGAAAAAACGCGGTATCCACATCAACATCGACCTCTTTTCCAACCGCGGTTTCAGCGATGCCGAACTCGTCTCCTTTGGATTCCCCCCCGGCCAGACAGGCAGCCAGACGCGCGCCCCCTACAAAGGCATCATCCCCGTCTCTGACGCCGCCGTCGCCTCGCTTGAAAAATTCACCCGAGCCCTCCTCCTTCGCAAAAACCCCTACACCGGCCTTACCTGGGCCGAAGACCCCGCGCTCATCGGCATCTGTCCCGTCAATGAAGACACCCTCGTCGTCCGACTCGGCAATCCCGACATCCGTGCCCGTTATGAAGCCGCCTTTGCCGCCTCGCGCACCCCGCCCCCCGGCGAAACCGACGCCCAACGTGCCGTCGCCTGGAATCAGTTTATCTACGAAACCCACGCCAAATCGGACGCCCGCCTCTTCGCCATCCTCCGCGGCATGGGGATTGGCAAGAACGCGCTCCTCACCGGCTCCAACTACACCTCGCCGCAAGGCCTCGCGTATGTGCGCGAGCACTACGACTACGTGGACAATCACCAATACTGGGATCACCCGAAATTTCCCTCAAAACCCTGGCAGCCCCCTTACGCCTTTCATCAGAGCAGCGCCACCCGCCAGCTCGCCCGCCTGCCGCGTGAAATCATGCCCACGCGCATCCTCGGAAAACCCTTCACCGTAACCGAATTTAACTACTGCCGCCCCAACCGCCACCGGGCCGAAGGCGCGCTCCTCATGCCCGCCTATGCCAGCCTTCAGGACTGGGATGCCCTCTATAATTTCCAATACGCGCAAAACGACAAAACCGCGCTCGAAGGCGGACACGAAAACTACTTCGCCCTCGCCGCCGATCCCATCGGCATCATTGCTGATCGCGTCGGATCGCTCCTCTTTCAACGCGGCGACATCGCCCCCGCGCCCGGCGTCATTGCCTACGCTGTTCGCCCTGCCGAAGTCTGGTCCACCCTCATCCAACGCTTCCCAGAACACTTCTCGCGCCTCGGCCTCGTCACCCGTATCGGCTCCCTTACCGGCGAGCCCGCCGCGATCCTCGCAAAAACCAGCGATAACAACGCCCGGCCCGCTGCCGTCGTCACCGGCATTGCCCCCGCGCTGGAGAAACCTGTTCCTGCCCGCGCCTACACCGCCGACGACACGCTCGCGTCCCGCCTCCAGCGCGATGGCGTCATCCCTGACGGTTCCATTGACGCCAGCGCCACCCGCTACATCAGCGAAACCCGTCAGATCGAACTCCGCGCCACAGACGGCACCGTCAAAATCGTCACGCCGCGCAGCGAACACTTTTTGCTTACCGCCAGTCGCCAGCTTACTGGCGACCTCGTGACCGTGAAAAACGGCTCAACCGACGCCGTCGTGCAAGTGATTGCGCTCGACGACGCCCCCCTTGCCAGCACCCGCCGCATCCTCGTCACGCATCTCACCGACGCTCTGCCGACGGGACTGCGCTTTGCCCATCAAGACCGCAAACTCCTCGAAAGCTGGGGCAGCCTCCCGCATCTCGTGCAACGCGGTACCGCGACCCTCACCCTTCGCCTCTCCGAACCCGACGCCTGGCGCGCCTGGGCCGTGGACGCCACCGGAAAACGTGTCACGGAAATAAAACTACAACGCGACGCCCGCGACCCCGCACTCCTCGTCCTCGCCGCCGCCACCGTCACGCCCGTCGGCACCCAGCTCGCCTATGAACTCGTCCGCTGACGCCGTTCTTGATACGCCTCCGCGGCCATCGCCTTTCCCGATCGTTGAGTCCGGTCCCGATTTCCTGCAATCCCCGCTCCTCACGCCTTGGACTGATCCCCTCAGCGGCATCACCAGCCACCTGTTAACCGCCTCCGGCACCGCCGCCGCGTGCGCCCGCATCGCGCCCGTCCAGCAGTCATTCTACTACGTCAACCCCAGCCTCTGGCTTCCCATCGGCGGACACGCCGCGCACTATTGGTTTTATTGCGCGTTCCCGCCCGCCAATTCCGCGCAGAGCGGACGCACCCTCGCCGTTGCCGATTTCATCGCCGGCACTCTCCGCCATTTTCCCGAAACCGCCTTCACCGAAGCCTCGCCTATGCTCGATCACGTCACCGGCGAAATTTATTGGGCCAACGGGCAAGGCATCTGGAAACGCACCGCCGATTCCGCCGACACACCGCATCGTGTCGCTGCGTTTGCCCCCGCGATCACACGCAATCGTCCCGTGCGCCGCTACGCCACGCACCTCACCCTATCGCCCGACCGCCGCGCCCTCAACATCGACGCCGCCATCGGCCCCGACAACCACCTCGGTCAACTCTCGCTCAACACCGCGCGCACCCGCGGCGAAATCGAAATCTGGCAAACTATTGCCCCCACTTGGAATCACGCCCAATTCAACCCCTCGCCCCGTCATCCCGGACTCCAACTCCTCGCGCAGGAAAACTGCGTGGACCCGCTCACCGGCAGTGTTCGCTACAAGGACAACCGCCTTTGGCTGATCCGGCGCGATGGCGTCAACAACAGCGACGGCATTTTTCCGGTTTACCCACACTCGCTCGCCCATCTGGTAGGTTCCAGTTACCGGCCCGTCGCCAGCAATTCGCATCTCGAAACACCGCACGCCGAAATCCGCACCGACCCCCGCCAGATGCACGGACACGAATGGTGGTCCGCCGATGGCGACTACATTTATTACGTCCACTACCAAACCGGCATTGAACGCACTCCGCTTGCCACCGCCGGCACCACCGCCGCCTGCCCCGAACTCGTCTGGCCGCACCGCACCGTTTCGCACGCGCACACGTCTCCATGTGGTAACTACCTCGTTCTCGACGCACTTCCTCCCGACGCGACTGACATGCATCACGTGCGCTTCGTCAACCTCCGCACCCGCCGCTCGGTTGACATTGTATCCCAAATGCCAGCACCTCCGTCCGCGCTGCGTTCCTATCACCTGCATCCGCATCCCCAGTTTTGCGGACCGCGCGGCGAGTATGTTTGTTACACCATGATTCAGCAGGGGAGGGGGGGGGACGTGGCCTTTGTTCGCGTCAGCGATCTTGTCGTTGCCACCACTTGACGCCCTTCTTCCCTCCCCCCCCCCCCACACACCGGCCAGCACAAAACCGATTCCTCGCTCCACCGCACGCGTACCTCCGGCTCGCAAGTCCTCTCGTCCACTCCATAGCTTGCGCGGCATGTCCACTCACTCCAGCCCGCCTGCACCTCTCACCGCGATCTCACGTCGTATCGGGAAACGAAATACGCTCATTCTCTGTCTTCTGTGGGGCTGTGGCAGTGCAGCCTCGTGGTGGTTTTACACCCCCGCGTATTCCGTGCTTCAACTCCTCGCGCCCCTTTTTCTCGGTCCCTCCACCATTGGACTCTGGCTGCTTGGCGAGTCGATGGTGGCCGATGTGTGCGACGTCGAGGCGCGCCGCACTGGCGAGCGCAACGAAGCCGTGTTCAGCGCCCTTTTCGGCTGGATCATGAAAACGGGCACCGCGCTCGCCATTCTCGGTTTCAACATGTTGCTCAACGGCATCGGCTTCGATGTCGCCCTTGCGGAAGGGCAGGGGAGCGACACTATTTTGAGCATGCGCATCATCTACGCGATTCTCCCCGCCGCCGGTTTTGCCGCCTCCATCGCCTTCCTCATGCGCTACCGTCTCGAAGAGAAATCCTCCGCATAGCCCCCCTCCTCTTTCCCGTCCCCTCGTTCCCGGTTCACATACCGCACCTTCACCCGCATCACACCGTTCGTCGTAGCAGCGTTTTCCCAAACCGCCACTCGCCGGGCACCAGCGTTTCGTAGGCGATGTCGGGCAGGCCTAGGCGGTTGTTGTGAATCAACGACACCAACTGTTCCACCGCCTGCGCACCGATGCGGCGCTTGTGCTGCCAGATGCCTGCCCAATCCTCGCAATCTCCGTCGAGTGACAAGTGCGCCACGCCGATGTCCTCCGGCACACATCGTCCCGTGTTTTCCAACCAAGAAATCAACCTGCTGTCGTGTCCTACAAGCACATCGGGACGCGTTTTTTTCAGCCATGTGCCAAGCGCCTTTTGGTCGAACGGTTCGAATGTGAGCGGCGGAATCCGTTCGGACTCTGGAATGTCCCACAAAAGATGCCGGAACGCCGAGAGATACCTGTGATGCGAACGGCGCTCCTCCTGCCGGTGCAAATACAGGCCGATGCGCCGGTAACCAAGCCGTCGCAGCATTTTCAAGGTGAGCAGCATATTGTAATAATAGTCCGGCACCACGCGATGCAGTCGCGGGACCAGCATCGCACCCTCAAACGAGACTGCCGCGAACAGCCGCCAATCCATGCGAATGTGAGAAATGCTTGGAATCATCGACGGGCACACCACCACGCCCGTAATCCCCCGGCAGTTCAGGATCGACGACATGCGCGTCCCCGACATGCCAGCCTCGCCCAGCCAGAATTCCTCCACCCGGTAGCCTAATTCCCGCGCCTGTTCACGCGCCCCATCGATGTACGGCGTCAACCATTTGTAGGCATGAAACGCATCCTGTTTCAAATTCGCGTGCAGCCAGGCGATCGGGAGCAACGCCTTTTGCTTGCTGCCCCGGATGCCCGCCATCGTTTGGGCGAGTCGTGCGTCAGGGGTATAACCCATTTTGCGCGCTATTTGCAGTATCCGTTTTCTGGTGACTGCATTGACCAGCGGCGAATTGCGCAACGCCCGCGACACCGTCATTCGAGACACACCAGCTTTGTCGGCGATTGATTTGAGCCCGGTCATAAGAAAATGGAGGAAGGGGATGCGAAACCGTTTCTGATTTTCCGCGCGTTTGCCATCAATCCCTATTGTTATGTAACAATGCGCCGTGCTTTTCCTCCCTTCCGCCACTTCGCATAAAAATTCCCGCATGTCCGGTCCATCGTTACAGCCCCCCGCTCCACGACTGCCACACTCCGCTGCGTTCACGCTCATTGAACTGCTTGCCGTCATTGCGATCATCGGCGTTCTGGCCGCCCTCATCCTGTCCGGAATTGGCAAAGTGCGCCAAATGGCGCGCGCGGCCAGTTGCCAGTCCAACCTTCGACAGATCGGCGTGGCCACCCTGCTCTACACGCAGGACAACAACGGCTCCCTGCCCGGACAAGCCGCCGCTGCGAACCACGCCGGTCTCACCTCCAGCTCTCCCGCGTGGGTATCGACCAGCGGCGGCTGGAACCGCCTCGCAACCCACCTCGCCTCCTACGTCGGCACCCCTGTTCCGGCGAACAAAAGCGACTACTTTCTCGTCCAGTCCTTCGTTTGTCCCGGCTTCGCAGCAAGCGTCCCGGATGCCGTCCACGATTCCAATGCCGCGATTTACGCACTCACCCCGGTCGCGATTGCCGATGTCGGACGTCCCTTTGGCAACTCGACCTCCACTCCCCGCGTGCCATCCCTTAAACTGCAACAAATCCCAACCCCCTCCCGCGTTTATATGATGACCGACGTGGACCGCGAAATGCGCCCTTCCAATACCACATGGGTCATGCCCGACAAACCCGTCCACGGCAGCAAACGCAACCGTCTCTTCTTCGACGGCCACGTCCAGACCATGCCGCTGGACGACCTTGGCCTGTAATCCCTCCCCTTTTTTTTCCATCCACCAACGACCACCCAACCCGAATCCAGCATGAAACCACAAAAAAATACTACCATCCGCATCACCCGCGCCCTGCTTGCGATCAGCCTCTTCGCGGCCTTCGCCACAATGGTCTCCGCCACCGACTACACTTGGACCACAACCGGCACCACCGGACACGACTGGACCGGTGCAAACGCCAAATGGACTCCAGCCGGTGCGCCCTCCGAAACGACCGACAACGCCGCGTTCTCCAACCTGAGCACCAGCACAACGGTCAACCTCAATACCAACGTCTCCATCAACAACCTCTCGGTGGCCGGCACCGGCGGCACCACGCTGACGCTCCGCGCGGCGAACGACACGCGCACGCTCAACATTAACGGAACCCTCTCGAAATCGGCCAACACCAACCATGTCGTTTTCATCAGTGACGGCGCATCAACACTCTCCGTGACAGCCGGAAACCTTTCGCTCAACACGGGGACATACCGCTTTGGCGGCACCACCAGCAGCGCCACCAATACTACCGCTCTGAGCAGCCTTGCCATCGGTGCCGTCACGATGAACACAAATTCCGGCAGCAGCGCCATCGACATCGACCTCAACATCGCCAGCGACTACCGCCTCGGGACAGTGACCTTTTCGGGAGGCGGAACGAACGTCCGCACGATCAACCTTATCAACAACACCACTGCCGCCCAGACCCGCACGGCCACGATCAACGGCCTCACGCAGACCACCGGCACTGCCGCAGTAATCACCGGCTCCAAAGCCGCCGTTGCCACAACCGGCACGCACGCTGCCACGCTCAAAATCGACACCGCCGCCGACACCACCTTCACCGCCACCACGCAACTCACCGACGGCATCGGCGGCACGCTTGCCCTCCTGAAAACCGGCGCGGGCACGCAGAAACTCACCGGCACCCTCTCGCACACCGGCGGCACAACCGTTGAAGCCGGCACGCTCGCAGTCAGCGGCACGCTTGCGCCGAGCGGCGACCTGACCGTCCTCGCGGACGCAACCTTTGCCGCTGCCAATGCGCTCACCGTTCACGATGTCACCTTGGCAAGCAGCGCTATTCTCGGCTTCGACCTCGACGCCGCCACCTTTCCCACGCTCACCATCGGAGGCGACCTGCTTCTGAAAAACGCCACTGGCCCTGCAACCTTCACCATTGATTTCGGCAACACCGGTGTATTCGACCAAACTTACGCTGCGTTGCTCTCCATTGCCGGCACCGGCGTGACCAATGACTTCGCTGGCGCAACGCTTTCCTACAAAAACTTTGGCGCGTCCAAACAAAGCGGCACCCTCTCGTTCGATCAACTGACCAACGGTTTCTCCATCGCCGCCGCTGCTGTTCCCGAGCCCGCCACGTGCGCCGCATGGCTCGGCATACTCGCGCTCGCCGCCTGCCTGACCTTGCGCAAGCGCCCCGCACGTCAGAACGACTTGCCACGACTTAATCCGATTTAAATCGACTTAAGTCGCCCCCCCCCCCCCCGGCTCCGCCTCAATTCAACCAATGCGCATTTCTCTTTTTCGGTTTCTACCGCCAGCTCTCACGGCACTGCTTGCCATGGTTCTCGCACCGCGTCATGACGCCGCCACTACAAGCGGAGCCGCCCTCATTGCCATCGTTGGAGATTCCACCGTCTGCAATTACGCCGCGACCTCGCCACGCCGAGGATGGGGGCAGGTCCTTCCAGAATATCTTACGCCCGGAGTGCGTGTCCAAAACGAAGCCAAAGGCGGAGCCAGCACCAAAACCTTCCCGCCCGAACGCTGGCAACGCGCCTTGGCCGACAAGCCCGGCTACGTTCTGATTCAATTTGGCCACAACGACTCCCACGCCAAAGACAAGCCCGAGTCCACCGACGCCGCCACTGACTTTCGTGACAACCTCCGCCGTTACATCCGCGAAGCACGCGCCGCCAATGCAACTCCTGTTCTCGTCACGCCACCGCGCCGTCGCATGTTCCGGTCGGGAAAACTTACGGAAGAACTCACGCCATGGGCAGACGCCGTGCGAGCCGTTGCATCCGAAACCAGCACGCCGCTGATTGATTTGCACCACGACAGCGGCGAACTTTTCGCCCAGCTCGGCGAGGACGGCTCGACAGCCTTCACGCTAAACAACATCGAACATCCCGGACGCACCGGACGAGGTGATCGCACGCATTTCACGGAAACCGGCGCACGTGAGTTGGCGCGCCTCGTCGCCCGTCGCCTTGCCGCCATTGCCCCGGCGCTCATCGCCTCCTCTCCCCCTCTCCTCCCCGCTGCCGCTCCACGCATCCTGCACGTTTCACCACAAAAAACACACGCCGCCATCGCCACCGGCTCGTCGGCCGCTCCATTTGCCAGCATCCAGACGGCCCTCGACCAAGCCGCCCCCGGCGATACCGTCCGCGTGCACACCGGCGTTTATCACGAATACGTCAGCTTCCGCCGTTCCGGCTCGGCGACTCTCCCCATCACCCTCGAAGGCGAATCTGGCGCGATCCTCGACGGAAGCCGTCCCGGACCTCACCACTGGCAAGCCGCGCCAGACATCGCTCCCGGCGTTTATCGCCTGTCCCTTTCCCAGCCCGTTTTCACCGTCACGCTCGACGAAAAAATCATCGTCATGCTCCGTGAAAGCATGACACGCCCCGGCAAAGCTCCGATGGGCGAAACATGGGAATGGCCCCGCCTCTTCGCCAACGGCGTCGGTGATTCCGGATGGCAAGGTGGCGTCGGCGCGCTCGCCCTTTACCTGCCCGAACAAAAACAACTCCTCCTCCGCGTCCGTGGTGACACCGATCCCAATACGCTCAAACTCACCCTGTCCTCCCTTAATAAAAACGACGCCCTCATCAAAATCGCCGCCACCAACCACTGCGTCGTGCGCGGCCTCCAACTCCGCAACGCCGCCGCCGGCATTCGCGTGACCAACGCCGACTCCACACTCATCGAACAAAACACCATCGGCCCCGCCGATTTCGGCATCCTCCTCCATGAAGGCGCGACCAACGCCATTGTCCGCCACAACCGCATATTCTGGAATCCCTATGACGGCGCCAATCCGCACAACAAACCCGGCGCGACGGATCACTGGCGCGTTCACAAACGCGGCGGCTGGCTCGACCGCTACGGCGTGGAAATCCGCGAAAACACAGGCGGCCACGACATCCACGACAACTACATTCACGACCATTGGGACGGCATCAGCGCCCGTCCCTTCGGCGACAAAGACCGCGCCATCCGCGTCCACCACAACCGCATCGACACTATGTGCGACGACGGCCTCGAAACCGCAGGCGCACAAATCGACACCCAATGGCACGACAACATTGTCAGCCGCTGCTTCGTCGGCGTCCGTATCAAAGGACCCACTACAGGACCGCTTTACATCCACCGGAATATCTTTTTCGAGAATCGGGAGGACGTCCGCAATTTCGGCGGAAACCCAGAGCCGAGACCGGCCATTGTGTTTGTTTATCACAACACCTTTGCCTCGCCGTCCGCCGCGATTGTTTCCAACAAAGTCCGCGGAATCGGCACGCCGAATTACCATTTTTACAACAACCTCTGGCACCCCACCCACTGGTTTCTCAACGCCGAGCAGGGTGGTTCCGTGGAGCCCAACTGGAAGGCTGACGGCAATGTTTACGCGCGTCAGGGCACCGACGCACGCTGGACCGAAGGCATCGAATACGCAAAACGTCTGGGCTTGGATGCGCATAGTCTGTGGACGGAAGAGCAGCCCGGATTCCGCGATGAGAAAACGAAGGATTTCAGCCTGACGGAAAAGAGTGTCGCTCGCGCTCGTGGCATTGATCTCTCGCGCCATATTGGCGACCCGCTTCCCGCTTGTGCGCCCGGATATTTTTCCGGTGAGGCTCCTGATGCCGGTGCCTTGTCTTGGGGCGAAGTCATGCCGGTGCTGCCGCGACCGCATCCGTGAGCCGGGGGGGGGGGGGGGAGCTATGCTGTATGTAAAACACCATCGGCCTCGCCGTGTTGTTCCAGCCGTCGCTCATCCTGAGTGCCGCATCAACCTGCACCATGAAATCCGAAACCGCGGCTGACGCCGCTTCATTTTACAACACTGTTTACGACACCGTCATTTTTGGTGCCGGTTGCGCTGGGTTTGCCGCAACGCTCGCCGCGCATCGCGCAGACAAACGCGTGTTGCTCGTTGACCGCCATGCCTCGCCGCTCGCCGAATGCTCGTGGTCCTTCGCCACCGACACGGGCGAATCTGACGATCCACTTTGGCGCGAATGGCTGGCCCACCTTGATGTTCACGGAGCGGTGCGCGATGGACGTATTGACGGCGCCATTACAGAAATCTTCGCCAGCGAATGGCTGCGCACCCGAAACATCGCCGTCCTTTATCATGCCGTTCCCGTTGCGGTAGGGGGGGGGGGAGGGGGGGGCGGGATTGGCACGGTGACCATCGGAACAAAATCCGGCCTGCATCACCTCACCGCACGCGAATGGATCGACGCCACCGACGCAGGCGAATTGGCAACCTTGCTGGTCCTCGATTGGAGGACTCCGCAACCGGAGAGTCAGGTCATCAACATCACCTTCCGACTTGGGCGCGATGAATCGTTGCCAGCGTGCGAACTCGTCACGCCCGCCGAACTCCCCGCTATCGCGCGTCTGCAATGGGAACCGGGATTATGGCCCGGCGAACAGATTTTGCGGATCGAGTTGCCGGGAGATTTTACGCATCCGCGTCGGGCTTGGTTGCCTGCCTTGCGCACGCTTCGCTCCACGGTGCCGGAGGCCGATCTGAAAGGCGCAGTCGTCACGCATGGGAGTGTGGTGCCGTTCAGAAAATATTTAGCGCAACCCGCATCGCCCAACTTGCCCACGAATGTCCGTTATCTTGGCGGATGCGGCGCGACGCTGGCAGAGAAATTCACCTATGGCGCGGCAGCGCCTGGGAGCGCCGGCATCCTGCCGGCATGTGGCGCGGGCGAGACGCCCGCAGACGGCGCGCAGCGTCGCCCCGTAGCGCAGGCATCCTGCCTGCAATCGTCCTTTCGTGGCAGCGCAGGCATCCTGCCGACATCGCAGATTGCGGGCGAGACGCCCGCGCCACTTGTTGCCATTGCCGGACTCGGTACCGGCGGGGCTGTTGCGGCCATTGCCGCCGCGCGTGCTACGCCGAACGCGCGCGTGCTCGCATTCGAAGCAATGCCCTTTCCCGGAGGCATCGGGACGGGCGGCGGGTTTCATGTTTACTATTTCGGCGCGCCGGGCGGCTTGCAGGAAGAAATCAATCGCCGCGTGCGCGACATCATGCCGCTCTTCGGATCGGCGGGGCAGGTTGGTGGTTTTCACCCCGAGGCGAAAAAAATCGCACTCGACGAAATGCTCGCCGAAGCCGGCGTGGACGTCGTTTACGATGCCATGCTCGTTTCCGTGGAAACGAAAAACGCAGTGGTGGAGTCTGCCCTGTTTTCCACACCAAGCGGCCCGCTCCGCATCCGCGCGCGCGGCTGGGTCGATGCCACCGGCGACGGCGACCTCGCGGCAATGGCGGGCGCAGCGTTCCGACTCGGACGCAGGGGCGACGGATTGCTTCACGCTTACAGCCAGTCCTCCGGCCGTGTGTCCGTCAAAGACGGCGTGGCCCGAATGCAGATTCCCAATTACGACGCCGGTTACTGCAACCCAACCGACGAACTCGATCTGACCCGCGCCCGCCTTGTTGGTGTTTCGCACTACGCTCGCGCTCGCTACACCGCCGACGATCATCCCACCTACATCGCACCGCTCGTCGGACTGCGCCAGTCGCGGCACATCCGCACGGACTACGAACTCACGCTCGACGATCTCATCAGCCGTCGCCGTTTTCTGGATACAGTCGGCTGCACCGGCGGACACTACGACAACCATGCCCGCGATTATGAATTTGAAAGCGTCGAAGCCGCCTTCTGGGTGTGGGTTTGCCAGCAATGGTATGGCCGCCTTGCCTGCGAAATTCCCTGGCGACTCCTCCTGCCACGTGACTTGAAAAACGTGACGCTGGCCTGCCGCGCCGTCGGTGTGAGCGAGGAGGCGCATCATTCGTTTCGGATGCAGCGCGACATCCAGCGCATCGGCGAAGCGGCCGGGGCGGGTTGCGCGCTGGCCGCGCAGGCAGGCGTGGCGTGCCGTGACCTGCCATATGAAAAACTGCATCCGCACCTGCTGACCTCCGGTGCGGTGAAGTTGGAGCCGCCTTCCGAACTGGCTGCTTCGTTTGGCAGCAATGTTGCGTCACCGGAATTTTTTGAAAACGAACAGGCAATCACGCCATCCGCTCGCATATCTGACCGCTGGTTGGAAGAACTCACGACAGGACCAGCCACGGTGGCCTTGTGGCATTTGTATCGGTCGGGGCATGACGAGGAGACGCGCACCGCGGTTGAAAAACGGCTCACATCGCCCGATACAACTGTTTCGTGGCGTGCCGCGGCGATTCTTGCGATGTGGGGCGACGCGCGTTCCGAGCCACGCCTTTGGCAGGCGTTCCGCACCCGCGAGGACGCCAAGGCGCGTGACATCACGCGTCCGCAGCAGGAATGGTTTTATGTGCCGCGCTGGTATGCGGCGGTGACGCTCCTCAAACGTTGCATCACCCCGGCCAGCCTCCCGTTGCTGGAAGAACTGGCGTCGGATACCTCGCTGGTTCTCAACCTGCGCAGCGCCGTAGCTCTCGCTTGCGAGGCGCTGGCCCGGCGGTTTGCCCTTTCCGATTCGGAACGGATGCAGGTGACGGCCATCCTCGAAAAGCTGTCGGCAACGCTCGCGCCCAATGCCGTGCGTGATCCCGGGCATTCGACGGTGTTTCCTGAGTTACCCGCGCAACAAATGGCGGCGAAGGTGCGCGAGGACTACGGCTGGCAACTGCGCCACGCGGTGACCCGGGCGCGGCGGGCGCTGGGCCTTGATTATATAGTGAAGGAGCAGTCCATTTCGTCCTCCGGCTGGACGGTGACTTCCACCTTGAGAGCGTGGGAGTCGGCACCGCTGAAGACGCCGCGGGTGGGCGTGATGTCGGCGTAGTCGCGGCCTCGGGCGACGGTGATGTGGCCGACGCCCGCAAACATCAGGTTGGTGGGATCGTAATCGATCCAGCCGGTGCCGGGGACATGGACAGAAATCCAGGCGTGCATGGCATCGACGCCGAGCAGACGCGGAGAGCCGGGCGGCGGTTCGGTGAGGAGATAACCGCTCACGTAGGCAGCGGCGAGTCCGTGCTGGCGAAGGCAACTGAGAAACAGGTGCGCGAAGTCCTGGCACACACCGCGACGATTGCGCAGCACCTGTGCGAGCGGGGTGGCGATGGTGGTCACGGTCGTGTCGAACTTGTAGTCGCGTCCGAACTTTTCTCCGAGCGCAGCCAGCCATGTGAGCACGGGCATGCCGGCGAGATCGAGACCGGCGGCGAGAGAGGCGGCTTCCGGGAGATGAGGGACGAGGGCGGTGGGATGCCGGTATTGTTCGAGTTGAAATTCACCGGAGTGGATGGCCTGCGTCGTCTGGAGGGCGGCGAGGGCTGGGGGCGGTGTGAGATCGAGGTCGAGCGCGGGTGGCGGGATGTCTTCACGGGCGACGCGGCTGACGGCATGGATGACAAGTTGGGCATGGGGCTGGCTGAGGTTGAAGAGGTGCATCCGGTTTCCAAAATAATCCGTTCGCGTGGTGATGACGGCGGGCTCAGGCGTGATGGACAGCCGCCAGTCAAGGCAACGCTGGCCGGTGGTGTCGCCCGGTTGCAGGCGCAGCATCTGCCACGCCGTGGCGACAGGGGCGTGGTGCGTCCATGTAGTGGTATGCGTGATACGATAGAGCGGCATGTGTGTGGAATATCCTGAATCCCAGTCCGGCGGTTACAGTCCGGTCATCTGGTCGGTGTCTGCGCCAGAGGCACGGGCGTGGGAGAAATAGATTTCGGTGAGTTGGGCGCTGAGTTCGCGGTTGAGCGAGACGAGTGTTTGCCAGAAGGGAACAGCGGCGGCGGTGGCGGCGGCGAAGCGTGCTGTGTCGGCCATGCGCACGATGCTGAGGTAGTACAGGGCGCGGTTGCGCAATTGCTCCACGGCGCGGGGCGCGAGCCGGTCGGGCAGGGCGGCGAGGCTCTGCGTGACAAGGTCGGCCTGATAGTGCAGGCCGCGGGTGTTCTCCCGTTCGGTGACGAGCCATTGCAACACCGTCTCGGGGTGAAATGCGCCGTGGTGCATGGAGCGGTAGGCGAAGAGAGAGTCGGCGAGGTGCAGCGTGGTTTGGAGGCGAAATTCCGAGGGCGCAGTTCCGGTGGCGTCGCCGAGCAGGTGTTGCAGGACGTTGAGGATTTGCAGGCTGCGTTCGATGCGGCGACCCAGGTCGAGGAAGTGCCAGGCGGTGTTGCGCGGGAGGTTCTCGGCGAGGATGCCGTCGAGCGCGGCGAGTTGCGCGCGCAGTCCCACCGCGCCGGGCGCGGACTGGCGGGATTCACGCAGGCGGCGTGTCATTTGCCAGGCTTCGGGCGGGAGGCGCGATTTGACGGCTTCGAGGCTGCGTCCGAGGCGTTCGAGATTGGTGTTGAGGCTGCCCGGCTGGCCGGGATCGGTGGCGATGCGGCGGACGAAGGCGGCGCTTTTTTCGATCGGCCCCACCTCTGGCACGGGGACTTGCTGGAGGTGGCAGAGCAGGCGCACGGCGTCGTCCACGACGGCGGGATCGAGGGTGGCGATTTCATCGCGGAGCAGGGGTTCCAGCTTGGCGAGCATGCGGGCGAGTTGTCCGGTGCGTTCGAGGTAGCGTCCGAGCCAGAAGAGGTCGTCGGCGAGGCGACTGGGAGTGTCGTGCGCTTCGTTGGAGACAGAGGCGGCGGCGGGCGTGGACGCGGGCTCGGGGGGGGCGTCGGTGGCGTGCAGCACCCAGATGTCCTTGGCGACGGAGCCGGTCTGGAGGGAAACGATGGCGTCTTCGCCCACCGGGTTGCAGCGCGCGAGGCCGCCGGGCATGACTTGATAATCGCCGTCGTGCCACGCGAGGTGGATGCGCGCGATGAAGGGCATGGCGGTGAGATGTCCGGTGGCGGGATTGAGTCCGGGCGTGGTGCCGAGGAGCACGCGCTCCTGTCCGCACCAGGCCCAGGGGCGGAGTTTGATGTCGCGTGCGAGGGTGGCGCGGCCCGCCTCGGAGAGCTGAGGTCCGTAGCGGAGGGGGGGGCTGCCGGGCGTGGGAAAGGTGGGCTTGATGACGAGGCCGTGCAGGTTTTCCAGCACGTAGCGGCGGGCGTCATCGTGACCGCACCACCAGGTGGCGACGCTGGGCAGGCGTAGTTCCTCTCCCAATACGTGGCGGCAGAGCGGGGCGAGGAAGGCGAGGAGGGCGGTGGTTTCGAGGGCGCGGCCTCCGGGAAGATTGGCGATGGCGACGCGCCGGGCTTGCGCAGCTTCGATCAGGCCGGGGACGCCGAGCAGGGACTGGTCGTTGAGTTCGAGCGGGTCGCAAAAGTCGGAATCGACGCGGCGCACGATGACATCGACGCGGCGCAGACCGCCGACGGTGCGCAGGAAAACCTGGCGGTCGCGGGTGGTGAGGTCGGCGCCTTCAACCAAGGGGAATCCGAGGTAGCGGGCGAGGTAGGCGTGTTCGAACCATGTTTCGTTGGCGGGGCCGGGCGTGAGGAAAACGACGCGCGGATCGGTGGAACCGTGGGGGGCGAGGGTTTCGAGCGACTGGCGGAAGTCATGGAAAAAGCGATGGAGGCGCGTGACGGGCGCGCGCTGAAAAACACGAGGCAAAACCTCGCGCGTAATCATGCGGTTTTGCAGCGAGTAGCCGAGGCCGGAGGGCGCGTCGAGGCGGTCTTCGATCACCCACCAGCGTCCGTCCGGGGAGCGGGCGATGTCGGCGGCGTAGGTGTGGGGGGAGGGGGCGCGTCCGAGACCGTGGCAGGCGCGGAGGAAATGCGGGCTGGCCATGGCAAGCGAGGCGGGCAGGTGGCCGTCGCGCAGGAGGTGTTGCGGGCCGTAGAGGTCATTGAGCAGGGCGTTGTAGAGGCGGGCGCGCTGGCGAAGTCCGTCGGTGATGAGAGTCCAGTCGTCGGAACCAAGGAGGAGCGGGATAGGGTCGAGGGGCCAGACGTGGGCGGTTGATCCATCGCCGGCATACACGTTCATGCTCACGTCTTGTTCGAGCACGGCACGGCGGCAGGCTTCGACGGCGGAGCGAATGGCGTCCTGCGGATGGGAGCCGAGGTGGCTGAAAAATTCGGCCCATGCCGGGCGCAGGGCGACGTCGTCGGGCAGGCGGCATTCGTCGAAGTGGCCGGGACGTTGCCGGTAGTCAGCGAGGAGGTCGGCGGTGGTAGTGGCGGCGGAACTCATTCGGGATTCCGTGATGCAGGTTCTGGATGGCGCAGGTCGAGCGTGAAAGCCATGCCGGGGGCAGAGTCGTGCCGAAGGGCGACTGGCTCCGCGCCGGGCGTGTGGCCGATGGTGGAAAAACGTGCGAGGCGGCGGCTTTCGGCTTCGTAGGAATTGACCGGCAGAGTTTCGTAATTGCGACCGCCGGGGTGGGCGACGTGATAGGTGCAGCCGCCGAGTGGACGGTTGTTCCATGTATCCACCAGGTCGAATACGAGCGGGGCGTGAACGCCGATCGTCGGTTGCAGGCAATTGGGTGGCTGCCAGGCGCGGTAACGCACGCCGGCCACGCCTTCGCCGTTGACGCCGGTCGGGTGCAGAGGGAGGCGGCGACCGTTGACGGCGAGGGCGAAACGGTCGCCGATGAGTCCGCGGGCTTTTATCTGAAGACGCTCCAGCGAACTGTCCACGTAGCGCACGGTGCCGCCGCCGCCGGCCTCCTCGCCGAGCACATGCCAGGGCTCCAGCGCGGTGCGCAACTCGACGTGGACGTCGCGCTGGGCAAACTCGCCGATGCGCGGAAAGCGAAATTCGAAATGCGGAGCGAACCACGCCGGGTCGAAGGGATAACCGGATTCGCGCAGGTCGCGCAGCACGTCATTGAAATCCGTCTCGCAGAAGTGCGGCAGCATCCAGCGGTCATGAATGTCGGAGCCCCAGTGAACGAGTTTGTTGCGGCAGGGTTTGCGCCAGAATTTGGCGACGAGGCCGCGCAAAAGCAGGTGCTGGGTGAGGCTCATGCGCGCGTGCGGCGGCATCTCGAAGGCGCGCATCTCGACGAGTCCGAGACGCCCGGCGGGACCGTCGGGCGAGTAGAGTTTGTCGATGCTGAACTCGGCGCGGTGCGTGTTGCCGGTGGCGTCGGTGAGCAGGTTGCGAAAGAGGCGGTCAACGAGCCAGGGCGGCGTGTGGCCGGCGGCAAGCTGGCGGTCCAGTTCGTGAAAGGCGATGTCGAGTTCGTAGAGGCTGTCGTTGCGCGCCTCATCCACACGCGGGGCCTGCGAGGTGGGGCCGATGAAGAGGCCGGAAAACAGGTAGCTGAGCGAGGGATGGTTTTGCCAGTAGGTGAGGAGCGAGCGGAGGAGGTCGGGGCGTCGCAGGATGGGGGAGTCGGAGGGCGTTTCGCCGCCGAGGATGATGTGGTTGCCGCCGCCGGTGCCGGTGTGGCGTCCGTCGATCATGAACTTTTCCGTGCCGAGGCGCGCAAGCCGGGCTTCTTCATAGAGCGTGGTGGTGCGGTCAACGAGTTCGGTCCAGGTGCGGCTCGGGTGGAGGTTGACCTCGATGACGCCGGGATCGGGTGTGACGGAGAGCTTGTTGAGGCGCGGATCGCGCGGCGGCGGCTCGCCCTCGATGATGACGGGCAGGCCGAGTTCTGTAGCGGAAGTTTCGATACCGGAGATGAGATCGAGGTAATCCTCGGCAAGCGTGATCGGGGGCATGAAGACGTGCAGGCGTCCGTCGCGCGGTTGCACGCAGAGGGCGGTGCGGATGATGTGCGGCGCGCTTTCGCCTTCGGCGGGGCGGCGTGCGGGGTCGGGCTGCTGCGCGCGCTGGCCGGGGCCGTGTCCGGGCGCGAGCGGGGCGTTCGCACCACTCACGAAACGCTGGCGGCCGATGCCAAGGGGAAATTCGCGGGGCAGCGCGGGCAGGGGTTGCGAGAGATCGCGCGGCCATTGGTGCGGGTAGTCCTTCGGCGCAACCCAGGGGATCGAGTCGAGCGGGAGGCGCAGGCCCATGGGCGAATCGCCGGGGATGAGCCAGAGGGTGTCGTCGTCACGCAGAAACCAGGGGCCGGACATCCAGCCCGCGTGTCCGCCGCCGGCGTCTTCGGAGATGCGTTTGATGGGGAGCGCGTAGCCGACGACTTCGCCGAGTTCCTTCTGGAAAATGCGGGCGATGCGTTCGCGCTCCTGCTTGTCTTTGAGCCGGGAATCCCCGGCGGCGACGTTGGACGGGAGGCGGCGCTCCTTCCATGTGTAATAAAAGACGTCCTCGTAGGCGGGCAGCAGATGCGCGGGGTTGAGCCCGGCGGCGCGGGCGATGCGCAGGGCGAGTTCGCGGGCCTCGCGGGCGCCGTATCCATAATCCCGTGACACGTCGGCGATCAGAGAGTCGTCGCGCCAGACGGGGACTCCGTCCTTGCGCCAGAAGGCGGAGAGCGCCCAGCGGGGCAGGGGTTCGCCGGGATACCATTTGCCCTGGCCGTAGTGCAGCAGTGCGCCGGGGGCGAATTTGTCGCGCAGGCGTTTGATGAGCTGGCCGGAGAGGATGCGTTTTGGGTGAGAGACGGCGGTGAAATTCCACTCGGGGCCGTCGGGATCGTCGATGGAGACGAAGGTGGGTTCGCCGCCCATGGTGAGGCGGATGTCGTCGCGTTCGAGGTCGGCGTCGATCTGGTGGCCGAGACGGTCGATGGCCGCCCATTGCTCCTCGGTGCAGGGCTGCGTGACACGCGGGGATTCCTGGATGCGGCTGACATGCATCTCATGGGCAAACTCGACTTCGCATTCGTCGAGCGCGCCCGTGATGGGCGCGGCGCTGGAGGGTTCGGGCGAACAGGCGACAGGGATGTGGCCTTCGCCGGCGAAGAGGCCGGAGGTGGGGTCGAGGCCGACCCAGCCGGCGCCGGGGAGAAACACTTCGCACCAGGCGTGCAGGTCGGTGAAGTCCTGCTCCGCTCCGGAGGGGCCGTCGAGGGATTTCACGTCGGCCTTGAGTTGTATCAAATATCCAGATACGAAGCGTGCGGCGAGGCCGATGCTGCGGAGCACCTGCACCATCAGCCAGGCGGAGTCGCGGCAGGAACCGCTGCGCATGGCGAGCGTGGTCTCGGCGTTTTGCACGCCGGGTTCCATGCGAATAATGTAACGGATTTCGGTGAAGAGCCTCTGATTGAGTGCGACAAGAAAGTCGATTGTACGGCGGGGCTTGAGGTCGAGCGAATGGATGAAACAGGCGAGTTTTTGGCCCGGACTGGGTCTGTTGCGGTAGGGAGCAAGCTCGGTGGCGAGGGATTCGGCGTAGGTGAAGGGGAATTTTTCCGCCTCGGGTTCGAGAAAAAAATCGAACGGATTGTAAACCGACATCCCGGCCACGAGGTCCACGGTGACGGTGAACCGGGTGATTTTTTCAGGAAAAACAACCCGCGCCAGGTGATTGCTGAACGGGTCCTGCTGCCAGTTGATGAAGTAGCCTTCGGGTTCGATTTTGAGCGAGTAGGCCGGGATGGGCGTCCGGCAGTGCGGCGCGGGCCGGAGTCGGATGACCTGCGGGCCGAGGTTGATCGGGCGGTCGTAGGCGTAGGCTGTCCGGTGGTGGAGAGCAACGTGAATGGGCATAGGTTGGCGCGACGATGGCCGGACGGTATAGCAGGAGGCGGGCCGGGTGGAGGCAGGGGGAGGCGGATTTTGCCTCCTGAGCGGGATTCGGATGAGGCAACTTCCTTTTCCACTGCAAGTTGCGCGGGCACAAAAAAGCCGCCGGGCTTTTGAGGGCGCCGGCGGCAAGAGTTGCTGCGAGGAAATGTCGCGCGCGAATCAAGCCTTGAGGTGGCCGGAAACGAGCTTGGTCATTTCGAACATCGAGACGGTCTTCTTGCCGTTGAAAACGGCCTTCAGTTTGTCGTCCGCGTTGATGTTGGTCTTCACCTTCTTGTCCTGAAGGTTGTTCTTCTTGATGTATTCCCAGAGTTTCTTGGTGAGCTCCGTGCGGGGGAGGGGTTTCGCACCAACAACGGCCGCGAGGACGTCGTCAGGTTGAACCGGTTTCATGAAGGCAGCGTTGGGTTTGCGTGCAGGTGTTTTTGCCATAGCGAGGTTCGTCCTAGGACAGTGCGGAGCGAATGCAAACAGTATTTTTTCTGGGTAAAAATACCGGTTTCAGAGGGAAAATTTCAAACTTGCGTAACCGGCCAAGAGTTTTCAAAAGCGCCGGATGGCTGCGTAGTTGAAAAATAACTACGTCTGAAGGGGCGGCGAGTCTGCCGCGGAGGGGCTTTTGTCGCCTTGCGCAAACTGGCCGTGGAGGGAGGCGTAAACTCCGCCGGCGGCGACGAGGGTGTCGTGTGTACCGCGTTCGATGATACGTCCGTGGTCGAGCACAAGCACGAGGTCGGCGTGGCGGATGGTGCTGAGGCGGTGGGCGACGACGAGGCTGGTGCGGCCGGTGAGGAGGAGTTGCAGGGCGCGCTGGAGTCGGGCTTCGGTGAGGGCGTCGATGGCGCTGGTGGCCTCGTCGAGGATGACGAGGCGCGGCTTGGCAAGCATGGCGCGGGTGAAGCACACGAGCTGGCGCTGGCCGAGCGAGATCCCCCCCCCCCCCGCGCCGACGTCGGTGGCAAGTCCGCAAGGCAGGGCGTCGAGGAGATCGAGGCAGTCGATGGACGCGGCGGCGGCGCGCACGTCGTCTTCCGTCGCCTCGGGGCGGGCCATGCGGATGTTGTCGAGAACGGTGCCGCTGAAGAGGAAGTTTTGCTGTGTGACCATGCCGGTCTGCCGGTGCAGGGAGTGGCCGGTGAGCGTGAGAATGTCGCGGCCGTCAATGAGCACCTGGCCGGATGTGGGTAGGTAGAATTTGGATACGAGGTTGATGATGGAGCTTTTGCCGCTGCCGGTGTGTCCGACGAGGGCAACGGTCTGGCCGGGGCGGGCTTCAAAGTTGATGTCGCGGAGGACGA
>NZ_ABEA03000196.1 GCF_000171235.2 Geminisphaera colitermitum TAV2 | reverse complement strand
CCTCCCGCCGCCCGCCCCCCTGACCGACGCGCCCACCATCCCGCACCAACTCTCCCTCCAGGCCGCCCTCGACTTTGCCCTTGAACACAACTACGCCATCCGCCAGGCCCGCGAACAAATCGAGGAACAAGAAGGCGTCATCATTGAAGTCCGCGCCCAGGCCATCCCCCACCTGTCATTGACCGGCAACTACGGACTCAACGACAAGGAAATCTCCACCCACATCGGAGACCGCGACCAAGACTGGGGCATCGCGCTCACCGTCCGCCAGGCGCTTTACTCAGGCGGCGGCATTCGCGCCGCGCTCGACGCCCAGACCCTTGTTCGCCAGGCCGCCATCCTCTCTCTCCAAGCCATCATCAGCGACGCCCTCCTCGACGTCCGCACCCGCTACTACGACGTCCTCCTCGCCCGCGAACAAATCGGCGTGCAGCAGGAAAACATCGACCTCCTCAAAGAACAGCTCCAGACCGCGACCAACCGCTACGAAGCCGGCTCCGTTTCCCACTTCGACGTCCTCCGCGCCGAAGTCGAACTCGCCAACGCCCAGCCCGGACTCATCACCGCGCGCAACAACTATCGCATCGCCATCGACGAACTCCGCCGCGCCCTCGGTTATACCAACCCCGACGTTCTCCGCCCCGGACGCACGCCCGAATTCACCGACACCCTCACCTACACCCCCGTCAGCTACGACCTCCTGCCCTCCATCCAGACCGCCCTCGAAAACCGCCCCGAACTCCAGCGCCTCGACCGCATCGTGCGCGCCCGGGAGTCTGGCGTCACCGTGGCCGTGGCCGACTACCGGCCCAAGTTTGACCTCGTCGGCGGCTACCAAGTCCGCCGCGACACCCTCTCCTCCGCGCTCTCCGATTCGCGCGACGGCTGGCTTGTTGGCGTTGAAGGCAACTGGGCCATCTTTGACGGCGCCGCCACGCGCGGACGCGTGCGCCAGGCTCGCTCGCAACTCGAACAAGCCAAAATCGCCCTCCAATCCGAACGCCTCTCGATCGAAGTCCAAGTCCGCCGCGCCCACTCCTCCCTGCAAGAAGCCACCGAACTGGCCTCCGCCGCCGGCAAAGTCGTCTCGCAAGCCACCGAAGCCCTGCGACTGGCCGACGCCCGCTACGCCGCCGGTTCCGCCACGCAACTCGACCAGTTGCAAGCCCGCGTTGCCCTCACCCTCGCGCGACTTAACCAACTCCAGGCCAACTACAATTATTTGGTATCAGTGGCGCGAATACGGCGGGCCATCGCCGCCGCCGACCGCTACGAATTACCGCAGTAGATGCCGCGGACGAAAAAAATGCTCCGGGAATCAGCTAAAGTTTATCACGGCAGTGCCGTGATAAAGAGTTGTTATCCCCATGAGCACCTTTCCCTCCAAAAAACTCTCCAGCGCCCTTCTCCTCACGATTCTCTCGTGGACCCTATTTGGGTGCGCAACCACGCCGCCAGCCGGCCGCACTGTCGAGGCGCCCAACAGTTGCGTCATCAATTCCATATGTTACCGCGACGCACTCTCCGCCCGCTCCGGCCTCGCCGGACAACGCTGGGCGCAAGTCGTGGGAGTTTATTGGAAGACCAATCCCACCAAGGAAGTCATCGGCCACGCCGTATGTGTTTTTGAATACAAAGGTTCCACGCTCGTCTATGATCCCAACGTCGGCACCCGGATGCTGATTCGCGGCCGTGTGGAAAAAGACCCGAACGAAATCGCCCGCCAATGGATGGCCAGCGAACGGCTGGCGGGGCGTATTCCTTGGGCTGACCAGATGGTTAGCGTATCGATATTCGACAGCGCGCATTCCATTGGGCACGGCGACATGGCCCGACGCTGACAGAGAAAATTGGAGGGCGGGTCTCCCGACCCGCCGACGGTGCGAAGCACCGCCCATCCGGAAGGCGCGGCTGCGCCGCGTCTGGCGGGTCAGGAGACCCGCCCTCCAAAAAACGCTTCTTCGCCTCTTCAGTCGTCGAAGACATCAGCCTCCCCCCCCCCTCCTCCTCCACGCATCGTACAAAACTCCATTTTTCTTTTTGGCAACCACGCCAGCGTCCGGCAGCATAGCCCCTTTTCGCTGCAACATGGACACGCAACAACAAGAGATTCTCGACATTTTCACACGCACCAAGGCCCTGCTTCGCGGCCACTTCGTGCTCCGTTCCGGCCTCCACAGCGGCCATTTTTTCCAATGCGCCCAAGTATGCCAGAACATGGCTGCTGTCGAACGCCTTGCAGAACTCCTCGTTGCCAAACTCCACTCCCAAGGCATCCGCTTTGAAACCGTTCTCGCCCCCGCCATGGGTGGCCTCGTCATCGGACAAGAAATCGCCCGCCGTGCCGGAGCCCGCTACATCTTTGCCGAAAAAGAAAACGACCGCCTCGTGTTGCGACGCGGCTTCAAATTCGCGCCCGGCGAACGCGTGCTGATCGCCGAGGACGTCGTCACACGCGGCGGACGCGTCATCGAATGCCTCGACATCGTTCGTGCCGCCAACGCGCAACCCCAGGCCATTGCCATGCTTGTGGACCGCAGCGCAGGGGCCGCGCGCTTCGACGTGCCAGCCGTGTCGCTCCTCGAACTCAGTTTTCCAACCTATCCGGCTGATCAACTCCCGCCCGAACTCGCCTCCCTCCCCGTCGAGAAACCCGGCAGCTAAACAATAAAAGCCTTCAGCCCTTCAGCCTTCAGATTTTTATCCTACATGGCCGCCGATTACACAGAATCCTCGATAAAAACCCTTTCGCCCCTTGAACACATTCGCCTGCGCCCCGGCATGTACATTGGACGCCTCGGCAACGGCTCGCACGCCGAAGACGGCATTTACGTCCTCCTCAAGGAGACCATCGACAACTCCATCGACGAATTCACGATGGGCCACGGCAAGAAAATCGAAGTTTACCTCGACGACCGCACCCTCACCGTTCGCGACTACGGGCGCGGCATCCCCCTCGGCAAACTCATTGACTGCGTCTCCATCATCAACACCGGCGCGAAATACGACAGCGAAACCTTCCAGAAAGCCGTTGGCCTCAACGGCGTAGGCCAAAAAGCCGTCAACGCCCTCTCCCTCTCCTACCGCGCCGAAGCCATCCGCGACGGCCAGTGCAAAATCGCCGAATTCCGCTGCGGCAAACTCGTCAAGGACAACAAACCCCAGCCCACCACCGAACGCAACGGCACCATCATCGAATTCACCCCCGACCCCGACGAAAAACTCTTCGGCACCGAGTTCCGCTTCCGCACCGAATACATCGAGGAAATGCTCTGGAACTACGCCTACCTCAACCGCGGCCTCACCCTCTACTTCAACGGCAAACCCTTCCGCTCCGAAAACGGCCTCAAAGACCTCCTCACCAAAAAACTCACCGGCGAACCCCTCTACCCCATGTCGCACATCGAGGCCCCCGACATCGAAGTCGCCCTCACCCACGGCGAACACTACGGCGAAGAATACTACAGCTTCGTCAACGGCCAGCACACCACCATGGGCGGCACCCACCTCGCCGCCTTCCGCGAAGGCCTCGTCGCCACCCTCCGCAACTTTTTCAAAAAAGACTACGAAGCCGCCGACGTCCGCCAATCCATCATCGCCGCCGTCTCCATCCGCGTGCAGGAACCCGTCTTCGAATCGCAGACCAAGACCAAACTCGGCTCCAGCGACATGGGACCCAAAGGCCCCAGCGTCCGCCAATTCATCACCCAATTCCTCCAGCAAAACCTCGACAACTGGCTCCACCGCAACCCCGAAGCCGCCGAGGCCATCAAACGCAAAATCGAAGCCAGCGAACGCGAACGCAAAGAACTCTCCGGCATCCGCAGCCTTGCCAAGGAACGCGCCAAAAAAGCCTCCCTCCACAACAAAAAACTCCGCGACTGCCGCGTGCACCTCGACAGCAAGGACAAACGCGCCGAGGAAAGCTCCATCTTCATCGTCGAAGGCGACTCCGCCGCCGGCTCCCTCACCGCCTGCCGCGACGTGCAAACCCAGGCCGTCTTTGCCCTCAAAGGCAAACCCCTCAACACCTTTGGCCTCACCAAAAAAATCATCTACGAAAACGAAGAATTCCACCTCCTCCAAAGCGCCCTCAACATCGAGGAAGGCATCGAAAACCTCCGTTACAACAAAGTCATCATCGCCACCGACGCCGACGTGGACGGCATGCACATCCGCCTCCTGCTCCTCTCCTTTTTCCTGCAATTCTTCCCCGACCTCATCACCAACGGGCATGTATCCATTTTGGAAACACCACTCTTCCGTGTGCGTAACAAAAAGCAGACGATCTACTGTTACAGCGAAGCCGAGAAACAATCCGCCCTGCACAAACTCGGCCAGAACGCTGAGATTACCCGCTTCAAAGGACTCGGCGAAGTCAGCCCCTCGGAGTTCAAGGATTTCATTAGCGACAACATCCGCCTCGAACCCGTCTCGCTCGCCCACCTCTACAACAGCGCCGAACTCCTCACCTTCTACATGGGCAAGAACACCCCCAAACGACAGGATTTCATCATCGAAAACCTCCGCGTCGAAAAAGACCTCGTCGAAGAAGCCGTGTAGTCAAAGGAACTTCTGAAAAAGATTTTTTGAACAGAAGATAACGAAGAAAACAAAGGACAAAAACAAAGAAGACACAGTCGCAATTTTAAGATAGATAACAATTTGCCTCTTTCCCAACAGCCTTCTTCGTTCATATCTTTGTTTTCTTCGTTTTCTTCTGTGCAAAATTATTTTTCAAAAAGGATGTGTAGTTAAAAATCCATGACACTCTATTTCCTTGGCATCTGCGGAACTGCGATGGGCAACGCGGCCCTTCTTGCCCGCGCTGCCGGGCACACCGTGATCGGAGCCGACACCGGCATTTATCCTCCAATGAGCCACGTCCTTGCTGACGCTGGCATCACCATCCTCGAAGGCTACGACGCCGACCGACTCGCCCAACTCACACCCGCGCCCGACCTCGTCGTCATCGGCAACGCCATGAGTCGCGGGAATCCAGAAGTTGAATACATCCTCGACAACCAACACTCCTCCCCCCCCCCCTCCAGCAACTCTCCTTCCGGCTCTCGCCGCCGCCGCCTCGCCTTCACCTCACTCCCCGCGCTCCTGCACGACACCATTCTCGCCGGACGCCGCAACATCGTCGTCGCTGGTACCCACGGAAAAACTACAACCACCGCCCTCACCGCCCACCTCCTCCGCTCCGCCGGACGCGACCCCGGTTACCTCATCGGCGGCGTTCCTCTCGACCCGCCCACAGGCAACCACCTCGGCAACCCCGACGATCCCTTCGTCATCGAAGGCGACGAATACGACAGCGCCTTCTTCGACAAGCGCAGCAAATTCATCCACTACGCCCCGCACATCGCCGTGTTGAACAACCTGGAGTTCGACCACGCCGACATCTTTCGCGACCTCGCCGACGTCCAACGCACCTTTGCCCACCTCACGCGCATCGTCCCGCGCAACGGATTTATCGTCCTCAACGGCGACGACGAAAACCTCCGCGCCCTCGGTCCCCTGCCTTGGACGCGTGTCATTCGCGCTGGCACAGGCGCGGACAACGACGTGCGCATCGTCGATTTTACCGAAACCTCAACCGGCGTCAGCTTCCGCCTCCTCTGGCGCGGACAAGCTTGGACAGGGGGGGGGGGGGGGGGGGAGACCGCAAAAAACGATCTCATCACCTGGAACCAGCCCGGCATTTACAACGCGCGCAACGCCGCCATGGCCGCCACCGCAGCCGGACTCGCGTTGCATCCCGACAACCCCACCGCCCTCGACATCACAATTCCGCTTGCCCGCTTTCGCGGCGTCAAACGACGTCAGGAAACACTCATCTCCACGCCTGCGCTGACCGTGATAGAGGACTTTGGACATCACCCCACCGCACTTGCCGAAACACTCCGCTCCTTCCGTAACCGCTTTCCCAATACAACGCTCACCGCAATTTTTGAACCCCGCAGCAACACCGCCCGCACGCGCACGCTTCAAGCAGGTTTCATCGACGCCCTTGCGCTTGCCGACGAAGCCTGGATCGGTGCCGTCAATCGAGCCGACAAACTTCGTCCCGAAGACCGTTTCGATGCCGACGCCGTGATCAGCGAACTCACCACGCGCGGATGCCTTGCCCGCACCGCGCCCACCAACGCCGCACTTCTCGACGCACTTCTAGCGTCCACGTTCCCTCCCCCCCCCCCCCCCCCCCCCCCGACGACGCCAGCAACAACGAAGCCGCGCCTCGTAGTCTTTTTTTCCAACGGCAGTTTTGATGGAATCATCGCCCGTTACGCCGCCGCAGTCACACCAGCTAAAAGCTAGAGCAGTTTCATGTAAACTATAGCCATTTGATACCTGGTAGGGAGGCCTCTCCGAGGCCTCCGCCGTGCGTAGTGTAAAGTAGGATACGAGATTCGCAGGTGTTTGGAGCGTGGTTTCGGAGGCCTCGGAGAGGCCTCCCTACCGTTAAGACAACGGCTACACCTTTTGGCTCAGGCTTGCTCAAGTGCGAGGCAAGCCCAGCCAGTGCCAGAGCGGAGCAACATGAACGTCAGGCGGCAGAGAGGCGTCGGAAGGGGGAAGGCTTTCGCAGAGTAGCCAGCGCTCGGCGTGGGGATGCTCGGTGCGAGCGTCCTCCAATGCTTCGAGTTCGCGGGCAAGCGTCGCAGGATCGGAAACGTTAGCGGCAACTTGCACGAGGCGTTCAACGCCGTCGAATCCGGTGGCGAGAAAATCCACTTCGTTGCCTCCCCGCGTGCGCACGTAGGCGAGGTCGCGCGAGTGACGCTGGAGTTCGCAGGCGACTATGTTTTCGAGAAGATGTCCTCGGTCGAGGTCGGCAGCGGGAGCGAAGGCGGCGGCAAGCGCGTGGTCGGCTAGATAGAGTTTGCGCGGATTGACCTGACGGCGTCGCTCGGAACGTGCGTGTACCGGAAATGTAAATACAAGAAAGGCGTCCTGAAGGTAATCGAGAAAGGTGAATAGGGTTTCCTTGGACGCGGGCACGCCGCGTGATGT
Organism: Geminisphaera colitermitum TAV2; assembly: GCF_000171235.2. Taxonomy (GTDB): domain Bacteria; phylum Verrucomicrobiota; class Verrucomicrobiia; order Opitutales; family Opitutaceae; genus Geminisphaera; species Geminisphaera colitermitum. The sequence continues at coordinate 27,917 of NZ_ABEA03000196.1, read as the reverse complement.
GAAATCGTTGCTGATTTTGCTGATGCTGAGCAAACCGGCGGGGCTACGCAGGAGTTGGCGGACAAAGGCGCGCAGAGCCACAAGATTGCCCACGGCATGGCGCTCGGCCACGTCACGAAACAGGACGGCGTCCACGTAACCTTGCAGCAACCGAACGCGGTCGCGGTCTTGCGTGCGAAGGCTGTCGGCGTTCGTTCCGGCACTGGCTGCGGCAACGGCTTCGGGGAAGCCTCCGGTGGCAATGTAGTCGTTGAGATTTTTCTGAAACAGGGAACGCGCTCGTGCGCCCGGTGTGAGCTTGAGGGGGGGGGGGGGGATGGCGCGGGCTGCCAGAAATTCGCGAAAGCTGAAAGGGGTGATGGTGGTTTCCATGGCACGGCCTCTCATGCTGGTGGCAACTTCGCGACTGAGCATCTTGGCGGAGGAACCGCTCAGGTAGATGCGGACTTTTTCGCTGTCCAGCAGGCGGCGGATGAATCGTTCCCAGCCGGGAACAAGTTGGATTTCATCAAAACAGAAATGGACTTCGTGCTGGCGGCGCAATTCGGGGAAACGTTGGTAATAGCTCTCGATGATTACGCCGAGGTCGTCGGCAGAGAGCGTGGCGAGGCGTTCGTCTTCGAGGTTGAAATAAACGAGGCGTTCCTTGGGGACGCCTGCGGTTTGTGCATCGCGCAGACATTGGAAAAGGTAACAGGTTTTGCCCGCGCGTCTCATGCCCGTCACAGCGTGGATTTTTCCGGGGATCGTCGGCAAAACTGCTTCTCGCCGGGTGAGAACAGGGAATGCTGCATCAAGGGCGTCGGCAAGTTTCTCCTGAATGGCTGTCTTTATTTGGTCTCTCACGAAGACCAAGATTCAAGAAAATCAGTCTTCTGGCAAGACTGCTTTTGTCGCCCGTTACGCTGCCGCAGTCGCACCTGCTAAAAACTAGGCAGCGACCGCGCCACTTGTCCTTTTACCGCGGGTGCGCGAGGCCGTAGGCAACGCCGGTGAGGTGACTGTTGATGCGACGAAAACCGTTCAGATAATCCAGAAAATACGTGTTGGTCGAAACGGCGGGCGAGGAGAGGGTTTGCAAGCGGGCATAGTAGGCTTGCTGCAACTGGTGACAGTGCTCGTTGAAAGTGCGTTTGCCCGCGACAAACGCGTTGGCCATTTCGTCGCCGTTGAGTGAGAAAAGACTCACCGCGCCATCGAAACGCTGGAGGAGTTTTTGGTAAACATCCTCCAGCGCGCGCCACTCGGCGGCAGGGAATTGCGCGCCTTCGGCCCGGTGCTTGATGACGAGGTCGCAGAGGTGTTTGTCGAGCAGGTCGCCGATGGCTTCCAGTTCCACGGTGAAGTTCATCAGGGCAACTTGCCAGCGGGTGTCGCGCGCGTTTTTTTCGCCTCCGATGTGGCTGAGGTAGTCGATGAGTTCGCGGTTATACCAATCGACTTTGTCGTCTTCGCGCTGGATGCGTTTGGCGAGTTCCACGTCGCCGTTGCGGCAGGCTTGCCAGAAGCTGGTAAGTTGGGCGCGCACGCGGTCGGCCATGCGCAGGGTTTCGCGCGTGGCGCGGGCGAGCGCGACGGAGGGGGTGTCGAGCGCCTTGGGGTCGAGGTGGCTGATTTCGGCGGGCGCAAGGCCGCCCGCAAGCGTGGTGTCGGGCGTGGGCACGATGAGCGCGGAGAGTCGCATGATCGGTGTGAGCAGGGGCAGCGCAACGAGTCCGACGGTGAGGTTGAACAGGGTGTGATACATCACGACCTGATGTTCGGGGGGGCCGGGGAGCGCGTCGAAGAGTCGGGTTGCGAAACCGGAGGCGATGAGCAGGGGCAGGGCGAGGGAGAGTTTGGTAAGGAGGTTGGCGACGGCGAGGCGGCGGGCGTCGGTGGTGCGCCAGCCGACGATCAACGAACTGAGTCCGACGCCAATATTGGTGCCAATTACCCACGGAACCAATTCATCCGCGCCGAGCAGACCGGAGGCACAAAGGCCGACGCCGAGCCCGACGGTGGCGGTGGAGCTTTGCAGGACGACGGCGAATACTGCCGTGCCCATGGCGATGAGAAATGAGTGGCCGTGCAGGAGGGCGAAGGCCTGGCGCGCTTCCTCGGAACGTGAGATTTCGGCTGCGCCGTCGCCGATCATTGCAATGGCGAGGAAAATGAAGCCGAGGGCGAGCAGGCACTGGCCGGTGCCGCGCAGGGCTTCGCGTTGGGTGTAGGCGAAGGCGACCATGCCGAGCGCGATGAGCAGTCCGGCGTAGTCTTGTATCCGCACGGCCATGAACTGCACGAGGATGGTCATGCCGACGTTGGCTCCGAGGAGCATGGCGAGGATGCCTTGCTGGCGGAGGCGTCCGTCACCGAGCAGTTGCACGGCCATGATCGAGATGCTGGTCGATGAGGGGGAGACGGCCCCGGCGGCGACGCCTGCGCCGAAGGCCTTCCATGGGCGGGCGGTGAGGCCGGAGAGCCAGCCGATGAGGTGTCCGCCGAAGAGGCGGTCAAGGCCTTTGCGCAGGAAACGGATGCCGAAGAGGATGAGGCCGATGCCGCCGAGAATTGCGATGGTGCTCAATTCGCGCGCGCCTCCCCGGGTGTGTCGTTGCGGTTGTTGACGTGGGTAGTCAGGGATTGGATACGAACGATGCCGGACATGGTGGATTGTTAAAAAACTGGACCGGTCTCATAAGACAATTCCGCCCGGAATGTCAGTTGGGAAATTGTAGCGGGGAAAAAACGAAAAACCGGGCCACTCAGGCTGAATCGGAACCGCTGAACCAGCCGAGTTCATCGGTGGTGATGCCCATGCAGCCGGCGGATTGGAGGGCGCTGACCGTTGCACGGGCGGCGGCGGCTTCGCGCGGGCAGCCCCAGGCGCGAACCTCGGGGACGACTTGGAGGGCGCGGGCAACAGCGTCGGGCGTGGCGGTGACAGCGGAGGCGAGCGGACAAATCTGGAAGAGTGCGAGTTTGTCGGCGGCGCGGAGGACGGGGTCATCGATGGTGCGGACGAGCCAGCCGAGGCGAACGCTGGCGGAGACGGCGCGGGCGCGTTGGAGTTGTTCGATGGAAAACGAGGTGAGCACGCAGCGGTCGAGCAGGCGTCGGGTGTTGAGGAGCGCGAGGGTTTCGGGGGCAAGTCGCGGGTGCGCGCCTTTGAGTTCGATGTGAAACAGAAAATCAGCGGCGTGGGCGTCGAGCAGTTGCGGGAGCGTGGCGATGCGTTCTCCGGCAAAGGCAGGGGAAAACCACGAGCCGAAGTCCAACTCTCCAAGAGGCGTGTCAAAAGCCGCCGCTTCGTAGGGCAATGCTTCGACACGTTGGTCGCCGAGGCGGTAACGGGTGAGGGTGTCGTCGTGACAGAGAACGAGGACGTTGTCGGTGGTGAGCTGGACGTCGGTCTCGATCTCGGTGGCGCCGAGTTGTTGCGCGATACGGAACGAGGCGAGCGTATTTTCCGGCGCACGCATCGGCGCGCCGCGGTGGGCAATGAGACGGAAGGGCGGTGTGATACTGGCAGACATGGCGGGGAGAGGGGGGGGGAGTGTTTTATGCGGACGGTGGTTGTTGGAGCAGAGTGTCGAGACCGGCACGGACGGTGGCGATCAAGGTTTCGATGCGCAAATCGATTTCAAAGGCGGAGGGCGTCTCAAGCGTGTAACTGAGCGTCGTGTAATGTCGGCACAAATACACGGCCTCGGCGCCGGTGGTGTGTGTGTCTGGGTCAAAGTCCGGGCGGATCAGGCCGGGGGCGGCGGTGGGGCGTCCGTCGATGAGGGGCGATGCATCAAGAGGCACGTGGCGCGCGGCGGCGGCAAGCATGGCGTCGGACAGCGATGGGCGTTGCGCGGGGTTGAGTTCATAAAGATAAAAACCGGGCGACTCCCAGTCTTCGTGCAGGCAGAAAACGGCGTGGAATAGTGGCTGGTTGCGCAGCCAGTTGCAGTGGCCGGCGATTTCGGTGGTGCGCCGGACAAAATAGTCGCGGTTGAGGTCAATACCGTCGGTGTTTTCGCGCGTGCCGAGGCGAAAACCGGTAGGGTTGAGCATTGGTATGAGCGTCCATCCGGCACGCGTGTCGAAGACGTCGAGTTCGAGCAGGCGCAGCAGTGCGCGCGGCGGGGCCGGTTCGTTCACCGTGAATGCCGGCGGAGAGATATAGATGCGGGCGTCCTGGCGTCGTTAGCCGGGTGAGCGCGACAAGGGGGACACCGGCCACTTCGGCAAAAGTCTCCACGGCAAAACCACGGGACGCGCCGAGCGCCGCCGCTTCCGCGACGAGAGCGGCGGGATCGAGCGAACCAGTGGGTGCGAATGGAGGTGTCGGCATGGGGAAGTTTTGTGCTCGTCTCCCAATGGGGCGACAAGTCTCCATCCGGGTATTGCCGGAGGTTATGCTGGCGCGGGTGTGGAGGACGTCGTTTATCTCGTTTCAGCTTGGAGAGAGGGCGAAAATTGTTCTCAGTGGGCTCCAGGTGTGTGTCCATAGTGCCGCCGGAAACAACGCACAAAATACGCATCGCTGCCGAATCCGCAGGCGGCAGCCACTTCCGCCACCGTCCGACCTTTCCCCTCCAATAATACAGCCGCTTTCTTCAACCTGAACTCCAGGAGATATTGGGAAAATGTCCTGCCTGTGAACCGGCTGAAGAGCCTGCTGAGATGCTGGGGATGGATGCGGAGTTCCGATGCCACCGACTCCCGGTTGATGGAGCGGTCAAAGTTTCTGGAAATCCCGGCGCATGCCGCCAGATACGTTGCGTGCGCTTTGGAGGAAGCTGGCGCTCCTCGCATCGCTAGGATGCGTCTCAGTTCCCGAAGCAACAGCACGCCGAGCGTTATCATGAAAGGATCATTCGCCGGACGTCGCGACGCCCGGGCCAAAGTATCGACGAGGCTGGTTACCTCCGTCTCCGGCACCGCCCGGGTGTCGTGGACCACCGGATGTTCGATGCACGTGAACCCATGCCAGGGGATTGGCAGCATGAACAGGTGCATGCTGCGTCCGGGAGTCGAAGGTGCCGTCTTCGGGCATGCCAGATAGGAGTGTGTCATTTCCGTGTCCATGATGATGCCAAGCGTCTGGTAAGGCCGCCGGGGAGCCAGGCCCAACCAGGCGCCTTCGGCGACAATCAAGAGGTCTCCTTTGTGCAACCTGATTTCGGTCTCGATCCCGTTTCTTTGGATAAAATAGGAGACGACTCCTTCGCAGCCCAGAATGAGTTGCGGGACGATCTTGCAGAACTGCGCCGCACCCTGAACCACTCTTCCCGGTTCCACTGCGATGGTAACGCCCGACAATCCAGCTTGTATCCAACAACCCAACATATTCAATATCCGTTGCTCCGGAGAATCCATGTTCCGACAGGAAGACGGTTCGAAAGGCGAGGAAAGCAAGCATGAACAAAAGGAGCGTTTTGGACAATAAATGTCTTCTTTTTAGAATATGCCGCTCCTGACGCGGGTCTGCACGTTCATCACTCAACGATTCAGGCCTCCGACAATAAAACCCTCCCCTCCGCTCATGCCACTCCTGTCCATCATCCGCTGCGATGTCCTCGTTTATGGCGGCTCCCTGTCGGGGATTGCCGCGGCTCTCCGGGTGGCTCGCGAAGGCTGGCAGGTGGCACTCGTCAATCCCGCGACGCACCTTGGCGGCATGATGGTCAATGGACTCGTGCAATGGGACGCCCAGAGTGGCCAACGCCGCTGTCCGGTCTTGCGGGAAATTCTCGATCTGATCGAAACCCACTACGGGGAGAAGTCCGGTGTCGGCTCCACCGATCATCTCGCGGCGTGTTACGACCACGCCAGGCACCCGGTGGGGAAAGTGGAGCCGTCCGTTCTCGAATCGATCCTCACGCACCTAGTCGAGGCAGAGACATTGATCACCCTCCACGCCGGCTGGCGCATCCGGCACGCGCGCCGCAGGCATCATCTGGTCGAAAGCGTGGTGTTCGTGCCGGTCTCAGGTGCAGGGCAAACCGAAATTACGGCCAGAGTTTTCATCGACGCAAGTTACGAGGGAGATCTGGCCGCCCAAGCAGGCGCCTTGTATCGCGTGGGCCGCGAAGGTCATGATGAAACGGGCGAACCCCATGCAGGCCGGATTTACACCGATTTCAGCTCCGCCAGCGGACCGAACGAAATGGTTGCCCGGCGATTTGGATTGCATCCCGCTCCCATGAGTCAGGGGCCTATCGATCCCCGAAGCCCGCGCACTGGCGATCGCTGCGTGCAGGCCTACAACCTGCGACCCTGTCTGACCTGCGACCCCTCGCGTGCCGTCCCGCTTACTGCTCCGCCTCCCGGCTACCTGCGCGAAGCGTATCTGAACTACAGCCGCAAAAGCTTGGCCCTCTATCTTCCTGAAAACGCAATCAACAGGAAGGCCACCTGCAACTCCCCCATCCTGCCCGGCGAAAATTGGGATTACCCGGATGGTGACTGGGCAACGCGCCAGCGCATCTACGAACGCCACCGCGACTTTGCCCTCGGCTTGATGTGGTTCCTGCAAAACGACCGTTCGGTGCCGTCAGATCAGCAGGAACAGTTTCGCCTCTGGCACCTCTGTGCAGACGAGTTTACCGACAATGATCACCTCCCATGGGAAATGTATGTGCGGGAGACCCGGCGCATCGTTGCCCGCCATGTGTTGAGTGAGCATGATCTGCTTCCGCATCCAGACACAGACTTGGCGAGGGCGTTTGATGATTCCATCGCGTTTACCGACTGGTACATGGACAGCCATTCCTGTGACCGCGATGCCACCTACGGCGAGCCTGTCAGCGAGCGTTACCCCTACGATGGCAAGCTGATACTCTCCCATGAACTGCGTCCCGGACAGATTCCCTATCGCAGTTTGCTTCCCCGCGGACTGGATAACTTGCTCGTATCCGTATGCCTGGGAGCGACCCATGTGGCATGGGGTGCGGTCCGGCTGGAACCCTGCCTCGTCCACACGGGCGAAGTAGCGGGCTTTGCGGCCGCCATCGCCCTGCGCGATGGCACACTCCCGGGCCAACTCGACGGGGAAAACCTCGCTGCCGAACTCTTCACTCGCAACGTGGAGGTGCGATTCCCTCTCGGTGAAAAACGGATGGAGTCCGTTTCGAAAATAATCACGCCGTCCCCGCGTTCAACACCGTGCCCAACACCACTTGTAACCGTTTTTCCATGACAACCCATCCCGTCATCGTCCGCCGTTTGGTCGCCCCGCAACCCACTTTCTTCGTCCGGCGGATCGCGGCCTTCACCTTGATCGAACTGCTCACCGTCATTGCCATCATCGGGATACTCGCCGGCATCATCTTGGTATCGATCGGCGGCGTGCGAAAGGCCGCTTACAAAGCCCGCAGCATTTCGAACCTCCGCCAGATTCACCAGGGACTGGCGCTCTACGATCACGAAAACGGCAGTCTGCCCCGGCTGACTTACTACGTCGGTGGAGTGGATAATGAACCGATATGGAATCACCTCGTTCTCCCCTGCATGAGCGTGATCTCCACGCCGGAACATCCCTCCGATCCATGGCGCACCCGGCAGGTCATGCCGGATTTTTTCTACGATCCTGCCGAGCCCAATTCCAATAAACGCCGCGGCGACTACGGGGTCATTTACAGCAATACCGATGGACCGGTGAAAAAGAGCATCACCGTGAAATCATACGCCATCTCCCGGCTGGCAAATCCCTCTCGCACACCCTTGGTCGGCACCGCGCAGAGCTTCCTTAACGGAGAAAACACCGGCAGCTTTTACATCAATAACGTTGCCGCCGCAGGCAGCACCGGCGGCGAATTTTCCGGCAGGCACGGCGGCAAGGGCATCATCGCCTTTGCCGACGGCCATATCCTCACCATCGAGAGAAACCAGTTTTACACGGAGTACATGCCGTGGACCAACGACTGAAATCTATCGAGGAATCCCCCCCCCCTCTCCTTCGTCAATTTCCCGTCCGAAAACCATAACCAACCCGACCGATCATCATGAAAAAAGCACTCACCCTCACCGCCATCTCGTTAAGCGCTGTCCTCGCCACAGCATCCGCAGGCACCGTTGTTCACTGGACATTCGATTCGTTCGCCGCCGGGAACAACAACATCGGTAGCATCACCAGCAACGGTAACACCCTCAGTCAGTCAACCGTGAACGCCCGCCCAAGTGCAACCGCCACGGTCCCCGCCGCGCATAGCGACAGAAACATCTCCGCGCAATTTTCTGCCGCAGATAAAGACTGCCTCGTATCCGATGGCGTGCTCACCTCATTGAGTTTCGCCGCCAGCACCGCGTTCACCATCGAAGGCTGGTTCAACCTGAGCTCGCTGACGGCGCCCAACGCCATTGTCAGCAATCGTGGCACCACCGCCATCGGCACTCCCGGATTCGCGGTCGCAGTGCCAGACAGCGACAAAAAATTACAGTTTCGGGTCGGCGACGGTAGCACGAGCCAGACGGTGCGGACGAATTTCGAAATCGCTGCGGACACATGGTATTTCTTTGCGGCGAGCCGTGACACCACGGGCAAACTGCAACTCTCGGTATATGACACCACTAGGCTGCTCGGTTCTTGGGATTCAGGGAGTGGCCTCGTCAGCGGGGCACTGGCGACCAACAACCCGACGGCCATCGGCAAAGCCGCCCACGCCAATGACAGTTACCTCAACGGCCGCATCAGCGAAATCCGCATCTCTGACGGTGTGCTCGCCGCCGACCAGCTACTCTGGACCACCGCAGCCGTGCCTGAACCTGCCACGAACGCGTTGTTCATTGGCCTGCTCGTCCTCGCCAGCACCGCTGTCGCGCTTCGCAAACGCAACGTGCATTGAATGTGTCATTAATTTTCACACTCCGCTCCCCCCCCCCCCCTTCTTCCGTCACCGTCGCCCGCCCATCTCACCATCATGCGTCCATTCCACCGCCTTCTGTTTTGCCTCCTCCTCACAACCACCACTGCCGCGTATGCCACCGACATCCATGTCGGCGATTTCGGAGCAGTCCCGAATGACGGCAATGACGACGCCCCCGCCATCCGCGCGGCACTAGACGCTTGCCGCAAAGTAAAAAATCCCCGGCTCCTCTTCGCTCCCGGCGTGTATCATGTAAAAACCACAGGCAAGTCGCGCAGGGCGTTTTTCAACATCACCCGATTCCCCTCGATCACCATTTGTGGAGACCGCACCGAGATCATCAGCAACGACCTCGCCGGGATGTTTTATTTTGAGGAGTGCGGCGATGTTCGCGTCTCCGGTCTCGACATCGACATTCAAGAGGACGCGCTGCCCTTTGCCGGAGGTCGCGTTGTGGCGACGGGCGACGGGACAATCGACGTGGAAATCGCACCCGGCCATCCCCTGCGGGAAATCCCGGTGCAGGCATTCCAGACCTTTAACAACGACACACTCGCCGCGCATCCACCCAGCCATCGCGACTACTTTTTCATCAGCCAAAGACGTTACGACAAACCCGCGCAAATCATTTCTCCCAATGTGCTGCGCATCTTCGTCAACCCCTCCCCGGAGATCCTGCGCGTTAACCAAAAAAAACGCACGCTGCCCCTCATCGGGAACCACCTCATCATCTGGTATGTGGTTCGCAGCGAAGGTCGGGCCATCCGCTCGGTGAACAGCGGCAATCTCGCATTTGAAGACGTGCGCATCTTCGCCGCCTCGGACATGGGCCTGACGGCTCTCTCCTGCAAATCGGCCCGTCTCCTCCGCTGCTCGATCATGCCTAGGCCGGGCACCGGACGCTGGATGTCCACCACCGTTGACGCCACGCACTTCAACATGCTTCGCGACCGCGTTGAATTGATCGACTGCGTGTTCGAGGCAATGGGCGACGATGGCAGCAACGTGCACGGCATCTACACCATGGTGCATGAGCGCACGGACAACCGTACCCTCGTGATGCGCGGCAACAAAACGATTTTCGGCAACCCCGGCCTCAAAGAATCGGACCGCGCCGCCCCGCCGCCGGGCAACTCGCTGCGCCCGGGTGACACACTGGAATTTTCCACCAACGACAACCCGCTCGTCCCTGTATTCGATGCCAAGATACTCGATGCCGCCTGGATCGAAGTGGGGAAAATCAAAATGAAACGCATCACCCTGGACCGCGACTTGCCCGTTTACGTCCAAAACGGAACCGTCGTTGGCAACGCCAGCGAGACCCCGGAATTCGTCATGCGCAACTGTACCGTCCGCCGCAATCGCGGCTGCGGCATGCGCCTGAAAACACGCAACGCGCTCATTGAAAACTGCACCTTCGAAGACTTGAGCGGCGCAGGCATCTGGGTCACATGCGACGCCACCGTCGATTTCGAAAGCACCGCCACGCGCAATGTCACCATCCGCAACAACACCATTCGCAACGCGCACACTGCGCTCTCAGTCACCGCCGGTCGCACCGAATCCTACCCTGACGTTCACGAAAACATCCTGATCGAAGGCAACCGCATCGAAAGCCCCTGGCCGGTCGCCATTCGGATCGAGTCAACCAAGGGTGCCGTCGTTCGTGGCAACACGATCCAAGCGCCGGGCGACGAACCGATCCTGGTGAAACTCAGCTCCGACGTGCGCGTGGAAAACAACACCGTGAAACGCCTTCGATAACCACATTCCCCCCCCGCCAGCCACGTTCCGACGATGCCGCCCTCAACAACCTCGACAACAACCGCACCTGTTTTTGAGTCGATTGACCTTTTTCGCGCCGGCGAAAACGGCTGGTTGACCGGAAGAATTCCCGTCCTGGCCCGCGCTGCGGATGGAACGCTGCTTGCCGCATGGGAAGCCCGTCGCGGAGACGAAAACGGCAACGCGGGCGATTGGGGCGACATCGACATCGTGATGCGCCGGAGCGAGGACGGCGGCACCACTTGGACGCCTGCCTCCGTTCTTGCTGACGGCGGCATTCTCCCCGCCCACAACACCAACCTCGTTGTCGATGCCGAAGGCACCGTGCACCTGGTATTTTTTATCAACTACGCCTACGCCTTCCACGCCCTCAGCAAGGACAGCGGACGCACCTTCAGCGCGCCGCGCGACATCACCAGCGTATTTCGCGAATTCCACACCGACTACCTCTGGAACGTGATCGCCGCCGGACCGGGGCACGGAATCGTCACGCGCAACGGTCGCCTCATCCTCCCCGTATGGCTCAGCAACGGTGGCAAGCACCACCGCCCATCGGTGGTCGCCGCGATTTACAGCGACGATCGCGGACGCACTTGGCAACGCAGCGAAATTGTCCCGCCAAAGTTGTCCAACATGAGCGAGACCGCGGGCGTGGAACTGGAAGACGGCTCGATCCTCTTCAACATTCGTTCCGAGGACCGTGCACATCGCAGAGCAGTGTCGCGCAGTCCCGATGGTGCGAAAAACTGGTCGCTGCCAACTCTCGACAACGCGCTCAAGGAACCCGTTTGCATGGGCAATCTGCTGCGGCTCAATTTCCCAGAACCAGAATCGGGGAAACCCGGACGGGTGCTCTTCTGTAATCCCGACAGCGATACTTACAGCGGCAAGCATGGCCCCTCTTGGAATTGCAACAAGGACCGCGTAAACCTCACGTTGAGAATTAGTTTCGATGACTGCGCGACATGGCCCATGTCCCGGGTGCTTGACGCGGGGATTGCCGGTTATTGCGACCTCGCGCATGACGGCACGGATACGATTTACCTGCTCTATGAAAAAGGTGGCGTGAACGATTCGATGTGGGTGAATCAGTCGATAACCTTTGCGCGCTTAAATGTCGCGTGGCTGGCTGCGCATGGAAATCAAAATCCCATCATATCAAAAAACTACTGATATCATGACACCCAAAGAAAGAATCCTAGCCACGATCAATCGCCAGCCGGTTGACCGAGCCCCTATTGATCTCTGGTGCACGCCCGAGGTGCTCGACAGCTTGCGGCAGCACACGGCGCAGGATGATGAACTCGCCGTCTATCAGGCACTGGGGCTCGACAAGATTGTGTGGATTTTCCCCGGTTATGCCGGCCGCCATTTCGATCCGAACGACAGCGGTGGCATCACCCCTTGGGGCGTTCCCACGCGCATGGTCAAATCAGGACTGGCCACTTATCAGGAGTATATCGACCCGCCCTTGGCGGATTATACCGCCCCGGCGCAACTGGCCGATTATCCTTGGCCCGACCCTGACAAATTCGATTACGTGTGGGCAGCCGCCCTGGCTGACAAGGCCAGAGCCTGCAACTTCGCAACGATAGGCCCCTGGATTTCCCACTTCGAAATCTATTGCCAGATGCGTGGCATGGAAAACGCCATGATGGACACGCTGATCAATCCTGAATTTATGGATACAACGCTCAATTACATCGACACCATTCAGACGGCGATGCTTGAGCGATTGCTCACACGGTCGGGTGACCGACTGGACATGATCTTTATCAGTGATGACATGGGCATGCAGCACAATCTGCTCGTGTCGACAGAGGTGTGGGGAACCCACTTCAAGCCGCGTCTGAAAAGATGGTGCGATTTGGTTCACCGGCACGGAAAGAAGGTGTTTTATCACACCGACGGCGCTGTATTACCGATTATCCCCGGACTGATTGAGTGTGGCATCGACATCCTCAACCCCATCCAACACATATGTCCGGGCATGGACAGGGCTGAGCTGAAACGGCTGTTCGGGAAAGATTTGATCTTTCACGGCGGCATCGAAAATCAGAAGACGCTGCCGATGGGGACGACGCGGGATGTGGTTGCGGAGACTCGGAAATGCATGGAAACCCTCGGCAAAGACGGCGGATACATTTGCTGCTCGAGTCACAATGTGCAGGCGGGAACGCCGTTGGAGAATATCCTGGCGATGATCGAGACGGTGAAAGCATTCGGAGGATAGGGAGCGCGATGCGTTCAATATGAATAACCCCCGGTGAAGCGCGCCCCTGCGCAGATATCCAGCTGCAGGCATGAGGCAGAGAATATTCAATATTTAACATTAAAGAAAATTTGGGAGTCTTCGTGATCCTGACATCCGCCTCCAATATGTTGCTCATGCATTTCCCCCTGTCTTGCAACCAAGACCGCTACGGCCGCCGTTCTGGCGCTCACGCACTCGCAGCCAGCCTTGCGGTCGCGCTTTCCCTTGCGTTCAGCCTTCCGGTCAATGCCCAAACTAGCGCCACGCATTCATCGGCGTCCATGAAAACAGATGCCGAGGCCAAGACCCCGTCGCTCGAGGTCACGCCCGACCGTGCCGATGCGCTCTATCACCAAGGCGACACCGTCACATTCACGATCCGGCTCGCCAACGCGCCCTCTGGCGCCGAAGTCAAGTGGACCATTAGCAAAGATGGCATGCCTCCGCACAACACCGGCACGGCGAAGCTCGTCAAGGGACAGTCCACCATCACAGCCACGCTTCACGAGCCTGGTTTCATTTTTTGCGAGGCCACCTATACGTATCCAAAATCTGATGTCACCACCATTGCCAACGCCGAAGCGAAGGCCGAAATCACGACGATTAAAGCGCTCGGCGGTGCCGGTTTCGATCCGCTTCAGATCAAGCCCAGCCTGCCGGTGCCCGACGACTTCGACGCGTTCTGGGCCGCGAAGAAAAAGGAACTCGCCGACATCCCGGCGAATCCGCGGCTCACACCCGTTAACGCGCCCACATACTTTGCAGGCAAGGTCGAGACCTTTGATCTCCAGGCCGACAGCATTGGCGCGCCTGTTTCCGGTTACTATGCCCGGCCGGTCGGCGCGAGGCTTGGCAGTCTCCCGGCGATTCTGTTGGTTCACGGTGCCGGCGTGCGTAGTTCGAGCCTCAAAGACCCCTCCGACTGGGCCGCGCGCGGCCTGATCGCGCTCGACATCAACGCTCATGGCCTGCCCAACGGCAAACCCGCCGCCTACTACGAGGAAATTTCCAGAGGCGACCTCCGTGGCTACCCTGCACGCGGCCGCGCCTCACGCGACACGATCTATTTTCTGGACATGTATCTGCGCCTCGTGCGTGCGATAGATTTCCTCACCGCCCAGCCTGAATGGGATGGCCGTGCGGTCATCGTTTCCGGTCGCAGCCAGGGCGGCGCACAGGCGATCGCGGCTGGCGGACTCGATTCGCGCGTCACCTACATCTCGGCGGGCGTCCCGGCGCTCTGCGACAACACCGGCGTCCTGGTCAACCGTCAGCGCGGCTGGCCCGGATTCCTTCCCGGCGTCAAGGAGGAGGCGGAGAAACTGCCCATGGTGATCGAGGCGGTGCGCTATTACGACACGATGAACTTTGCGACTCGCGTGAAGGTCCCTGCGTATTTCACGGTCGGCTTCATCGACGTCACCTGCGCGCCGACTTCCGTATATGCTGCCTACAACAATCTTTCCGGCCCAAAGGCAATTTATAATGATATCGCCAGCGGCCACCGCAGTTCCGCCGCCTGCGGCAAAGCAAAGAACGACGCCATCCTAGCTTACTTGAAAACAATCAAGTAGACGCGATTGTCATGGAGTTCGGAATGCAACGAATTCTGTCAACGCCGACACCGAGCGCATGGTTCAAGGTCGGATGACGCTGCGCGACAACGCCTGAACCCAAACACTTTTATCGCGACCCATCACCCTGTTTCTCGGAAAACGCTGTCAAATATTCCTCCCCCTCTTCGGCGCAGGCTTGCTCATGGGGCGGGGGTGGATTCGCTTGGCGGCACTCATGTCATCCACCGCCTCTGATTCTGTTACATCTACGCACTCGAATCCCTTTCTCGATCCCTCGTTTGCCATCCGCTGGTCGGCGCATGATCCGAAGTGGATCGCGCCCGCTATCGAAACCGCGCTGGCCGGGGCGCAGGCGGCCATTGACGAAATCGCCGGACGTCCGCTGGCAGAGGTGACGTTTGACAACACTTTCCTCGCCCTCGAACGCGCCACGGAACAGCTCAACTTCGCGTGGAGCAAAGTCACGCATCTGCAATCCGTCAGCGACTCGCCCGCGTTGCGCGAGGCGCACAATGCCATGCTGCCCAAAGTGTCGGCATTCTCCGCAAAAATCCCCCTCAACACCGCGCTCTGGGCGCGATTGAAGGCGTTCGCCGCCTCCGGCGCGGCGGCGGATGTGACGGGCGTGTATCGGCGTTTTCTGGACGAAACGCTCGCGGACTTTCGTCAGGCGGGCGCGGATTTGCCGGACGAGGCGCGGGCACGCGTCGAGAAAATCGAAAGCGAACTCGCGGAGTTGACCCAGAAATATTCCGAAAACGTCCTCGACGCCACCAATGCCTGGCAACTGGTGACGGAGGATGAGGCGCGGCTCGCCGGTCTGCCGGAGCATGCGGTCGCGGCGGCGCGGCAGAGCGCGCGGGACAAAGGTTTCGGGGCAGGGGAGGGGAGCCGCCCGGCGTGGCGGTTCACACTGCACGGTCCGTCGCTGGAGCCGGTGCTGACGCGCGCTGCGGATGAAGCTTTGCGGCGCGAAGTGTGGACGGCTTCCAACGATGTCGGTTCGCAGGCTCCGCACGACAACACGGCGATCACGCAACGCATTCTCGGTTTGCGCGCAGAGAAGGCGCGCTTGTTGGGCAAGGCGCATTTTCCCGATCTCGTGCTCGAGCGACGCATGGCGGGCAGCGGGCGCAAGGCTCTCGATTTTGTCGAGGACGTGGAACGGCGGGCGCGTCCGGCATTCGTGCGCGAGTGCGCGGAACTGGAAAAATTTGCCGGTGTATCGAGTGGTCAACTACCGCCTTGGTCGGTGGCCTTCTTTTCGGAAAAACTGCGGCAACAGCGTTACGATTTCGACGATGAGGCGCTGCGTCCGTATTTCGAGGTCGGGCGTGTGATCGGCGGATTGTTCACGTTGGCGTCGCGTGTGTTCGGATTGCGCATCGCGGAGATCGCAAGTGGCGCGGGCGTCTCGCCCGCGTCTGGGAAAAATGCGGGCGGGACGCCCGCGCCACTTTCACCGCCACAGGTCGAGGTCTGGCATCCCGAGGTGAAGTTTTACGAGATGCATGATCGCGCGGGGCGGCATGTGGGATCGTTTTACGCCGACTGGCATCCGCGTGAATCGAAGCGCGGCGGGGCTTGGATGGGTTATCTCATCACTGGCGGGCCGCGTGCTGATGGCTCGCGCGCTCCACATCTTGGCTACATTTGCGGCAACCTCACGCCGCCCACGCCGGGGCGTCCGGCGCTGCTCACGCACCGCGAGGTGGAGACGATCTTTCACGAGTTCGGTCACTTGTTGCACCATCTGCTGGGCGAGGTGCCGGTGAAGTCGCTCAACGGCGTTAATGTCGAGTGGGACTTTGTGGAGCTTCCTTCGCAGATCATGGAAAACTGGTGCTGGGAGCGCGAAAGTCTCGACCTGTTTGCGCGTCACCACGAAACGGATACGCCGATCCCGGATGAGCTTTTTACGAAGATGATCGCGGCGCGCAATTTTCGCTCGGCGTGCGCCACGATGCGCCAGGTGCAGTTTGCCAAGATGGATCTCGTGCTGCATCTGCGCGCCGCGGAGTTCGCAGACGGGAGCGCGGGAGGGGGGGGGGACTTGGAGGCCGTCGCGCGGGAGATCGTGGCGGATTGCATGATACCGACGTCGCCGCCGTCGCGCACGATTGTGAAGCGGTTCAACCATCTGTTCAGCGATCCGGTTGGCTATGCGGCGGGCTACTATTCCTACAAGTGGGCGGAGGTGCTGGACGCGGATGCGTTCACTCGCTTCAAGCGCGAGGGGATTTTTAACGCGGAGGTCGGCGCGCAGTTCATCGAGCATATCTTGAGCAAGGGAAACTCGGTGCCGCCTGCGGAGTTGTTCCGCCGGTTCATGGGACGCGACCCCGACCCGGCGGCGTTGTTTGTGCGCAATGGGCTGGCATGAATTTAGCCGAGCAAAAATCAAGGCAGACGAACCAACCGCGAATGAACGCGAATAGACGCGAATAAAACCAATGGATTTCGACATGTTTTTTTTATTCGCGACCATTCGCGTTCATTCGCGGTTTAAAAGAACCGCCCCCTCCTGTTTTGTCTCCGTGTCTTTGTGGTTAACTTCCTTATGAAAAGGCGGCGTCTCAAAAGACTGTTTCTCGTGATCGCGCTGGTTGGCGTGGTCACGTTGCCGTGGTGGCAACGGGCGGCGGTGCATCTGGGCACGCGCGTGGCGGGGGCGGATTACGTGCGTTACGAATCAGTGGCGGGCGGGCGGTTTCGTCTGCATGGCGTGAGGTGGGCGAACACCAGCACAACGTTTGCGGCGGATGAGGTGGAGGGTGCGGACTTGGTGCGTTGGGCGTGGACGCGGCAGGCTCGTCTTGAGGTGCGACGGTGGACGGTCGCTGTCTCCGCAACCGATGGGAAAACTGCGGGCGACCAACCAGCGATGTCACCTGCGAAGGCGGTGCGCATGGCGTCCGGCGTGACGGGTCAACTGACGCGCTGGCTGGGGTGGATCGAAGCCCGCGAGGGACGGGTGGTGGTGGCGTTTTCTGGAGAACAGGTGTTTGTTGTGCCCCGGATCGACTACTCCGGCGGCGTGCTGACGGCGGCGGTGGGTTGGAGGGACGAAGCGGTGGAATTGCGCGCGGAGACCGGCGCGGATGCGGTGGAGTTCGATGTTGTATCCGAAAAACGAATGCTGCGACTTCAGGGCAGGCTCACGGATGCGCGGCGTGTGTCGGCGACGTTGCGGGATGTGAGCGGCAGGACGGAGGGAAGCGGCACGCTGGAGGCGGAATTGTCGGACTCGTGGCGGTTGAATTCGCTGACGACACGCGGCGCGGACTGGCGGGTGCCGGCGGCGGTGTGGGATGTGACGGGGCGTTATGGGGAGTTGGCCGGTGGTTGGTCGGCAGAGTGGAAGGGGGGGGGGGGACGGTGCGCATTGATGCAGGCGCGGAGCCCAGGGAGGGCGAGGGTGTGCCTCCGGTAAAAATCGCAATCGAGGCGGAGGGTGACAGGACGCAGGTGGCGATACGGCGGCTGGAGGTGGTGCTGCCACAGGCGGAGGCGCGGCTGGCGGAACCGTTTGTCATGGATTGGGGAGGACGCTTTATCAGCGGGCGTTCGGTGTTCGATTTCGCTGTCGATCTGGCGGCGTTGCGCGCGGCGGGAGTGGACGGGCTGGCGGGCCGGGTCGCGGGGCGGGCCGCGTTTGCGCCGGGGCCGTTGTCGGCGTTGGTCGTGGATTTCTCGTTGTCAGGGCGGGGGCTGGCCTGGGAATCGCAGGTCATCGGTGACGTTGCGGCGGAGGGCGAGGTGCGCTGGCCGGGGATCGTGCTGCGCAAGGCGGGCGTGATGCTGGATGGCGGAATGGTTGAGTTGGCCGGTCGTTATGATGCGGCGACCAAATCCATCGCAGACGGTGTGCTGTCGGCGGCGCTGGCGGATGAATCTGTCGTCACACGATGGATACGCGCCGGAGTCTGGCCGGAGGGCGCGGGGTTTGGCGCGACGAAGGCGGCGGTGCGGTTTTCCGGCACATTGCCGGAGGCGTTGACTCCGGGGGCGCTGGCCGGTTTGCGGCACGAGGGCGAACTAGAGGCGCAGGCGGTGCGGGTTCCATCGGCGGCGTTCTTGAAACCGCTTGCGGTGAGCGTGGCGTGGTCGGGGCAGGGGGGGGCGGTGGATGTTTCGCGTTTGTATTTTGAAACCAATGACAAGGCGGCGGCGTGGGAACTGGCGGGCAAGTTGAGGCCGGCGGTTGCGCCGGGCGATGCGGATGCGTTGACCATCGGCAGTTGGCGCTGGTTGCGTGGTGGGGCGACGTGGGCGGAGTTGGCGGTGCCGGTGATGGTGCGGCGGGGGGGCGATGTGCTGGTGGCGGTGTCGCCGTTGCGGCTTGTGGGGGGGGGGGAGGGGAGTTTTTCGGTTTCGGCGGAGGGCGTGCTTCAGCCGGGCGGCGGGCGGGTGCGGCTGGAGGCAGGGAACGTCACGGAGGATATGTTGGAGGACTGGCTGTTGTCCGGTGCAGGTGACATGGCCGCTTGGGCGAAGGGAGCTTCGTTGGCCTCATTTTTGGTCGAGGCTGACTGGCAGGGCGATGGTGCGGTGACGGGCTTGGCGCGCGGCGAGGTGCGGTTGGAGCCGTTGCCGGGGGCGCCGCTGGCGGCTTCGTTTGATGTCGTGGCGAACGAGAGCGTGGTGGAGTTGCGCAAGGCGGAGATTCGAGCGCGGGGTGCGGTTCTGGCCGACGTGCAAGGGCGTTTGCCGGTGACGTTGCACGCGCGACGCGAGGGGTGGTTGCAATGGCGGGAGGCGGAGCCGTTCTCGGTCGATCTAGTGTCGCGCGACGACGTGGGGTGGAAGGAGGAATTGGCGGCGTTGAGTGGGATCAGATTGAGCGGGGCGGAGCTTCGCGCCAGCGTTTCGGGTACATTGCGCGAGCCGGGCGGCACGATTCGTTTGCGGGCCGGGGGACTGGAAATTCCGGAGAATGCGCGAGAGCGACTGCCGTTCTCCCTGCCTTCGGTCACGGATGTGCGCGTGGAGGTGGCGCTGGGCAAGGAGGGGATTCGCGTGGAGGAGGCGTCGGTGAAGATCGACGGCCAGCCAGTGTCGATGTCGGGGCGGTTGTCGGTGAAATCTTCGGAGTGGATGCAGTTGCCGCAGTCGTGGGCTGAACTGGTGCGGGAGCGGGCGGAGGGCCGGTTGCGCATCACGGAGGCGCGGGTGGCGTCCATCGCACGTTACATGCCGACGTATCTGGCTCCAGCGGGGGTGTTGAGCGCGGATGTTGCTTATGGGCCGCATCAGCGTATCGAGGGTTTGGTGACACTGCACGGGGCGTCGTCGCGTCCGTTGGGGCCGCTGGGGGTGTTGCAGCAGGTGGAGGCGCGCATCCGGTTTCAGGGGCGCTCGGTCGTGCTGGAGTCGATCAAGGCGCTGGCAGGGGGGCAGCCGGTGATGTTGACGGGCGGAGCGGAGTGGCCGCGGGGGGGGAGGCCGGTATTCGATGTACGACTACGCGGGGAGAACACGCCGTTCGTGCGGCAGACGGGGCTGGTGGTGCGGGGGGATATCGATCTCACGGTACGTTCGCTGCCCGGCGAGCCGGGGCGGGCGAAAATCGGGGGCGAGGTGCGGTTGCGTGACAGCGTGTTTCTGTCCGATTTGACGTCGTTGATGCCGACGGGGGTGAAGGGCGTGGCGCGGCGTCCGCCGTATTTCGCGGTGGAGGAGGCGCCGTTCAATGCGTGGGAACTCGACGTGGCGTTGCGCGGCGAGCGTTTCATGCGGGTGCGGTCGCCGGTGTTCGAGGGGGTGGTTTCGGCGCGTTTCAACCTGACGGGCACGCTGGGCAATCCGCGCGCCGTCGGCGAGGCGCGGGTGGCGCGGGGGAGGGTGATTTTTCCTTTCGCGGTGTTCGTGGTGCAGGAGGGCGCGAGCGTGCGCCTGACCGAGGCAGCGCCTTACGAGCCGCGTTTGCTGGTGTCGGGCGTGGCGCAGCGTTACGACTACGATCTGCGTCTGGAACTGACCGGCACGGCGGAGGCGCCGGTGTTGCAGTTTTTCTCCAGTCCGGCGCTCGACTCCGAACAGATTTTGATGCTGGTGATGGCGGGCGTGGCTCCGAGCGAGAGTTCGCTTTCGACGAGCACGCATCGTCTGGCGCGGTTTGGCACGTATGTGGGCGCGGACATGCTGCGGCAACTCGGGGTCAACGACGATGCGGCGGAACGGTTGACGGTGCGAACGGGCGAAAAGCTTTCGCGTCAGGGCAAGGAAACTTATGCCATGGAATACGCGCTGGGCGGGCGTTGGTCATTGGTGGGTGAATACGATGAGTTCGATGGCTACAACGCGGGCCTCAAATGGCGGTTCACTCCCAGGCGCAAGGATGAGGCGGGCGGGGGGCCGGTGAAGCAGGAAACGGAAACGAAAGGCGCGGAAACAAAAGAGGAGGTGCAGCCGTGACGTGCCACTTCGCTTGCGTTCGTATTGTTGTGATTTTTCTCTGGCTGGCGTGCCTGGGCGCGAGTCCCTCGCTGGCTGCGCCCGCCCCGGCGCCTGCTCGTCCGGCGGCGGTCTCGGTGCGCGGTTTGGGGTGGTGGGACAATATCCAGGCGCGGCGCATGCTTGATCTCGTGCTCGGCCGGGAGCGAGGGGAAATCATGGAGGCCAATGCGATTGAGGACGCCGCGCTCGTGCTGCTTTCCCATGCGGGCAGCGAAGGTTTTCTCGATGCCAGGGTGGCTGTATCGGGGGTGACGGTGGATGGCAGGAATTTTTCACACGAGCTCGATAACATGCTGACCACCGGATTGCCGCGCCCGTTGGAGGCGCGGGAGGTGCGGTTGCGCGTGATCCCGGGGCGGCGTTATACGATCAAGGCCGTGACGTTTGCCGGTCTCGACGGACTGGCAGGCGAGAGGGGGGGGGGGGGGAGGATAAGCGAAAAGGAGGCGCGTGGTTTTTTTGCCCCGCGCCTGGGTGTTCTCACGCCGGCGGATGCAAAGGCATTTTCGCCGGGCAGGCTGAGAGGTTCGGTCGCCTCGCTGCGCGAGACGTTGCGTAATCTCGGCTATGTCGGGGCGCAGGTCAGCGTGGCGGACGAGCGGCGTGATGCCAAAACAGGGGAGGTGCGCTTGCATGTTCTGGTGGAGCCGGGTCCGTTCTGGCGAATCAGCGGGTATCGTGAGGAGATCGACGGCGATACCGGGCCGATGGCGAAGGTGAAGTTGCCGCCGCCGGGAAGCGCCTGGTCGCGGACGGCGGGGCAGGATCTGGAGGTGCTGGTCCGCAATGCGTTTTACGATGCCGGATACGCCGACGCCCGCGTCACGGTGGCGGCGGTCCCGCCGGAGTCACCGGAGCCGCCGGGCGCGGACGGCGTGCTCGACGTGGTGGTGACGGTGCGTGTGATCCCAGGTGAGGCGGTGCGGGTGGGGCGGGTGCGTTTTGAGGGCAGGACGCGCGTGCGCGATGCGCTGCTTGCCAGCAAGGTGGCGCTGCATCCGGGCGATCCGTTTGATCCGCGGGACGTGGAAACGGGCCGTCTGCGGCTCAGCCGTCTGGGGGTGTTCGAGATGGTGGATTCGCGGGCCGATCCGGAAACGGGGCCGGAGCGCGACGCGGTGTTTTTTCTCAAGGAGCAGCCGCGATGGGATACGTCGTTGATGTTTGGATACGGAAGTTACGAGCAGTTGCGCGGCGGTGTGGAGTTGCGCCAGAATAATCTATGGGGGCTGGCCCATCGCACGCGGCTGGAACTGGTGCAGTCAATGAAGAGTTCGCAGGGCGACTACACGTATTCGATCCCGGAACTGCTGGGGAAGAACATCGACGGCAGCGTCAAGGTTTTCGGCCTGTTGCGCGAGGAGGAGTCGTTTGACCGCGAGGAGTATGGCGGCAGTCTGCTGCTGCGGCGTCCGGTGCGGAAGTGGCGGATGGAGGTGTCGGGGGGCTACACGTTTGAATCGCTCCACGCGAGCGACAGCACGCTGGGCACGCGTGCGACGGATCTCGATTCGTCGCGCGTGGGCAGCCTGAATTTCGGACTGGTGCAGGACCGGCGCGACAATCCGCTGCAACCGCACAGCGGATACAGGTGGTATGCGCAGTTGGAAAACGCGGAGAAGTGGCTGGGCGGCGATGTGGATTATCAGCGCATCGAGCTCGACTGGTCGTGGCATCTGCCGCTCGGCGGCGAGCGCTGGTTGCATCTTGGACTCAGCCATGGCGTGGTGTTGGGAGACAAGCCGGTGCCGGTGAACAAGCTGTTTTTTCCCGGCGGGGAGAATTCGATTCGCGGATACAAGGCCGGCGAGGCCGCGCCGCGCGATGATACGGGGGCCTTTGTCGGCGTGCGCAGCCAGGTGGTGGGCAACGTGGAGTTGGAGCAGCGTGTGACGGGCAACTGGTCGGCGGTGGTGTTTTTGGATGCGCTGGGCACGGCGACGAGCATGGATGACTATCCGTTTGACGAGACGTTGTTTTCGATCGGCGGGGGCGTGCGTTACCAGACGATCATCGGGCCGGTGCGTCTGGAATACGGATACAACTTGAAGCGTCGTGACGGCGACCCGGCGGGCACGGTGCTGTTCTCGCTGGGATTCCCGTTTTAGGTCATTTGGGGGAAGATTGTGCCCGCACGGAGCTTGAAATTGCTCCTGTCGCCTGACCAACCGGAGTTTCAGGGTTGCTTAGCGGGTTACGGGGGGCTTTTTCTGCGCATCTCCGCATTTCCTCCCAGCATGGCGTTCAATCTGAAACTGGTGCTCAAGGCACTTCTCTTCTCCTCCAGCCAGCCGCTCTCGATCAAAGACATCCAGGCGGTGTTTGCGCGATTTCATGACCAGGCATCCCGGGCCGCCACGGTGGCCGAGGAAACGGATGCCGATGTCCCGCAGGCTGCCGGTGCCGGCACGACGGCAGGGGGGGGGGGGGGGGGGGAGGGCACTGGAGACATCGTCCGCTCCGAAACCGAAGTCAGCACGGAAACCAACACCGAAGCCAACGCCAGCGGCGGGGCCGGGGCCGAAACCAGCGCCGAGGCGGCTATTGTGGCCGCGCCGGAACCGGCGGACGCCGATCTTTATCACGACGTGCCGGCGCTTATCACGACGGCGCAAATTCGTGAGGCGATGGACGAACTCGCCGGCGAGTTGCGCGCGCTCAACGACATTTATTTTCTTATCGACGGCGCGCAGGGTTACCGGCTTGTGACGCATCCACGATTTGCCCGCTGGATTCGCATCCTGCGTGATGAGCCGCCGCCCGTGAAGCTCTCCCAATCCGCGCTCGAAACGCTCGCCGTCGTGGCCTACCGCCAGCCGGTGACTCGTTCCGAGATCGAGTCCATCCGCGGCGTGTCCGCCGACGCGGGCCTGAACAAGCTGCTGGAGCGTGAACTGGTTTACATCGTGGGCCGCGCCGACCTTCCCGGCCGTCCGCTGCAATACGGCACGACGGACAAATTCCTTGAGTTCGTCGGCGTGAAATCACTGGTCGAGCTTCCGGCCTCGGATGTGCTTTCTCCCCGTCAGATCGACGAATGGCTCAACCGCTCCGCCAACACCACGCCCCCCGCCGACGCCGAGATGGGACTGCCGCTCGAAGAAGGCGAGGGCGACTCGCCGAGTTTTGACTCCGTGAAGATCACGAGTGGAGACGGAGACACGAGCGAAGCAGTCGCGAGCGAAGTGCCGGTTGGCGAGGCGGCGGAGGCCGCAGGCACGACCGAGCCCGATCCGCAATCATCGAACCACAAAGACACGGAGACACAAAGTGAACCGCTCAAAGAAGACCGCTCCGATGCCTGACCCCTCCCGGTTGAACTCTGTGCATCTGTGTTTCGGTGGTTAATTCCTTGTTAATAAACCCACTCTGCCATGTCCGATCCTCTAAAACCTCTCCGCGAAAACATCGACAGCCTTGACCGGCAGATCGTCGATCTCCTCAACCAGCGCCTTGCGCACGCCTCCGAAATCGGCCGCCACAAGCGCAGCGCCGGCGGTGAAATCTATGTGCCCGAACGCGAGGACGCCGTGCTGCGCAAGGTCGTGGCGCTCAACAGCGGGCCGATCAAGGACGAGGCTCTGCGCGCCATCTACAGCGAGATCATGTCGGCGGCCATCGCCCTCGAAAAGCCGCTCAAGATCGCCTACCTCGGGCCCGAGGCGACGAACACGCATCAGGCGGCGTTGCGCAAGTTTGGCGCGAGCGTGGACTACGTGGCGCTCACGACTTTCGCCGATATTTTTACGTCGGTCGAAAAAGGTGAGTCCGACTACGGCATGATCCCGATTGAGAATTCCACCGAGGGGTCCGTGCGCGACGCACTCGACCAGTTTGTGACGTCCGACTTGAAGGTCGTTGCGCAGACGTATTTGGAAATCAGCTACTGCCTCATCACACGCGAGCCGTTGGAAAACATTACTCGTGTTTTGTCCAAGGATCAGGCGCTCGCCCAGTGCCGTCTCTGGCTCCAGAGCCACCTGCCACACGCCACCTTTGTCGATGCGCCCAGCACGGCGCGCGCCGTGCAGATTGCGGGTGCCGAGTCGGGGGTGGCGGCCGTGGCGACAGAACTGGCGGCGACGCACTACGGCGTGCCGGTCGTGGCGCGGAACATTCAGGACAAGGCGGGCAACACCACGCGTTTTTTTGTCATTGGCAAGAAGCCCACCGGCCCGGTTGGCAATGGGCGTGACATGACAAGTCTGCTGATCTCGCTTGGCGACGCCAGCGGACAGCCGGGCGCCCTGCTGCGCCTGCTGTCACCTTTCGCGCAACGCGGCATCAACCTTTCCAAGATCGAATCGCGTCCCAGCCGGCTGCGCCCTTGGGACTACAATTTTTATCTGGATGTCACCGGTCATTTCCATGACGAGCCGATGAAGCAGGCTGTGGCGGAACTGCGCACTTTCTGTCCCTTGGTGAAGTGGCTGGGCAGTTACCCGACGGTGAACTGAGAGACTGCAAAAAAAGAGGGGCTTCGCTTAACGAAGCCCCTCCGGGACAAATCAAAATGCCTTGGCGGGGTGCGATCCCCGCGTGTCTCAGACGTAGTCGTAATACTCCGGCGTGAACATGCTGGCGGCGATGGCGGCCTCCAGATTTTCGGGACGCGGCAGGGCGGCGACGTTGGCCTCGTAGGCTTTTTCGGCGACGGCAACGGCGATTTTGAGCGACACTTCGCGGATCTTCGAGAGCGCGGGATATACGCGGCCCATCGCCAGGTCTTCCTTCGTGGCGAGGCTGGCCAGCGTGCGGGCCGAGGCGAGGAACATGGAGTCCGTGACTTCGGTCGCTTCGCAGACGAGCGAGCCCAAGCCCACACCGGGGAAGATGTAAACGTTGTTGCCCTGGCCGGGGACGAATTTTTTCCCGTTGAGCTCCACCGGAGCGAACGGGCTGCCGGTCGCCACGATGGCGCGACCACTGCTCCAGGCATAGATGTCGGCGGGCACGGCCTCGGCTTGGGAGGTCGGGTTGGAGAGCGCGAAGATGATCGGAGTTTTGTTGAGCTCCGCCATACGGCGCACGATGGGCTCGGTGAAGGTCTTGGGCTGGCCGGAGACACCGATGAGGATCGTGGGTTTCACGACTTCGACGGCCTCGGCGAGCGTCGCCACATGGGCGGCGTCGTGCGCATAGGGGAGCTTGTGGTGGGCGAGCGCACGGCCCGGACGGGTCTTGACGACAAGGCCTTGCGAATCGACGAACCAGCAGCGGGCGCGCGCCTGTTCTTCGCTGAGGCCGGCTTCGCGCGCGGCGGCGACAAAGAGGTCGGCAATGCCGGTGCCGGCTTCTCCGGCTCCGAGGAAGAGGAGCTTCTGGTCGGCGAGTTTGCCGCCGGTGGAGTTGAGCGCGCTGATGACGCCGGCGAGGGCCACGGCGGCCGTTCCCTGAATGTCGTCGTTGAAGCTGCACACGCGGGAGCGGTTCTCATGCAGGAGGCGGAAGGCGTTGGTGTTTCCGAAGTCTTCCCACTGGATCATGGTCTTGGGGAACACGGTTTTGACGGCTTCGACGAATTCGTTGAGGAACGCGTCGTAGTCCGCGCCGCGCACGCGTTTCATCGGGTGGCCGAGGTAGAGCGGATCGTTGCGGAGCGTTTCGTTGTCGATGCCGGCGTCGAGCGCGATGGGCAGACAGTAGGAGGGGTGCAGGCCGGCGCAGGCGGAGTAGAGGGCGAGTTTGCCAACGGGGATGCCCATGCCGAGCACGCCGAGGTCGCCGAGGCCGAGGATGCGTTCGCCGTCGGTGACGACGATCATGCGCACGTCCGTGATGGGCCAGTGGCGGAGAATTTCGGCGATGCGTCCGCGGTCCTTGATGCTGATGAACAGGCCGCGCGGACGGCGGAAGTTGGCGCCGTATTCAAGGCACGCCTGACCCACGGTGGGCGTGTAAACGAGGGGAATCATCTCCTCGGCGTGGTTGGTCAGGAGGCGGTAAAAGAGCGTCTCGTTGCGGGATTGGAGGGTGGTGAGGTAAATGTATTTCTCAATCGCAGAGGGCTTTTTGGCCATGGCGTTGAGGGCGCGTTGCTCTTGTTGTTCGAGCGTGAAAACGCGCGGGGGAAGCAGGCCGCGCAGGCCAAGCGCATCCCGTTCGCGTTCGGAAAAGGCGGTGCCTTTGTTGAGAACGGAATCACCCAGCAGGGCGGTGCCGCGCAGGGAGGCGCGAGCGCCTCTTGCAGAGAGTCCTAATGACGAGACTTGGTCAGGATTTTTAGGCATAGTAAGAAGATAGAATGCATGAGAGGCTGTTGCGCTCGCTGCGCATTCGTTGGCGTAAACTGGGCAGGTGGCAATGGGTGCGGACGGTTTTGTGCTAATGCTGGTGTGCTAAACGCGAAATCGTGAGGCTGCTTCAGCAGCGATTGAACTTCCGTTATCTTATCTCGCCGGCACGGCGTCGGCAGGCACCGTGAGGCGTGGCTGGCGGCGCGAAGGGGGCAGGTCC
Source organism: Geminisphaera colitermitum TAV2 (assembly GCF_000171235.2). Lineage (GTDB taxonomy): Bacteria > Verrucomicrobiota > Verrucomicrobiia > Opitutales > Opitutaceae > Geminisphaera > Geminisphaera colitermitum. Next base: position 546 of record NZ_ABEA03000196.1, on the reverse strand, counting down.
CACAGGAAGCTTTGCTCACGCGCCAGTTCCTTGCCGTCCGATCCGAGAAGGCGGATTTGCCAGGCGGTGGGCATGACTTTGGGGCCCGGCCAGTCGTTGCCGGTGATGCCGGCGAGAAATCCCGTGCTGCCGCGTTTCAGGTCGATCGGGAGAAAATGGACTCTCGCCTGATCGCTGCCCGGCAGGATATACTCGATGACCAGCATGGCGTCTGATTCAGGTTCGGAGATTTTGATGCGGGCGGTGAAGTAAAAGCCGGCGCGCTCCTCGGTTCGCGTGCGCAGGATCAACCGTCCGCCTTGGTTTTCCTTGCCCGAGAAAAACTCGGAAATCCGTTGGAATGACTCCGTGGTGCGGTATTCCGGCCACACTCGGACGAAGGACGCCGTTGGGGCCGCCGTGAGGGGCAACGCCGTGAGGGACAGCGCAGAAAGAAGGAAGCAGATGAACGCAAACAAACGCATCCCGTCCTGATAGGTGGCGCTTGGGCGGCGGTAAATCCTAAAACCTAATTGGCTCGGCTGCGGCGGAGCTTGCGCGGCATGG
>NZ_ABEA03000197.1 GCF_000171235.2 Geminisphaera colitermitum TAV2 | reverse complement strand
TGCCCCGATGGATACTGGTGGGATGGCGGTGGTCATGGCGCGGGGTCAGTTGATGACGAGTTCGGCTTGGAGGGCACCGGAGCGTTTGAGGGTTTGGAATATGGCCATCATCTCGCGGGTGCTCACGCCGAGGGCGTTGAGGGCGGCGGCAAGGCGTTCGATGGAGGGGGTGTCGGGGATGATGTGAAAGCCGCCTTTGCCTTCGGTCACGTCGGTCTGCGTGGAGGGGACGACCGCCGTTTGTCCGCCGGCGGAGTAGGGCATGGGTTGGGAGACGCCGAGGGTGGAACTGACGGTGATGGTGAGGGAGCCGTGGCTGATGGCGACTTGGGCAAGGCGGACGGTAGAGGTGGCGACAATGGTGCCGGTGCGTTCGTTGATGACGACGCGGGCCATGGTGTCGGGGGTGATCTCGATGGCTCCGAGGTCGGCGATGTAGGCGACTTCGCGGCCGGCGTAGGCGGGGGGGACTTGCACGTTGAGGGTGGCGGCGTCGAGGGGGAGGGCGGCGGCGGCGGGGTAGCGGGCGTTGATGGCGTCGGCCATGCGGGTGGCAGAGGTAAAGTCGGGGTTGTGGAGTTGGAGGGTGAGGAGGCCTTCGTTGACGAAGGCGGCGGGGATTTCGCGTTCCACGATGGCGCCGTTGGTGATGGTGCCGACAGTGGGGTGGTTTTTTTGCACGGTCGCGCCGCCGGGTCCGCCTGCGCCGCCGAGGAAGCCGCCAACGGAGATGGGGCCTTGGCCGACGGCGTAAACGCGGCCGTCGGCTCCGATGAGGGGGGTTTGGAGGAGGACGCCGCCTTGTAGGGATTTGGCGTCGCCGAGGGAGGCGATGGTGAGGTCGATGCGGGAGCCGGGTTTGATGAAGGCGGCGATGTCGGCGGTGACAATGACGGCGGCGGTGTTGCGGGCTTTGATTTGCGTCGGTTCGACGGTGATGCCGTGGCGTTGGAGGACGTTGGCGATGGAGCTGAGGGTCGATTTTTGGGAGTTGGAATCGCCGTCACCAGCAAGGCCGACGACGATGCCGTAGCCGGTGAGTTGGTTGTCGCGTCCGCCGCCGACGAGGGCGAGGTCTTTGATGCGCGAGGCGCGGGCCGGAAAAGCTAAAAGGCTGAAAGCTAAAAAGCTGAAAAGGGCGAGAAACAGGTGGCGCATGGGGGGAAAATTAGGAAGTAGAAATTAGGAATTAGGAAGTGGGCGGCTTCGCCGTCATTTCGGATTGCGGGTGTCTTGAGGGGGGCGTGTGCATGGGTTCGTTTTTCTAATTTTTAATTTTTAATTCCTAATTTTTTCCGGCGAAGGGGGTCAAAAGGGGCGGAGTTTTTCGTAGATGCGGCTGAGCCAGCCGCGTTTCTGGGCGTCGGTCAGGGAGCCTTCGCTGATAAATTCGATGTGGGTGTCGGCGATGTTGCTGGAGAGAATGGTGTTGGCGCTGGTGATGTCTTCGCGGCGCACGATGCCGTGGAGGATGACGTGCTGGGTTTCGCCGGAAAAGGTGGTGCGGCGGGCTCCGGCAATGACGAGGTTGCCGTTGGGGAGGGTGTCGGTGATGAGGACGGCGGCGCGCGCGGTGATGGTTTGCGAGTTGTTGACGGTGCCGCCTCCGCTGAAGTCACTGGTGCCGCCAAAGGAGATGCCGGGGAGGGCGCCGTTGTGGGTGCCGAATTTGCTGGCGCTGGCGGGGTAAAGGAACTGGTTCACCGCGGCTTCGGATTTGGTTTCGGTGGAGGTTTTTTTGCTCTGGCTGGAGCTTTGGGCGGCGGATTCGGCAATGACGATGGTGAGGATGTCGCCGACGCGTCCGGCCTTGGCGTCGGCCACGAGCGAGAGTTCGCGGCTGCCGGGTGCGGTCCAAAGGGAGCCGGCGCTGACGGGAAAAGCTAAAAAGCTGAAAAGCTGAAAAGCTAAAAGGCTGAGATGGAGGAAGCGGAGGCGGTGGTGCATGGGGGGGCGTGGTGTGGTTAAAAGGTGACGCGGGCGGCGGATTCGGCGGTGACGAGGGCGGTGAATTCTTTGCGGGATTCGGGGTTGCGGACGCGGACGATTTCGCCGCGGCCGGCGTCTTCAAGGGCGATGCCGCGGAGGGTGATGGAGAGGGGGCCTTCGTTGGCGGCGATTTCAATCAACTGGCCGCGGCGGACGAGGGGGCGGCGGATAACGTCGCGCCAGGTGAGGAGTCGTCCGGCGGGGACGGCGCGGGTATAGATGAGGTCGGCGTCGGGTTCGGCGGGGACGGCGTCGCGGTCACGAAGGGCGTCGTAGCGTTTGAGGGTGAGGGCGGGGAGATAAACGGGGTCGCCCCGGGTGGCGGGAGTGGGGAGCAGCCAGCCGTCGCGCCAGAGTTGGGCGCGGAGGACGAGGGTGAGGTCGGTGGGAGTGGTTGCTCCGCCGGTGCTGTTGTCGGTAGTGTTGGGCTGGATACGGATGCGGACGAGCATTTGCGGGGCGAGCGCGGCGGGGTGGGCGAGTATCTGGAAGCAGGCGGTGTCGGTGAGCGCGGGCGGGCGTTCACGGTGCCAGTCGAGGGCGAGTTCGCCGGGGGTGTTGAAGTGCTCGGCGAGGAGCGTGGTGAGTTGATGAAGCGGGGGGGGGGGGGGGGCGGGGCTTTGCCCCGAACGTCCAACGTCCAACGTCGAACATCCAACGTCCAATGGGTTGGGTTGCGAAGGGAAGGGGGAAGGGGGGGGGGAGGGAAGGGTGGAAAAAGCTGAAGGGCTGAAAAGCTGAAAGGCTAAAATCAGAATGAGAGGTGTCGTGGGAAAGCGAATACGCGATGGCTTCATGGGGAAAAATGAGCGGTTGTCGTTTCGGATTTTCAGCGTTTGAGCTGGGTGACGTTTTGGAGCATTTCGTCGGAGGTCTGGATGGCCTTGCTGCTGACTTCATAGGCGCGTTGGGCGACGATGAGGTTCACCATTTCTTCGACGATGTTCACGTTGGAGGATTCGATGTAGTATTGTTGCGTGGTTCCGAATCCTTGTTCGCCGGGCTGGCCGGTTTCGGGGGTGCCGCTGGCGGGGGTTTCTTCGTAGAGGTTGCCGCCGAGGCTGCGCAGGCCGGCGGGGTTGGCAAAGCGGGTGAGGGTGAGGCGGAAGGTTTCGTTGCCGGCGGCGTTGGTGTAGGTGACGTCGCCGGTGTCGGAGATCGTGATGTCGGTGGTGCCGTTGGGCACGGCTTGGAATCCGCTGAGGACGGGGAGGCCGTCGGCGGTGACGATCTGGCCGTTGGGGTCTTGTTTGAAGGAGCCGTCACGGGTGTAGGCAGTGGTGCCGTCGGGGCGCTGGATTTCAAAAAAGCCTTCGCCTTGGATGGCGATGTCGAGTTTTTCGCTGGAGGCGGTGAGCTGGCCTTGGGTGAAGATTTTGGCGGTGGAGGAGATGCGGGAGCCGTTGCCGATTTCGACGCCGGTGGGGAGGAGGTTGCCGTTGCCGGTCTCCGCACCGGCGTTGCGAGGGGATTGATAGAGCATGTCGTGAAACTCGATTTTGCTGCGCTTGAAGCCGGCGGTGTTCACGTTGGCCAGGTTGTTGGCAATGGTGTTGAGGTTGAGTTGCTGGGCTTCCATGCCGGTGGCGGCGGAATAGAGGGAGAGGTTCATGGGAAATTAGGAAGTAGAAATTAGGAGTTAGGAAGTGGGCGGCTTCGCCGTCGCTTTGGTGTGCGGGGGGTTTGAGGGGATCGTGTGCATGGGTTCGTTTTTCTAATTTCTAATTCCTACTTTCTAATTCGTTTTAGGTGGTGAGGGCTTCGAGGGTTTTGCCGATGGTGTCGTCGCGGCTTTGGATCATCTTCTGGTTGGCTTCGTAGGCGCGGGAGATGGTGATGAGGTCCACCATTTCGCGGAGTTGGGAAACGTTGCTGGACTCGATGTAGCCTTGGATGACGCCGGGTTCGTCCATTTGCTGGGGCCCGGCGGCGGGGGGGGCGGTGAAGAGTCCGCCGGAGATGGGGGTGAGGAGCGTGGGGTTGGCAAAGGTGACGATGCCGAGGCGGCCAATGATGGTCTCGCCTTGGGAGATGGTGCCGTCGTCGTTGAAAACGAGGCTGGAGGTGGTGCTTTCGGTTTCGAGTTGGATGGGGGTGTCGGCATCACTGAGGACGTCCATTCCCTGCGCGGTAACGAGGGTGCGTTCGGGACTGATTTGCAGGGAGCCGGCACGGGTGTAGAGGATGACGCCGGATGCGTCGCGGACTTTGAAAAAGCCGTCGCCGGGGAGGGCGATGTCGAGTTCGCCACGGGTGGGCTGGGCTTCGCCGGGGGTGAGACTGATGTTGATGTTGGTGAGGGGGAAGACGGCGCGGCGGGTGTCGCCGCTGGAACCGGTGGCTCCGGGGTGGGCGGGGGCGAAGGCGGTGGGGCGGGGGAGTTGAAATTCGCCGGAGTAGTTGCCCGTGACTTGCACGGTGCGGCGTTTGAAGGCGGCTGTCTGGCTGGAGGAGATGTTTTGCGTGACGACATCTTGCCAGCGTTCGAGCGCGTTGAGGGAGGCAGCGTTTTGGTAGATGCCGATGTTCATGGGTCGGTCATGGCTTGGTAGCAGCATCGGTGCCAGTGGTGTTAACTCATTAGAATGGCGATGGTTGCGTCGCTAAAAAGCGAGCGGACCGGCGACGTGTCATTCTCCGGGAGTCGGAGCCGGTAATTTTTGCCGGGCATGGGGGAACCGGACAAGAGCATGATTTCGATCTTCCATTTGGAAATCATGCTCTTGTCCGGTTCTTGGGAATTTTTAGAAGTTCCCTGAAAATGTTTTAGGATTTGGCACCGTCAACGAGCGCGAGGAGAGATTGGGCGGCGTCTTTGAGGGAGATGGCTTGGGCGTTGAGTTCTTCCGCGGCGGAGGCACTTTCTTCTGCGCCGGCGGCGTTGGACTGGGTGACTTTGTCCATCTGGCTGACGGCTGTATTGACTTGGTCGATACCTTGGGACTGTTCCTTGGAGGCAGTGGCGACTTCGGCGGCGAGTTGGTCAACTTGGCGGAATTTTTGGAGGATTTCGTCGAGGCTGCGCGTGACTTTTTCTGTGAGTTGGACGCCTTGGGCGGTTTTGGTGACGGCGTTTTCGATGTTGGAGGCGGTTTCGCGTGCGGACTGGGCGCTGCGTTGGGCGAGGTTGCGGACTTCTTCAGCGACGACGGCAAAGCCGGCCCCGGCTTCGCCAGCGCGGGCGGCTTCGACGGCGGCGTTGAGGGCGAGGATGTTGGTTTGGAAGGCGATTTCGTCGATGGTCTTGATGATTTTGGCGACGTCGGAGCTGCTTTTTTGGATGTCTTGCATGGCGTGGGACATGTCGGACATGTCGGAAGAACCGGTTTCAGCGGCGGCGCGGGCTTGTTGGGCGAGGGAGTTGACTTGTTGCGCGTTGTCGGTGTTGCGGCGGGTCATGCTGGAGAGTTCTTCGAGGGAGGAACTGGTTTCTTCGAGGGCGGCGGCTTGTTCGCTGGCACCTTGCGCAAGGGTCTGGCTGGCGGAGGAGACTTGTCCGGCGGCGGCGGCGGTCTGGCTGGCTCCTTGGTTGAGGGTGTCGGCAATGGTTTTTATCGGGCGCGTGATCGAACGCGCCAAGCCGAGCGCAAGGGCGACGCCGATGAGAAAGGCGATGCCGAGGCCGGTGAGCATGATGGTGGAGGAGAAGACGAGTTGGCGGGTGGTGCCGATGGAGTCGGTGCGCACTTTGGCGAGGCTGGTTTCAATGAGTTTTTGGGTCTCGGCGCTCATCAGGTAACTGAGGTCGGTGCCTTGTTTCATGAGTTTGTCGCGGGTTTGCCAGTCGTCGCTGAGGGTCTTCATGGCGCGTCCGTAATCGGTGGCGGATTTGGCGAGGCTGGTTACGAGGCGGATGTTGGCGTCAAGGGTGAGCGTGGCGCGGAGGCGGGTGGCGAGGTCGTTGATGGTGGCGACGTGGGCCTGGGCTTCGACGAGGGTTTGCGGGGTGCGCTCGGCGAGGGCGCGCCAGACGGCGAGGCGAAGGGTGGCAATGGCTTGGTCAATGGCGATGAGGTTTTGGTATTTGAGGCGGGCTTCGGTGAAGAGGGCTTGGTCGGCGGTGGGGGCGGTGGTTTCTTGCTCAATGATGCGGAATTGGGCGGCGCGGAATCCGTCGGCGGCGGCAATGAGGGCGCGGGCGGCTTCGTCGAGGTGAAGGCGGGCGGCGTTGGTCGAGGCGATGCTTTCGGTCACGAGTTGCAGGGTGTTTTCATAGTCCTGCACGGTGGCGGCGGTGCGGGTGACAGCGTCGGCGAGTTGGGCGTCGTGGGTGGTGTCGGCGAATTCGCGGGCTTTTTGCAGGTGGCGTTTGATGTCGGCCAGGCTTTCGCGGCCGCGGGTGAGGTAGTCGGTTTCGTGCTGGAGGTAGTAGCCGCGGAGTTCGTAGCGGGTGAGCATGACTTGGTGCTCAAGGGCGGCGGCAGTGGTGACGACTGGGACGGCTTCGTCGGAGGTGGTGCGGGCGGTGTTGGCGCCTTGGTGCATGTTCCAGACGGCGAGGCCGCCGAGGAGGAGCATTATGAGGATGAGCAGGCCAAAGGAGAGGAGGAGTTTGGTGCCGAGTTTTCTGGTTTTGTTCATATCCATATCGCTGGAGGTTGGGAGGGGAGGCTCCGCCAGCAGCGAAATGCAGTAGCAGGGCCGGTCTGTTAGATCGGCCATCATTGGATCTTCTGAATGAAAAAAACTGAGAAACTAAAAACTTGGAACTAGGGCGTGTAGTCACGAGATTGAAGCCCAGAGGATGGCACACCTGAATTGGACGGCAGCGAGGAAAGAGGAGGCTCGTTTTGCGTATCGGGTTGCGATGCCGCGCCATTGCTTGAGTCGTAGGAATGCATTTTCTACCAGATGCCTGATCCGATAAAGATAAGGGTCATATTCGCGTTGTTCTATGCGATTGGTCTTTGGAGGAATCTGCGGGCAGATGCCTGCGGCCTGCGCCATTTCGATGATGGCGTTGGTGTCATATCCCTTGTCGGCGATCAGATGGTCTGCGGCAATGCCTTCAATCAACCTGCCAGCCTGTGTGCAATCAGCCGTGGAACCCGCTGTAACAATGACTCGCACCGGCATACCATGCGCATCCACGGCCAAATGTAGTTTGGTGTTTCGCCCCCTTTTGTCAGACCGATCGCCTCGTTTCCACCTCTGGCTCCCGCCGCATGCGGATGGATTTTGACATGACTGGCATCAATCATCAGCCACTCGAAATCGGGCTCGTTCATCAGTTCCGACAACAGGCGCTCCCAATGCCCCTTGTCTCTCCAGCGACAAAAACGCCTGTGCGTGTTGCCCCACCCTCCGTAATCCTCTGGAAGATCCCTCCAAGGCGCACCAGTGCGTAAAATCCACAGAACCGCGTTGAGGAACTTGCGGTTGTCCTCCGCCACCCCTCCCCACGCTCCTTTCCTTCCAGGTAGCAGCGGCTCCAGAACGCTCCAAACTCGGTCCGAAATGTCGTGACGGTGTTGATCTTTCGCCATGCTGACATTCTCCATCACAAAAAAACTCAGTCAATCTTATCTCGTGACTACACTCCCTAGGGACGGTTAAGGGGGCGGGGGCGGCGTGACTTTTTCTTCTCGGAAGGGAGAGACCAGCCGTCGTGCCAGTTGCCATCAATGAGGATGGTTTTGGGATGGGAGGGGGGGCCGCGTTCGTTGTGCGTGAGTTGGTTGACGACGAGGTCGCAGGCGGTGGCGCCGACGACAACGTTGTTTTCGTCGATCCCGGCCAGAGAGGAATCTGGCGGGCGGTTGAGGCAGACGAGAGCGAGGTCGTCGGGGATGGCGAGGCCGAGCGCGCGCGTCCATTGCTCTTCCTCGCCGAGGAGAGTGAGCAGGACGTCGGGACGCCAGCGGTCATGCCAGACGCGAAAGGTCTTGAGCGGGGTCTCGTGGACGTTGCCGGCAAAGGGTGGAATGCGGACGGCTCCGGGGATGCGAATCTGGCTGACAAGGTAGCCGGCCATCCAGTTGGAATCCACGCCGTTGATCGCCACCTCGGGCAGGCAGAGGCCAATGCGCCGGTAGCCGCGCCGGTAAACCTCGGTATAAGCGCGTTCAACGGTATGACGGTGATGGGAGGATACGCGGTCGATCGGAGGCGTGATCCAAGAATAGCTGATGGTGGACAGGGCGTAACGTTCCCAATGCATGGCATGGGTGGAGGAGAGCGCCCCCCCCCGGGGGGCAGCGAGAATCATCCCGGCAATGCCTCGAGAGTAGAGACGGCGATCAATAATCTCGGCAGACATGCCGGGGGCTTTCAGGAAAAAACATTCGGTGCGGTAGCCGCGCAGTGTGGCCTGTCGCTGGTAGCCTTCGTAGTGCTGGCGAAACGCGGCGTCAGAGGGACGGGACAACCAGTCTTCTTTCGATTCGCGATTGACCAGGATGGCAATGCAGCCGTGTTCCTTGGTCTCGCGTCCGCTGCGGATGTGCTGCATGAGCGAGGTGACGAGCGGGTTGGGCCGATAACCCATTTTCTCGGCGATCTCGCGCACCCGCCGCCGGGTGGCTTCGGAAACGCCGGGGGCGTTGCGCAGGGCCATCGAAACCGCGGTGGCGGTAAGGCCGGTGGCACGGGCGATTTCACGCAGGTTTGGCATGGTGCGGGTCAGATTCAGGCACTCCCGGACAGTGTCAACTTTACGTGTGAAGTTACGAAGATATTGCCCGAATTTCCGGGGTTTGAGAGTGTTCGAGCATGAGGGCTTTTCCAGCCCTTTTTCAGACCCTGAGAACTCTTACGCCTTCCGCGATAACGCGGCGGCCTCCACCACCTACTCAAAACAGAATCCTGCCATGAAAACCACCCGTCCTCCCATGACATTGTCCGATTGTTCATTTTTCCGCCCCGATTCACGCAGGCGTCTAGCCCGGTGCGTGGGGCTGTTGATTGCCGCTATCTGCGCGGCGATTCTGGTTCCGTCCCAATCGCGAGCCGATTTGCCGTTGCTGGGGCAGTGGTTGTTCGAAGAGGGCACGGGTGGCAAGGGCGCTGTGACCGCAGACAACACCGCCAACGGCAACGACCTCACGCTCAGCTCCAATAACTTCGCTTGGGGAACAGGCGTGGACGGCAAAGGTGGCGCGTTCAAAAACACCGCGACCTCTGGCAACTGGGCGGATGTCACCCGGAAAACCGACGTCAACGGAACCTTCGACAACCTGACCTCCTACACCATCACGGGCTGGTTCAAACGGGAGGGCAACCAAACGGGAAATAACGGGGCCATCATCTCGCTGGAAAACGGTCTCACGATCTTAAGCACCAACGATAACTACCTTTGGATCAACTCTACAAACGCCGGCGCCCCCTCGGTGCGTACGGCGAATAATTCTTACGCGAGAGACGAGTGGGTTTTCTTCGCCGTGACGGTCAACTCGTCCGCCTCTTCGCTGCTCAGCGGCATAAGCGTTTATTTCGGCACCGCCACCACGGCGCCGGTCGCGGCAACGGGGCTGACGGTCGGCACCTCCGGCAGCATCAGTCTCTTCGCGACGGGCGATGTCAACAGCATCAGCGTGACCAACCGTTGGAATGTCACTGGCACCTCGAGCACGGGCGCGCTGATAAACACGTTTATCACAGACCTGCGCATTTACGGTGTGGCGAGCGGAACATCGGGCGCGCTCGGCGCGGACGACATCCGGGCGATTTGGGCGCAAACTGCGGCCGTTCCCGAACCGGCGACCGTGGCGGTGTTGCTGGGGCTGGCCGTTGCTGCCTTTGTATCGGTTGGTCGGATACGCTCCCGCCTCCGGGCCTGATCTCCCCCCCTCCCCCACCCCCCCCCCGGTTTTAGTTCAACAATAACGCAGGTCTTCGATTTTTCTCATTCGCCATGATTTTTCCGAAACAAACCCGATTGTCTCTGTATCCGGTTTTTCTCTCCGTCGCTCTGTCCGTAACATCTTTCCTGCAAGGGCAAATAGCGGACAGTGACTTTCTGCTGCATTTGGATTTTCGTAAACAGCTACCCGTCCAAACAGCTGAGGGCGATTCTCTGGAAAGCGTGATCGTAAACGGTACGCAACCGAAATTCTCCGAAAGCGCGGGCGCACTGATATTCGATTCGAACTCATGGAAAGCCGGATTCTTGCGACTGGCCGGAACGGAAAATGCCGCGACTCTGGCCGGAGCAACGGATGCGCTGACCATCTCGGCGTTGGTCAAACTCGCTCCGTCGTCCGGCGATTCCAAAATTGCCGGAGCGAAGCAGGCTCTTGTGAGCCGGATCGACGCGAAGGAAAAGGCGGGCTGGTTTTTTGGAAATTACGTAAGTGGCAAGCTACTGTTTTTCTGGGCGCGGGAAAATGGGACGGCGGTGATTCGCATGACAAAGGCAGCCTTGTTCAGGCCGGGCGAATGGCACCGGGTTTCCGTGGTCTGGAAAACAGACGACATGAACGGATTGTCATTTTTCGTGGATGGTTATCCGGCGGACTCAATGGTGGGCGAGCGCGTCGTGCGCGCCAAAGGCACGGCGACAATCCCCGCCGACAAGCGTCCGATTACCATCGGCGCAACGGATGACGGACGATATCCGTTTCGCGGAGAAATTCGAGATGTGCGCATTTACAACCGGGCACTGAGCGCCGAGGAGCTTCTTAAGCTTTCCCTGAACAATTAACCTGCCCTGCAAGCGGGCGATCTTCTTTTAACTCATTCCCCATTCTTCCCCCTCCCCATGCGATTCCCGCCTGCTTTTCTGCTGTTCGTTTCCCTGCTCATGCCGACGTTGCTGGCGGCTGCATTGACGCCGGGAGCCTTGTTTGGCCCTTATGCGATATTGCAACGGGACAGGCGCGTACCGGTGTGGGGAACGGCGGATTCCGGAGAGCGGGTTGTGGTGACATTTTCGTCCAAGCAGGGAGTGGTGCGTGCCACGGATACGGCGGATGAGGCTGGCCGGTGGCGAGTGATGCTTGGAGAACTCCCTGAAGGAGCGGCAGGGGAATTGATTTTCGAGACTGAAAAAGGTGAGCGTCGTGTGAGTCCTGATGTGTTGGTGGGCGATGTATGGTTATGTGGAGGACAATCGAACATGGAATGGACGGTTCGCAAATCAGCCGGCGCGGCGGAGGCAATCGCGGAGGCGGATTTACCACAAATCCGCCAGTTTCGCGTGCGTCCCGCGATCAGCGATGAACCGCTATCGGAGCCAAAAGACGGGAAATGGGTGGTATGCTCGCCCAAGACAGTGGGAGAATTTACGGCGCTTGGCTTTTTTGTCGCCCGTGATCTTTTCCGGGGCTCCGGCGTGCCGCAGGGCTTGATCAACTGCTCTTGGGGCGGAACGGCGATTGAAACATGGTTGAGCGGCAACGCCTACGCTTCCGGCGCGAGGCCGGAATTATCCGTGGTGAAGGCGCGATGGGAAAAGCGCCGAGCGAATTATCCGGCGGCAAAACTCGCCTACGATCAGGCGAAGGCTGCGTTTGAGGAGGAAAAGCGGGCGGCGGAGGCGGCTGGCGCGAGCTTCACGAAACGCCCCCCGCGCGCACCGTCCGGCGGCCCGCAGGACCGGGCGGTGCCATCCCGGGCATTCAATGCGATGCTGAATCCGTTGGCCGGATACGGAGTGCGCGCGGCGCTGTGGTATCAGGGCGAGGCGAACTGGCAGTTTCCGCGCGAATACGCAGGACTTTTCGCGGCCTTGATTGAGGACTGGCGGCAGGCGTGGGGGAGTCCGGAGTTGCCGTTTGTGTTTATGCAGTTGCCGGGGTTTGGGGGGGATGGAACGGTGTGCTGGCCGATTTTGCGCGAAGGACAGGCCGCGGCGTTGAGCCTCCCAGCGACATCCTTGGTGGTGACGTGTGATCTGGGCGAACCGAAGGAAATTCATCCGGCAAACAAGGCAGAGTTTGCGGATCGGATGGCGAAGGTGATTCAGCGGGATGTTTTTGGTGAATCCGTCGTGGCGTCGGGGCCGGTGATTCGGTCAGCACGCAGGGACGGAGAAGTGATGCGGGTGAAACTGGCAGGCGTGGGTGAGGGGGACTTGACGCCGGTATTGCGTTCACTTGCACCAAAACCGGGCGCGTTTGAACTGGCAGGAGAGGACAGAAAGTTTCATCCAGCGGCGGCAACGCTGGTGGCGGACGGGCGCGAGGTGATCGTGCGCAGCTCACTGGTGCGCGCGCCAGTGGCGTTGCGTTACGCATGGAGGGATTTTCCTTCGCCAGTGTTGTTTAACAAGGCAGGGCTGCCAGCCGCGCCATTCAGGACGGATGACTGGCTGGATAAACGATAGGGCTCCAAGGATATTTAAATGCATAACATACGTAATAAAATATCGAATACGCATCGAAATAGTTTCCGCACAGTGTCTCAGATGTCCGGAGCTTTTACGTTGTTGATGATGCTGACGGCCTACGCAAATGGCTCCGCCTTGTCTTCCGGGCAGCAGGCGTCCGGCTTCAGGACGGTGGAGCAATTGCCGGTGGACCGGTTTGATGAATATGAGGCGGGTAAGCTGCCCCCGCATCCTTGGCGGTTAATTGGCGCGGAACCGGGCATGCTTCCCAAAGGTATTGAGTTGGCGTTGTTGGCGGATGGCGAATCGCTGTTTCCCGGCAACAAGATCACCGGGAAAGGATTGGTGTTTCGCACCAAAAGCATGACGGAGGGGACGCATGGGGTTGGGATTGCAACGTCATTTGTTCCGCCGCCGGAGGGCGATGTTTACCTCGGATTTGACTTCAGATTTTTGCGACCATCCGCGGACGAGGAGGCGGTGGATGCAACGATGTCGATGGGAATGGAACTCGCCTGCGACCTTACAGATGAAAATGGACGGGGATTGCAACTGCGGCTGAACAGGGAAGAGGGTTTGAGGATGCTGGCCGCCGAAGCGGGGGACAAAGGCGTGAATGAATGGAAAAAAATCGCGCCCCTGAGTTACGATCTATGGTTTCATGTCGGCGTGACAGTATCGGCTGACAATCGGGTTTCGTTTGTGCTATTCACCGAGCGCGATAAAAAGAAGCCGGTGGGATTGGGGCTGGAATCGCTGAGGCTACCAGATGCAGGTGCGTTGAGCGAATTGCGTTTTTATAACGCAAGTGGTGACGCGCGGAGAGGTGGATGGGCGGTGGACAATGTCTGTATGGGAGGACAGGTCGATGCGGATCGTGCAGAGTGGCTGCCTTTCCGGCAGGAATCCGCGTCGGTGATGCGGGCAGAGAAACGGAAGGTTTTTGCGTATTATTATCCGATTTATTCGTCGGAGTGGTCGTCTGCCGATCCCGGTCTTTCGTGGTATGTGCGGACGACGTTGAACGCTTCGACGGAGGTTGATCCGCGACGCAAGAATGCGGGGACGAAGATTTTTTACCATCCGCTGCCGCGTCCGCCGATGGCCGCCGGTTTGTCAAAAGAGGAGGAGTTGATTCGCGCGATGGAAGAGGAGGTGCGGCTCGGCATTCAGATGGGTCTGGATGGCTTCGTGGTGGATTTTTTTTCGTATCCAAAATCTTCGACGGAGGTGTTTAATCGGCGTTCCTTTGCGCTTGTCGAGGCGGCGAGGCGCGTGGACAGCGGATTCAAAATCATCCCGGCGCCTTACACGACCACGAATAAAAATGGCGTGAACGGAGAGGGCGATCCGGACACCGATCCGGCGTATTACGCGCAGTCGCCGGTTTTCCGGCATTTGTGGGAAGCGCCGGCGGTGCTGCGCACGGAGGATGGCCGGATGGTATTCAGCATGTGGCTGCCGGAGCGGCACTCGACGGGATGGTGGCAGGCGGCGCTGGCCGAGATGGAGCGATTGGGGATGCGCGTGGCGTTCCTGCCGCAATTCAACAGCACGGGGCGACTGGCGGAATTTGCACCGATCAGCCTTGGCATGGCGAACTGGGGGCCGCGTTCGCCGATACGCACAAATTGGGTGGAGACGGCACGCAAGCATACGGCGTTGGTGGTAGCCCCGGTGGCACCGCACGACATACGTTCGCGTGGCAGCATTTTTTGGGAGGCTGCCAATTTTTCGGCGCAACGCCGGATGTGGCAGACCGCCATCGAGGATCAGGCAGAGTGGGTGTTTATCAACACGTGGTCGGATTTTTCCGAGCAGGCGATGGCTCCGGCCACAGCCATCGGATTCGCGCCGTATGATATCGCGGCCTACTACACGCAATGGTTCAAAACGGGCCGGCAGCCGGAGATCACGCGCGATGTGCTCTATTACAGTTACCGGCGCCACCATTCGGACCTCAAACCGGCGCGAGGCATCAAGTGGACGCTGAAACAGGAGGGGGGGGGACATGCGGCGGTGCGCGACGAGATCGAGTTGCTGGGTTTTCTGCGCGAGCCGGGCGAGTTGCGAATCGTGATCAACGGCGAGATGCACACGCGACAGGCGGAGGCAGGCATCACATCGTTCAAGGTGCCGCTGCCGGTGGCGGACAAGGTGCTCGTGCCGGAGTTTTCTTTGACGCGAGGCGGGCGGACTGTGGTGTCGGGCAGCGGGCGTTATGCGGTCCTCAACAAAATCGAATACCCCAACATGCTTTACCATTCCGGCGTTCTTGTCGGAGAGGGTCCGCAACCCCCAAAAACCAGCACATTCGATTTCCAACCATGAAACACACCCTTCGCCGCGCTTTTACGTTAATCGAACTTCTTGTGGTGATCGCGATCATCGGGATTCTGGCGGGGATAATGTTGCCCGTCGTCAGTCAGGTGCGGGGGAGTGCCCAGAAGGCGACGTGCATTTCCAACCTGCGACAATTTTATAACGCGAGCATGTTGTATGGGAGCGACTACAGGGGCTACCTGCCCAATCCCGAGGCGAAGAGTTCATTCCCGGATGGCGTAGGTGTGGGTGCGAGCTGGCTGGCAGAAATCACGCCCTACATTGGAATTTCGGGAAAATTCAAAAAAGGTCAGTTTGACTGCCCGACCAATGGTCGCCGGTTCGCGGCGGAAGGGATCAAGTGGACGGACCCAATCTATGGAATGAACTTCGCACTCGGTTACTGCGTGAGTCCATCGAACAAGGTTCGGCGGACTTTGGCCTCCCTGCCCAGTCCGGGACGCACGCTCATGATTTCCGAAGGAGGCCACTCGGGTCCCGGTGGCAGCGCCGTTGCCACGCTCAGCGATTATTACATCAAGCGGTCCGTAACATTCGGCGGTGTCTCAATCACTGGCGTGCACAAAGGTAAAAACAATGTGCTCTGGTGCGATGGTCACGTGAGTGCAATGGACGTGCCGACGCTGACCGCCAACGGCGACGCCAACCTCGGCGAAGAGAGCAAATACTGGACGCCGGGATTCAAGGCGGTGAATTAGGCACGGATGGCATCGCAGGTTCCTGTTCCTCGATGTTGAGCCCCGTGATGATTCGGGAGCCGCGTTGCCATGTCCAGTAGGCCCAGGTCCATTGCAGAAAAATGACGAGGCGGTTGCGCAGGCCGACGAGGAAATACAGGTGAATGGTCAGCCACGCAACCCATGCGGCCCAGCCGCGCCAGCGGAGGCGTCCGACTTGCGCGACAGCGGCGCTGCGCCCGATGGTGGACATGGAGCCTTTGTCGCGATAAATAAAGGGACGACGTTCGCGGAGGCGCGAAGCGGGACCGGCGAGGTCGGCGAGAATTTGCCGGGCGGCGTGGCGGCCCATCTGCGCGGCGGCGGGAGCAACGCCGGGCACGCGCACGCCGCAGGCATCGGTAAGCGTAGCAAGGTCGCCGGCGACAAAGACGTTGGGGTGGGCGGGGAGGGAGAGGTCGGGCGCAACTTGCACGCGTCCGGCACGGTCGAGGGAGACGCCGGAGAGCGTGCGCGCCACCGGACTGCCTTCGACGCCTGCGGCCCAGATTGTAATGACGCTGTCGATACGTCGTTCGCCGGCCCGCACCCAGCCCTCGCCGAGGTCGCGGACGGCAGTGTTGAGGTGGACGGTGACGCCCATCTTTTCGAGCCGACGGCGCGTGTAGTCGGACTGCGACGGGGAAAACATCGGGAGCAGGCGCGGACCGGCCTCGATGAGATGGACGCGGGCAAGCGAGGGATCGATGCGGCGGAAGTCGTCCACGAGTGCCTGACGGGCGAGTTCGGCGAGGGCGCCGGCGGTTTCAACTCCGGTGGGGCCGCCACCGACCACGACAAAGCTGAGCAGGCTTTGATGTTCGCGGGTGTCGGGTGCGGCTTCAGCACGCTCAAAGGCGAGGAGCATTTCGCGGCGCAGGCGCGTGGCTTCGTCGAGGGTCTTGAGACCGGGAGCGTATTGCGCCCAGTGGTTGTTGCCAAAATATCCGGTGCGCGCGCCGAGGGCGACGATGAGGTAGTCGTAGGGGAGGTTGGTGTCGGCGAGTTGCACGCGTTGCGCGTCGAGGTCGATGCCGCGGACCCCGGCCATGAGTGTAGTGAGATTTTCCTGACGTGCGAGGATGTGGCGGAGCGGCTGCGCGATGTCGGGCGCGGCGAGGCCGGCGGTGGCAACTTGGTAGAGGAGCGGCTGAAAAAGGTGGTGATTTTGCCGGTCAACAAGCGTCACGCGGAGGCGCGGTGTGTCGAGGACGCGGGCAGCGGCGAGACCGGCAAAACCGCCTCCCAAAATGACGACGTGCGGTGGCACGGATTGGTTGTGTGTTGACTGCGATGTCATGGAAAAATGCGTGGAACAGACGCGCAAGCAGGGCAGGGGAGATAAATGCGGAGGCGAGGTGACGCGATGTGGTTTAGCCGCCGGATGCCCGGGCGCTGGTTGCGGGCATTGTCGCAGCGGGGGAGGCGGGTGGCACCTGTGACGCAGCCACGAATGCCGACTCGGCGCTGACGAGCACACTGACTTGGGCATCCGGACAAAAACACGCCAGTCGGCAGGCGAGGCACCAGATCGCGTGTTGGGAGATCGCCTGCCCTGCCGAGAGATGGAGCGTGAATATTCCGCCGGGCGCACTGTCCGGCATTTGTTGCGGGTTCAGGCGGAGCCTTACGCCGACATCGCGCGCGCATACTTTGGCGATGCCCGAGAGGTGGCGGAGCAGTTTTTTCCCGGGAGCGATGAGGTCGCAGGTAAAGGTGGACGAGAGAATGTTGTTGCGGGAAAGGGAGGAGGTGCTGGGGCGAGACTGGGCGGACGCGGCCACGCGTGGGGGATGCAAAGGGAGGGAGAGTGGTGTGAGGCTACTTGTTGAATTGAGACTCATTATCAATAATGGAATCAATTGAGAATTTAAAGCAACGGCTCAACCTCTTTTTTACCAATTTGTAGGTATTTGGAGATATTGCGAGCGGTGCAGTCCGCTATGAACTTTCCGCCACCTCGTTTACCGCTTCGGCATACTTTTATCCTTCGCTGCCGCCGTTTGCTGTCGTCCCGGCACTTTGCAGGGTTTGGGCCGCCTCGGCTGCGTTGAGAAAAGCCGCCAGCGCCGGGTCTGTTTCGTTGGCTGCGAGCCAGCCGATGACCAACCGGCTCTCCGGGGCCGGGCCGACGAGCGGACGGAAAATCACCTCGGGCGGCAACTGTCGTGCCTCGGACGGGCACATAAACGTCGCGCCCATGCCCGCGCGCACCAAGCCGACTGCGTTGGAGCGTGGCCACACCTCCTCGACGACATGCGGCGTCGTCGCTGAACTCGCAAACGCCGCCAGAATGCGGTCGTAAAACCCGGCGTTGTGCATCCGTGGAAACAGTACAAACGGCGTGTCGGCCAAGTCGCGCAACCGCAACTCGTCGCGCCCGCGCAGCACATGCTCGGCGGGCAACACCACGCCATTGCGCTCACGCAGCAGCATCCGTGTTTTCACGCCCGCCGGTCCCGCCCGCACGCTTGCGCTGCCGCCGTTTCGATTCGCCCTGCTGCCCGCACTGTCGGCGTCGGGATGGAAAAAGCCGCACGCGATCTCCCCCGCCTTGAGCGCCGCCAACTGCACTGCGGTTGGGGATTCATTCAACTCCAGCCGGATGCGCGGATGCCTCCGGTGAAACTCCCGCAGGATTCCCGGCAGTACCGTTGCCATCGCCAGCCCCGTAAATCCCAGCCGCACATGCCCCGCCTCGCCCTCGGCCAGCGCCTGCAACTCCCCTGGCAGCAGCGCCAGCGAACGCAGCAACGGCTCGATCCGCTCAGCCAGCGCCTTGCCCGCCGCCGTCAGTTCCACCCGTCGGCGCGATCGCGTGAAAAGCTCCGCGTCGAGCGCCATTTCCAGTTGCACAATCTGGCGACTCAAAGCCGGTTGCGCGACGGACAACGCCTCCGCCGCCTTGCGAAAATGGAGCAGCCGGGCCACCTCCCGGAAATAAACCAGGTGGCGCAGCTCGAACGGGAATTGATACTCGCGTGGCATCACCGGGGACGAAACAAGTATTTCGCGGCGACGCAACGCTCTGGTATCGTATTCCACTTGTCAGAGCAAGTTGACCGACCACACCGACCAACCTCCCGCCATCACGGCATCACCAACGACTGTATCCAAAAACCATTTCACCATGGCAAAATCACTGTTTCAGAAAGTATGGGACGCGCACACCGTCCGCCAACTGGCCAACGGCCAGACCCAGCTCCTCATCGGCACGCACCTCATTCACGAGGTGACCAGCCCGCAGGCCTTCGGCATGCTGCGCGACCTTGGCCTCAAGGTTGCGATGCCGCACCGCACCTTTGCGACCGTTGACCACATCGTGCCCACCGACCAGTTCGCCGAGCCCTACGCCGATCCGCTCGCGCAGGCCATGATGGACGAACTTCGTAAAAACTGCGCCCAGACAGGCATCACATTCTTCGACCGCGCCACCGGCAAACAAGGCATCGTCCACATCGTCGGTCCCGAACAAGGTATCACCCAACCGGGTACAACCATCGCCTGCGGCGACTCACACACCTCCACTCACGGCGCGTTCGGCGCGGTCGCCTTCGGCATCGGCACAACCCAGATCCGCGACATTCTCGCCACGCAGACCATGGCGCTCTCGCCGCTCAAAGTCCGCCGCATCGAGGTCAACGGAAAACTCCGCCCCGGCGTTTACGCCAAGGACGTGATCCTCCACATCATCCGCACCCTCGGCGTCAACGGCGGCACTGGCTTCGCCTACGAATACGCCGGCACCACCTTTGACGGCTTCACCATGGAAGAGCGCATGACCGTGTGTAACATGTCCATCGAAGGCGGCGCGCGCGTTGGCTACGTCAATCCCGACAACACCACCTTCGAATATCTCAAAGGACGCCCCTACTCGCCGAAAGGCGCTGCTTGGGACGCTGCCGTTGCCCGCTGGAAGTCCTTCGCTTCCGACGCCGGTTGCCATTACGACGACGTTGTCAAAATCGACGCCGCCGACATCGCCCCCACCGTCACCTGGGGCATCAATCCCGGTCAGGGCATCTCCATCAACGAGACCATTCCCGATCCCGCCAAGGCCACCGCCGCCGATGAAAAAGCCTCCATCGAAGAAGCCCTTGCCTACATGAAGCTCACGCCCGGCGCGGCCATCAAAGGCACCAAGATCAACGTCGCCTTCCTCGGCTCGTGCACCAATGGACGCCTCTCTGATTTCCAAGAAGTCGCTCGTTTCGTGAAGGGCAAAAAAGTCGCTCCCGGTGTGAAAGCCATCGCCGTGCCCGGTTCTCAAATCGTCGCGCTCCAGTGCGAAAAACTCGGCCTCGACAAAATCCTCGCCGAAGCCGGATTCGAATGGCGCGCCGCCGGTTGCTCCATGTGCCTCGCGATGAATCCCGACAAACTCATTGGCGACCAACTCTGCGCCTCTTCCTCCAACCGCAACTTCAAGGGCAGGCAAGGCAGCATCACCGGCCGCACCATTTTGATGAGCCCGCTCATGGTGGCCGCCGCCGCCGTCACCGGCCAGGTCGCCGACGCCCGCGAAGTTTTTGCAGTATCCAACAACTAATTACCGCTAAAAAACAATCCATTGTCCGTGAATCCTCTGTGCCTCCGTGCCTCTGTGGTTAACTTCAAAAAATCTTAAAACAAAATGTCTCTCGCAAAAATCACTCAAGTCACTGGTCGCGGCGTTTACGTGCCCGGCAACGACATCGACACCGACCGCATCATCCCGGCCCGCTTCATGAAGTGCGTCACCTTTGACGGACTCGGCGAATTTTTATTCTACGACGTCCGCCACACGCCCGAAGGCGTCCCCTGCGGACATCCCATCGACAAGCCCGAGCACAAAGGCGCGACGATCCTCCTTTCCGGAGCCAACTTCGGCTGCGGCAGCTCCCGCGAGCACGCTCCGCAGGCGATCCACAAAGCCGGCTTCCGCGCCGTCATCGCCGAAAACTTTGCTGAAATCTTTTTTGGCAACAGCACCACGCTTGGCATCCCCTGCGTGAACGCCAAACGCGAGGACATCGCCAAAATCGCCGCTGCCATCGCCGCCGATCCGACGCTTGAGATCGTCGTTGACGTTGAAAAACTCGAAGTCCGTTTCGGTTCGCAGAGCATCCCGATCACAATGCGTGACAGCGCCCGCGACGGTCTCGTCAACGGACGTTGGGATGCCATCGGCGAACTCCTCGAAGGCAAACCCGTGATGGAGAAACTCGCCGCCACGCTTCCCTACCTGGCCGCCGCCTGATGATTGGATATGGAGTGCGGCGATTCATCGCCGCTTTGACGGGCCGTTTTAACGGCCCGCCTCCCCCCCCCCCCCCCCCGCGCCATCTGGACCGACGGTTGGCTCAAGCCAGCCGTTCCAGCAACTCTGCTGCCGGAGGTCCGATGCGGCGCGTGGTTTCGTGTTCGATCCAACGTCCCTCGACCAGCATTCGCATGGGTGTGGCGGGCGCACCTCGCTCGCCGCTTTGAAACAAGCTGATCAACAACTCCACCGTGCGCGCCCCGATGAGTTTTTCCTGCTGATCGATCCCCGACCAATCCGGATCTTGGATACGCGAGAGAGTGGCGAGCGACACCTCCTCCGGCACGCGCACACCCACGGCCTCCAGCCATCCGCGCACCTCCGACACATGCGACACAATCGCCGTCGGACGATGCCGATTGAACCACTCAAGAAACCCCTCGCGCGCCTTGTTGATGTTGGCCGGCTCGTTCAAGCCCGGTATCGTAAACATGGGGATCGATGTCGTCTCCGGTTGCAGGCTCTGGAAAAAATAATACGGCGACTCGAAGTTGTGTTCGCACCGCCGCAGCGTCTCCAGCGCACTCACCATCCCGATCCGCTCGTGCCCGAGTTTACAGAGTTGCCGCAACGTCAGCAGCGCCGAGCTGTGCTGGTGATTGCACACCACATGCATCCGCGGCGTTGCCAGCGAATACCCGATCGCCACGCATGTGAACGGCTCGATGTCCAGCGTCAGGTTGACCCCCGCCACCGGTTGCGGTGCGAAAATCAACCCGCGAATCCCCCGCGTCAAAAGCACCTCGCGCGCCCGCTTCGCCGACATCCCCGGCTCCTTCAACCAAAACTCCTCCAGCCGAAAACCCATCGACGCCGCGAACTCCACCGCCCCCGTGTGAAACGCCTTGATGTTGTCCTGTTCCAAGCACGCCCGCCGCTCCGGGAACGTGTTCACCCATGCGAACGTGGATTGGTAGGCCGGCGGATTCTGCCGCCGCCGGTAGTGGCTGAGGGCCGTCAGCATCGGGTCGGGCGTGTAGCCCAGCTCCTTGGCCACCGCGCGGATCCTGGCGCGCTTGGCGGCATCGACGTAGGTGTCGTTCTTTAATGCCCGCCACGCAGTGGAGACATGCACACCTGCCTTGGCGGCGACTTGCTTGAGGGTAACGCGAGGATGGATCATGGAAGAAAAAGAAACTGGACAGGACGCTGACAAAAAATTGCTGGACGCTGATGAAAGGTGGCAGAGACGACCGCTCCGGACATGTGGTGACAGTCATTCCTGAGAAAGTTTGCAGTTACACGCCGTCGCGGCATTAAATGCAACCTTTTCGATTCACACGCGGCATTTTCCGCCCAGACTCCCTCGCGGTTAAATCTCAAACGCTCACACGCAAAACATCACACGTTTTCCATTCCTGTTAACACCATTATGAACAAAGTGCGCATCGGCATCGTCGGACTCGGCAACATGGGTTCCGGCCACTCCGCCAACATCCTCGCTGGCAAAATCAGCAGGCTCGAACTCACGGCAGTCGCCGACACCGACCCGGCCAAGCTCAAGCGTGTGCCCCAGGTCAAAGGCTTCTCCTCCGCCGACGAGATGATCGCCTCCGGCCTCATCGACGCCATCCTCATCGCCACCCCCCACTACGACCACACGACCATCGGCATCAAGGCCCTCAAGGCCGGCCTCCACGTCCTCGTCGAAAAACCCATCTCCGTGCACCGCGCCGATTGCGAACGCCTCATCGCCGCCTACAAGGGTCGCGAAGGCAAACAAATCTTCGCTGCGATGTTCAACCAGCGCACCGACCACTATTACATAAAAATCCGCAACCTTATCCGCAGCGGCGAACTCGGCGAAATTCGCCGCGTCAACTGGATCATCACCGATTGGTTCCGCACCCACGCCTACTACGCCTCCGGCGGCTGGCGCGCCACCTGGGCCGGTGAAGGCGGCGGCGTTCTCCTCAACCAGTGCCCGCACAACCTCGACCTCTTCCAGTGGATGTTCGGCATGCCCACCAAACTCCGCGCCAAGTGCGGTTTTGGCAAATACCACGACATCGAAGTCGAAGACGACGTCACTGCCATCATGGAATTCGCCAACGGCGCCACCGGCGTGTTCATTACCACCACCGGCGAGGCCCCCGGCACCAACCGCCTCGAAATCACCGCCGAGCGCGGCAAGCTCGTTTACGAAGCCGACAAAATCACCTTTACGCGCAACGAAATCCCCATGCGCCAGTTTTCCGAAACCACCGCATCCTCCTTCAGTCGCCCCGAAAAGTGGGACATCTCCATTCCTGCCCCCAACCACGGCGGCCAGCACAACGAGATCCTGCAAAACTTCACTGACGCCATCCTCGACGGTGCCACGCTCTACGCGCCCGCGCCCGAAGGCATCCACTCCGTTGAACTCGCCAACGCCATGATCCTTTCCGGCTGGACCGACAAGGAAGTGACGCTCCCGATCGACGGCAAAAAATACGAGCGCCTTCTCAAGCAGAAGATCGCCGAGTCCGCCAAAAAGCCGAAGAAGAAAAAAGTGGTCGCCAAAAAAACCACAGCCAGCGACGACTTCGCCAAATCCTTCAAAGGCTAAAAAGCCACGGATCATCCACGGTAGGGAGGCCTCTCCGAGGCCTCTGCAACCACGCCTCATTCACCCAGTCAGTAGCAAATCACAAAAAACTCTATCAACGGAGGTCTCTCCGATACCTCCCTTCCTTTAAAACCTACCTGTCACCATCATGAAAATCTCCCAAGTCGCCATCCAACTCTACACCCTCCGCGAACACTGCAAGACCGCCGCCGACCTCGCCGAGACCTGCAAAAAAGTCCGCGCCATCGGCTACGAAGCCGTTCAGGCCAGCGGCGTCGGCCCCATCCCCGAAGAACAGATCGCCAAGATCATCAAGGACGCCGGCCTCATCCTCTGCGCCACGCACGAAAACGGCCAGAAAATCCTCGACGAAACCGACGACATCATCGAGCGCATGAACAAGCTCGGCTGCAAACTCACCGCCTACCCGTATCCTGCCGGCGTTGATTTCACGAGCCGCGAGTCCATTGACACCACCATCAAAAAGCTCGACGCCGCCGGAGCCAAAATGCGCGCCGCCGGCATCACCCTCGGCTACCACAACCACGGCATCGAATTCGCCAAGGTTCCCGGCACCGACCAGACCTTTTTCGAATACGTCTTCGCCAACACCAAACCCGAAAACGTTGTCGCCGAACCCGACACCTACTGGGTCCAATACGGCGGCGCCGACCCCGTCGTCTGGGCAAAGAAACTCGCCGGACGCCTCCCCTTCATCCACCTGAAGGACTACACGTTTAACGCGAAGGAAAACAAACCCCAGTTCTGTGAAATCGGAGCGGGCAACCTCGACTTCAAGGCCATCATTGCCGCCGCCGAAGCCGGAGGCTGTCAATGGTTCATCGTCGAGCAGGACACCACGCCCGGCGACCCCTTCGTTTCCGTCAAGCAGAGCTTCGATTACATCAAACAAAACCTCGTCAGCTAGCCACCCAGTGGCGCGGGCGTCCCGCCCGCATTTCCTTCCCATAGGCCCCATAAGCCACATCAGGCCTATGGGGCTCATTTTTTCCACTACGTAAACACTCTCCACACATGAAACCCTTCCTTCACGACGACTTCCTGCTCACCACCGACACCGCCCGCGAACTCTACCACAAACACGCCGCGCCGCAGCCCATTTACGACTACCACTGCCACCTCCCCCCCGACCAAATCGCCGCCAACCGCCAGTTCCAAAACCTCGCACAAATCTGGCTCGGTGGCGACCACTACAAATGGCGCGCCCTCCGTGCCGCCGGCGTCAACGAAGACCTCATCACCGGCAACACCACCAGCGACTACGACAAATTCCTCGCCTACTGCCGCACCGTTCCCTCGCTCGTGCGCAACCCCCTCCACCACTGGTCGCACCTCGAACTCCGCCGCTACTTCGGCATTGATCTCCTCATCAACGAACAGAACGCCCCTGCGATTTGGGAACAGGCCAACGCCAAACTCGCCACGCCCGCTTTTACCACGCAAGGCATCCTCAACGCCAACAAAGTCGCCGTCGTCTGCACCACCGACGACCCCGCCGACACCCTTGAGCACCACGTCGCCATCGCCAAAGCCCAGACCTCCGGCGCCTCGAAACTCAAGACCCGCGTGTATCCAACATTCCGAGCCGACAAGCTCATGGCGGTCAACAACCCCGCCGTCTTCAACCCCTGGTGCGACACCCTCGGCCAGCGCACCGACCTCGACATCCGCTCGCTCGCCGCACTCCTCGACGCCCTCGACAAACGCCACGCCTTCTTCCACTCCATCGGAGGACGCATATCCGATCACGGCTTCGAAAACCTTCCCGACGCCGACTGCACCGAACGCGAAGCCGCCGCCATCTTCGACTCCGTCCGTAGTGGTCAGGCCGCTACACCGGAGCAAACCGCGAAGTTTGTCTTCTTCATCATGGTTTACCTTGGCCGCCTCGACTTCAAACGCGGCTGGACCAAGCAACTCCACCTCGGAGCCATCCGCAACAACAGCAGCAGCCTCCTCAAGCGCCTCGGTGCCGATGCCGGCGTGGATTCCATCGGAGACTTTCCGCAGGCCCGCGCCCTCTCGCGCTACCTCGACACCCTCGACCGCGACGGCCAGCTTCCCAAGGTTGTCCTCTACAACCTCAATCCAGCGGACAACTACATGTTCGCGACGATGGCGGGCAACTATCAGGACGGCCTTACGTCAGGCAAAGTGCAGTTCGGTTCCGGCTGGTGGTTCCTTGACCAAAAGGAAGGCATGGAGTGGCAGATCAACGCCCTCTCGCAACTCGGACTCCTCAGCCGCTTCGTCGGCATGCTGACCGACTCGCGCAGTTTCCTCTCGTATCCACGTCACGAATACTTCCGTCGCATCCTTTGCGCGCTGATCGGAGCCGACGTCGAAGCCGGCCTGATTCCCAACGATACCGCCGCCCTCGCCAAACTCGTCAGCGACATCAGCTACCAAAACGCCGAGTCCTACTTCGGCCTCGAAGTTGGCAAGTTCTAGAGCCGTTTCATTTAAGCTGTAGGCATTTGATACCTGGTAGGGAGGCCTCTCCGAGGCCTCCGCCGTGCGTGGTGTGAGAATGCGAAATTCGCAGGTAGATGGAGAGTGGTTTCGGAGGACTCGGAGAGGTCTCCCTACCGTTAAGAAGACGGCTACAACTCAACTGGTGCGGTACTGGAACTCCATCTCTACAAATGGCGATGGATGAGCGCGGTCGTAGTGGAAACGTTCCATCACTTCCTGACAGTAGGCCTCAAGGTCGCCGTTTTCCGCCGCCTCCTCACCGAGCATGAGTGGCATGCGTTCCAAGACGCGCATGTGGGCGGTGCCAGCGGCGTTGGCTTGTCGGTCGCAGGCGACGATCTCGATGTTGCGCTCCAGCCATCCGCGCAATTGTTCGAGCCAGGCAGGCTGGGGCGCGGCGGCGGCCAGTTGAAAGAAACAACGCACACAAGACCCAGGATGGCGGCGCTCGCGAGCGGCGGCGCGAATGTCGAGGATGAGATCGGCTTGTTTCGGCAACGCGCAGGCAATGGGCCCCAGCACTTCGTCAATTTCCTTGTCCGTGATCGTCGTCCGTTCCTCGCGTTGCATTGTTGTTAGAAAATAACGCAACTGAGACCAAATCTCATAATAAGATCAAGACAAAATCACGTCATTTCGAAATCAAGCCCCCCCCCCCCCCCCCTCCCCCTTCGTGATCGATTCAGTTTCTGTTCGCGGCTTCAGTTTCGTAGTCAATCACTCCGATGAGCATCCGCTCGGAACCAGTCGGTTTCCAACCGCCGGAGCCGAATGAAGAACAACGTGCCTCTCCACTAGGCGTTCGATTCTCATTTCAAAGGAGCGACGCGTCGCGTTGTCCGGCGGCATCTCACGCATGACTGCACACTGGAGCGTTTTCAATTGAGTTGTTGCGCGAAGTGATGACCGTCGGCGTCAACCTCTGCGGCGGCGGGGGCGGGGGGGGAGGGGAGGGGACCTGGAGAGTGCGCGTGACAGTTCGTGAAGCGCATCAAGAGACCTCCAGCACCTCCTGCTCTTGCTGCTCACCCGCAGGCAAGGACAAGCGGCGGATTTCGCCCCCCCCCTCCGTCATCATTCTATAAAAAAACCGGAGGCACCGCACGGATGCCTCCGGTTTTTCACAAAACGAATAAACACAAAATATATGAACAATAGAAGCGGTTCGCGTCTCCGTCCGCTGACGGGATCACGCGTCATGAGACGGCGTCGGCCCCGCTCCGATCAACCTCAGAGATCCTTGATATCGATCTTTTTGAGCAATTGCTTGAGGATCTTTCCGGACTTGAACTTCACCACGGCTCGCTCGGGGATGACGACCTCGGCTTCGGGCTTGTTCGGGTTGCGGCCAATGCGCGATTTGCGGCGCTGGACTTCGAGCACGCCGAAGTTGCGAAGCTCCACATTCCGGCCCTCGGACAGGGCTCGCATGATGATGTCCAGAGTCATCTGGACCGAGGTCACGATCTCTTTTTGCGGGAAACCGGTTTTCTCGTAAATTTCGAGGACGATCTCGCGTTTGGTCAGATTAGCGGGCATGTTTGGATCCTTTGTTGATTAGGTTAGGTTATCGGTCGTTTCATAACCTACGTGCTTTAACCTGATTACGTCAAACCACCTTTTGATTTTTTCCATCAATGAATACACAAGACCCTTTCAGCCAATTACCTAAGAATATTCAAGAAATGTTCCGCAAAGCCGGGATGACAGGATTTGCGGCATCTGCTCCAACACCCCAAGCTTCTGATACTTCGGCAAGCACGCCAGAGGGCGAAAGCAAGGATGAAGTTCTCGCCCGCATCCGCGCCTTCAGTCTCAAACCGCGCGAAATCCGCGACCACCTCGACCGCTTCGTCATCCAGCAGGCCGAGGCAAAAAAAGTCCTCTCCGTCGCCATCTGCGACCACTACAATCATGTCCGCCAGTGCCTCGAAACCCCGGCCCTGCGCGAGCGTGACTATGCCAAGCAAAACATCCTCGTTCTCGGCCCCACCGGCGTCGGCAAAACCTACCTCATGCGCAACATCGCGCGCCTCATCGGCGTGCCCTTCGTCAAGGCTGACGCGACCAAGTTTTCCGAAACCGGCTACGTTGGCGGCGACGTGGACGACATCGTGCGCGACCTCGTCAAAGCCGCCGATGGCGACGTTGAACTCGCCCAGTATGGCATCGTTTACATCGACGAGATCGACAAAATCGCCTCTGCCGGCGGCCCCGGCGCGCCCGGTGGCGGCGGTCGTGACGTCTCCGGACGCGGCGTGCAGATCAACCTCCTCAAGCTCATGGAAGACACCGACGTCAACCTCCAGAGCCAGACCGACATCGCCGCCCAGATGCAGGCCATGATGGAACTCCAGCGCGGCGGCAAACCCCGCAAGCGCACCATCAACACCCGGCACATCCTCTTCATTGTCAGCGGTGCCTTCGACAAACTCGGCGAGAGCATCCGCCGCCGCATTCAGAGCAACCGCATCGGTTTTGCCGCCGCCGCCCCGACTACCACCAGCACCGATGCCTCTCCCGCCTCGGCCACCGAGTCCGCGAGCGATTATCTGCGCTATGCCGAGTCACGCGATTTTATCGACTACGGCATGGAGCCCGAGTTTGTCGGACGCCTCCCCGTTCGCGTCGCCTGCCAGAACCTCACCGCTGACGACCTCGAAAAAATCCTCAACACCTCCGAAGGCAGCATCCTGCAACAATACCGTGCCGACTTCGGCGGCTACAGTATCGACTTTGAAATTACACCCGCTGCCGTTGCCGAGGTTGCCCGCCTCGCCCACCGGGAAAACACCGGCGCGCGCGGCCTCATGACCGTGCTCGAACGCGTGCTGCGCGATTTCAAATTCGAACTCCCCTCCACCGCCATCAAAACCTTCCGCATCGACCCGGCCACTGTTGCCAATCCCCGCGACACCCTGCGCGCCCTCCTGCGCGAATCCGCCAGTCTCCAGCACGACGTGCTCAAGGCCGACGTGCTCGCATTCTCCAAACGTTTTCAAGAGGAGCACACCTTCCAGCTTATCTTCACGGACGACGCCATCGACACGCTCATTGAGCAGAGCCTTGCCACCGACAAGACCATCCGTGCGCTCTGCGAGGACAAATTCCGCAACTTCCATCACGGCCTCAAACTCCTCGCCAAAGACGGCGAACCCTCCGTGACCACGATCGACCGGCACGTCATCGAAAATCCCGACAAAGCCATCTCCGAGTGGGTCGTTGCGCGCTTCAGAAACCAAACCGCGTGACGTCTGTTTCACTCTAGCGCATTTTCAGTTGAGTTGTAGCCGTCGTCTTAACGGTAGGGAGGCCTTTCCGAGGCCTCCGAAACCACGCTCCATCTACCTATGAATTTCACATTCTCACACCACGCACAGCGGAGGCCTCGGAGAGGCCTCCCTACCAGGTAGGTGATGGCTACAGTTTAAATGAAACTGCCCTATTGCGTCCGCGCTCAACCGTGTCATGGTTTTTCCATTACCCTCGGTGTCATGGCGCTCGTCGGGTTTGCCGCCAAGTGCGGCTGGGAGTTTTTTGCCGGAACATCCGTTTTTGCGGACAACGCCGGAGCCGTGTTTGCGCCCGTCCCGCTGGCGCATCTCATTGGCGGAGTGGTCGGGGGACTGATGGGAAGTCGAGGACACTAAAAAAGTTTCATCGAAAATCCTTCACGGCCCGCTTGCTTTTTTAGTTAGGCCCCTGATCGTTAGCCCCCTTATCTTCCTGCTAACCGATCACCGATGGCCTTCCTTCTTCTCAAAGACCTGCCGCGCTACGACTGCCTGCTTGAGGCCGCGAAAACATTTCCTGACCTCGATCCATCCGCTTGTGAAGTGCATTTGCATCTCCTGCGGTGTGGCGACCTCGCCGCCAATGTCGGCAGTTCCTACCTCCAGCGCTGCAACCTCTCCCCGGGACGCTTCAGCGTCCTGATGCTTCTGGCCAACAAATGCAGCGGCGGCGAAGGCCCCTCCGCTCGCACCCCTGCCGAACTCGCCGACATGGCCGGCGTCACGCGCGCCACCATGACCGGCCTCATCGACACCCTCGAACGCGACGGTATGGTCACCCGCCAGCCTGACCCTGCGGACCGTCGCATGATGTCCGTTGCCATCACTGAAAAAGGTATCGAACATCTCACTACGATACTCCCCGAACACTTTCGCCGCATGGCCGCGCTCATGAGTCCGCTTGGCGAGACCGAGCGCCGCACCCTCGTCCGCCTTCTTGGCAAGATCATGCAGCAAGCCGCGATCATCGAGCCGCCCGCGCCTGTCAGCGTCGTTTGATCCCTCCATCCACTTTTCCGACCGTAACTCTCTACCACATCACACTCAGCATCTATGGCTAAAAAGATACTCATCAGCCTCGTCGCACTCATCGTCCTTCTCGGCGTGATTGGCGGCATCAAAGGCATGCAAATCGGCGCGCTCATTGCCGCGGGCAAGAGCATGGTGGCTCCGGCCGAAACCATTTCGACCGCCGAAGTCCGGTCCGAACACTGGGAACCCACCATCGATGCCGTCGGCTCTGTCGTCGCCGCGCAGGGCGTGGTCCTTGGTGCGGAGGTTTCCGGCACCGTCACAAAGATCGCCTTTGAGTCCGGCACCACCGTCAAGGCCGGCGATCTTCTCGTGGAAATCGACACCTCCGTCGAGCAGGCCCAACTCGCCGCCGCCGAGGCGCAGGCGGCTCTGGCCAACCTCAGCCTCCAGCGCGCCAAGGACCTGCGCGCCAAAAACACCAATTCCCAGGCCGATCTCGACGCAGCCGACGCCCAGGCCAAGGAAGCCGCCGCGCAGGTCGCCAACATCCGCGCCACCATTGCCAAGAAAACCATCCGCGCGCCCTTCGCGGGCCGCCTCGGCATCCGTCTGGTCAACCTCGGCCAGTACCTTGCCGCCGGCACGCCGATTGTATCGCTCCAGGCATTACAACCGGTTTACGTCAACCTGTCGCTCCCGCAGCAACGCCTCGGCCAGCTCGCCATCGGCCTCGCCGCGCGCGTCACCAGCGACGCCTATCCGGGCCGCGCCTTCGAGGGCAAAATCACCGCCATCAATCCCGACATCGACCTCGCCACGCGTTCCGTGACCGTCCAGCTCACCCTTGCCAACGAGCAGGAACTGTTGCGCCCCGGCATGTTTGCCAACGTCGCCGTCATCCTTCCCTCCAAGGAAAATCTCATCGTGATCCCGGCGACCGCCGTTCTCTTTGCTCCCTACGGCGACACCGTTTTTGTGGTGGAGAAAAAGCAAGACGAGCAAACATCGGAGGAGCAGCTTGTCGTCCGCCAGCAATTCGTGCGCCTCGGCGTGCGACGCGGCGATTTCGTGGCCGTCACCGAAGGGCTCAAGCCCGGGGAGACCATCGTGGGCACCGGCGCCTTCAAGCTCCGCAACGGAGCCCGCGTCACCGTCAACAACGATCTCGCGCCCAAGCCCTCGCTCACGCCGACGCCCGCCGAAGGCTGACGCCGAAATCGCGGACTGCGGATTGCGGAACAACGCCTGCGTGTTGCCCACCGCCCGCCGCTCCGCCCGCACCCGCACCACCCACGCGTTTCATCCGCCGCCTGCGCCACTCCGCATTCCGCACTCTGCAATCCGCATTCTCAATGAACTCTTCTTTCACCGACATCTTCATCCGTCGGCCCGTCCTGGCGATCGTGGTCAGCCTCGTGATCCTCATCGCCGGTATCCAAGCCTACAAGACACTCACCGTGCGCCAGTATCCGCGCATGGATGACAGCACCATCACCGTGACCACCGCTTACGTCGGCGCCAGCGCCGAACTCGTCCGCGGCTTCATCACCACCCCGCTCGAACGCTCCATCGCCGCCGCCGACGGCATCGACTACATCGAGTCCACCAGCTCGCAAGGCGTCTCCAGCATCAACGTCCGCCTCAAGCTCAACTACGACCCCAACAAGGCGCTCTCCGAGATCAGCGCCCGCGTCAACCAAGTGCGCGGCGACCTCCCTCCCGAAGCCGAACTGCCCGTCATCAACATCCAGTCCACCGACTCGCAATTCGCCTCCGCCTACCTCCGTTTCACCTCAAATACCCTCCAGCGGAACGAAATCACCGACTACCTCACGCGTGTCGTCCAACCCCGTCTCTCCACCGTCGAAGGCGTGCAGAAAGCCGACATCCTCGGCGCCCGCACCTTTGCCATGCGCATCTGGCTCAAGCCCGACCGCATGGCCTCCCTCAACATCAGCCCCGCGCAAGTCCGCGCCGCCCTTGCCTCCAACAACTACCTCTCCGCCGTCGGTGCCACCAAAGGCGCGCTTATCCAGGTCAACCTCACCGCCAACACCGACCTCCGCTCCGTCGAGGAATTCCGCAACCTCGTCCTCCGCGAACAAGACGGCGCCATTGTCCGCCTCTCCGACATCGCCAGCGTCTCCCTCGGCGCCGAGGACTACGACGCCGACGTGAGATTTTCCGGCGAATCCGCCGTCTTCATCGGCGTCTTCCCCCTCCCCACCGCCAACTCGCTCGACGTCGTCAAGCGCATCAAGCACGAGATGGACGACATCGTCCAAAACCTCCCCACCGGCCTCGAAGGCGGCATCGCCTACGACGCCACCGCCTACATCCAGGACGCCATTGACGAAGTCTTCCATACCCTCGGCGAGACCATGCTCATCGTCGTCATCGTCATCTTTCTCTTCATGGGCTCGTTCCGCACCGTGCTTGTACCCGTGATTGCGATACCGATCTCGCTCATCGGCGCCATCTTCCTCATGCAAGCCTTCGGCTTCACGCTCAACCTCCTCACCCTCCTCGCCGTCGTGCTCTCGGTGGGACTCGTGGTGGACGACGCCATCGTCGTCGTGGAGAACATCGAACGCCACATGAGCCAGGGCAAATCCCCCCTCGACGCCGCCCTCCTCGGCGCGCGCGAACTCGTGTCGCCCATCATTTCGATGACCATCACCCTCGCCGCCGTTTACGCCCCCATCGGCCTGCAAGGCGGCCTCACCGGTTCCCTCTTCCGCGAATTTGCCTTCACCCTCGCCGGCGCCGTAACCATCTCCGGCGTCGTGGCCGTGACCCTCTCCCCGATGATGTCCGCCAAGCTCCTCAAACCCGGCATCACCGAACACGGCTTTGCCGGCCTCATCACCCGCGGCTTCGACCGCTTGCGCGACACCTACGGCCGCATCGTGGACTACACCCTCAACGCCCGCCCCGCCGTGTACATTGTCTGGATCGTGCTCTCCCTCGCCGCCGTCCCCATGTTCATCCTCTCGCCCAAGGAACTCGCCCCCGCCGAGGACCAGGGCGTCATCCTAGCCATCGCGCAAACCCCCGCCAACGGCACCCTCGAACAAACCGTCATCTCCACCGCCGCGGCCAACAAGTTTTTCCTCAACCACCCCGACACCGCCCGCACCTTCCTCATCACCCAGCCCGCCAGCTCCTTTGGCGGCATGGTCTTGAAACCCTGGGGCGAGCGCACCCGCACCGTGTTTGACATCCTCCCCGAAGTGCAGGCCGGCCTCAACCACATCCCCAGCGTCCGCTACAACGCCGTCAACCGCCCCGCTCTCCCCGGCGGCGGCACCTTCCCCGTCGAGTTCATACTCGCCTCCACCGCCGACACGCACCAGATCCTCGAATTTGCCAACCAGATCGTCGCCAAAGGCCAGGCCGACGGACTCTTTGCCTTCCCCCCGATCATCGACATCAAGATCGACCAACCCCAGTCCGAACTCAAAATCGACCGCGACAAAGTCGCCACCCTCGGCCTCAACCTCCAGCAAGTCGGCGCCGACATGTCCGCTGCCGTTGGCGGCAACTACGTCAACCGCTTCAACATCGACGGACGCAGCTACAAAGTCATCCCGCAGATCGAACGCAGCGAACGCCTCAACGCCGACCAACTCCAGAACATCTACGTCACCGGCCCCGCAGGCAAACTCGTGCCCCTCAGCACCCTCGCCACCATCGAGAACTCCACCGTGCCCCGCTCGCTCAACCGCTTCCAGCAACTCAACTCCGTCAAGATCAGCGGCGTCGCCCTCCGCCCCCTCGACGAAGCCCTCACCTACATGGAAGACACCGCCGCGCAAATCCTGCCCAAAGGCTACAAGATCGACTACACCGGCCAGTCCCGCCAACTCCGCGTCGAAGGCAACAAATTCCTCCCAGCCTTTGTCCTCGCCGTCATCCTCATATTCCTCGTGCTTGCCGCGCAGTTTAATTCCTTCCGCGACCCCTTCGTCATCCTCGCCGGCTCCGTGCCCCTCGCCATGTTTGGCGCGCTCATCTTCACCGTCCTGAAGATGCCCAATCCAAATCTCCACTACTTCACCGACGGCTGGACAACCACCATCAACATCTACTCGCAAGTCGGCCTCGTCACCCTCATCGGCCTCGTTGCCAAGAACGGCATCCTCGTCGTCGAGTTCGCCAACCATCTCCAACTCGAAGGCCGTTCCAAGATCGACGCCATCCGCGAAGCCGCCCGCACCCGCTTCCGTCCCGTCATGATGACCACCGTGGCCACCGTCGTCGGCCACTTCCCCCTCGTCCTCGTGACCGGTGCCGGCGCCGCCGCCCGCAACAGCATCGGCATCGTCATCGTGGCCGGCATGGCCATCGGCTCGCTCTTCACGCTCTTCATCGTCCCCTCGCTCTACGTGCTCATAGCCAAGGACCACGGCGGACACACACACGCTGAATCCGGAGCAACCACGCAATCGACCACCGCGACCACACTCACATGAAAGCCATCACGCTTGCCACCCTCCTCATTCTCCCCGCCCTACACGCTGCGGCCTCCTC
>NZ_ABEA03000198.1 GCF_000171235.2 Geminisphaera colitermitum TAV2 | reverse complement strand
GTCGCGGAGGCGGGTGTCGCCGGAGGGGGTGCGGATGAGGGAGGGGAGGCTGAGCGCGGCGGCAGAGATGGGGCGTCCGTTTTCAGAGAGGATGACGGCGCGTTCGATGATGTTTTGCAGTTCACGGACGTTGCCGGGCCAGGGATAGGCTTGGAGGGCGGCAAGGGCGTGGTCAGAAAAGCCGGGGAGTCGGAGGGAGTATTTGCGGGCAAATCGTTTCAAAAAGGTCTCGGCCAGCAGGGGGATGTCTTCGGGGCGTTCGCGCAGGGAGGGGATGTGCAGGGGGAAGACGTTGAGGCGGTAATAGAGGTCGGAGCGAAAGTCGCCGCGCGCGACGCTTTGCGCGAGGTCACGGTTGGAGGTGGCGAGGATGCGGACGTTGACTTTGATGGTGCGGGTGCCGCCGACGCGCTCAAATTCGCGTTCCTGGAGGACGCGCAGGAGCTTGGCTTGGAGGTTGGGGGTGATTTCGCTGACTTCGTCGAGGAGGAGGGTGCCGCGGTGGGCGAGTTCGAAGCGGCCTTCGCGGCGGTTGGTCGCGCCGGTGAAGGCGCCTTTTTCGTGTCCGAAGAGTTCGCTTTCGATGAGGGTCTCGGAGAGGGCGGCGCAGTTGACTTTGATGTAGGGGCCGGCGCGGCGGGAGGAGTGGCGGTAGATTTCGCGCGAGATCATTTCTTTGCCGGTGCCGTTTTCGCCGGTGATGAGGACGTTGGTGTCGGTGGGGGCGACGCGGCGGGCGATTTGCCGGAGACGGAGCATGGCGGGGCTGCGGCCGAGGAGGTCGGTGTCGGGGTCGTCGGGGTCGTTGAGGTGGCGGTTGACGCGGAGGAGTTGGAGGTAGGTGTCGGCTTTGCGCAGGAGGATGTCGATCTGGTCAATGTCGAAGGGTTTTATGAGGTAGTCGAAGGCACCGGCTCTCATGCAGGCGACGGCGTTTTCAATGGTGCCGTGGCCGGTCATCATGACGACGAGGGGGCGGTCGGGGTGGAGGTTGATGTGCTCAAGGAGTTGCTGGCCGTTGCCGTCGGGCAGGCAGACGTCGAGCAGGGCGAGGTCGAAGGTCTCGCGGGCGATGTGTTCGGTGGCCTGCGCGAGGGTGCCGGCTGTGACCACCGTGTATTTTTTTTGCCTGAAGAGGGTTTCGAGTGGTGCGCGAACGAAGGGTTCGTCGTCGAGGATGAGAATTCTTTCGAGTGACATGCCGGCGTGGTAGTGCGGAGGAACAGAAGACAGAGAACGGAAGTCAGGAGACAGAAGCGGGGGAGGGGGGGGAAGCGGAATCCTGCATTATCGCTTGTTGCTAATTTCTGTCTTCTGACTTCTGCGTTGTGACGCTGTTTTCCTGTCAAAAATATTTCACGCGGAGGCGCGAAGGCACGGAGAAATACATCAGTCCGCGGTGAGGAGGCTGAGGAGCTTGGTGCTCATCTCGCGGGTCTGGCTGAGCATGCTGGTGTGGGATTGGGTGAGGACTTGCTGACGGACGAGGGCGGTGGTGCTGGCGGCTATGTCAACGTCGCGGATGCGCGAGGTCTGGCTTTCGAGGGCGGCATCGGTGGAGTTTATGGTGTCGGAGGCGTGGCTGAGGCGGCTTTGGGTGGCTCCGACGGCGATGAGTCCGGTGGTGATCTGGGAGAGGGCGTCCTGGAGGGTGGCAATGGCGTCGGGGGCGGTGAGGTCGAGGGTGAAGGTGCCGGCGGCGTCCTGTTCGATGAGGGTATGGGTGGCGCCGGTGCGGAGGTTGATGGTGGGCAGTTGCAGGGTTTCGTCGGCGTGGACGCCGATGGCGAGGAGGGTGCCGCCGTCCGCTCCGAAGAGGGGGGCGCCGTTGTAGGAGCCGAGAGGGGTTTGTATGTCGGCGGTGCCGCCGATTTGCGCCTGAGTGCCGCCGATGACGGTGCGGAGTTGTTCTTGCAACTGGACGAATTCCCGGCGGTAGAGGTCAACGTCGTCGGGGGAGAGAACTTCGTTGCGGGCGTAGGTGGCGAGTTCGCTCATGCGGGTGAGGGTGTCGCCGAGGGAGGTAAGGTAGCTGTCGGTGGTTTGGAGGCGGCTGGTGCCGTTCTGGATGTTGATGGTGGCGGCGGCGAGGCGGGCGCGCTGGGAGTCGGCTTTGGCGGCGGTGCGGGTGCCGGCGGGGTCGTCGGCGGGGGTGAGCAGGCGCGTGCCGGAACCGAGGCGGGCAAGATGACGGTCGAGCGTTGTCTGGTTGCGGTTGAGGCTGGAGAGGAGGACGCGCGAGTTGCTGGCAAGGGTGTTGGTCATGTGTGGAAATTAATAATTAAGAGAGGTTCTAAAAATTGGAAAAACAGCGAAGACGCCAAGGCGCAAAGATCAGAGCAAAGAATTGTGAATTTTTGCATCTCATTTATTTTTAGTTAACTACAAAGCAATCAAAGAGATTTCTCCCTTTGCGCCTTGGCGACTTTGCTGTTCAAAAACGTATTTTTAGGAGTTCCCTTAACAATTAATAATTTTTGGGGGCGTGAGATTCGCGTGTTCATTCGTTGTTCGTCATTCGTAGTTTCATGATGTCGGGGAGGGCGGCGGCTTGGTTGGTGGCGGCTATG
This sequence comes from Geminisphaera colitermitum TAV2, assembly GCF_000171235.2. GTDB lineage: Bacteria > Verrucomicrobiota > Verrucomicrobiia > Opitutales > Opitutaceae > Geminisphaera > Geminisphaera colitermitum. The sequence continues at coordinate 4,166 of NZ_ABEA03000198.1, read as the reverse complement.
TCGGCGAGGACTTCTTTGCGGATGACGGGGATTTCGCGGGGGGCGTTGATGCCGAGTTTGACGGTGTCGCCGTCGATGCGGGTGATGACGATCTCGATGTTGCGTCCGATGAGGATGGCTTCGCCGGTTTTGCGGGTGAGAACGAGCATGGGGGGAGTCGGGGGTCAGGGGGTCGCCGTGACGATGGGGTGGCGGGGGCTGTAGTGGTTGTGATTGGAGAGAACGACTTGGCGGCCCACGCCGGTGCGGCGGTTGACGATGAGGGGGCCGACGAGGTTGACGGTGGCGGTGACGGGTTCGGTGCGGCTGACGGTGACGATGTTGAGCACGAGGGCGTCGCCGGGCGTGGCGAGGCCGATGGAGGTGGCGTCTTCGTCAAAGAGTTCGGGGGTGTAGTCGGGGACGACGCCGGAGGGTTCGATGACGACAAAGTGGAGCAGGTCAGGGCCGCTGACCCGGAGCCAGCGAAAGGGGAGTTGGCCGGGGAGGTGGAAGAGTTCGGCGTGGTGGTGTTCGGGGAAGCCGACGAGGCCGGCGGGGAGGTCGAGGCGGGTGGGGATGACGGTGGGCAGGGGGGGGGGGGGGGAATCGGTGGCGGTTGTTGTCATGGGCAGGCGGGCGGTGGCGGGTGGTTGGGCGCGGGTGGGTTCAGAGGTAGTCGAGGAGGGATTTGCTGATGATGCCGGAGGCAGAGGTGAGGGCGGCGTCGTAGGCGTTGGCAGCAGTGGTGAGGGCGACGATGGTGGCGGCCTGGTCGGCGTCGGCATCGGTGGAGATGAGGCCGGTGAGGCTGTCGTAGCGGGTCTGGAGGCGGCTCTGGGCGGCTTCGATGCGGGTCTGGATCGCGCCCTGGCCGCTGAGGGCGTTGACGAACATGTCTTCGCTTTCTTCCAGACCGGCACGGAGGTCGTTGACGGCGGTGGTGTCGCCGGTGTTGAGGGTGTCGCGGAGGTCGATGAGGCGGTTGAGAAAGGTGGCGATGGCGTGGTTGGTGTCGCCAGTGGTGCCGGGGGCGAGGTGGGAGGTTTCGGAGAGGGCGATGGTGCGTTGGTCGGTGTTGCCTTCGTAGGTGATGGTGGTGTTGCCGTCGGCGTCGGTGGCGAGGGTGAAGGGTTGGGTGTCGGTGGCGGTGCCGGAGAGGAGGTAGTCGCCGGAGAAGCGGGTGTTGGCGAGGTCGAGGGCTTGCTGGATGAGTTGGTCGAGTTCGACGGCGTAGGCGGTCATGGCGTCGGTGCTGGTGGCACCGGCTCCGAGGGTGGCGAGTTCGCCGGCGCGGTCGGAAATGCCCTTGAGGTCGGAGAGGGTGCTGTAGGTGGCTTCTGAATACTCAAGGGCTTTGGAGGCGTTGTTCTGGTATTGGGCGACCTGGCGTTGCTCCATCTGGTTGGAGAGGATGCGACCGACGGCGGCGGGGTCGTCGCCGGGGACGGTGACGCGCTGGCCGGTGGCGACTTGGTTTTGCAGGCGGGTCTGGCGCTCGGAGAGCCGGGTGAGCTGGTCGATGAGCCGGTGGGTGGTGGTGAGGGTGGAGGTGCGCATGGCAAGGTGGTTGGGGGATCAGGTGACGCCGAGGCGGTTGACGACGGTGTTGAGGAGGTCGTCGAGGATGGTGATGACGCGGGCGGAGGCTTGGTAGGCGCGTTGGTAGTTGACGAGGTTGATGGTTTCTTCGTCGAGGGAGACGCCGCTGGTGGAGTCGCGTTGTTCGCGGATGAGGGTCTCGATGCTGTACTGGGATTGGTGGCGGGTGTCGGCGCTGCTGACGGCCTGCCCGAAGTGGCTGACGGCGCTGGTGTAGTGGGCGGTGAGGGTGCCGTCGATGAGGGCGCCGTCGGCGGTGGAAAAGCGGGTGTTGATGAGGTTGGCGACGGCGGTGATGAGGTCGCTGTCGCCAGCGCCGCCGGTGGCGGTGGTGCGGAGGGTGGCGACGGTGAGGCCGGGGGCGAGGGCGATGTCGCCGGCTCCGGTGCCGGTGAAGAAGTCGTGGCCGGGGTCGGAGTCGGGGTTGTAGGCGTCGTTGACGGAGGTGATTAGTTGCCGGGCGAGGGTGTCGATGTTGTCGCGAAGGGTTTTGATGGCGCCGTCGCGGGCGGCGAGGCTGCCGTGGATGGTGCCGCCGGTGAGGGCGAGGGTGGTGGCGCCGCCGTCGGTGGAGAGGGTGCCGGTGGCGGGGTCGTAGGTGAGGGTGGCGGGGGGGGGGGAGCCCGCGGTGATGAGGGGGACTTCGTTGCCGTCGGTGTCGTGGGTGTAAATGTCGATCTGGCCGGGGTGGGCGGTGGAGGTGCGGGTTTCGAAAGAGATGTTTTGGGCGAGGTCTTCGAGGGCAGCCTGGCGTTCGTCGCGGAGGGTGAGGGCGGTGCCGGGGTCGTTGATTTCGAAGCGGGCGATTTGTTGGTTGAGTTCGGTGATTTTGGCGAGGAGGTCCTGGACTTCGCCGATGTCCTGGTTGATGGAGTCGTCGAGGTCGGTCTGGGCTTGGGCGAGGTCGGCGTCGAGGGTGCGGATGCGGTCAACGAGGATGGCGGCGTTGGCGAGGAGGGTTTGTTTTTCGCCTTGGTCGGTGGGGCTGGCGGCAAGGGCCTGAAAGGAGTTGAAGGTGTCGCTGAGGGCGGCGGAGAGGCCGTTGCCGCGGGTGTCGCTGGAGGTGTCGATGGTCTCGCCAAGGAGGGTCTGGACGCGGGCGTAGGCGGCGCGTTCGGCGGTGATGGAGGCGGTTTTGGCGGTCTCGCGGGTGACTTGTTTGTCGAGGAGGGCGTCGCGGAGTTGTTGCACGGTGCGGGCTTCGATGCCGAGGGTTTCCACGCCGTGGGCGGTGAGGACGGTGCCGCGGCTGGAATAGACGACGCGCTGGCGCGAGTAGTCTTCGTTGTTGATGTTGGCGATGTTGTTGCTCGTGACCTCGATGGCGCGGGAGTGGGCGTTGAGGGCGTTGGAGGCGTGGGAGAGGCTGGCAAGGAGTCCGGACATGTGGGTGTGGTTTTGGAAATTAAGAATTAAGAATTAAAAATTCAGGGAACTTCTAAAAATTACACAGAGGACACAGAGGAGGCACAGAGTTTGGGGAGGCCTGTCCGGTGGAAGGACATTTTCCTCGCGAATGAATGTCTCTGTAATTCATTTATTATAAATAAAATAATATTTTTTACGGAAAAAGGAGCAAAGTCGTTTTGTCCTCCCTAAACTCTGTGCCTTCTCTGTGATCTCTGTGTAATTTCTGATTTTTAGAACCTCCCTTAATTTTTAATTTCTAATTCCCGCAATGCGGGGGGGGATACGCGTCCGTTGGAGGTGTAGGTGCCGGGGAGTTTGTCGGGGCAGAGGAGGGTGAGGAGTTCGTGGTGGAGGCGGCAGGCGGTGGCGATGATGAGGTGGTTCTGGCGGGCGCGGCGGCGGACGCGGTGGATGAGGTGGTTGATTTCGTTGATGAGGGTTTTTGTCAGGATGCGGAGGTCGTCGTGCAGGAGGGGAAGGAGGTCCTGGAGTCGGGTGGAGGCGGGGCGTTTATGGGCGCGGGCGAGGTCGGCAACGCAGGTTTCGCGGCTGGCTCGGAGGCGGGCAGCGGTCTGCATGAGGTCTTCAATGGCGTGGGCGGATTGGGCAACGCGGGCGGCGTCGCGGTTCATGAGGTGGATTTGCTGTTCGTCAAAGAGGGCGAGGATGTCCCCGTATCCGGTGAGTTCTTCCCGGAGGCGGGCGATGAGGTCGTCGGTAAGTGGGGTGGCGGCGGCGGTTGACGGGTGGATGGCAGGCGGTGGCACGGTGTGTGTTATCGGCACGGGGGGAGGGGAGGTTAAAAATTAAGAATTAAGAATTAAAAATTAAGAATGGGCGGCTTCGCCGTCGTTTCGGAGGTGTGGGTGGTTTGAGGTGTTCGTGTGCGTGGGTTCGTTTTCTTAATTCTTAATTTCCCCGCGTTGCGCGGGAGGGGGAGAGTTGTTGTTCGATGACGCGGGCCAGGCCGAGGCCGCCGTTCTGGCTGAGGGACTGGGCCATGACGTCGGTGAGCATGTAGCCGTAGATGCCGGAGCCGGCGGTGGCGCCGGGAGCGGAGGGGGAGGATGAGGAGAGGGCGTTGCCGCTGGTGAGCGAGTTGAGCGCGGGGGCCAGGAGTTGCCGGATGAGGATGGCTTCGAATTGCGCGGCGGCACGGTGGAGTTCGGCAGCGG
>NZ_ABEA03000199.1 GCF_000171235.2 Geminisphaera colitermitum TAV2 | reverse complement strand
CGGCCTTCAGCTTTGGAGACGGATCACGTAAACGGATACCAGCGCCAAGGTGGCGAGGGCGAGGATGATGCCGAGGAATAGGGGGGCTTTGTCGCGTTTGCGGTAGCCGATGCCGGCAAGGGCGCTGATGACGAGCCAAGCCACGATCTTGATGATGACCCAAGGAGCAATCTGGTTGCTGTGCAGCTTGGAGAGGAGTCCGAAACCGCTCACCAGCACCAAGATCGAGGCTATGCCGGTGACAATCATGATAGTTTTGCGCGTTTCGGGCGCGCCCGCAAAGCCGTAAAAAATGCCGCCCGTGAGCACGAGCAGCGAGAGGATGTGGAGGATCTGGTAAACGTAAACGGGCATGGGAAAAAAAAGTGACACCCCGCCTGTGCCGTGCGCTCAAAGGCTCGAAACCTTTTTGTAGTAAGGTGGGCGCCACCAGACGGCTTTTTGCCTTCCGATTTACGGCCTGGCATCCCGCCGTCGTTTGCGGCTCCCGAATTGTATCAAAGGCAAAGAGCTGTTATTGAAAGCACCTCGAACACTGCAGGGTGTCGGGACAAACGGTAGGTCCGATGGCGGGGGCGTCAACCGTCTTGGCGTGTTTTTTTCCTGGGGGGCTGCGCAAGCGTTTCGGGGGGGGCGGGGTGTCTCCTTAATTGATGTTACGCCAAGAGAGGAGCCAAGGGGGAGGGGGGGAGGGCTGGCCCGCCGACGGTGCGGAAGCATCGCCTTTTCGGATGGGCGCGGCAAAGCCGCGTCTGGCGGGTCGGGAGACCCGCCCTCCTTAAGATTGGCTCCTTTTTCAAGGGCTCCGTCAGTCGTCGGAGGGGGCTTCCTGGTCGCGGTAGTCGTGGAGTTTGTTGCGCAGAGTACGGATGCTGATGTTGAGCAGTTCGGCGGCTTTGGTGCGGTTGCCGCCTGTGTGGTCGAGGGCGCGGAGGATGGCTTGTTTTTCGAGTTGGTCGAGGGGGGTGATGGTGGCTT
>NZ_ABEA03000200.1 GCF_000171235.2 Geminisphaera colitermitum TAV2 | reverse complement strand
CCGCTCCTCATCCGTCACCAAAACCAGCGCCTCCTCCGCCAAACAAAAAATCACCCTCAGCCGCCGCGAACGCCTCCCCACCTACGAAGCCCTCTCCGACCTCATCCGCAGCGGCATGTCCGCCGGCGAAGCCGTTCGCCTCCTTGCCCTTCGCCTCCAGCACCCCCGACTCCGCCACCTCTTCACCGACCTCTGGTCGCGCCTTGGCGAAGGCCAGAGCCTCTCCTCCGCCATGGCCGAACACCCTCAAGTCTTCGACCCCCAATCCATCAACCTCATCGCCGCCGGTGAAGCCACGGGCAACCTCCGCGAAGTCCTCGAACGCCTCATCACCCACTTCCGCGAACAGCGCGAACTCCGCGCCAAGATCGTCACCGCCATGTCGTATCCCCTCTTCATCTGCGGCCTGGCGGTCTGCGTCATCCTCTTCTTCCTTTTTTTCCTCCTCCCCCGCCTGCAATCCCTCCTCGGCTCCCTTGGCGGCGAACTCCCGCTGGCGACAAAAATCCTCGTCGGCACCTCCGAATTTCTCCTCCACTACGGCATCTTCGTCCTCATTGCCGGAGCCATTGCCGGATTCTTCTTCTGGCGCTGGCGCCGCACGGAAAAAGGCCGCCTTGAAAGCGACTCCCTGCTCCTGCGCCTGCCCATCGTCAAAGGCTACAATTCCCGGAGCACCGTCCTCAATTTCGCGCAAACCCTCGCCGTCCTCCTCGAAAACGGCATCACCACCGCCGACGCCCTCCGCCTCACCGAACGCACCGTGACCAACCTCGCCATGCGCGAACGCCTGCACGAATCGACCGACCGCGTCCTTGAAGGCGAAAGCCTCTCCAGCGCCCTGACGCGCACCGAAGTGTTCCCCTCCCTCATCCTCGACCGCCTTTCCGTGGCCGAGCAGACCGGCAACCTGGCTCCCGGCCTGCGCGACATTGCCCGCACCTGCCGGGCCGAATTGGAAAAGTGGCTGCAAACCTTCATGAAAGTGATCTCCGGCGGCGTGCTCGTGGTGGCCTTCAGCTTTGTGGCCTTCCTTGCCTACGCCATCGTCTCCGCCGTCTTCCAAGTCAGCGCCAGCTTGCGTTTCTGAGAGAGGCTGGGCGCTACCGCGCCGAAATTCCCCTCCCCCCCCCCCCCCCCGTAGAGCACATTGAATAAATTTGTAGCGATTACCTACCTGGTAGGGAGGCCTCTCCGAGGCCTCCGCCGTGCGTGGTGAGAGGATGCGAAACTCATAGATGGATGGAGCGTGGTTTCGGAGGCCTCGGAGAGGCCTCCCTACCAGGTATCAAATGGCTACAGTTTTAAACAGGCGAAGTCATCGAGTCCGGCCCCCAAAAAAACGTCCCGCTCCACTTGGCAAGCCTCCTGCTAAGGACACTTTCTCGTATGACGCTTATCATCCGGGACACACTGGTAAATCCACCAACGTGGTTCGCGTCCTTTCGCGACCTCACGCTCTACTGCAACATCTTCCTCAAAGATGACATCGTCATCGAATCCGAAGACCCCGACCCCTACGTGCGCTGGATGCGACCCCGCGGCGGCATGGACTTCGTGGAGGACTTCGTCCGACCCGGCAGCGAGGACGGCGTGCGCCTCGACACCGAGCACAACTACCCGCGCTCCGTGATCACCGACCGCATCGCCCCCGAGAACGTCCACCGCCTCATCGGCATGATCCGCGGCTGCCGCAGCTTGTGAGCATCGCCCGCGACGCGCAGGGGACGGCATTTTTGCCATCGCCCCTTGTGTTACATTGGCGTGACGAGGCACTTCTTACTGGTTTTGCGGCGCTGTCTGGCTACCGTGCAAATTCCTCGTTCCGAAATGCCTGCCAAGAAACGTCCAATTTCCCGCGCCAAAACACGCGCCCGCGCCACCGCCGCCGCCGCCAAGACTGGTGGCACCCGCGTGCTCACCCCGACACTCCACGCCGAGCCCATCGCACCGGTGCGCCACCCCGTCAAAACCGCCTACTTCAACCGTGAACTCTCGTGGCTGGCCTTCAACCGCCGCGTGCTCGACCAGGCGTTCAGCGAAAAACATCCGCTCTTCGAACGCATCAAGTTTCTCGCCATCGTTTCCAGCAACCTCGACGAATTTTTTGAAATCCGCGTCGCCGGCCTCATCCAGCAAGTCGAAAGCGGCGTCACCGAGCCCTCGTTCGACGGCCTCGGCCCCAAGGAGCAACTCCGCCGCATCCACTCCGTGGTCGCCTCGCTCGTGGAGGACCAATACCGATGCTGGCACCAGCAACTCCTGCCCGCGCTGGCTGGCGAAGGCATCGTTTTCAAAAACGCCAAGACCCTCACCCCCACCGAACTCGCCTGGGTGCGCACCTATTTCGAGGAGCAGGTTTACCCCGTCCTCACCCCGCTCGGCCTCGACCAGTCGCACCCCTTCCCCCAACTCGGCAACAAAACCCTCAACGTCGTCGTCTGCCTCGACGATCCCGATTCCCCTGAAGGCGCGGGCGGCGCGGGCGCCGGACGCCGCATCGTGATCCTGCCCGTGCCGCGCATCCTCCCGCGCTACGTCGCCATCGAGAACGCAGACAGCAACGGCAGCTCCCACATCTTCCTCTCCGAAATCATAAAACTCTGCGCCGGATCATTGTTCCCCGGATACACGATCAACAACGCCCATTCCTTCCGCGTCACCCGCAACAGCGACCTCTACATCGACGAGGAAGAGGCGGACAACCTCCTCAAGACCATCGAGGAGGAACTGCGCAACCTGCGTCGCGGCGCGGCCGTGCGCCTCGAAATCGAGGACGGCGTGGCGGACGACATCTTCAAGACCCTCTGCGATCACCTGTCATTGTCGCACGAATACGTTTTTCGTCTCAGCGGCGCGCCGATCAACCTGCTCCGCGTCATGAGCCTGGCGGACCTCGAGCGGCCCGACCTCAAGTATGTGCCGTTCACCCCCGCCGCCGTGTCCCCGCTGCGCGACACCGCCCGCATCTTCGACACCATCGACGCGCAGGACATCCTCCTGCATCACCCCTACGACAGCTTCCAGCCCGTGGTGGATTTTGTGACGCAAGCCGCGCGCGATCCCCGCGTCTTCGCCATCAAGCAGACGCTCTACCGCACCAGTGGCGACTCGCCCATTGTGCGCGCCCTCAGCGAAGCCTCGCACAATGGCAAGCAAGTCACCGCCCTCGTCGAGCTCAAGGCCCGCGGCGACGAGGCCAACAACATCCAGTGGGCGCGCCAGCTTGAGGAGGCCGGCGTGCACGTCGTTTACGGACTCATCGGCCACAAGACGCATTGCAAGTGCTCGCTCGTCGTGCGCCGCGAGGCCGGCGGACGCCTCCGCCGTTACGTCCATCTGGGCACCGGCAATTACAACCCGAAGACGGCGCGCCTCTACACCGACCTGAGTTATTTCACCGCGAGCGAGGACATCACCGCCGACACGGCCAACCTCTTCAATTCCCTCACCGGCTTCAGCCGCGCGCCCGAATTTGACCAGCTCCTCGTCGCCCCCTTCAGCCTGCACCGGCGTATCCAGGAACTCATTGCAGCGGAGACGGCCAATGCCGCCGCCGGACGCCCCGCGCGCATCTTTGCCAAGATGAATTCGCTCGTGGACAAGGCCACCATCGACTCCCTTTACGCCGCGTCGAGGGCGGGCGTGAAGATCGACCTCATCATCCGGGGCATCTGCTGCCTCGTCCCGGGCATTCGCGGACTGAGCGAGAACATCACGGTGCGCTCCATCGTGGGGCGTTACCTTGAACATGCCCGCGTGTTTTATTTCGAGAACGCCGGCGGCAGCGCCGATCCGGCGCAGGCGCAGCCGCTCATTTACGCGGGCAGCGCGGACTGGATGCCTCGCAATTTTTTCCGGCGCATCGAAGTGCTTTTCCCAATACGCGATCCGGCGTTGCGCCGCTGGGTTACGGACGAGTTGATCGCGATGGAGATGGCCGACAACGAATACGCCCGCGTGCTGCACTCCAGCGGAGCCTATCTGCCCGTGACGCGGGCGGCGGACGCGCTGCCATTTTCCGCGCAGTCCTATTTTGTCGCCGCCGCCAACCAGCGCATTTGCACCCTGCCAGAAGAGGCAAGCTGAGGGGGGGGGGGGGGCGTTCGGCGCGGTAGCGCCTGGGACCGCCGGCATCCTGCCGGCAGTTTTCACGCCGTATCCTCCGTGGCAAAAAATAATTTTTAGAATACCCTCTGTCTTCATTCGCGGTTGGTTTGTCTGCCTCGTTTTTTTCTCCGCGCCCCCGCGTCTCCGCGTGAAATATTCCGGAAGGGCGGACGTTTCACATCGTCGGCGGGGATTGGCAATAAAAGCCCGCCCACCTGAGATAAACGCGTGGAAGGTTTCAAAACCCTCTTGTCCACAGAAGGTGATCCACGCAAGGTGCCTGCTCCACATCCTGAATCAATAATGTCACAGCCCTACATCGTCATTATCGCCGGCGGCAAAGGGGAACGCTTCTGGCCCCAAAGCCGTGCCGCGTGTCCCAAACACCTCCTCCCCGTTGTCGGCGACAAGCCCCTGCTCGTCCAGACTCTCGACCGCGTCAAGCCGCTCGCACCGGCCAAAAACATCTACGTCATCACCAGCGCCGTGCAGGCCAAAGCCGTGCGCGCCGTGTGCAAAGGCATCCCCGCCGCCAACATCGTTGTCGAACCCGTGGGACGTGACACCGCCGCCGCCGTCGGACTTGCCGCCGCACTCGTCGGCGCACGCGACCCGCAGGGTGTATTCGCCGTGTTGCCCGCCGATCATGTCATTCACGATGACAAGGCTTATCAGACCGACCTCGCTGCCGCATTTGCCGCCGCTGCCGCAGACGACGTCATGGTTACCATTGGCATCACGCCCACCGAACCGGCCACCGGTTTTGGATACATCCAAAAAGGTGACGCTTGGAAAAATTTTGGCACCGGACGCGCCCGACGTCCCGTGTCGCGCGTGAAGCGGTTTGTCGAAAAACCGAAGCTCGAAGTCGCGCAACAGTATCTCGCCTCGGGCGACTATCTTTGGAACGCCGGCATGTTTGTGTGGAGCGTCCCCGTGGTGAACGCCGCCTTTGCCGCGCACGCGTCCGAACTCGACGCGGGGCTGCAAAAAATCCGCGCCGCCCTCGCCAAAAAATCGCCGCTCGATGCGACGCTCAAACGCATCTATCCGAAACTCCCGCGCATCTCGGTGGACTACGCATTGCTCGAAAAATCCACCAACGTCGTTGTGCTCCCGTCCTCCTTTGACTGGGACGATGTGGGTGCCTGGCCCGCCGTCTCCAAGCACTTCACGCCCGATGCCGCGGGCAACGTCACGCGCGGCCTCGCGATTGTGGAGCAGGGGCGCAACAACCTCGTGTTTGCCGACCAGGACGGCGGGGCAAAATCAAAGCACCTCGTAGCCGTTCTCGGAGCCGACGACCTCATCGTCGTTCACACGCCCGACGCCACGCTTGTCGTGCCCAAAGCCAAGGCGCAGGAAATCAAGGCGCTCCTCAAACGCGTCGAAACCCTCAAGAACGGCGCGAAGTGGCTGTGAAAAACAATGCGAACATGCAGTCAAGGAACCAAGGAGCGGCGGTCTCCAGGCCGCCGGACGTGGCACGGCTTGCCGTGCCACGCCATCAGAGACCCTCGTTGTTGGAAAGAGGCGACGCTGCGCGTCGTCCGGCGGCCTGGAGACCGCCGCTCCTTGTGATCCATGCGCGCACTCGGCATTGATTACGGCACCCGGCGGATCGGACTCGCTTATGGCGACGAACTTGGCATCGCCACGCCCATCCCGGCGCTGACCGACGCCGATCCCGCCAAGCGGCGCACGGCGCTGGCGGCAGTCGTCAAACAACGACGCATCACCGATCTTGTATTGGGTTATCCTTACAACATGGACGGCTCCGCGGGGTTCAAGGCAAAGGAGGTCGATGCGTTTGCCGAAAGTCTGCGCGCCGAGTTTGCGTTGCCGGTGCATCTGATCGACGAACGCCTCACTTCGCACATGGCGGAATCGGGCATGTCGCAAAAAAAACTCCGCGAAATTCGCAGCCAGGGGATTGTCGATTCACGGGCGGCGGCATTGATTTTGCAGGATTTTCTCGATCAGCGTTTTCCGCCTGCGCTTGGCGCCAGCTCGCCATGAACGCCGCTAGCACAACATCTGTATTTCAAGGGAGGGACTTGGCTGGCGCGTCAACACGTAGCACGCAGGCTTTTTTGGAGTGCGGTGATTTATCACCGCTTTTGACGGGCCGTTTCAACGGGCCGCCTGTTGGCACGCTGAAGCGTGCGGAACAAAGCGGCGATAAATCGCCGCACTCCAAAAAAACAGGAGCAAGCGGCGCTTCGCGCGTCACACAAGAAGACAGGCAAGACCTCCCGCCCTGCGCTACGCGCTGTCGCGTCAGCCCCTCCCCCCCCCCCCCCCCGTCCGCGCGTTGGAAGTGCACGGTGGCCTATGATGGCACGCATTTTTCGGGTTGGCAGAGCCAGCCGGATGGGAACGCCATCCAAGATCACCTCGAACGTCGGCTGGCGCGGATGTTGGGCGAATCGGTTCGCATTCATGGCAGCGGACGCACCGACGCGGGTGTTCATGCGCGGGCGCAGGTTTTCCATTTTGACGCGGCCTGGCGGCATGGACCGGAGCGTCTGCTGGCCGCGTTTCGTTCCGGGGGAGGGGAGGGGGGGGGAGGGGTGCCGTCTGGTATCCAGGTAACGGATGCACGTATCGTGTCCGCCGCGTTTCACGCCCGCTTCGACGCCACCGGCAAACGCTACACCTACGATCTGCATCACGGTGGTTTTGCCGACCCGTTTACGCAGGATTACTGCTGGTCGATCCCGCAAAAACTCGATGTCGTCGCCATGCGCGCTGCTGCCGCGCTGCTCGTGGGGAGACACGATTTTTGCGCGTTCAGCGCGCTCAGCGGCGAGGAGCGCGAAACCACCGTGCGCCACCTCACGCAACTCGACATCAGCGCGCGCGGGGCGCGCATCCGCATCACGGCTCGCGCCGATGGTTTTCTTTATCGCATGGTGCGCCGATTGGTCGGCGCGCTGGTGCATGCCGGTCTGGGCAAACTTACGCCCGGCGACATCGCGCAAATCCTCTCCGAAGCCCGTCGGACGCCACGCATCGAAACGGCCCCCGCCCACGGCCTGTTTCTCGACAGGGTTTTTTATGGCTGGGGACACTCATGACTCCATTACGACGGCTCGTCCGCGGTCTGGTTGATGTTGTGTTTCCTCCGCGTTGCGTGCATTGCCACGGGTTGGTGGAACACTCCTCCGCCCCGGATGCGTCGCAGCCGCTACGCCATGTTTGCCTCAAGTGCGCGCCGTTCATCCGCCGCGTGCAGCCGCCGCATTGCACGACGTGCGGCCATCCGTTTTTTGGCGAGGTCGAGGGCGAGCATATCTGTGAACATTGCGAGGGGCTGCACCCCGAATTCAACGCCGGGCGCACTGCCGTCCTGTTTCGCGGCCCGGCGCGTTCGCTCGTCCATGAACTCAAATACCAGCATGGGCTTCATGTGCTGAACGACATCGAGACGATCATGCGCGGGCACGCCTACATGACCGATTTTCTACGCGGCGCCACGCTCGTGCCGGTGCCGTTGCATCCGCGCAAGGAGCGCGAACGAGGTTACAACCAGAGCGCCCTGCTCGCCCGGTGTTTTGCCCGTGCCGCCGCCGCCGCATCCGGCCCGGCGGACGCGCCGCCTGTTGTCGCCCCGCTGCTGCGGCGGGTGATCGACACCCAAACGCAAACGAATCTCGACCGCGCCGCCCGCCGGGCGAACCTCAAAAACGCGTTTGCACTGGTCTCCGGCGCGTCCATAAACCCGGCCCAGCATTACATCCTCATTGATGACGTTTTTACAACCGGATCGACCCTTAACGCCTGCGCCCGCGTCTTGCGACGCGCAGGGGCATTGAATCTCGACGTCGTTACATTTGGTCACGGTTAATCGCCTCCTCCGCCATGTCGCTCTTCAGCAAGCCGAAGTATTCCACCGTTGTTGTTAAGAAAAAAGACATCCCCAAGGGCCTCTGGACCAAGTGTCCGGTCTCGGGGGAAGTCGTTTTCAACAAGGAGCTTGAGGCCAATCTCATGGTCGTGCCCAAGTCCGGCTACCATTTTCCGCTCGGCGCGCGCGAACGCATCGCGTCGCTTTTTGATCCGGGCTCATTCGTGGAAATGTTTTCCGACGTCCGCTCTGCCGATCCGCTCCATTTTGTCGATTCGCAGCCGTATCCCGAGCGCATCAAGAAGTATGAACGCGAGAGCGGTCTGCCCGAGGCCGTTATTTGCGGCACGGGGCAGATTCACGAGATCGAGGTGTCGGTGGCCGTGATGGATTTTCGGTTTTGCGGCGGGGCGATGGGCTCGGCGGCGGGCGAAAAAATCACCCGCGCCATCGAACTCGCCACCCGCAAGGAGATCCCCTGCATCATCTTCAGCGCCTCCGGCGGCGCGCGCATGCAGGAGGGGATATTTTCGCTCATGCAGATGGCCAAGACCAGCGCCGCGCTCGGCCGGCACGCGCAGGCGCGTCTGCCCTACCTCTCCGTGCTCACGCACCCGACGATGGGCGGCGTGACGGCCAGCTTCGCCACGCTGGGGGACGTCAATATCGCCGAGCCCGGCGCCTTGATCGGCTTTGCCGGCGCGCGCGTCATCAAGGACACCGTGAAACAGACGTTGCCTCCGGATTTCCAGACCGCCGAGTTTTTGCAATCGAAGGGGTTGATTGACTTGATCGTCAACCGGCTGGAAATGCGCGAGCGGTTGCGCGACGTGCTGACCGCGCTCTACGTGAAAAAGAAGAACGGAGTCCGCTCTGGCGGGCGGTAAGCGTGAGCAATCATCACCACTCCGACTACGCTGCCGCGCAGGAATATCTGTTCGGGATGAAGGCCCGCGGGGTCTCGTTTGGCATCGACCGGATGCGCGAGTTTGCCGCCGCCCTCGGGCATCCCGAGCGCGCCATGCCCGTCATCCATGTGGCGGGCACCAATGGCAAGGGCTCCGTCGCCGCGATGATCGAGTCGATCCTGCGCGCGGCGGGACTGCGCACCGGTCTCTACACGTCGCCGCATCTGATCCGTCTCGGCGAACGGGTGCAGGTGGACCGCGTGCCGCTGACGGAGGCGGAAATCGTCCGCTATGTGGAGGAACTGCGTCCCGTGGCGGAGCGCATCGGCGCGGCGTCGGCGGAGGCGATGCCGAGTTTTTTTGAGTTCATGACGGCGATGGCGTTTTTGCAGTTTTCGCGTCGGCGTTGCGACGTGGCGATCATCGAAGTCGGTCTCGGCGGACGGCTTGATGCGACCAACATCGTGGAGCCTGTTATGTCGGTCATCACGTCCATCGGACTCGATCACTGCGAGATGCTGGGCAACACCCTCGAAAGCATCGCCGCCGAGAAGGCCGGCATCATCAAGCCCGGCGTGCCCGTTGTGCTCGGCCGCCTGCCCGCCGCCGCCGAGCGCGTGGTGCGCGAGATCGCCGCCCGGCAGCACCCCGAGCCGAGTCCGGTGATGAGCGTTGCCGAACTTTGGGGCGACGACTTGAAGCGTTACCCCGGCACCAATCTCGAAGGCGATTACCAGCGCATCAACGCCGCCACCGCCATGCTCACCGCTGGCGCCTGGCTTGGTGAGCGTCTCACGGAGGACGCCCTCTCGCGTGGTCTGGGCAGTGTCAACTGGCCCGGACGCTGGGAGCGCACGCAGGTCGGAGGACGCCTGCTCATCCTCGACGCTTCGCACAATTCCGAGGGAGCCCAGATCCTCGCCACCAATCTGGCGGCACTGCGTGCGGAACTGGATGCGCAGGGGGGGGGGGGGGGGGGGAGACAGCGCATGGTCTTCATCACCGGCGTGCTGGGCGCGGCGCGCGCACAACCCTTGCTGGAGACAATCGCTCACTACGCCGCCGAGATTCACCTCGTGGTGCCGCAGCAGGCGCGGGCGTGTTCGTTCGAGGAACTGGAGGCGTTGGTGCCCGCAGGTTTCACGACGGGCGGCGGCATCGTGAGACGCGCCACGGTGGAGGCATTGTTCCCCGCGCCCGGCGAATGCGCCGTCGGCGGGCCGGACGATGTCGTGGTGGTGACGGGGTCCATCTATCTGCTCGGAGAAGTGATGACCCGCCTCAACGCCGGCGGTGGTCCGGGCGAAGGACGCTTGCAGGATTTTTGAGGGCGTGGGTGGATGTTTGTTTTTTTCTCTCATCCATAGCCAGCTCCTCTCGCCCTTTGCCTCCCTCATTCATCCATGACCGCTCGCTCGCGCCTTTCCGCCCGGCTGATTCCTATTGCGCTCCTGATTGTCGCCATGACTTCGATCCAGTCAGGCGCGTCGCTGGCCAAACAATTATTTCCTGTTGTCGGCGCTCAGGGGACCACGGCGCTGCGGCTTGGTTTTGGGGCGATCATCCTTGTCGCCGTGTTGCGTCCGTGGCGGGAGTGGCGGGGCTTTGGTTCGTGGAAGGCGTTGCTGGGTTACGGCGTGTCTCTGGGGTTGATGAACCTGCTCTTCTACATGTCGGTGCGCACGGTGCCGCTCGGCATCGCCGTGGCGCTTGAGTTTACCGGCCCGCTGGCGCTGGCGATGTGCGCATCCCGGCGTTGGGTGGATTTTGTGTGGATCGCGCTCGCGGTCACGGGCGTGCTGCTCCTGCTTCCTCTCGGTGGGCGGGTGGGCGCCCTTGATCCAAAAGGGGCGGGTCTGGCTCTTGTGGCGGGCCTGTGCTGGGCGCTCTACATAATTTTTGGTCAGCGGGCCGGGGCTGCGCACGGGGCGCAGACGGCGGCGATCGGGGGCGTTGTCGCCGCCATCGTTGCGGTGCCCGTCGGAGTGGCGCACGCGGGCGGCGCGCTGCTCTCACCGGCACTCATCCCGGTCGCCTTGGGCGTGGCCGTTCTCTCCACGGCATTGCCCTATACGCTCGAAATGATGGCGATGACACGCCTGCCGGCCCGGACTTTTGGTGTCTTGATGAGCATCGAACCGGCGCTTGGTGCGCTGGCGGGCATGCTTTTTTTGGGAGAATTGCTCACTCCCACCCAATGGGCGGCCATCGGTGCGATCATTCTGGCCTCGGCGGGCAGCACGGCGACCGCCGCACCCAAACCAGTCGCGCCGATCCCAGATTAAACGATGCTTCTTGCTCTTCGGATTGGATCCTCGTCCACGTGTTTATGGGGCGGGTTTGGCGGCGGTGAAAAAAGCGCGTTTTTTGTGCTTGTTTTTCACTTTTGCCCTAATGACTCTGCGCCCCTCCTTGCCACCTTCCAGCCCACAATCCGCGTGACTCACTGAATTTAGCACAAATTTGCTTTCGTGATTTGACTCAATTCGCACGAGGGTTTTTGGCTCCCCGCGAACCTACTGCAAAAAACACATTATGGCCAACTCCTCCAACCTCCTCGACTGGTGCCTCGTCCGACTCGGCGAAGATCATAACTGGTGGGTAGAAGAAGTCAGTGACTCAGTCCGCTGGGACGTCGATGGTCTCAGCATCATCGATCCCCGACAGGTCGCTCACCTCCTCGAACTCGTCGAGCCTCTCCGCGACTACGGTTTTGACGAAGATTTGTTGGAGGCTGCGTTTATTCCGTTCCGCATCGAACGCGATGCCGGCGACGGGCGGGTGCGCCTCAAGCGCGTGAAGGATTCCATCGTGGAATCCGACGAAAAACTTTTCGCCCTGCCCGACGTGATGGATGAGGAAAACGGCCCTTACGCCGACCTCCTCGACCACGTCACCAAGTGCCGCGTCAAGCTTCTCAACGATATCTTCGAATTTGAGTCCAAGCTCACCGTCGATGAAGTCGAAGACGAGCTTCGTGAGGAGCAGAATGCCAGCTTCATCGAGGGCAAGGCCATCCATTGCTTTGACGAACTGTGTGCCATCCTTGAATACACGCCCGCCGGCTGGGATGCCGACGCCGATGGTGACGAGCGTGCCGTCAGCGAGGAAGACATCGACGACGAGGATCTGCCCGAGATCGACGATGCCGACGAAGAGGCCCTCAAAGGCGACGAATCCCTCAAGTGGGATGAAGACGAAGAGTCGGAAGACGATGAGGACTCGGAAAACGAGGACGGGAAGTCCGAGGACGACGAGGCGGAGGATGACTCGGACGACGAGGATGAAGATGGCGGAGGCCGGAAGCGTCCCAGCCCGAAAGGTGGGAGCAGCCGTAGCGGCAAGCGCAAGTAAGCCCAGGCACCTCCCCCCCCCCCCCCGGGGGGGGCGAAGCAACGCCTTCGTTGCCCGGTTTTGTTAGAGCATTTTAAGTTGAGATGTAGCCGTCATCTTAACGGTAGGGAGGCCTTTGTGCCCTCTGCCGAGGGCAGCCCTTCGGGCCATCGCCTCCGGCGATGCCATCTCCGCGCTGCTGCGCTCCGTCCGAGGCCTCCGAAACCACGCTCCGTCTACTTATGAATTTCGCCTTCTCACACCACGCACGGCGGAGGCCTCGGAGAGGCCTCCCTACCAGGTATCAAATGGCTACAGCTTAAATGAAACTGCTCTAAGCATGAGCGGAGACCTTTACCGGTCTCCGTTTTTTTGTGCGTGGTGCGATGGTTTTGTTGACGAACCAAGAATCAAAACCGCCGTTCCTCGTTTTTACGTTCAGGCGGGTTGGGCGGCGGCGAGTTGCTGGGCGTCGCGGGTGCTCGTGACTACGTGATCGACGAGGCCGTAGTCCTTGGCTTCCTGCGCGCTCAGGTAGTAGTCGCGGTCGGAGTCTTTATCGACTTGCTCGGGCGTCTTGCCGGTGTGGCGGGCAATGGTCTCGCTGAGCGTGCGGCGCCAGCGAAGGATTTCCTTGGCGGCAATGGTGATGTCCGCCGCCTGTCCGCC
The DNA here is from genome assembly GCF_000171235.2 of Geminisphaera colitermitum TAV2. GTDB lineage: Bacteria > Verrucomicrobiota > Verrucomicrobiia > Opitutales > Opitutaceae > Geminisphaera > Geminisphaera colitermitum. The sequence goes on along the minus strand of NZ_ABEA03000200.1, from coordinate 26,783 downwards.
GGCTCCACCGCTGGGTTGGTGGATCATGACGCGGCTGTTGGGGAGCGCGAAGCGCTTGCCCTTGGTGCCGGCAGAGAGGAGCACGGTCGCCATGCTGGCGGCCTGGCCGACGCAGTAGGTCACCACGTCGCATTGCAGGAAGTTGATCGTGTCGTAGATCGCCATGCCTCCGGTCACCACGCCGCCGGGTGAGTTGATGTAGAGGTGGATGTCCTTTTTCGGGTCCTCCATTTGCAGGAACAGCAACTGGGCGATGACCACGTTGGCCACGCCGTCGTCAATCGGGGTGCCGATGAAGATGATGCGGTCTTTGAGGAGGCGCGAATAGATGTCCATCGACCGCTCTCCGCGGCCGGTGTTTTCAAGGACGATGGGAACGTAATAGCTCACGATGTGGTGTCGGTTGGCGGTGCGTTGGTGTGTGTGAATCGAGTCCACCCCGCCTCAGGCCGTTCAGGCCTTGGCGGGATTGGTCGTCACGGTAGCCTTGGAGACAACCAATTCAAGCGACTTGTCGAAAAGGATGCCTTGCTGGATGGACTGGAGGCGGTCGCGGTTCTGGGTGAGTTCCTTGACGATTTTCTCCGGGCGCTGGCCGGTGCGCATGGCTTGCTGGTAGAGGTAGGAGTCGATGTCGCGCTCGGTGACTTTGAGTTCTTCCTTGGCGGCGATTTTGCTGAGGATGATCTGGGTCTTGACGCGGGTGACGGCCACTTTGCGGGCGCCTTCGTAGAGTTCTTTTTTGTTTTCCTCGAATTGCTCGGGAGTGGCGCCGCGGCGGAGGTTGTCCTCCATGAAGTTGCGGAGGGTGTTCTGGGTCTCGGCTTCGATGAGGCTGAGGGGAATCTCGAACTCGACTTTGGAGCAGAGGGCTTCGGCCACCTGGCGGCGCTGGTCGTTGCGGTTGGCGTTCTCCTTGCGGGCGGTGAGTTGCTTGCGGAGGTTGTCCTTGAGGGCGTCGAGGGTCTCAACCTGGTGGGCTTTGAGGAATTCTTCGTTGATTTCGGGGAGGACGCGTTCGCGGATTTCCTGCACGGTGACGGCGTAGGTGACGGTCTTGCCGGCGAGGGCGGGGACGGCGGCGAAGTCGGCGGGGAAGGTGATGGGGATGTCCTTCTTGTCGTCTTTGGCGAGGCCGGCGAGGTGTTTGCCGAGGCCGGGGATGAGGCCGTCGTGCGCGCCTTCGACTTCTTCCCAGGTCTGGGGGACGGAGGCGTAGATTTGCTTGTCGCCAACGAGTTCGAGGGCGGGTTTGCCGTCCACGGTGCCTTCGTAGGAGAGTTTTACGTAGTCGCTTTTTTGCGCGGGATGTTCGGCGACTTTGAAGTCGGCGCGTTCGGCGCGGAGGTTTTGGAGGAGTTCCTCGACTTCGGCGTCGGTGGCGTCGGTGGGCTGGATGGTGGTGGGGAGGCCGGTGTAGTCGGGGAGGTCGAAGGTGGGTTCGACGTCAACGGTGAGGGTGAGCGTGGCGGGGGCGTCGGCGGCGATGGTGTCGCCTCCTTCGATGTTGATGAGCTGGATGACCTGAAGTTTTTGTTTTTCGAGTCCTTCGCGGTAGGACTTGGAGAGGATTTTTTGCTTCAGTTCGTCGTCAATGTGCTTGGCGTAGCGCTTCTCGATCATGGCAGCGGGGGCCTTGCCGGGGCGAAAACCGGGGAGGCGCACGGAGCGGGAGATCTCGGCGACGACGGCCTTGCGTTCGGCGGCGATTTCGGCGGCGTCGAGAGAGACGACGAGTTTCTTGCGGGTGGCGGAGACGTCTTGGACTTCGATGTTCACAGGTAGAAAGTGCGTGAAAGCTGATTTTAAGTGTAGAAACGGAGCACGCTACGCGGCGGGATTTACGACGGTCAATGCCCGATTCGACAGGGATTCACGGGCGCGTGGTCATGCGCCGGGCAATGGCGTGGAGCGCCGGGTGGCGGCGGGCAGGAAGCTCAGGGCGATGAGGATGAGCTGGCTGAGAAAAAAGAGGCCGAGGGCGACGGCGCCTTTTTCCGTGAATCCGTAACTGTGCAGTCCGACGCCGAGGAGGTTGGTGCCAAACCAGCTCCAGCCGGTGATGATGTTGCCGATGAGGGCGAGGTTCATGAGGCCGCGTTGCCGGACCAGGCCGCCCCAGCGGGCGTGCAGGATGACGGCGTTCCAGAGGACGATCATGAGGGCGCCGTTTTCCTTGGGGTCCCAGCCCCAGAAGCGGCCCCAGGACTGGTCGGCCCAGATGCCGCCGAGGATGGTGCCGACCATGCTGAAGAGGGTGGCGAAGCAGACGATGCCGTAAACCATGCCGGCAAGGTTGCGGTCCAACGCGGGGTTGAGCAGGCGCGGGGTGAGGGCGAGGACAACGTGGAGCGCGGCGAGGCCGCCGGCCACGAAGGTGGCGGAGTAGCCGATGGTCACGATGATGACATGGGTCGCCAGCCAGAAGTTGGAATCGAGGACGGCGCGCATCATTTCGAGGGTGTCGCCGCTGAGCGAGAGGTAGTGGGCAATGACGAGGGTGGCGAAGCCGATGAGGCCGGCAACGGCGGTGCCGATGGCGCTGGCGGTGCGGGATTCGGAGCCGCCGGACGTGGAGCGGGATCGGGGGCGTGATCGTCCATAAAACCACTCCAGCGCGAGGCAAAGGAGCACCGCGCCCCAGCCGATGAAGACGGCGGAGGAGTAGAGGTTGGTGACGGGCGGACGGCCTTCGAGCCACATGCGGATGGCGATGCCGGCGGTGGAGGTGAGCCAGGCAAGCAGGGCCAGCAAAAAGGCGGAGAGACCGAGGGCGCGGGGCCAGCGGAGCCAGGAGAGGATGGCGAGGAGGAAGGCGGCGACGTAGAGGACGGTGCTGGTGTAGAAGGGGGCGGCGGAGTTGAAGCGGGTTTCGATGTCGCTCTTGCGCAGTTCGGGCGAGTAACGGGTGTCGAGGGCTTCGCGGTAGAGGCGAAGGATGGTGTTGAACGAGTCGGGTTGTCCGGCGCGCCAGGCGTGGGCAAGGCCGGCCCAGGTGAGGGCGGCGGGGTTGATCTGGCCGGTGTCGAAGATTTCGAGGAGGGAGGCGCCGGTTTTTTTCCAGACGAAGCGGCGGTCATCTTCTCCGGCAGGGGGGGGGGGGGGGGGGAGGGATGCGCTGGCGGGTGAAGGAGTCGGGGGGATGGCGAGGAGGTTGCCGAAGTCGGCCATGAGTTGGAAGCGGCGGGTGAGGTCGAGCACGCGGCGGGCGGCGTCGGCGTCGTGGGGCTGCTGGTTGACTTGGGCGCGGACGGCGGCGACGTCGGTGTGGAGGTTTTGTTGCAGGGTGGTGAGCGCGGCGAGCCAGTCGGTGGAGGCGGGGTCGATGAGGCTGTATTTGATTTGTTGGTACAGGGTGATGTTGCTGTAAAGCTGCGTGGCGGCGTGCTGGAAGGGGGTGCGCTGTTTGGCCTCGATGTCGCGGGCGAGTTGGAACTGGCGTTCGAGGTCGGGGAGGCGGGTTTCGAGTTGCTGGAAGGAGTAGCGTTTGCCGCCGTCGCCGTCGTCGGTCGTCACGTGCATGAGGGCAAGGAGTTCGGGATGGGTGATCTCGAAGGTTTTGAGGATGTCGGCGCGGGCGGAGTCGAAAACGAGGCAGGCGAGCCATTCGGAGGGGGAGATCGAGCGGCGGGTGTCCGCGCCGTCGGCGTGCGCGCCGGGGATGGCGGGGGAGGGGAGCGCGACGCGCTGGCGGCCCTGGAGCTGGAGCAGGGTGGTGCGGGCCACGGTATCCAGAGGTTTGATACGCCCGTTCTTGACGACGGGGAGGCGGCCAAAGGCGGCGAGGTCGTATCCGTTTTGCGGTGACGGCGTGCGCAGGGTGGAGCCGAGCCAGGCGAGGGCGGGGAGTAAACAGAGGACAGCGGCCAGAGGCCAGAGGACTGGTTTCGGCTGCGAGGGGCGCTGGGGGGGGGGGCGGTGCCCGGTGTCGGGTAGCCGGCGTCCGCTGTCTTCTGCGTCGCGCTTGCGAACGAAGGCGACGAGGTGGATGCCGAACTGGATCAGAAGACCGGCGGAGAGCAGGGCGCAGGAGATGTAGGGGATCATCCAGCCGGGGTTGCGCACGACTTGGAGGATGGTGGTGCGGTCGTTGTTGTCGTAACCTTGCTGATACAGGGTGAGCCCGCCGTGGCGCAGGGGGTTGTTCATGTAGATGAGCACTTCGCGGTCGTCGCCGCGGGCGGGGTCGGTGAGGCGGAGGTGGCTGGAAAAGTTTTTGGGAATGTCGGTGCCGATGTAGGTGTCGTGTTTGAAGTCGATGAGGGTGAGCGACCAGGGTTTGTATTCGCGCTTGAAGCGCATGTGCAGGCGCCAGGTGCGGCCTTCGTATTCGAAGGTCTGGGGTTCGATGAGCCAGGCGGAGAGGAGCCAGACGCCGAGCGAGCCTTGGTTGCCGGGGCCGCGCAGTTCGACGAGGGCGGAGGGGAGGTTGCGTGCGTTTTCCTTGTGGGTGAGGGGCTGGGGGAAGAGGGCGAGGCGGGTGCCGATGTCGCGCGTGGCGCCGGAGGGCGGTGGCTGCGGTTGTGCCGCGGCGGAGTCGCGCATTTGGAGGGCGGAATTGGGGTAGTATTGCAGGACGTTGAGCGTGAAGGGGAGGCCGGGGTGCTGGAGGGGGGCGCGGCCACGGGCGCGGGCGAGGAGGGGGGCGGGGAGGGCGGTCACGGTGTCGGTGTCGGGCGCGGTGGCGTCGATCACGGCGAGTTCCACGTCGCGGGCGCTTTCGGAGTAGTTTTTCGTTTCTCCTTCATCGAGGCGCATCTGGAATTCCTCCTGCGCGATGCCGGTGAATAGTTCCCCGAGGAGGAGCAGGATGAGGCCGGCGTGAGTGATGAGAATGCCGGTTTTTTTGAGGGTAAACTTGAAGCGGCAGATGTAGGTGGTGACGAGGTTGATGAGGAGCAGTCCGCCGATGAAGTAGCCGCCGGGGAAAACTGGCGCAGGGAAGCCCTTGATCTCGTGCAGGACGATGAAGCTGCGAAACCATTTTTCCTGCACCGCCCAGATGCCGAGGTGGACTTGGTCGAGCGTGGCGAAGAGCACCAGCAGGATGGAGAGCGTGAGCAGGGCAACCGTGAGCTTGAGCGAGGTGAAGAAGCGGACGAATTCCTGAACGTGAGAGGCGGGTTTCGACATGGCGCGCTGAGTGTGTGGGCGGGAGATGGCGGGAGGCGGCGGCGGGTCAGTTTCCGGGGCGGAGGGTTTGAAGGAAGGCGTCGAAGGTCTCGCGTTCCGCTGCGACGGTGGCGTCGGGGCCGGTGAGCTTGAAAAACCAGGTGGCATCGCCCACGGGCACGATGGCCCCGAGCACGCGTTGCCGTTGCGCAGTGTTGTCGGCGGCATCGGGACCGAGGAGTTCCACGACGTCGATGTGAAATGCGCCGACGTCGAGGTGGCGCAACGCCTGCGGGAGAGCGTCGGCGGTGAGGGGGGGGAGTTGCAGTTGCTGACGCCAGCGGTTGACGTTGGCGAGGTTGCCGCCGACGTCGCCGGGGAAGGCGGTCACGGCGAGTTCCGCTGTTGCGGTGGTCGAACTGGCGGCGTCAGCGAGGCCGCCGGAGCGGGCCGGGATGATATAGGTGGCCTTGCGCATGGCGGAGGCGGGGCGTTCCTGCCAGTGGGCGGGAGCGGTCCAGACAAGAGCGACGCCATCGGCGGTGACGACCGGCGTGCCGGCCATGGTGCCGCCGGCCGGCGGGGGCATTGTGGGGGCATCGGTGTCGGAGGCCGTTGCGGGGGGGGGGGGGGGGGGGGGCTTGGGGATCGTGTAGGTGATGATCTCGCGGTCGCGGCAACCCGTGCCGGAGGCGAGGAGGAGTGCGAGCGCAAGCGTGGTGATAGTGGTTAGCGTGGTTGTCGCCAGTCGTTGCAAGATCATTGAAAGGCGACACGGATTGCGAAAAGCGGGCAGACTGCAAACTTCTGAATGCAAAACGCCCAAAAACCGGCTATGATGCCCTTCGCAATCCGCACAGCGTCCGCACCGCATCACTCGCACCAAACAACCATGAGTCGCACCGCCGCCATCCTCCTCGCCGCCGGAAACAGCCGCCGTATGCAAGGCGCTGTTGAAGATAAAATTCTCACTCACCTGGCGGGACGTCCCGTGTTTCATCATTCCGCGTCCGCTTTTCTTGAGAGCGGCGTGGCGGATTTCTTTGTCGTCGTCTATCGGGACCAGCGCCAGATGATCGAACTCTCCGCCTATGCGCCCACGCCCGCCGTTTTTGTGCGTGGCGGACGCGAGCGTCAGGACTCCGTCGCCGCCGCCCTTGCCGCCCTGCCGCCCGACATCGAGATCGTGTTCATTCACGACTGCGCCCGCCCCTTTGTGCATCCCGAGCAACTCGCCGCCCTGCTCAAAGTCGTCAAAAAAGAGCACGCCGTCGTCCTTGCCCATCGCGTCACCGACACCATCAAGCAGCACAGCGACACCGGCCACCTGCGCACGCTCGACCGCTCGCGCCTCTGGGCCGTGGAGACGCCGCAAGTTTTCAGCCGCGATCTCATCGACCGCGCCTACCAGCACGTTGAGAAGAAACAACTCAAGCTCACCGATGACGCCGCCGCCGTCGAAGCGCTCAAGCACCCCGTGGCCCTGCTGGAGAACACCACGCCCAACCCCAAGCTCACCACGCCCGCCGACCTGCCCTGGTTCGAGTTCCTGCACGCCACGATCAACGCTCAAGGAGGGCGGGTCTCCTGACCCGCCGACGGCGCGAAACACCGCCCATCCGGAATGCGCGGCTGAGGCCATTCCCCTGTATTTTGTCGTAAGTTCAAGAACCTCACGCGGAGTTGCGGAGGCGCGGCGAGAAAATGGCAGGCTGGCGGCTTTGTTCCTTCGTGTCTTCATGTGAGCCATTCCGAAATCCGTTCCTACGCGAGTCTCCGCGCGAGATATTCTGCAAGGACAAGGGGTGTGTTTTGTCACCTGAATGTAACGTCGCCGTAACATGGATGCCGTTCAGGGATGCGAGGGTGTGATTGTAACCAAAAAACGGATTCACCGCACCACCACGCCAATATCACGCAATCACACGCACCGCTCCCACATGAAAATCGCCCTCGTCACCGAAACCTTCCCGCCCGAGATCAACGGCGTGGCGATGACGTTTGGCGTGATCTCCCGCGAATTGGGCCGGCGTGGACACGAGATCACCGTTTACCGACCCTGGCGCAAGGACCTGCCGCCGGCCTCCGAACATCCTGAGTTCCGCGAGGTGGCGATGCCGGGACTGCCTCTGCCGGGCTACCCGATGCTGCGGCTGGGGCTTCCGGCGTGGCGGACGTTTCGCCGGATATGGCGCGGCGGGGTGGGAGCGGGCGGCGCTCCCGATCTCGTGCATGTGGCGACAGAGGGGCCGCTTGGCGCCTCGGCGGTGAGTGTGGCGCGCGAACTGCGCATTCCGGTGACATCGAGCTTTCACACCAATTTTCACCAGTACGGCCGGCACTACGGCGGACGATGGCTGGGCCGGGTGGCGGGGAGGATCGCCCTGGCATGGTTGCGCCACGTCCACAATCGCACCCTGCGCACCTTCGCACCGACGGAGGAACTTTGCGCGGAACTGGCTGCGTCGGGTTTTTGCCGGGTCGGCCTGCTCTCACGCGGAGTGGATACGCGGCAGTTTGACCCGGCGCTGCGCTCCGCCTCGCTGCGTGCCTCCTGGGGCGCGGGGGCGGATGATCCCGTGATGATCCACGCCGGCAGGATGGCGGCGGAGAAAAACTATCCGCTGCTCGCGCGGGCCTGCGAGGCCATGAAGGCCGCCAATCCGCGCTGCCGCTTCGTATTCGTGGGCGACGGCCCGCTGCGTCCGTGGCTCCGGCGCATGTATCCTGATTTTATCTACACGGGGTTTCTCCCGCGCGAGGAACTGGCGCGGCACTACGCGTCGGCGGACATTTACATCCATGCGAGCCTGACGGAAACCTTCGGCAATGTGCTGACCGAGGCGATGGCGAGCGGCCTGGCGGTGGCGGGGTTTGACTATGCGGCGGCGCGGCAGTTCGTCACCTGCGGGCGCAACGGCCTCATCGTCCCCTGCGACGCGGCCGATGCGCTGGTGGATGCCGCCGCGTGGCTGGCGCGTGACGCCGGACTGCGGATGCGGCTGCGTGGCGCGGCGCGCGAGGCCGTGGCCGCGCATTCGTGGGAACGGGTGATCTCGCGTTTCGTGGCCGACTTGCAGGCGGCGGCGGGCGTGGCGCCGGGCATGGCCGGGCGCGCTGTTCCGGGGAAACCATTTGTGGCGGGGGTCGTGTCATGAAGCGTCCGATACTCATTTTTACGGCGGGTTTCGGCGAGGGTCACAACGCCGCCGCACGCGCGCTTGCGCAGGCTTTTGACGCGGCGCACGGCGCGGGCACGGCCCGGGTGGTCGATGTATTCGCCTTGAGTCACCCGCGATGGAACGCCCGCATCCGGCGCGCCTACCTCGGCGCGATCAACGGGACGCCGTGCCTGTGGAACGCTCTTTACGGCTGGATGCACCGTTCGACGCTGCTCCCGCGCCTGCTGCGCGGCCGGGCGATGAGCGCCGGGCGGCGTCTGATCGCGGAGACGATCGCGCGGGAGCGGCCCGCGGCGTTGTGCAGCACGTATCCGGTTTATGCTTACCTGGTCGAAAAAATCACCGCCGCCGGGTGGCTCGGCGTGCCGCCGCACTTCAACGTCGTCACCGACTCGATCAGCATCAACTCGATCTGGTGGCGCGCCGACGCGGGCTGCGCCGGGTGGTTTGTGCCCAACGAGGACTCCGCCGCCGTGATGCGCGAGGCCGGCGTGGACGAGCGCCGGTTGCACGTGACCGGGTTTCCGGTCGGCCCGTTCTTCGCGGAGCATGAGAAGCTGCTTTCGTTGCCCGATCCGGCCGGCGTCGCCGGCTGCGCGCCGCGTGTGCTCTACATCATCAACTCGGGTTCGCGCGGGGCGGAGGAGACGGCGCGGCGGCTGTTGGCCGAGAGCGATTGGGAAGTCACGATCACCGTGGGAAACGACGAGGCGCTGCGCCGGCGCCTCACCCGGCTGGCGCTGGAGGCGAGAGGGGCGGGACGCGAGCGGGCGGCGAATATCCTCGGTTGGTCCGACGAGATGCCGCGCATGCTCATGACGCATCACGCCGTGGTGAGCAAAGCCGGCGGCGCCACCACGCAGGAGGCGCTGGCGGCGCGCTGCCCGATGATCGTCAACCAGATCGTCCCCGGCCAGGAGGAGGGGAACTACGAATTGCTCCGCCGTCATGGTATCGGAGCGCTTGCAGCAACGCCCGGCGCAGTCGTGGATGGACTGCGCCGGGCCTTTGCCGACGACGCAAAAATCTGGCGTCAGTGGCGCGCCGCCATCGAGCCGCTGGCCCGCCCGCGAGCGGCGCAGGATATCGCGGCGCGCGTGCTCGCGCATGTCGCGGCCACCTCCGCCGGTTCGCCTGCTCCCGTGCGGGAATCGGTCGCATCCTTTTTATCATCCAGCGAACCATGAACACCAACACCATCGACTTCCCTGCCGCCGCCGGTTTGGAGGACGCCTCTTCTCCCATCAAGCGGCGTCTGCGCGTGCGCACCGTGATTCTGTCCGACGTGCACCTCGGCACGCCCGACTGCAAAATCGAGGAGGTAAACCACTTCCTGCGCCACGTCCGCTGCGAAAAACTGATCCTCAATGGCGACATCATCGACGGCTGGCAGCTTGCCCGCCGCGGCCACTGGACCAAGGCGCACACGCACTTCGTGCGCATCGTCCTAAAAATGCTCGAAAAACGGGATACGCAGATCGTGTACCTGCGCGGCAACCATGACGACATTCTCAGTTCCTTCCTCCCGCTCGATTTTGAAAACCTGAGCATCGTCGAGGATCACGTTCACGAGGGCAAGGGGGGGCGCTTCCTCGTGCTGCACGGCGACGTGTTCGACACCGTGACGAAAAACTTCGTATGGCTCGCCCACCTCGGAGACTGGGGCTACGCCGCGCTCCTCCGTCTCAACCGCGCCTACAACCGCTGGCGCGCCTGGCGTGGCAAGGAATACTGGTCGCTGAGCAAGGCGATCAAGGCGCGCGTGAAGAAAGCCGTGAACCACGTCTCCAACTTCGAAGACCACATCGCCGCCCTCGCCCGGGAACGCGGCTGCACCGGCGTCATGTGCGGCCACATCCACACGCCCGCCGACAAGATGATCGCCGGCATCCGCTACCTAAACTCCGGCGACTGGGTCGAGTCCCTGACCGCGCTTGTCGAGTATTGGGATGGTCACTACGAACTGGTGGAGTTTGCCGATTTCGTCCGCGAGTATCCGATGCCGCCATCGGACGTCCTTGCCGCTTCCGCGGCTTCCGCCGCCGGCGTTTCCGCCTCCGTCGCCGCGATGGAAATGATGGCATAAGTCGCCTTCTCCTCCTCCCGCTTCCTCATCTGGCAGATGCATTTTCTCTGCGGAATGCCGTGTGCGAGCGTGTCGCCTCGTCGGGGACAAACCCTGCCGGGACCAGCATGCAACCGACATCAGTGTTGTTATTTGCCACCATAACACTTGCTTGCCGGCCAACCCTGGGCACTAGTTTCGGCTTTCCGATAAACCGATCACATGCCAGCCGCAGCCGCTCACCGTCATCCGTTCCTGCAAGGTCTCAGCAAGCACCGGGGCGCACCGCCCACGGTCATCGTCATTTTCGGCGCCTCCGGCGACCTCACGGCGCGCAAGCTGATCCCCGCGATTTACAACCTCGGCTTCGATAATCTTCTCCCCGCCGACTTCCACCTCGTGGGCTACGGACGCAAGGAAATCCCCGACACCGAATTCCGCGAACTCGCCACCAGCGCCATCAAGGAATTTTCCCGCCGCGAACTGAACGCCGACGTGTGGGCCCGGGTCGCCGACCGCACCAGTTACGTGGCCGGCGCTTACGACGACCCGGAGGCATTCAAGCGCCTCGCCGCCCACATCGCCGCGTTGGAGAAAAAACTCGGGCGCGAACTGCAAACGCTTTTCTACATCTCCACGCCGCCTTCCGTTTTCGAGCCCATCCTCCAAAACCTCGGCGCGGCGGGTCTGGCATCGAAATATCTCGGTCAGCCCAACCACACCAAGGTCATCATCGAAAAACCCTTCGGCAAAGACCTCGCCTCCGCCCTCGAACTCAACGGCACCATCCGCCGCGTGTTCGAGGAACATCAGGTGTACCGGATCGACCACTACCTCGGCAAGGAGACCGTGCAAGACCTGCTCGTGCAGCGCTTTTCCAACGCCATTTTCGAACCGCTCTGGAACCGCAATTATATCGATTGCGTGCAGATCACCGTGGCCGAGGAGGTGGGCGTCGGCACGCGCGGCGGCTACTACGAGCAAAGCGGCTGCCTGCGCGACATGATCCAGAACCACACCATGCAGCTCGTTGCCCTCACCGCAATGGAGCCGCCCGTGTCGCTCGACGCCGAGGCCGTGCGCGACGAAAAGGTAAAGCTCCTCAAGGCCATCCAGCCGCTCCACCTCGGTTCCGGTCCCGCCTCTGACGTAGCCCGCGCCCAATACGCCGCCGGCATGACCGCCGGCAAGCAAGCCCGCGGCTACCTCGAAGAAGGCGGCATCGCGCAACAATCCGCGACCGAGACCTATGCCGCCATCCGCCTCTCGATCAACAACTGGCGCTGGCAAGGCGTCCCCTTTTACCTGCGCTCCGGAAAACGCATGGCGCGTCGTGTCACGGAAATCGCGGTACAATTCAAGCGCCCGCCCGGCACGCTCTTTGCCGGGGGCGGTTTCGATCTCGCGCCCAACACCCTCTCGTTCCAGATCCAGCCCGACGAGGGACTCAACCTCATCCTCAACGGCAAGGTGCCCGGCCTCGAAACCCGCACCCAGCCCGTGAAGATGAATTTTCGATACAGCGCCACCTTCGGCTCCAACACGCCCGAGGCCTACGAACGCCTCGTTCTCGATGCGATGATCGGGGACGGCACGCTCTTCATCCGTGGCGACGAAGCCGCCACCTCGTGGAAACTCTACACACCCGTCCTCGAAGCCTGGGCCGCCGCCGGTCGTGACGGAATGGATACCTACGCCGCCGGTTCCTGGGGCCCCGCCTCTGCCGACGCCCTCCTCGCCCGCGAAGGCCACCTCTGGAGACAACCGTGAGACGAAAACGCTGACTTTCCCGCAATGCCCGCCATTTTCAACGCACTCCCCGGAATCGAAGTTCCCGTTGGCGCGATCTCGCAAAGCCTCGCCGACCTCTGGAACAAACCCGAACTCACCGGACTTGATCCCTCCCTTCCCCCCCCCCCCGCCGCTGAGGATGCCAAGGCCACGCAGGTCAACTTCGTGCTCCACCTTGGGTTTCAAACTACCCAGGACGACGCCTTGCTCCAGTTCCGCATCGCCGTGGAGTTTTCCCGCCGCTACCCGTGCCGCGTTGTCGTTCTTTGCCCCATGCGCTACGACGAGGAAGGCACCGACATCCGCGCGAAGATTTACGGCGAATGCCACACCGGCAAAACCCGCGGCGACCTCCGCTGCTGCGAATTTGTCCTGCTCAGCTATCCGATGAGCGCGCGCAAATATCTTGAAGATCAGGTCTCCACCTGCCTCTCCACCGACCTGCCGCTCTATTATTGGGTGCACCGCTTTACCTCCAGCTCGCGGTTCAGCGATTACCGTTATCTCCTCGGTCGCTCCAAGCGCGTCATGTACGACAGTGCCATCGCGCCTGCCGATGTCATGACCTTCGACTGGCCCAATCCCGACGCCGTGCGCGACCTCGCCCACGCCCGCCTGCTGCCCATCCGCCAGTCGATCGGCCAGTTCCTTGCCAGCTACGAACCCGGGCGGCTTGTGGACGACCTGCGCGGCATCCGCGTGCAAGTCGGCGCAGCAGTCGTGGCTGAGGCGCGCGCGCTCCTGCACTGGGCCGAGGCGCGACTGCGCAGTTGCGGCGCGCCCGCCGGACTCCCGCTCCACCTCAACGCCTCGCCCAAGTTCCCGTCCGATGAGATCGAACTGCGTTTTGACTACGGCAACGGCCACCATTTCCGCTGGACGGGCCAGGTGCATCGTGGCTGCGCGCAACTCTCCGCCGACTACGGCCACGGCCTCGCCGAAGCCAAAACCGCGATCAACCTCCTCCCGCCCGAAGCCGCCTTGGCCGAGGCGATGTTTTTTTGAGCTTACATTGTAGGGGCTTCGCTTGCGAAGCCCGCGAATGCAATTCGCCGCGCCATTCTACCTATGCGGGCTTCGCAAGCGAAGTCCCTCCCTCCCCCCCCCCCCGCCGCACTCATCCTACTCGCTACCCGCTACTCACTACTCGCTACTTTTCCAATGACCACCACGCCCTACGGACGCCTTCTCGTTGCCGACAAAGACACGCTCTTTCGCACCGCCCTTTTTCTCGCCCTCGAACAACACGCGCGCATTCCCGCCGGAGCGCGTTTTCTCTGGGCGCTGACCGGCGGTGGCACTCCCGGGGAATGGTATCGCTGGGCCGTATCCACCGGAGCATTGCCCACCGCGACCGCCGCCGCCATCGACTGGACAGTGAGCGATGAGCGCCACGTGCCGCTTGCCAGCCCGGAGAGCAATTTCGGCAACGCCACCCGCGACCTTCTCGATCCGCTAGGCGTTCCGGCTTCGCGCCGCCATCCGTGGCCCGTGGACCTCCCGCCCGCCGACGCTGCCAACGCCTACGCGCGCAACCACGCCGCCACCTTTGGCGAGCGCGCTTACAACGTTTGTTTCCTCGGCATGGGCGACGACTGCCACACCGCCTCGCTTTTCCCCGGCACGCCCTTGCTCGCCAATGATGGCGGCGCGCTCTTCGGCGCGCAGGAAGTTCCCGGCAAAGGCTGGCGCCTGACCATCACCCCGACCGGCCTCGCAGCCTGTGACCTTATTGTCATCATGACCCTTGGCGCAGGCAAAGCCGGTGCTCTGCATCGAGTCATGCGCGGCCCTTACGCGCCAAACGAAACCCCCTCACAAATCCTCAAAACCACCGCCGCCAAAACCGTGTGGCTCGTGGACCCCGCCGCGGCGGGAAAATTATAACTGATGTAAGGTGGAGGGCGGGTCTCCCGACCCGCCAGACGCGGCGCAGCCGCGCCCATCCGAAAAGACGGAAGGGCGGTGCTGCGCACCGTCGGCGGGTCAGGAGACCCGCCCTCCACCCAAGGCAACCGTCCGCGTGACTTCAGACTATAAATTTCCGCCATTGCCCGCGGCCTCGGCGGCCTGAAGATTGCCGCCTCATGTCCGTTCCAGCAATCAAGGTCGCCGTGCAGGAAGCCCGCCGGTTCATGCGCCGTGTCCATTTTCTGGATACGCCCGCGCCTGGTGTGGCCGCCGTGCTCGCGCATCACGGCTACATCCAGATCGACCCCATCAATGTCTGCGGACGCATGCACGATCTCATCCTGCGCAACCGCGTGGCCGGTTACACCGAGGGCGGATTGATGCGCCTCCTGCACGGCGAGGAAAACAATCCGCAGCCGGCCGCAGTTCGCACGGCGTTTGAACATCATTTGCCATCGAGCCACATCCTTGTGGCCTTTCCGCAGGACGCCTGGCCGCATCTGCTTGGCGCGATGGAGGCCCGCACCCGCTCCGCTGGCGCATGGTCGGGACGACTCACGCCGCGCGAAAAGGCGTTTGCTCCCGATCTCCTGACCGAACTCGCTGCGCGCGGCCCCTTGTCTTCCGAAGACCTGCACGACGGACGCCGCAGCACGCGCGGCTGGGGTGCCAGCACGCTGGCAAAGTCCACCTTGCAAAAACTGTTTTTCCACGGCCGCGTGCTCATTGCCGCCCGCCGCGCCCAGCGCCGTTATTATGCGCTTCCGGAACGTGTGTTGCCCGCCGCTACGCTTGCACTGCCGCGTCCCGACGCCGACGAAACCGCCCGCTGGCTGCTACTCACCCGGTTGCGCCAGCATCGACTCGTCCGCCTCAAAAAAAACGAATTCCCACTGATTGAGGACTGCGTGCAACGCGTGGTGATTGATGGAGCGTTGACCTTGTATTGCCTGCGTGAAGACACGCCGCTGTTCGACGAACGAACCGCTGGCAACGCAATCTCCACCGACGCCATCCACCCTGCCGCCGACGATGTCGGGGTGCGGCTACTGGCTCCGCTCGATCCATTGATCTATGATCGCCGGGTGACGTCGGCGTTGTGGGATTTTGACTACACGTGGGAAGTTTACACACCGGCTCACAAACGAGTGCGCGGCTACTACGCGCTACCGGTCCTTGCGGGCAGCGAATTGGTCGGACACGTCGATCCCAAGGCCGATCGTGCCGCCGGACGCCTCTTGATTCAGGGCCGTTCCATCCGTCGCGGTCATTCCATCGCCGCACCGGTGAAAGAGCTGGCGCGATTCCTTGGCGTGCGTTGAACCAACCGCCCCACCAGCGCCTTGCAACATCGGCAACGGGAGGGCGATTCCAACCTTGCAGCGACCAGACGGGCGCGGTGTGGTTTACCCCTTAAAAATCAAAAAACATCCATGTCTCAATCCGTCACCGACCTCATTCCCCACCGTCCGCCGTTCCTGTTTGTTGACGAAATCGTCTCCGAAACCCCCGACGGCCTTGTGGCGCGCCGCACCTGGCGGGCCGACGAATATTTTTATCAGGGCCACTATCCCAACGCGCCCATCACGCCCGGCGTGTTGTTATGCGAAGCCACCTTCCAAGCCGGCGCGCTCTACATGGCGAAACAAGCGCTGGCTGCCGGCGTGTCGCCGGGAGAGGGGGGGGGGGGGGGGCACCGCTTATTGCCAAGATTGGCGAAGCCCGCTTCCGCAATCCTGTTTATCCCGGCGACGAAGTTCTGATCGAAGTTCGCAAAAAAGAAACCCTCGGCGGTTTCACCATGATGAGCGGCTCCATGAAGAAAGCCGACGGCACGCGCGTCATGAACATCGAATTTTCCGTCGCCTGGAAAGAACCCGCCAAAGCCTGAACCGCATCACCAATCGCCCGCCATGAGCGCCGACTTCCTTCAACTCTCCGGAAAAACCATCCTCGTCCTTGGCGTGGCCAACCGCAAAAGCGTCGCGTGGCTCACCGCCAAAACCCTCGAAGAGCAAGGCGCTCGCGTGCTCTACAGCGTGCGCAGCGAAGCCCGCAAAAAATCTCTCGAAACCCTCCTCGCTGACCGCCCTGTTTTTGTGTGCGACGTCGAACACGAAGGCGCCGTCGAACGCCTCGCCGCCGAAGTCTCCGCCGCGCAGACCGCCGCCGGACTCACCGGAGCCAACGCCAAAATCCACGGCATCGTCCACTCCATCGCCTTCGCCAATTATAGCGATGGTCCGGCAATAAAATCGTTTCACGAAACCAAGCGCGCTGACTTTCTCCAAGCCACGACCATCTCCGCCTTCTCGCTCGTCGAACTCGCCCGCGCCTTCAAACCCCACCTCGCGCCCGACGCCTCTGTTGTCACCATTGGCATCTCCTCGCTCCTCGTCACGCCCGACAACTACGGCTACATGGGCCCCATCAAAGCCGCGCTCGAATCCGCCACGCGCTTCCTCGCCAAATCTTTTTCCTCCCCTCCCGCCCCTCCCGCCTCTCCTCCCGCCGCCTCTCCCGCTGCCGACACGCGCAACGTCCGCTTCAACGTCATTGGCTCCGGCCCCCTCAAAACCAGCGCATCCGCAGGCATCCCCGGTTATCTGGAAAGCTACCTCTACGCTGAAAAACTCACCTACCGCAAAAAAAACCTCAGCACCCAGGAAGTCGCCAACGCCACTGTTTTTCTGCTCAGCCCCCGCAGTAGTGGAATTAACGGTACAACCCTCACCATCGACGCCGGACTCGGCTCCAACTACTTTGATGCCGAAATCGTCCGCCTCGCCATGCGCCCCGACCTGCAAGGCCGCAAGGACACCTAAAATTTCCAAATGAAATTTGGCCACACCTGCATCGAAACCCTCGCCTCTGCGCTTCCCGACGAAGTCCTCACCACGGACGCGATTGAAGAACGCCTGCGCCCCCTCTACGAACGCCTGCGCCTCCCCTTTGGCCGACTCGAACTCATGACCGGCATCCGCGAACGCCGCGTATGGCCCACCGGCACGCGCCCCTCCGACGCCAGCGCCGCCGCCGGACGCGCCGCGCTTGCCCGCTCCACCATCCGCGCCGACCAAATCGAACTCTTCATCCACGCCGCCGTCTCGCGCGACATGCTGGAACCCGCCACCGCCTCCTTTGCCCACCAAAAAATCGGCCTCCCCCCCACCGCCCAAGTCCTCGACATCTCCAACGCCTGCCTCGGCTTTCTCAACGCCCTCACCCTCGCCGCCGGCATGATCGAATCCGGCCAAATCCGCTGCGCCCTCATCGTCTCCGGCGAGAACAGCCGCCCCCTCGTCGATCAAACCCTCACAACGCTCCTCGACCCCGCGCGCCCGCTCGACCGCAACGGCATCAAACCCTATTTCGCCAACCTCACCATCGGCTCCGGAGCCGTGGCCGCCATCGTCTGCCACGAGGAAATGCTTCCTCCCGACACCCACCCCCACCGTCTCCTCAGCGGCGTTGCCCGCGCCGCCACGCAACACAGCACCCTCTGCCAAGGCGACACGCACGGCGCCGATTCCCTCGCCATGCAGACCGACAGCGAAGCCCTCCTCAACGCCGGCCTCACTCTCGCCCGCGAAACATGGGAAGTCTTCAGCGCCGCCAGCGCCATCACCGACTGGGACGCCGCCGAAGCCGACCGCTTCATCTGCCACCAAGTCGGCAGCACCCACCGCCGCAAACTCTACGAAACCCTCGGCATCGACCTCGCCCGCGATTTCTCGACCTTCGAAACCCTCGGCAACACCGGCTCCGTCGCCCTGCCCATAACACTTGCCACCGCCATCGAAGCGGGTGCCGTGCGCGAAGGCAGCAAAGTCGCCCTCCTCGGCATCGGCAGCGGCCTCAACTCCCTCATGCTCGCGCTCCAATGGTAATGGAAAACGAATTACACACCACAACCGCCTCCCCCTTCGGCCCCTCCTGCCTTCCTGGCTGGCTGCGTGAACTCTATCCCTTCACCCCGCGCACCTTCATCACACCCGGCGGCGCACGCATGAGCTACGTGGACGAGTGCGCTTCGCGCGAACATCCAACGCCCAACAAAAGTGGCGCGGGCGTCCCGCCCGCATCCGTCCCTCCGACATTGGATCTTGGATGTTCGACGTTCGATGTTGGACGTTCTTCGGTGCGAAGCACCGAAGCGGTGCTGCTTCTTCACGGCAACCCGACATGGTCCTTTTACTACCGCGAACTCATCCCCGCGCTCGTCGCGCGCGGACACCGCTGCATCGCGCCCGACCACATCGGAATGGGACTGTCGGAAAAACCCTCCGCCAACCATTACTCCTACACGCTCCCCATTCGCATCAATGACATCGCGGCCCTCGTGCGCTCGCTCGGCCTAACCCGCATCCACCTCGTTGTCCACGATTGGGGCGGCGCCATCGGACTCGGTCTGGCCACGCTGCACCCCGAACTCGCCGGACGTATCGTGATCCTCAATACGGCGGCCTTTCACCTCCCGCGCATCCCGCGCCGCATCGCGCTCTGCAAAACCGGTTTTCCCGGCACCCTGCTCGTCCGCGGCCTCAACGCCTTCGCCGGACCCGCCACTTGGATGTCGATGCACCGCCGCCATCTCACGCCCGACGAAAAACGCGGTTTTCTGTTTCCCTACGATTCATGGGCCAATCGCGTTGCGGTGGACGCCTTCGTAAAAGACATCCCGCTGACGCCCGTGCATCCGACTTGGCGCACGCTCGAAACCACCGCCGCCGGACTCGAACGCTTCGCTGTCGTTGACCCCGACCGCAAACCCGAACATCCCGCGCTGATCCTTTGGGGCGGACGCGATTTTTGTTTCAACGACACTTTTTATGATGAGTGGCGACGCCGCTGGCCTCACGCGCAAGCGCACCGCATTGCCGACGCCGGCCACTACGTCCTCGCCGACGCCGCCGAAGAAGTCATCCCGCGTATCGCAGATTTCCTTACGCCATAAGCGGTCGTCGTCCCCTCCCCCCCCCCCCGCGCGCTGACATTTATGGAGTGCGGCGATTCATCGCCGCCTTTGACGAACCGTTTCAACGGTTCGCCTGTAAGCATACAGCGTGCTAAAGCACGCGGAACAAAGCGGCGATGAATCGCCGCACTCCATAGGAGCAAGCAGCGCTTCGCGCCATCGACTCGATTGCAGGCAGGATGCCTGCGCTACGGACGCTACCGCGCCATATCTTTCTCCCCTCCGCGCGTGTATTGCGGATTCCATTACGGCGCGCTGACAAGTGCCAGCGCCGCCACAACTGCCGTCTCGACACGCAATACGCGCGGGCCGAGATGCGCGAGCGTGAAACCTGCTGCTCGCAACTGCTGTCGGTCACGTTCGCCCCAGCCGCGTTCGGGTCCAATGGCGACACATGCATCGGTTGCAGTCTGACGTGTCAGGCTGCGGAGCCCGACAGTCGCCTCGTAGTTGTCGAGCGCGACGCGTAAGGGGGAATCGGATACGTCGTCGCCGACGGCATCGGACAGAATTTGCGCGAGTGTGCGATCCCAAGTCACGAGAGGCAGGCGCGTGTCGAATGCCTGCTGCGCGGCGTCCACGAGATGCCGCCGCCATTCGCCGGAACTCCATAGCGTGCTGGAGGCGTAATTGGGGTCGGTCTTTTCCGTTGTCACAAAATGGATCGCACGCACTCCGAGCGTCGTTGCTTCGAATAATATTTTCCGCGCCGTCTGCGGACGCGGCAGGCCAACAATCAGTGTGATCGTCGGCACGAAAACGGAAGCGGAAGCGAGGGGGGGAGGGGGGGGGGAGGGGGCGAAACTCAAGACAAGTTCATTCGCCGTCGCGTCGATGCGCAGGAGTGTGGCCTTGCCGCGTGGACCGTTGATGAGGCCGGCATCAAACGTGTCGTATGGACGCAGGCGGAGCACGTTGAGAATGTGTTCCGCACGCGGGTCTGTTCGCGGAAGCGGTTTTGCCAACTCGTCGGGTTCGAAGAGGATGAGGTTCATCGGAGCGGCGGGAATGGCGGGAGTGGCGCGGGCGTCCCGCCCGCGCCACTTGTTTTATTGCGCGAGCACTTTCTCGATGGCGGCGAGTTCGTCGGATGAGAAGTCGAGTGACTTGAGTGCGGCGAAGTTGTCTTCGAGCTGGCTGACTTTGCTCGCACCGATGAGGGCGGTCGTCACGCGCTTGTCGCGGATCGTCCAGGCGATGGCCATCTGGGCGAGCGATTGACCACGCTGGGTGGCGATGGCGTTGAGCGCTTGCACGCGGGCGAGCACCTCGGGCGTGATGCGGTCGGCCTTGAGGAAACCGTGCGGTTTGGCGGCGCGGGCGTCACCGGGGATTCCGTTGAGATAGCGGTTAGTCAAGAGACCTTGCGCGAGCGGCGAGAAGGGAATGCAGCCCATGCCTTCGCGTTCGAGAACGCCGAGCAGTTCGGGTTCGATCCAGCGGTTGAACATGTTGTAAACGGGCTGGTGTATCAGCGCGGGCACTCCCATTTCGCGAAGGATTTTGGCGGCGCGGGCGGTTTGTTCGGCGTTGTAGTTGGACACGCCAGCGTAAAGAGCCTTGCCGCTGCGCACGGCGTGGGCGAGCGCGCCCATGGATTCTTCGAGCGGCGTGTCGGGGTCGGGGCGGTGATGATAAAAAATATCGACGTAATCGAGGCGCATCCGGCGCAGCGAGGCATCGAGGGAGGAGAGCAGGTATTTGCGCGAACCCCATTCGCCGTACGGTCCCGGACCCATGCGGTAGCCGGCCTTGGTGGAGATGATGATTTCGTCGCGGTAGGCGCCGAGGTCGGCGGCAAGAATTTTGCCAAAGTTTTCCTCCGCCGAACCGGGGGGCGGTCCGTAGTTGTTGGCGAGGTCGAAGTGCGTGATGCCGAGATCGAACGCGCGCAACACGATGGAGCGGCTGTTTTCAAAAACGTCGACGCCGCCGAAGTTGTGCCAGAGGCCGAGCGAGATCAGCGGCAGGTGCAGGCCGGAACGTCCGCAACGGCGGTAAATGGATGGATTATTATATCGAGAGGGGGAAGCGAGGTGCATAGGCGGAGTGGTTTGCCGGTGGCGCGAGCGTATGCCAAACGGATTCTACCCACCCGGCAGCGAAAACGTCGTGGAAGGACGGGGTTGACAGCCCCGGTTTCGCCGAACATGAACCGGAGCGTTGTTTTTCGCGGCTGTAGTTTAGTGGTAAAACTCCACTCTTCCAAAGTGGTCTCGAGAGTTCGATTCTCTCCAGCCGCACCACTCAAAATACGCTGATTATCAGTAAAATAGTGGATTCGGCGGACGGACGGCAGCAACTTGGGTCGCGGGCGGAAGCCGGGGGGGGGGGAGGGGAGGACGGCTCAGGCGGGATGCGTGAGTTGGAGTCCCACGGTCCAAGAACGCTGTTCGCCGGGCGGCACCCAGTGGAGGCCGGTGCCGTGGCCGGGAGCGTTGGAAGGGCCCATCCAGGGTTCGACGCAGTAAAAGGGCGCTTCGGGCGACGGGCTCCACGTGACGAAGGCAAATTCGGGCGGGGGCACAGGGGCCACGCCGTGCGTGAGCGTGATGGATGGGAGGGGGGGGAGGGGGGCGTTTGAGTCACCAGAAATCGGATACAGGCGAGCCTCGTTCGAGCGAAGGCCGTGATGAATGATCGCATCGGCAAGCTGCGGGCTGGCGAGCGAGTTGTCTTCAGGAAACAGCGGATGAGGGAGGAGCTTGCCTTGCGTGTGCATGCTGACGACGCAGGCGCGTGTGGCGGGTATTTGGATACGGAATCCGGTTCGGCGGAGCGCGGGCGAGGGACCGGTTGACAGCGGCAGGGCAAAGTAAAAGTGATGTCCGGCGCTCCAAGGGATGGGCCGGTGGCTTTCGTGGTTTCGGAGAATGAATTCGCACGTGATCCCGAGCGGAAGGAACCGGTAGCGGACGGTAAATGTGTAATCGTAGGGATAGGCCTCGCGCGCGGCGGCGTCGGGCAGGAAGGTGGCGGTGAAGCCGTTGTCGCCAGCGTTGTCGATGGAGACGGCGAAACGGCCTTGGCGCGCGATGCCGTGCATGGGCATGGGACGACGTTCGCCGCCGGGCGTGCGCCAGTAGAGCGGTTCGCCGTCATCGAAGCAGCGGGCGGCGAAGGGAAAGAGGATGGGATTGCCGCCGTAAGCGCCGGGGATGTCGGCGGCGCTGGCGGGCGCGTCGATGGGCAGGCCGGTCGGAAGGGTTTCAGGCCAGTGAATGATGTCGCGTCCGGCATGTCGCCAGCGCATGAGACGCGCGCCGTTTTCGGGCAGCACGTCGAAAGTGGACTCGCCGACCGTCCAGCGGAGGCCGGGTTGGTCGAGACAGGTGAATGGAAACGGATTCGGAACAGGAGTCGTCATTATGCGATTTTTGGATTATCGGGCATTCGTGAAGATTGCGCAGCAGGAAAAAACTGCGCCTCGACAGGCGGAGGGCGGAGGCGATAGTGGCTCCCCATGGCAAAATCTTCGCGCATGACGCTCTGTTCTTTCTGCGGAAAATCGCCCTCGGAGGTCAAAAAGATCATCGCCGGGCCGGGCGTTTACATTTGCGACTCCTGCGTCGGCGTCTGCAAAACCATCGTTGACCGCGAGATCGCCGCCACTGCCGCCGCCGCCACTCCTGAACCGGCGTCGCGTCCCGTTTTCCGTCTCGTCAGACCCTCCGAAATCAAGGCCGCCCTCGACGATCATGTCATCGGCCAGGACCACGCCAAAAAGGTCCTCTCGGTCGCCGTTTACAATCACTACAAACGCCTTCGGTCAGCCGCTCTCTCCAACCCCGCCTCCGCCTCCGGCAAGGCGGGCGACGCACGAGGCAGGCATGCCGCATCCGGCTCCACCGCGCCAGCCTCCGCCGCCCAGTCCGCCGCCACCCGCGGCCCCCTGACCGACGGCATCGCGACGCCTCCGTTGGAGTTTGCCGAGGTGGAGATTGAAAAGAGCAATATCCTGCTCGCCGGTCCCACGGGCTCCGGCAAGACCCTGCTCGCCCGCACCCTTGCGCGCGTGCTCGATGTGCCTTTTGCCATCGCCGACGCCACCACGCTGACCGAGGCGGGCTACGTGGGCGAGGATGTCGAAAACGTGGTTCTTCGTCTGCTCCAGGCCGCCGGGGGCGACGTCAGGAAGGCCGAATGCGGCATCGTTTACATTGACGAAATCGACAAGATCGGACGCAAGACGGACAACGTCTCCATCACCCGTGACGTCTCCGGCGAAGGCGTGCAGCAGGCACTCCTCAAGATTCTGGAAGGCACGATCTGCAACGTCCCGCCCAACGGCGGCCGCAAGCACCCCAACCAGGAATACGTGCGGATCGACACCTCCAACATCCTCTTCATTTGTGGCGGTGCATTTGTCGGCTTGGACAGCATCATCCAGCGTCGCCTCGGTCAGCGCAGCCTCGGCTTCGGCAACGGCGTGGCGTTCGACCCGCGCAAGCCCATGACGGCGGAGGAAATCATGGATGGGCTGGCTCCGGTGGACCTGATCCGCTTTGGCATGATCCCGGAATTCATCGGACGCCTGCCGGTGGTCTCCGTGCTCGATCCGCTGACCGTGGCCGATCTGGAAAAAGTGCTCCTGCGCACGAAAAACTCGCTGGTGAAGCAATACGGGAAACTTTTTTCGATGGATGGCGTGCGTCTGCGCATCACCAACGACGCCCTGCGCGCCATCGCGCAGAAGGCCGTGGAATTGAAGACCGGGGCGCGGGCGTTACGTGCGATATTGGAGAACATCATGCTGGAAATCATGTATGAACTCCCGCAGCGCGCCGACGTGGACGAGGTTGTCATCGACGCCTCCGTGGTGGCGGGCCGCCGCCGTCCCATGCTGCGCAGGCAGGGCGTGCGGCTACGCAAAAAACTTCCGGCCGCGCAGCCAGTCGTGCCGGCCGCACCGATGCCCGCGGAATCGCCTGCCGATACACGCAACGCGGCGTGACGAGGGAACTGGTGCCCGGGGCGGGACTCGAACCCGCACGCCCTTTCGGGCAGGGGATTTTAAGTCCCCAGTGTCTACCATTCCACCACCCGGGCAGAGCGAGGAAGAGGCGCGAAATTGAGCAACTTCAACGGACGGGGCGAGTTCAGATTTACACGACGATTTTCGCAGGGGTTCGGCTTAAAACGATATCATCGACTGAAGAGGCGAAAGGACGTTTTTGGGGAGTGCGGTGATTCATCACCGCTTTGGGCGGCGCGATTTATCGCGTCGCCCGATGAGGAGGGGGAAGCGGGCGGGCCTTTAAAACGGCCCGTCAAAGCGGCGATGAATCGCCGCACTCCATAGCTGACTCGAGCAGGGAGCCGCCGGCATTGAGCGTGGCGCGGAGCCGGGCGATATCCATTTGGGGGAAATTCACTTCTCCAGACAATGTCCCGGACGACGCAAGCGCGGCGGCCACTCCGGCGGCCTCGCCCGTCTGGTTCATGTTCACCATCACACGCACGCCTCCAAATGCTTCGCGGTCGGCATCCAGCAGACGGCCCGCCACAAGAAGATTTTGCGCACCGAGAGGCACAAGGCTGCGATACGGCACGGTGTAATACGGCGGCACGGGGGCGTCCGACGGCAACCAGCGTCCCCAGTGACGCGAACCGTCGCGGGCAATCGTTTCCTCGCGTCCGTCAAGA
This sequence comes from Geminisphaera colitermitum TAV2, assembly GCF_000171235.2. Classification (GTDB taxonomy): domain Bacteria; phylum Verrucomicrobiota; class Verrucomicrobiia; order Opitutales; family Opitutaceae; genus Geminisphaera; species Geminisphaera colitermitum. Next base: position 2,098 of record NZ_ABEA03000200.1, on the reverse strand, counting down.
AATCGCAGGCGCGTGCCTTCGGGGGAATGCACGTCGGCGGGATAGGTGCCCTGCGCAATGGTATCCGAAAAAACATGACCGTTGAGGAGTTCGCCGGCGCTCAGGCGGTGAAGGCAACGGGCATGATGCGTCTCGCGCACGCCGAGCGCATGCGCCCAGGCAACAATCCGGGGCGGGGGAAGGGCGGTTTCGTCGTTTGTGGCGGCGTCGGTCGCGTAATCATGGAGTGCGTCAAGCCAGGCGCGGTGCAGGCGGCGGCCCTCGATCAAGGCGCGGGTCAGGTCGTCGGCATTGCTGCCATCGTAACCGTTGAGGCGGGCGCCGAAGATGTTTTGCGCTGCGCCGACGGGGACGCCGGGAAGGGGATGAAGCCACGGGGTGCTGTTGGCGGCGGGGTAGTCGTGCGCGGCAAGGCTGGGCTGCAAGGCGGACCAGGGCGGGTGGAATCGGGGGTGATCGAGTCCGGTGACGAGGGCTTGCATGTTGACGGGTTGCAACTGCCTCGGGTGCTCGGTGGCGAAACCGGCGTGACGGAGCAGGTCGCCATCGCCGGTGGCGTCGATAAAGGCGCGGGCGACGATGGCGCGGCGTCCGGTCTTATCCTCGATGATCGCGGCGGTGACGCGCCCCGTCCGCCCCTCCTCACTCGTGGCACCGACGCAGCGGGCGCAGAGAAAGAGGCGGATGCGATGCGTGCGCACGAGGTCGTCAAGCTCCAGGGCGAGTTCGGCGCTGTTGAACGAAAATTGTCTGCCGGGTCCGCCGGGGGGATATTCGTGAATCGCGCCGCGGGCGCGGAGCCGTTCGATGATTTCGCGGGTGAGGCCGCCGATGATGAACCGCGACTGGTCGGTGGAGCGAAGGGAATGCCATTCGTTGACTTGGGCGGCCACGGCCATGCCTCCGAGCAGCGATTGTTGTTCGATCAACGCCACCGAGAGTCCGAGTCGGGCGGCGCGAACGGCGGCGAATACTCCGGTGCACGAGCCGCCCGCCACGCAGAGGTCGGCTTCGTGGCAGACAGGCGTGGAGCGCGCCGGTTCGTGAACGCAGGGGAGGGTAGGGGGGAGAGGGGGGAGGGCGGCGGCTGGCGTGCCCGTTGTGACCGGATTCATGGGCGTTGGATCGTGCGGGTGTTTCACGAAGGGGGGGAGGTTTTTGCAATAGGGAATCCAACTCAAAGCATGGACAAAACATATGGTTTTGTTGATCTCACCCATGACATCATGGAAACGTTCGATCCTCTGGAGTTTTTGCAGCGTGTGCTCCGCGCCCCGGTGCGTGTCACCAAGGTGAACGAGGAACTTTTCCCGGTCGGGATGCAGACGCGCGACGAGGTGATTGTAACGCACCGGTTGATTCTCATCACCCGCGGGCACATGGAATATACGGTGGAGGGCCGGACGAGTCTGCCGGCGGCGGGTTCGCTTTTGTGGGTGCCGGCTTGGTGCCGGCGTCAGTGGCGCAATGCCGGCAGGCAACGTTGCGGTCTGCTTTGGTGCGAACTGGCGGTGGAGTCGGCAACGCTGCCTGCGCGTTTATTTCAGGTGACGGGGCGGGCGGGGGAGGCGGAGCCGGTGTTGCGGCGGATGCTCGCCCGCTGGCCGGTGGGGGGGGAACGCGAGGGGCGGTTGCGGCTGGAGGCGGAGGTGAAGTTTCTGGCGGCGGAGTTCTGGCCTGCGGTGGTGCGGGAGGCGCGGGAGGTGGCGGACGATCCCGCGTCCGGGGCGGGAGCGGCAGGGGGGAGCGGCGGGAGGCATCCGGAGGTGGCGGCGGCGCGCGCGTGGCTGGAGGCTCATTTTGCGCAGGCCGACGCGCTGGAGGTTTTTTATCGAACGGTGGTGCGTCTCAGTCCGAATCACTTCCGTCTGCTGTTTCGCCGGGAAACGGGAGAGACTGTGCAGGGGATGCTGGCCCGGTTGCGCCTGCGACGGGCGCGTTACCTGGTGCGCGAGACTTCAATGCCGGTCAAGCAGGTCGCAGCCGAGGCGGGGTTTGACGATCCTTTGTATTTTTCCTGCCACTACAGGAAGTTCTGGGGCGTGCCGCCGTCCGCCGACCGTTGCGCCGATAGCGTGGCGTGAGGTCCCGGATTCAC
>NZ_ABEA03000201.1 GCF_000171235.2 Geminisphaera colitermitum TAV2 | reverse complement strand
GCCGCGCAGGGCGACGGAGCCGGCTTGGTTGTCAACAAAGGTATTGTTGTTTTCCAAGAGCAGGTTGTCGATGCGGACACCGCGTGAGACTTGGAGGCCGAAGCCTTGGCTGGCTTCGATCCAGTTGTCGCGGAGGGTGATGTTGGTTGGGTCGGTGACGGTGACTCCGGTCTTTCCAGTGTAGTGTTGTGTGGGATACCGGTTGAAGTTGATGGCGTCGCCTTCGGTGGCGTAGAGGGCGTTTTGTTCGATGATGGCGTCGCGGATGTTAAATTCACCGAGGATGCCGCCGGGATAGGCGTTGAGGTTGGAAGCGAGGTTGGTGGAGACGATTGTGTTGCGGCGGACGAGGGGGCGGAGCACGGGGTCGCCGTCAACGGGGTTGTGGCCGTGGGCGTGCAGGTAGATGGCGGGGAGTTGCGAGCGTTCGATCCAGTTATCGGATACGTCTATGTCGATACCGCCGAGGGCGACGCCGCGGCATTGGGCTTCGATGAGGGTGTTGTGGAGGAATCGGTTGGCGGTGGCGGGGCGTTTGACGCTCTGGACGGAGATGGAAGCAAGGGCGTCGTCGCCGGTGTATTCAACGAGGTTGTAGGCGGCAGTAACGCGGGAGGAGGTGTCGATGTGGATGCCGTCGGCGGTGGTGTTGCGCACGCGGCAGTCAACGATCCATGAGTCGGTGCAGCCGCGGCGGAAGAGCGGGCCGATGAGGGTCTGGTCGAAGGTGACGCGGAGTAGTTGAACACCGGATACGCGCCGGGCGTCCGGCGAATAGGAACCGAACTGGAGGGCATACATGCCGCGAAAATGGCCGGTGCCGCGGGCGTTGTAGAAGGGGAAGACGGTGAAGGCGAGGTCGCGGAGGGTGACGTTTTCCGCGTCGCCGAAGTCCCATGCGTAGGTGGCCGCGAAGTTCTTGCCGGGGGCGATGAGGCCGGGCACGCAGCGGATGATGGAGCGTTCGCCTTCGCCGACGAAGTGGATGTTGCGGAGGGGGGCGTTGCCGCTGCCGTCGGTTTTCGCGGGGCCGTTGACGCGCCAGACGCTGTTGGCTCGGTTCTTGTAGAAGGTGTAGGTGCCGGCGGGGATGTAGAGGATGCCGCCGCGGTCTAGTTGATTGAGGGTGGCAAGGGCTTTTTCGAAGGCGGGTTGGTCGTCGGTGATGCCGTCTCCGGTGGCCCCGGTGTCGCGGACGTTGATGACGGCGAGCGTAGCGTAGTCGATGCGAGGCAGGTTTTCGAGGCCGGGGCGTGCGTAGAAGTCAGCCGGGAGGTTTTGGATTTTTACCGGGGAGAGGAGATTGACCGCGGTGGCTGCACCGATGCGTATCGTGGTGGCGAATACGACGGCGGCGACGGCAAACAGGATGCAGGCGGCGGAGCGGGGGTGGGTGTTTGGCATGGGTGTGGTTTGCGGTTCTTAATTCTTGATTCTTAATTTTCCGACGGCGATTTCACCAGAGTCGTCAAGGGTCAGGCCGTCGATGATGACGGCGACTTGAACGACGTGGCTCCAGTTGATTTCGCCTGCGGCGGATTTGGCGGTGGTGAATTCGCGCGGGGCGCCGTCGTTGCTGAGGATGTTGTCGAGGCTGGGGGAAAGGGTGATGTTGGCGGTGCCGGCGTTGGTTTGGATGAGGAGGAAGAGGCGGTGGCGGCCCCGTGGTTTTTCGAGAAATTTCCAGCCGATGCTGAGCGCAAGGGTGTCGCCTTGGTGCGTGCTCCAGTCGGTCGCGGTGGAGAGGCGTTTGAAGAGGCGGGCGACGTTGTCGTTTTTCTGCCCGGCGGGGATGTCGTTAATGGTGATGATGGCGGCTTTGTCGCCGGGCGAGGGTGAACCGGGCCAGTCGTCGATGCGCACGGCGGATGCGCGGCGTTCGGTGCGCAGGCCGTCCGCGGTGGCGAAATCGACCAGAAGCGTGTCGGCTGCGCCGGTCGTTGCGGTGGTGGCGGCGCCCGTAGTGGCGAAAACCACGGTGGCGGCGAACAGAAGGTTTAGTGGGAGGCGGATGGGTTTTATGGCCATTGTGGCAGTGTGTGTGGTGGGGGGGGGGGGGAGGGGGTTAGAGGGAGCGGCGATGGCAGCGAGTCCAGCAAACAAATCCGAGTGCTGCTGCTGCGATCAGTGGGGCGATACTGGCGGGTTCGGGAATGGAGGTGAGATTAAAATTAATTGCGAAGAGATTGGCGTTTTGGCCGGCGGTGCCATTGCTGCGATTCCATGATTGTTGGGCGTTGAAGGTCGCGGTGCCGGGGGGAAGCGAGGTGAAAACGACGCGATAGTAGAGTGTGGAAATGCCTGACGAGAGTGTGATGCTGGGTGATATGCCGCTCGTTATGCCGCTGGTGATCGAGGTGCTGGTGCGCAGGACGTTCGTGAGCGCGCCGTCTGTATCCGTCCAGGTGATACCGTCAGTGCTGTATTGGGTGGTGACGGAGCGCGTCTGGTTGACCGTGTACAGGGCGTCTTTCACGGTGAATGACTCGATCTGGTAACCGGCCGCGGTGAAGTCGAACTTGTAGGTGAAATACGACTGTGTGGTGCCGCCGCTGGCGTAGATGAACACATTGTTCCAGGCGCTGGATTTGCTTTCCGCCGACAAACGGATGTTGGCGCTTTTGTCAAAAATGTCGTCGAAGAACTTGCCGCCAGTGGAGAGGGTGCTTGTAGCAGTGGTGGTAGTGCTCGTGGTGGGAATATGACCTGCGGCGGTTATGGCTGCAAGCATGTCGTCATAGGTGAGGGTGTAGCCGTAGGTAGAAGATCCTTCCGTGGTTGTGATTTTGTCCGCCGTGATGGAGAGCGCGGCGCGGGTGGACGGGACGAGCAGGCCGAGGCAGGCAACAGTGGCGAGGAGTGAATGACAGATGGATGATTTCATAGTTGCAGGGCTTTGGATTTTAGCGGGAACCCGGATCGGGTGTTTGTATGTGGGGGCGGACGCTAATTTTCGCCTGCTTGCAGCAGCAACCGGTTCGTTGTTTAACTGATTAAACATCGCCGCAACTGACAGAGTAATCCCAGCCTCCATTTCCATCATGAACGATATGACCCATCGCATCACGTTGAAGCACATCGCCGAGGCCGCCGGCGTCACGGCGGCGACGGTGAGCATGGCGTTGCGCAACTCGCCGCGCATCTCGATGGGCGTGCGCGAACGGGTGCGACGGCTGGCAACGGAGATGAATTACCAGCCTGACCCGTTGATTGCGGCGCTGGCGGGGCGGCGCGGCGGACGTGGCTCGCGCAACGGGAAACCGGCGGCGGAAATCGGCACCATCGCCTACGTGACGGCATTCGCGAAGCGCGAAGGATGGCGGTGCAACCGGTTTTCGCCGGCGGTGTTTGCAGGCGCGTGCGAACGGGCGGCGCAGCAGGGGTACCGGGTGGAGCATTTCTGGTTGCGCGAGCCGGGGATGACGGCGCGGCGATTGAGCGAGATTTTGCGCAGCCGCGGCATTCGTGGTGTATGCGTGGCGCCACTACCGGAGGGTTTCGGACACATGCGGTTGCGCTGGGAATGGTTTTCGTGCGCGGCGGTCGGCTATTCGATGATCCGCCCTTCGTTGCACCGCGCCTGTCCGCACCAGTTTCAGGGGATGATGCACACGTTGAAAACGCTGCGGCGGCAGGGGTTTCGGAGGATCGGTGTGGCGATGGAAAAACGTGTGAGCCGGATCGTGGTGCACAACTGGCTCGCGGCGATTCTGGTGTTTCAGCAAATGCACGGGGCATCGTCCGTGGAGCGTTTTAACTACGAGACACCGGACCGTGAGCGGTTGTCGGAGTGGATTACGGAGCACCATCCGGATGCGATGATTTGCACCGACGTGGCCCTGTTGGCTTGGGCTCGGGCGGCGGGAGGGGCAGCGATGGGATTGGCGCAGTTGGATGCCTTGCCGGGTTACGCGGGGCTGGACCAGAGACCGGAGGTCGTGGGCGCGGCGGTGATCGATTTGATCACCGGGCAGATCCAGCGCAACGAAACAGGCATCCCTGCTGATCCCAAGGTGACGATGGTGGAGGGGCGGTGGGTGGAGGGACCGTTTACCGCTATAATTTCACCCGCCGCAGGCGCAGGGCGTTGGCGACGACACTGAAGGAACTGAGGCTCATCGCCACGCCGGCGACCATCGGATTGAGCAGCCATCCGGTAAATGGATACAGGAGACCGGCGGCGAGCGGGATGCCGAGGCCGTTGTAAAAAAAGGCCCAGAAGAGGTTTTGACGGATGTTGCGCAGTGTGGCGCGGCTCAGGTGAACGGCGCGCACGAGGGCGTTCAGGTCTCCTTTGACGAGGACGAGGCCGGCGCTGTGCATCGCCACATCCGTGCCGGTGCCCATCGCTATGCCCACGTCGGCGGCGGCCAGGGCGGGGGCATCGTTGAGGCCATCACCGGCAAAGACGACCCGCTCGCCGCGCGCCTGGTGTTCGCGCACGAGTTCCTGCTTGCGCTCGGGCGTGACGGCGGCGTGGAAACCGTCGAGTAACAGTTTTTCGGATACGGCACGGGCGGCGGCTTCGCGGTCGCCGGTGACCATGACGACGCGCAGGCCGAGGCGGCGGAGTTCGGCGACGGCGGGGGGCGTGGTTGCCTTGATGGGATCTTCGAGCGCGATGAGCCCGGCGGGGCGATCGTCGATCTCGACGGCAACGAGCGTGGCGGTGGGATGCCCGGCAAGGTGTGTGTCGGCGGACGCACGACAAATTTTTATCACGCAGCCTTCAACGCGCGCGGTGACGCCAGCGCCGGGTTCTGTGTGGAAATCGGTGGCGGCGGGAATATCGAGATGTTGTTCACGGGCGGCGCCAACGATGGCGCGGGCGAGCGGGTGCTCACTGGATTGCTCGGCGGCGGCGGCGAGGCGGAGAAGGCCGGCGGCTGAATGTCCGGGTAGTGGTTCGATTGATACAACGCCCGGGCGTCCGGCGGTAAGGGTGCCGGTTTTGTCGATGAGAAGGGTGGTGGTTTTCTCAAGACGTTCGAGGGCGGCGGCGTCTTTGACGAGGACGCCGGCTTGCGCGCCGCGCCCGATGCCGGTGACGAGCGAGACGGGTGTCGCCAATCCGAGCGCGCAGGGGCAGGCGATGATGAGGACGGCCACGGCGTTGAGCAGGCCGTGAAGAAAACCGGAGCCGGGCGCGAGCAGCCACCATGCAAAAAACGTGAGCAATGAAATTCCCAATACGACGGGCACGAACCAGCCCGCCACGCGGTCGGCGAGGCGCTGGATGGGGGCTTCGCTTTCGGTGGCCTGCTCGACGAGGGCAACAATGCGGGCGAGGAGCGTGTCGGCCCCAACGCGTTCGGCGCGCATGAGGAGGGCTCGGGTGGTGTTGAGCGTGCCAGCGCTGAGGGTGTCGCCGGGGCGCTTGGTCACAGGGATGGGCTCGCCGGTGAGCATTGATTCATCCACGTCGCCTGCGTCGCAGTCGGGAGTGAGTTTTCCGTCAACAGGAATGTTTTCGCCGGGGCGCACGCGGAGCGTGTCACCGGGTTGCACATCGGCGAGCGGCACATCCTCCTCGGTCCCGTCGGCACGGATACGGTGTGCGATGCGGGGAGTGAGATCCATGAGCGCACGGATGGCGGCGTCGGTGCGGGCGTGGGCGCGTTGTTCGAGAATCTGGCCGAAGAGAACGATGGTCGTGATGACGGCGGCGGCTTCAAAATACAGCGGCGGCAGGGCAGGGGGGGGGGGGGCTCCGGTGGCGTTCGCCGCGGCGTGCGCTTGGCCGGCGGCTTGCAGCGCCGCGGGAAAATGTTCGCCGAAAAGCACGGCGGCGACGGAATAAAAATACGCGGCCCCTGTGCCGGTGACCGTGAGGGTGAACATATTGGTGTCGCGTTCCCGGATGGATTTCCACCAGCGGCGGATGAAGAACGCGCCACTCCAGAAAAACACCGGCGTGGTCAGCACAAGTTGCAGCCAGGCCGACACGCGCGGGTCGATGTGCGCAAAGAGCGCTGGAGCCGCCATCTCGCCCATGGCGAGCACGAAGACGGGGATTGTGAGCACGAGCGCGACCCAGAAGCGCGGGCGCAGCACGCGTTCGTGCGGCAGGCCCATATAAACGGGAGAGGTGTCGGGGGCGTCGGACCTCGTGGAGCCGGGCGTGGGTGTCGGAGCGGAGGGAGCAGGTTCGTGGCAGTGTGGGCAGCAGGAGGACATGGATTGGATCGGATCGCCGGAAGAGGAGCAGTCTATACTACGACTCAGGCGGACAGCGCACTTGAATTTTCTTCGACCTTGCCCAGCCCTGCCAGACGCGAGCAACGTTGTCGTTGCCATGCGAATCGCCGTTCTTGCCGACACCCACGATCATTACCCGGCCAGGCTGCCCGGCCTGCTCAAGGGGGCCGACGAAATCTGGCACCTTGGTGACGTGTGCGATCCCTCGGTGCTCGTCGAGTTCGAGCAACTCGGCCCGCCGCTCCGCGTTATTCTTGGCAACAACGACATCCATCCCGCCTGGCCGCTGACGCTCAACCTCGAACGTCAGGGCGTGCGCTTTCATCTCGTGCACATCCCGCCGCGTCGCGCGCCTGCTGGTTGCGCCGCCGTGTTGCATGGTCACACGCACGTGCCGCGCGACGAAACCGACGAGCGTGGCGTGCGCTGGCTCAATCCCGGTTGCATCAGCCGTCCGCGCGCCACCATCAAGAGCTTCGCATGGCTCGAAGTCGCCGATGGACGAATCGTGAATTGGAAGCTGGTGCGGTTGTGATGCTTGGCAGGTGAGTTGGAAAACGCGGCTTCTCCTCTTCTTGCCGCTTGCATTAGAATACCAAACGTGGTCCGCTAATCGCTTTCTCACGTCATGCTCCCACGCACATTTCTCACCCAACTCATTCCCGCCCGCATTGCAGAAGCCACCCGCCGTCTGCACGCCCAAATCTGGCAGCCGCTGCCCGACGAAGCCGCCGGCATCAAAGTCGCGCACACACCCGTGTATCGGGAATTCCGTGACGCGCCCGGCCTTAAACCATCCGATTTTACACCCGTGCCGGAAGGCGCCTCCAACTGGGGTCCAAAATACGCCCAGCGCTGGTACAAAGTAAGCCTCCCCGCCTCCATCCCCCCCCCCCCCCGCTGCTTCCGCCAAGGGCAAAGGCAAAAACGCCGCCAACAACACCGACAAACGCACCCGTTACCTCGTCTGGAACGATCAGGCCGAAGGCACCATTTACATCGACGGCGTTCCCTACTCCGGCCTCGATATTGCGCACCCCTACATTCCCATTCCCGCCGGCACGCGCGAACTCCTTGTTGAGTCCATCTGCATCCGCTCCGGCATCTGGCTCGGTGGCGAAGCTGCGCCGCTCGACCAGGAAGGCAGCCGCTACACTGCGCCCGGCCTAGTCCTTCGCAACGACGACGCATGGAACGCCTACTTCGACCTCATCGTTCTCCTCGACCTCATCGAATGCGAACACCGCGACTACCAACCCGTCGTTGGCACGCCCAAACGCTTCACCGACCCCGTTCGCTTCTCTGCGCCCGCCTTCCGCGCCAGCCCCCTCTTCCGCCGCCTCTGCATCCGTCTTGACGCGGCCATTGACGTCCTTGATCGCTACGGCCCCGCGGCCCTCTCCAAAGAACTCAAAAAAATCTACGCCGACTTCCCCGCCGAATCCGATGCGACCGGCATGAAAGCCGTCCTCACCGGCCACGCGCACATCGACCTCGTGTGGCTCTGGCCCGAACGCATTGGCGAACGCAAAGCCGTTCACTCCTGGTCCACCCAAGTGCGCCTGATGAAAGAGTATCCAGAATTCAAATTCGGTTACTCGCAGCCCGCCAGTTACGACGCCGTCAAACGCATCTCGCCCGAACTCCACGCCCAGGTGAAAAAACTCGTCAAAGCCGGACGCTGGGACGCCACCGGAGCCAGCTACGTTGAATGCGACACCCAGATGCCCTGCGGCGAAGCCCTCCTGCGCAGCCTCCGCCTCGGCCAGGCCGGATTCACCGAACTGCGCGGCAACCCGGCAAAAGTTTTCTGGTTGCCCGACGTTTTTGGATACAGCGGCTGCATGCCCCAGCTCCTCGTCGGCCTCGGCGTCAAAGGCTTCTTCACCAGCAAACTCTCCTGGTCCACGGTGAACCGTTTTCCGCACACCAGTTTCCGCTGGCGCGGACCCGACGGCTCCGAAATCCCCTCTCACATCGTCCTCCTCCACGACTACAACGAAGCCGTTAACATCAAAAACCTCCGCGAGGACGCGCTGCATCACCAGCAAGCCGGCATCCACAACGAATTCCTGCAACCCACCGGTTACGGCGACGGCGGCGGCGGCACCACTGAAATCATGATCGAACGCGCCCGCCGCGTGAACAACCTCGCTGGTGTTCCCAAGACGCAATGGGGCAACATCGAACCCTTCTTCGACCGCCTCAACGCGATCAAAGACCAACTCCCCGCCGTCACCGGCGAACTCCTCCTCGAACTCCACCGCGGCGTATTCACCACGCACGGCGCCCTCAAAAGCGCCTTCCGCCGCATTGAGCGCGCCCTGCAAATCCAGGAAGCCGCCCACGTCGTTACAGGCTCCGGTCCCATCGACGACTACGCCTGGCGCCGCGCCGCCTTCTCGCATTTCCACGACTACATCCCCGGCAGCTCCATCTGGGAAGTGTATGCCGAGGCGATTCCCGAACTCGAAAAACTCAGCGCCGAAGCCATCGACGCTGCGGGCAAAGTTCTCTCCACCGGCGCCTCTGCAAAAAACGCCAACGACAAGAAAAAGTCCGCCGCGGCAACAGGCCTGTTCAACCCCCTTCCCATTGCCCGCACATGGGTCACGGAAGACGGACGCGCCTACGAACTCGCGCCCCTCTCCGGCGCTCCGTTCGCAGAACTCGCTGCCCCCGCCCGCATCGCCACGCCCAAGGCAAACCTTGCCGCTTCTGGCACTGCCACGCTGAGCAGCGAACGCGTCACTGCCCGCTTCGACAAAAACGGACAACTCACCGCGCTCTCTGTGGACGGCCACAACGTCGCCCTCTCCGCTGTATCCGGAAAAATAACACAACTCGCCGCCTACCCGGATCACCCCGCCGCCTTCGAAGCCTGGGACGTTGACCGCACCGCGATCGTCACCGGCCAAGTCGCGCAACTCGCAGGCAAAGGCAAACCCGCCATCACCCAGACCAACGCCCTCACCACCACGATCAGCTACGACTACACCATTGCGAAACAAAGCACCATCACCGTGCGCTATTCGCTCACGGCTGGAGAATCCGTTCTCCGCGTGGCCTACGACATCGACTGGCAGGACTCGCTCATGTGGCTCAAGGCGATATTCGCCACCGACTACCGCGGACGCGAAGCCCGTTACGGCGCACCCTACGGCAGCGTCCTCCGCGGCCAGTGGCCCGGCTATCCCCGCGAAGAAGCCAACTGGGAAGTCGCCGGCAGCCGCTGGATGACCCTCCTCGACGACGCGCAAAGCGAAGGCCTCGCCCTCTTCACCGAGTCCAAATACGGCTTCACCGTGCACAACGGCACCGTTGGCCTCAGCCTCCTGCGCAGCGCCCTCATCACCGAGGCGGACCACCACCCGAAAATCCGCGAAACCGAACGTCCCTTCTATTCCGATCTTGGCCAGCACCACATCGAAATTGCCCTCGGACGTTTCGCTTCCGACGCGCCCCTTGCCGAGCAACCCGCCGTGCTTGCCGACACCCTCTACACACCCTGCCTGCCCTACAACGGCGCGCCGGTGAATGCGGGCCTTGTCTCGATTGACGGCGCTCCCTCGCTCGCACCTTCCTGGGCCGAGCCGGTCAAGGGCGGCTGGGTCTTGCGCCTGCACGAAACGCTGGGCCGCAACGGCACCGTTTCCGTGAAACTCGCCGACGGCTGGAAAGCTGAACCCTTGGCACTCGACGGCACCAGTCTGGGCAAACCCAGTGTTGGCGGCATCGACCTGCCCTTCACGCAATACAAAGTCCTCTCGGTCAAAATCAGCCGCTGAGTCCGCGCCATCTCCTCTTCGCGCCGATGGGAATAGCCTATCGGCGCGAAAAATTCGCAAATCATGGCAATTGCTCCACTATTGCCGTGCATGAAAAAAATCCGCCTCAGACCCAATGCCTCGCTTTCCATCAAAATGGGCGAGAGCGACACCCTCAAAATCAAGCTTCGTGATATTTTCGTCCCACCCGGCAAAAAAATCAGCCTCAAGAAAGACTACGATCCGTCCTACTCCGGTGGATACAAGGACAAGGAGGCTGCACTGGAAAAAGTGCAGTCCAACGTCGCCCTGCTCAGCGAACTCCAGGACAAACTCTACGCGCAGGACAAACACAGCGTATTGATCATTTTTCAGGCGCTCGACGCGGCCGGCAAAGACGGCGTCATCAAACACGTCATGTCTGGCATCAACCCGCAGGGATGCCACGTCACCAGTTTCAAAACGCCATCAGCCGAGGAGCTGGATCACGACTATCTCTGGCGTTCGGTCAAGGCGCTGCCGCGCCGCGGTGAAATCGGTATTTTCAACCGCTCTTACTACGAGGAAGTGCTCGTCGCCAAGGTGCATCCCGAGATCCTCCAGCGCCAGAAACTCCCCGCCGTCGCCCTCGGCAAAGACGTGTGGGAAAAGCGTTACGAGCAGATCAACAATTTCGAAAAATATCTCGTGGATAACGGCACGATGATCGTGAAGTTTTTCCTTAATGTTTCAAAAAAAGAACAGGCCCGGCGCTTCCTCGCCCGTGTGGAAAACCCGGACAAAAACTGGAAATTTTCCGATGCCGACTACGCCGAGCGCCAGCATTGGGACGAGTATCAGAAGGCGTATGAGGAGTGTATCCGAAATACCAGCACACCGTATGCGCCTTGGTTCGTGATTCCTGCCGACCGCAAGTGGTTCACGCGGCTGGCGGTTTCGGAGACCATTGTCCGCGCCCTGCAACTGCTTCCGCTAAAATATCCCGAGGTCAGCGCCGAGCATAAGAAGATGATCACGCGCATCGGGACGAAGTTGAAAAAAGAGGTGTGATACCATTTCCCGATCAGAAATATATCACGCGGAGACGCGGAGGACGCGGAGTTTTGTTGTTTTTTCCGCCGCGCCTCCGCGTGAGGTTCTTGATGCTCTTTAGAGTATTTTCATCTGAGTTGTGTCCGTTGTTTTAACGGTAGGGAGGCCTCTCCGAGGCCTCCGTTGTGCGTGGTGAGAGGATGCGAAACTCATAGGTGGATGGAGCGTGGCTTCGGAGGCCTCGGAGAGGCCTCCCTACCAGGTGTCAAATGGCTACAGTTTAAATGAAATGCCCTATTATATCTTTGGATGGAAAATGATGGTCAGCGGCGATGGCCACGACGCATGATGGTTGTAGTTGAGAAAAAACTACAAATCAAAGGATGAAATGGCAGGCGACTGCGTGGTCGCTGTTGCCCGGAGCGTCAGCGTCGAGCGTGCGAAGGACTGGTTTTTCGAGTCGGCAGCGGTCTTGCGCGTGGGGACAGCGCGGGTGGAAGGGACAGCCGGAGGGCGGGGCTAGAGGGGAGGGGACGTCGCCTTGCAGGACGATGCGGCTGGTCTGGCGGCGCGGGGTGGCCTCGGGAATGGCGGAGATGAGGGCGCGGGTGTAGGGGTGCGCGGCACGGCGATAGAGCGTGTCAGCACCGGCGCTCTCCACGATGTGGCCGAGATACATGACGGCGATGCGGTCGGAGATGTGCTTCACGACGGCGAGATCGTGCGCGATGAAGAGGTAGCTGAGGCCGCGTTCGCGCTGGAGGTCGAGGAGGAGGTTGAGCACCTGGCTTTGCACGGAGACGTCGAGCGCGGAGACGGGTTCGTCGCAAATGATGAGTTTGGGGTTGAGCGCAAGGGCGCGGGCTATGCCGATGCGCTGGCGTTGTCCGCCGGAAAATTCGAAGGGAAAACGGTCCGCCGCGCTGGCGGGGAGGCCGACGCGTTCGAGGAGCGCGGCGACATGGCGGGCGCGTTCGGCAGGGGTGCCGATGCGGTGGATGATGAAGGGTTCTGCGAGGAGCTGGCCGACTGAGTGGCGGGAGTTGAGGGATTCGGCGGGGTCTTGAAAAATCATCTGAATCTCGCGCCGGTGGGGTTTGAGCTGACGGCGGGAGAGGGGGGCGAGGTCGGTGCCGTCGAAGTGGATTTCGCCGGTAGTGGGTTTATGGAGACGGATAATGGTTTTGCCGAGCGTGGTCTTGCCGCAGCCGGATTCGCCGACGAGTCCGAGGGTTTCGCCGGGGTTGAGCGCGAGCGACACGCCATCGACTGCGCGGCACCAGGCGCGGGCGCGGAGCCAGAGTCCGGAGCGCACGGGAAAATGCATGCGGAGGTCGCGGATGGTGAGGAGGGGGGGGGGGGGCGGCGCTGCGCGCCGAACGTCCAACGTCGAACGCCCAACATCCAACGTCGAAGTGGCGGGAGGGGCGGCTTCGCCGTCGAACGTTGAACATTGAACATTTAACGTTGAACGCTGAACGTTCGGAGGGGGGGGGGGGGTAAATGCAGCAGCGTCTGGGAGCACCGGCCTCTTGCCGGCATTCCGATGTGGCGCGGGCATCTCGCCCGCAGGTAGGGGCGTCGCTTGCGACGCCCGCGCATGCCATTTGATGCCGTCGCCTGCAAACGCGGGCTTCGCAAGCGAAGCCCCTACGCGTGGCGCGGGCGTCTCGCCCGCAACCGTTGTTTCTTCGCTTGGGACCGCAGGCATCTTGCCCGCGCCGATCTCCGTTGCGGCACTCTCGCGCCAGCGGTGGCAGGCGGTGAGGTGGGCGGGGGCATTGCCAGTCACGGTTTCGAGCGGGGGTTGTGTATCGCAGGCAGGGATACGCCAGGGACAGCGGTTTTGGAAGCGACAGCCGGCGGGGAGGTCGGCGAGGCCGGGGACGAGGCCGGGGATGGTTTCGAGACGGGTCTTGCGCTGGGAGTCGAGTCGGGGGATGGAGCGGAGGAGGCCGCGGGTGTAGGGGTGGGTAGGGTGTTGGAAAATTTGTTCGACGGGGCCTTGTTCGGCGATGCGGCCGCCATACATGACAACGACGTCGTCGCAGGTTTCGGCGATGACGCCGAGGTCGTGCGTGATGAGGATGACGGCCATGCCCATCTCGGCCTGGAGTTCGCGGATGAGGTCGAGGATCTGGGCCTGGATGGTGACGTCGAGCGCGGTGGTGGGTTCGTCGGCAATGAGGAGGGCGGGTTTGCAGGCGAGGGCCATGGCAATGACGACGCGCTGGCGCATGCCGCCGGAGAGTTGGTGGGGGTATTCGAGGGCGCGGGTTTCAGGGGAGGGGATGCCGACTTTTTGCAGCATGTCGATGGCGAGGCGCATGGCTTCGCGCGGGTCGCGGGTGCGGTGCAGGAGGAAAACTTCGGCAAGCTGGCGGCCAATGCGATGCACGGGGTTGAGCGCGGTCATGGGTTCCTGGAAAACCATGCCGATGCGTCCGCCGCGGATGGCGTGCATTTCGTCGGATGCGGCGCGGACGAGGTCGCGGCCTTCAAACAAAATTTCGCCGCTGACGATGCGCCCGGAGGGTTGGGGGAGGAGGCGCATGAGGGAGAGGGCGGTGACGCTTTTGCCGCAACCGGATTCACCGACGAGGCCGAGGGTGCGTCCGCGGTGGACGGTGAAGCTGACGTCATCCACGGCGCGGAGCAGACCGGCGTCGGTATCAAAGGCGGCGGCAAGGTGCCGGACGTCGAGGAGAGGAGTCCCGCTTACTGCTTCGGCTTCCATTGGTCGTAAGTTTTTATGGATACGGGAAATTTTTGGTCGGTGCGGCGGGCGTCGAGGGTTTCCTTTTTCTTGTCCTCGTCGATCCAGTGGACGGCGGTTTCGAGGGCGTCGCGGGAGTAGCGGGCGTTGAAGTTTTCCGGCCAGCCAACCCAGCGCCAGGTGCCGGTGCGATAAAAGGGCATGGCAAAGGCGGGGGAATAGGAGCCGTCTTCGTAAATGATTCCCTCCATGCGCCAGGCCATCTTGCGCATGGCGTCGAGGTCGTCGGACTTGTCGTAGGCGTCGATGAGGGCGTCGAGTTCGGGGATGGCGATGGATTGCAGGTTGTTGGTCTGGACTTTGGGCTTGCGGTCGGGGTTGGGCGTTTTGTGGCCGGCTCCGGTCCCGGTGGCGTCCGTGAGGTAGGGTTTGTCGTAGGCGTTGGCGGAGTGGAAAAATTCCCAGTAGCGGGGAAACAGTTCCACGCCGACGTTGAAGGCGGAGAAGGTGATGTCGTGGTTTTTTTCCTGCACCTTTTTCCAAGCGGTGGAGGAGTCGAGGATTTCGACTTCGAAGTGGAGGCCGGCTTTGCGGGCTTCTTGTTGCAGGATGGTGAGGACGGGGGCGAGCGCTTCGTAGCCGGTGGTGAGGGTGACGGCGAGGCGTTCGCCGCGGTCGTTGACGAGGATGCCGTCGGGGCCGCGTTGGGTGTAGCCTGCCTTGGCGAAGTGTTCGGCGGCGCGTTGGATGTCGAAGGGGCGGGCGTGGATGTTGGGGTTCGTCATGGAGCCGTAGCCGTCGGCCGTGGTGTTCAGGCGCGTGTAGTCGCCGCGAAAATACTGGTCGATCACAAGCTGCCAGTTGGTGGCGTATTGGATGCCGAGGCGGAGGTCGCGGTTGGCAAGGAGCGGGCGCGCGGTGTTCATCCAGAGGGCGTAGTTGGGACGGGGGATGTCGTTGTAAAAGATGGTTTTTTGAATGAGGCCGCGAGCGACGAGGGGGTGGGTGTCGGGGAGGCGGTCATAGTAGTATTCGGAGAGGTTGAGGCCGAAGGCGTCGAGTTCGCCGGTGAGAAAGGCTTCCCAAGCGGTGGTGGTTTCACGGATGACACGGAGGCGGATTTTTGCGGGGTTGTAGCGGTAACGGAAATACGGTTTTTCGCTGGCCCACCAGTCGGCGAGGCGTTCGAGGGTGATGTGGTTGCGGTTGGTGGTGGTGCGGCGGAGTTCGGCGTCGGTGATGACGTAGGCGCCGGTGGTGGGGGCGAAGCGCCAGTTGTAGCGGGTGACGAAGTCGGGGCCGGTTTCCTTGTAAAAGTGACGCGGCGTGGGTGCGAGTCCAAGGACGCGAGAGGGGAGGTCGGGCCGGGCTTCCTTGAGCGTGACGGAGAAGGTGTGTGTATCGTAACGGGTGATACGCGTGTAGTTTTCCCCGATGCCGTAGTAGTTGTTGTACCAGGGGGCCTGGATGTAGGGGCTTTGGTGGAACCAGAAAGTGAAGAAGACGTCGTCGGTGGTGACGGGGGGGCCGTCGCTCCAGCGGGCGGCGGGGTCGATTTTTACGTAAACGGTGCGGTTGGGGAGATCGATGGCCCATTGGGTGGCGAGGGCGGGAAAATACTGGTGGGGGCCGGGCACGTCGGGATGGAGCCCGGCAAAGGAGAGCGCGAAGTCGTCTTGCAGGTAGCCGCGAAAGGCGCTGTTGGAATCGGGGCCGATGACGCGAAGGGTGCGCGGGAAGTCTTGGATGCGGCCGTTCCAGGTGCCGCCGCGTTTGCGGGCGGGCGAGCCGATTTCGGGGAGGGGACCGCCATCGGTCCAGTCGAGGTTGGCAGGGAGGTCGGCGGGGGTCTTGGTGACGAAGAAGTCGGGGTGCGCGGCGTAGTAGGCTTCGACTTCGGCGGTGTTGTCGGGGGGGGGGGGGCGGCGTCGCGGGAACAGCCGGACACGGCGAGCGCGAACAGGGCGGAAACAAGTGTAATGAGAATTTGGATGCGAGTTGGTTTCATTCGTAGATCGTGAATTTTTTCGGATCGAAGGCTTCGCGGACGGCTTCGCCGACGAAGGTGACGAGGGTGAGCACGAGGGTCATGGCCGTGAAGGTGGACACCACGATCCAAGGGGCGAGGGTGAGGTGGCGGGTGCCTTGTTGCAGGAGTTCGCCCCAACTCGGCGTGGGGACGGGGAGGCCGAAGCCGAGGAAGTCGAGCGCGGTGATCGAGGTGATGGCGCCGGCCACGGTGAAGGGGACAAAGGTGACAAGCGTGGCGGCTGTATTGGGAAGGATGTGACGGAAGATGATGCGCGTGTCGCCCGCGCCGAGCACTTGCGCGGCGGCCACGTAGTCGCGCGCTTTTTCCTTGTACGTGCCGGTGCGCATGTAGTAGGTCATGCCCATCCAGGAAAACGCCACGGTGATGACCACGAGCCAGCCGAGGCTGGGGCGGACGATGGAGGCGACGATGATGACAACGTAGAGAAAGGGGATGTTGGACCAGATTTCGATGAGGCGTTGCACGAGGAGGTCGAACGTGCCTCCGAAGTAGCCCATCGCGCAGCCGAGGAGGATGCCGAGCAGGTAGATGCCGGCCATGAAGAAAAACGCGAAGATGATGGCGTTGCGAAATCCGTAAACGAGGCGGGCCAGGATGTCGCGGTTTTGGGTGTCGGTGCCGAGGTAATGGGCCTGCGCGAAGTCGGGCGCACGGGGGCGGATGTGTTCGCCGGGGTTGCAGTTTTCGAGCGGATTGTAGGGGACGGGGGGCATGAGGACCCAGTTGCCGGTTTTTTCGCCGCCGCCGGCGCGTTGTTGCAGGAAGCGTTCGCGGAGCTGGCGGTAATCGGTCTCCCAATCGTAATCGAGGCCGAAGGTTTTGCCGGGGATGATGGCGCCGTAGGTGGGGAAGTAGGTGTTGCCTTCGTAACGGACGATGAGGGCGCGGTTGTTGATGAGGAGTTCGGCAAAGCAGGCGAGCACGACCAGCGCCGTGAGCACGATGAACGACCAAAAGCCGCGCCGCAGCGAACGGAAGCGCCGGAGCTTTTTGCGGGTGATCGGGTTGAGTCGCATGGCGGGTTGTTCTCTTTTCCTTTAATTAAATCGTATCCGTGGGTCCAATACCGCCACGAGCAGGTCGGACAGGATGTTGCCCACGAGCAGCAGGATCGACGAGATGAACAGGATGCCCATGACCACGGGGTAGTCGCGGTCAACGACCGACTTGAACCCGAGCAGTCCCATGCCGTCGATGTCGAACACCACCTCGATCAAAAACGAACCGGTGAGCACCAGCCCGATGTTTTGGCCGAAGGTGGTGGCGAGCGGGATGAGCGAGTTGCGCAGCGCGTGGCGAAACACGGCGGTGCGAAACGGCACGCCCTTGGCCACCGCCGTGCGCATGTAGTCGGCGGCGAGGTTGTCCATGAGGTGGTTTTTCATGAGCATCGTGGTGAAGGCAAAGCTGCCCACCATGTAGGCCGACAACGGCAGGATGGTGTGGCGGGCGAGGTCGGTGAACTTTCCCCACAACGTGAAATCCGCGAAATCGTCGCTCACGAACCCGCCCAGCGGCAGCCATTGTAGCCGCGCTGCGAATATGAGCATGATGATGCTGCCAAAAACGTAGCTCGGGATCGCGTAGCCGGCGAACACGACGACCGAGGTGGCGTTGTCCATCAGCGTGCGATGACGCATCGCCTTGACGATGCCCAGCGGCAGGCAAACGCCATACGTAAGCAGCGTGGTCAGGAGGCCGAAGTAGATCGAGATGGGGAGCTTGGACGCGATGACCGTCGTGACCGGCAGGTGATAGATATAGGATGTGCCGAGGTCGCCGCGCAGCACCTTGCCCGTCCAGTCGAAGTAGGCGGCATACCAGGGTTTGTCGAAACCGTAGAATTTGCGCAATTGGTCGAGTTGTTCCGCCGAGAGCGATGTGCCGGAGGCTGCATCGGCCCGCGCCGCGGTTCGTCCCCCCCCCCCCCCGCCTGTCCCGCCGACATCCGCCTGCCGCGCCTCCGCCAGCGCGCGTTCAACGGGACCTCCGGGAACCAGACGCGTGATGAAAAACACAATCAGGGTGACTCCGATGAGCGTGGGTGGAATCAACAAAAAACGTCTGAGAAAGTAGTCCCGCATGAAGAAGGCGTTGGCGTCGGTCGGCAGATTGGATTGGCGATAAAAGCGTAACGCGCCATGGAACCGTGAATGTCCCTGGGCGCAAGCGCCGGAAATCCCAACCGGCGGAAATCCCCAAGGACCACCCAATGGCCGTTTGGTTCTCTGGAATTTTCACCGATTGGTGCTCCGGTTCGATTTTCCATCGACACTCGTTGTAGCCAGTTGCACGTTTGCGGCGTCTATCTGCTCTTCCATGCGCTTGCATCCCCTCTCATCCTTCTTCCGTAACACGTTCCTCGTTGCCGCTCTTTTGGGGCTTTTCCAATCCGCCAACGCTCAGGTTCCCTCGCCATCGCCTGCTCCAGCGTCAGGTTCCGCGCCTGCTCGCCCCCACCGTGATCGTGGTCTGTCAGGCGGCTTGCCTGTGCAGATCGGCGCGCCCGCCGCAGACGACATGATCCCCGAACTCATCATGCGAGACATGGAGCTATCCCAGGCACTCGAACTCCTCGAACGTCTGACCGGCCGCAGCGTCCTCCGCCCCGGCGCCCTCCCCGCCAACACCTATACCCTCACCATTAAAAAACCGATCAGCAAAGCCGAGGCCGTTGTCGCCCTCGAAACACTCTTCGGTATGAACCAGATCGCCATTGTCCCCTTGGGCGACAAGTTCCTCAAAGTCGTTCCGAGTGCGATGGCGCGCAACGAGGCCCCTGAGTTTATCGAAGGCTCCACGCTTGGCATGTCCCCGAGCAGCCGAATCGCGGCCAAGCTCTTCCATCTCGATTTTCTCCGGGTCAGTGAAATCGCACAGCAACTCCCGTTACTTATCAACCAGACGCTCGCCAACCAGCCCATGGCGTTCGAAAAAAGTAATAGCATCCTCATCACCGACACCATCACCATCCTCCAGCGCATCGAAGCTGTTCTCAAGGAAGTGGATCGCCCCGTCGCCTCCCACTTCACCACCAAGACCTATACCCTCGAATTTGCCAAAGCCAGCGACGTGGTGACCAAAATCAAGAGCTTCATCACCGCTGAACTTCAGAAGGATTTCAGCGCCAACACCACCTACACTGCCGACGACCGCACCAACCAGATCATCCTCATCAGTCACCCTGCTGAACAAAACTTTTTCGACAACATCATCACCAAGCTCGACATCCGCGCTGATCCCAACACCCGCAGCGAAGTCATCTTCCTCAAGCACGCCAAAGCCCCCGACGTAAACACCATCCTTACCCAGCTCATCAGCGGACAGAACAACGCCACCCGCACCACCACCGGCGGACAGCAGGGGGCCGCCGCCACCACCAACCGCGCCGCCACCACCACTGCCAACCGCACTGCCACCGCCAACCAGCAGCAACGCACCGCCCAAAATACTCAGGCCAGCCGCAACACTGCTGTCGCCAGCGCCCTCAGCAACCAAGGGGCCGCCAGCGAACAATTCAGCACCCTGCTCACTGTTGTCGCCGACGAACGCAGCAACTCCATTATCATTTCCGGCACTGCGGACGACATCCGTCTCACCCGCGAACTCATTGACAAGATCGACGTTCTACTCGCCCAAGTGCGCATCGAAGTCGTCATTGCCGAAGTCTCACTTTCCGACGAAGCCACCAGTGGCATCGACACCCTTGGCCTGCGCATCGAAAATGGCGTCCTCACTGGATTCGCGGCTAGTGGAGCGGGAGGTAAAATTGCAGGCATTGATAACGGCACATTTTTCCAGACTGCCAAGGAAAACGCCCTCGCTGGCGTAATTTCGCTCAGCACAACTCCACGCAAAAACAACACCAATATCCTCTCCGTTCCCACCATCGTCACCTCGCACAACCAAGAAGCGGAGGTCTTCATTGGAGAAAAACGCCCCATCATTACTGGCACCACCACCACATCCGATTCCCTTAGCACCAGTTCGCAAATCACCCAGCAGCAAATCGGCATCACCCTTACCGTCACCCCCCTCATCGGCCCCAACGGCTCCGTCCAGATGCAACTCGAACAAAAAGTCGAGGACATCTCCGGCTTCGTCACCATCGACGGCAACGAACAACCCATCACCACCGACCGCAACGCCAAGTCCTTCCTCAGTGCCCGCAGCGGCGACATCGTAGTTCTCGGCGGCATGCAGCGCACCAAAAAAGGCAACACCACCAGCCGTCTTGGCCCTATCCCCTGGATCGGTGACCTCTTCGGCAAACGTTCCAAAACTGACCAGCGCACCGAAATCCTCTTCTTTATCCGCCCCACCGTCCTCACCAACACGCAACTCGACAACGTCGAAGCCTACCAGCAAGTGGACCGTGCTCCCCATGCCGCCGAAATCCGCAAGGTTCTCGACACCCGTCCCCTCGCCGCCTCCACTGACTACGGACCCACCACAATCACCCGCACCAACCACGCGGCCGGCACTCTTCCCACCGCTTCGGTCCCCGCCATCACCCCCAACCGCACCATCCCCTCCTCTGCCACTCGGCCCGTGCCGCAACCCGTGCAGCAACCCGCGTCGCCACCGCCGCCCCCCCCCCCCCCCCCCGTCCAGCCCATTCAGCCCGCGCAACCCGTGGCTCCGCCAGTTCCACCCGCTGATTCCACCTATACCCCTGCCTACACCGTTCCCACCTACACCCCTGTTATCACCCCTGTCGACGACAGCACCGCTTCTGCCCAGCCATGATTCCCGCAGCCTCCACCACGGGCCTGCCGCCCGAACTCGATGCGCGGCTCACCGACGAGGCTCGCGCCGCCATAGCCGAGGCCCCGCGCGACCAGCGCCCCGACCACCTCGCCTCCGCCCTCAGCCTCACCGCCGAAGCCCTCCTCAACGAACTCGCCCTCGCCACCGGCCTGCCCGCTGTTGCCCTGCCCACCGTGGCCACCGACGAACTTCGCACCCTTCCCTCGCGCCTCGCCCACGACTACCAGATCATCCCCATTCAGGCTGAAGGACTGAAGGCTGAAAAAAACACCACGGACTCTCCCCCCCCCGCTCCCCTTACCGACGCCCCCTTCAGCCTTCAGCCTTTACTCCTCGCCACCCCCTGGCCCCCCGACCACCAAATGGTCGATTGGATCGCCACCTTCACCCCGCGACCCATCGTCTGGCACCTCTCCCTCGCCGAACGCGTCCGCCAGCTCATCGTTGAAAACTACGGCGTAGGCTCCGGCAGCCTCGAAGACACCGACGACGACCTCCCCCTCGCCGCCCAACAAGAAGCCGACCTCGAAGCCGATGCCGACGCCGCCGTCGTCCGCTTCGTCACCGACGTCATCGCCCAAGCCGTCACCGACGCCGCCACCGACATCCACTTCGAACCCCAGGAAGAACAACTCCGCATCCGCTACCGCGTGGACGGCCTCCTCGTCCCCGTCCCCGTCCCCGACAACCTTCGCCGCTATCAAGACGCCATCATCTCCCGCGTCAAAATCATGGCGCGCCTCAACATCTCCGAAAAACGCCTCCCACAAGACGGACGCATCAACTTCCGCACCGGCAACACCAACCTCGACATCCGCGTCTCCACGATGCCGACCATCTACGCCGAGTCCATCTCCCTGCGCCTCCTCAACCAGCGCAAGATGGCCTACACGATGGAAAAACTCGGCATGTTGCCCGAAGAACAAAAACAAATCGACCACGTCCTCCAGTCCCCCCACGGCATCATCCTCGTCACCGGTCCCACCGGCTCCGGCAAGTCCACCTCCCTCAACGCCTTTCTGCGCAAGATCAACTCCCCCGACCTGCGCATCATCACCATCGAAGACCCCATCGAATACGAAGTCCCCGGCGCCAACCAAATCCAGACCCGTGCCGAGATCGGCCTCACCTTCGCCAGCGTCCTCCGTCACACCCTCCGCCAGGACCCCGACGTCATCATGGTCGGCGAAATCCGCGACCTCGAAACCGCCGAGATTGCCATCCGCGCCTCCCTCACCGGCCACCTCGTCTTTTCGACCCTCCACACCAACGACGCCCCCGGCGCCATCACCCGCCTCGTGGACATGGGCGTGGAACCCTTCCTCGTTGCCTCCGCCATCGAACTCGTCATCGCCCAGCGTCTCGTCCGCCGCCTCTGCTCCGACTGTGCCCGTCCCCGTCCCATCGACCCCCTGATGATCCGCGCCGACCTCGCCGCCATCGGACTCGAACCCACCGACGCCGACGGCGTCACCCAACTCATGCACCCCGTCGGATGCCAGAAATGCCGCGGCACCGGCTACCGCGGGCGCATCGGCGTGTTTGAGATATTCCATCCCAAGCCGCACCACGAACTCATCGTGCAACGCGAATCCAACCGCGCCCTCACCGACCGTGCCCGCGCCGCCGGCATGAGAACCCTCGCCCAATCCGGCTGGGACAAAGTCCGCGCCGGCCTCACCACCCTCGACGAACTCGTCCGCAACCTCAGCACCAACGAATAGCGGACAACCCGGCACGACTTAAGTCGCTCCAGCATCCACCCGCCCATGCCGACCTTCCATTACACCGCTCGCGACGCTTCCGGCAGCAGCACCCAAGGCACCCTTGACGCCCCCACACGCCGCGACGTCCTGCGCCGCCTCCAGGCCCGCAGCCTCCAACCCACCCAAGTCACCGAAACCGGCAACGGCAGCCCGCACAAACCCGCCGCC
>NZ_ABEA03000202.1 GCF_000171235.2 Geminisphaera colitermitum TAV2 | reverse complement strand
TGGGGGTTGAGCCAGATTTCGAGCCAGTCGGTGACGTTGGCGAGCGGGCTTTCGCCGTTGCCGCTGGGGAGGTAGCTTTCAACTTCGGCCAGGTTAACCGAAACCCCGCCGCCGGGAATTGCCAGGGCTTACCAGTTGCGCGCCTCGGCGGGTTTGGTTTTGTCCGTTTAGGTGACGGGGGTTTGCGGAAATTCGGCCCGCCTTTCGGCCGTGGCTGCGGCAAGGGCGGCTTGGTAATCGGTTTCGGTGACCCAGGCAATGGGAAAGGTTTCCCCCCAATAGCTTTGCCGGGAGAAAACCCATTCCCGGATTTTGTATTTAACGGTGGGGGTCCCGCGTTTCCGGATGCCAAGTTCGCCTATGATGCGTTTTTTCGCCTCGCCAACGGCCAGCCCTTCTTAAGGCCCGGATTTTACCATGGTCCCTTCGGCTTCAAAGGCGGCTTTGGTGAAATCGACTTCGGCCCCCCCGGGGGGGGGGGGGGGGGGAGTGACGACAGGGATGATGGGGAGGTCGAATTTTTTGGCGAATTCCCAGTCGCGTTGGTCGTGCGCGGGGACGGCCATGATCGCGCCGGTGCCGTAGCCCATGAGAACGTAGTCGGCGATCCAGATGGGGATGCGTTGGGCGTTGACGGGGTTGATGGCGTAGGAGCCGGAGAAGACGCCGGTTTTTTCGCCTTTGGCGAGGTCGGTGCGTTCGAGGTCGCTCTTGGAGGCGGCGTGTTTGCGGTAGGCGGCAACGGCGTCGCGTTGGGTGTCGGTCGTGAGGGCGTCAACGAGGGGGTGTTCGGGCGCGATGACCATGTAGGTTGCGCCAAAGAGGGTGTCGGGGCGCGTGGTGAATACACGCAGGTCGCCGAGCATGTCGTTTTCGAGGCGGAAGAGGATTTCGGCGCCTTCGCTGCGTCCAATCCAGGCTTCTTGCATGCGCTTGGTGGAGTCGGGCCAGTCAACGTCCTTCAGGTCGGAGAGGAGGCGTTCGGCGTAGGCGGTGATGCGCAGGACCCATTGGCGGAGGTTGCGGCGTTCGACAGGGAAGCCGCCGACTTCGGATTTGCCGTCAACGATTTCTTCGTTGGCGAGAACGGTGCGGAGTTCGGGACACCACCAGACGGGGCGTTCGTCCACGTAGGCGAGGCCGCGTTTGAAGAGTTGCAGGAAGATCCATTGGGTCCACTTGAAGTAGCGGGGATCGGTGGTGTCGATTTCGCGTTCCCAGTCGTAGGAGAAACCGAGGGCTTTGATCTGGCGGCGGAAGTTGGCGATGTTGTTCTGCGTGTTGCTGGCGGGGTGCGTGCCGGTTTTGACGGCGTGTTGTTCGGCGGGGAGTCCGAAGGCGTCCCAGCCGATGGGGTGCAGGACGTTGTAGCCGCGGGCGCGTTTGTAACGGGCAATGATGTCGGTGGCGGTGTAGCCTTCGGGGTGGCCGATGTGGAGGCCGGCGCCGGAGGGGTAGGGGAACATGTCGAGCACGTAGTATTTGGGCTTGGGCTGGCCCTTCGCGTTGAGCGTGTCGGCGGGGTCGGCGCGGAAGGAGCGGTTTTCTTCCCAGAAGGTTTGCCAGTGGGGCTCGATCGTGAGGAAGTCGTAGTCTTTGCAATGCGTAGCCATCAGATAAATATAAAGGGTGTGAGGTTGAGGGATTCCCGGAGTCGGTCAATCACGCGCAATGCGTGGATCGGCTGGATGATTGGCGGGCTTGCCGCCGTCGTCGTGTTGTTGTCAGGCGGTTGCGCCAGCGCGTCGCGCCCGGAGGGGGGGGGGGGGGGAGGAATGTCACGCGGGTTCGAGCGGTTGCTGGAGGCCGTGGTGCGGATCGACGTGCGCGAGGAGTCGTTCGAGGCGGGGTCGCGGCGTTTCATCGCGGGGGTGGGGTCGGGCGTGATTTTGTCGGACGACGGTCTGGTCTTAACAAACGCGCACGTGGCGAGTCCGCGGGCGGTCGAGTTGTCCGTAACGCTGGCCAGCCTGGAACGGGTCAACGCCACGCTCGTCGGTTGGGATCATTGGACGGACTTGGCGTTGCTGCGGCTCGATATGGACGAGGTGAGGCGTCGCGGGCTGGTGTTCACGCACGCGGATTTTGGCGACTCGGATGCGCTGTATCCGGGGCAAACGGTTTTTGCGGTTGGAACGCCGCATGGTCTGACGCGCACGGTGACGCGGGGAATTATTTCCAACAACCGGCGCTATTTTGCAGACAATCGCGGGGTCAATGGCTTCGAGACGGGCTTGTTTAACACGTGGTTGCAAACCGACGCGGCGATCAATCCGGGCAATTCCGGCGGTCCGCTCGTGGACGACGCGGGGCGCGTGGTCGGCATCAATTCGCGCGGCTATCTGGGCGCGGACAATCTCGGCTTCGCCATCCCGGCGACCATCGCCCGGCGGGTGGTGGCGGGGCTCGAAAAGGATGGCGCGGTCACGCGTAGTTACATCGGGATCGTGCCGGGGGCGTTGCAAGATTTGGAGGGATTTTATTCGCTCAAACAAAACACGGGGATGTTGCTCAACAGCATTGATCCGGGTTCGCCGGCGGCGAAGTCGGGGCTGCGTCCGGGCGACATCGTGCTGTCGATTGACGGCGTGGCGGTGGACGGTCGTTTCCCTGAACAATTGCCGCCGATCCTCAACCGCATCGCGAGTCTGCCGGTGGGCGCGAGCGTGAAGCTCGCAGTGAAACGCGGCGAACAGACAACAGACTACGAGATCGTCACGGAAAAATTGGAGAGTCGCAAAGGCGAGGAGTGGGCATTCGAAAAATGGGGTCTGACGGTGCGCAAGGTGTCGCGCGCGTTTGCACGCGAGAATCAGCTCGATGACGACACGGGTTTGCTGGTGCTTGGCGTGCAGCCCGGTTATCCGGCGGCGGTGGCGGGGCTTGGTCGTGGCGACATCATCAACAAAATCAACCAGCAACCGATCAGCACGCTCGACGCAGGCAAGAAGGCATACGCGGAGTTTGTGGAGAAACCCGCCCCAATCTTGATCGAAGCAAAGAGCGACCGACGTGTGTCGCTCTACGTGCTGAAGCCGTGAGGCTAGAGCATTGTCGGTTCAATTTGTCGCAAGGTTTAAGAGATCACGCAGAGCTGGCCTAGACCCGTTTCGTTTTAGCGACTTCACGGGTCTTGGCCAGCTGTCCTACAAGGCGCAGAGAGGTTCTTCGACGTTTTCAGTGGAGACTCGATAAGTTGATATAGCGGGAGGTGGCGCGGTAGCGCCCGTAGCGCAGGCATCTTGCCTGCCATCTAAATTGATTGCGCGAAGCGCGGTGACATCGGTTTGTCACGTAGTTCGGTGCTTTATTGCCAATCCGAACCGTGCGACTCACGAATACGGAGAGGTAACGGTTCGGGCTAAAGCTCCGAACTACGTCAAGGCAAGCGGCGCTTCGCGCGGTGGACTAGATGGCAGGCAAGATGCCTGCGCTACGGGCGCTGCCGCGCCACCTCTCGTCTATCCACCGAAAACGTCGAAGAACCCGCAGAGAAAACACAGATTGCTAATCATGAATAAATTACAAAATATTGTGTTTTTCAGATTCTGCGTCTCTGCGTGAGACAAAATAAATCGAAAATGTTCTAATCAGGGGGGGGGGAGCAAGCTGGGCAGGCGGCTCAAGGAGCGAACAGGTTCCAGCGTTCTCGGGCGAATTGGGCGTCGTTGCGGAGTTGGTTGATCTCGTCGCGGAAGGCCGGTTCATCGTCGCCATACGCAATGCGGGCCAGCACGAGCTCCATGCGGATGGGTTCGCGATCAGCGGGTTTCAGATCGGTCTTGATCCACGGTTTGTCGGGCGCGGCAAAGGGGACCATAAACCGAATCGCCTGGCGCAGACTGCGTCCATCGGGCGTGGTGTGGCGCCACCAGTCCACGCCGACGTGCGCGGCTTGTTGGGCGAGGGTCATGAAGCCGGCGAGATTCATCGTCGAGTAGGTGAGCGAGAGCGTGCGCGCCAGTTCGTGCGGCTGGCTGCCGTCGGGCTCGATTTGCGTGGCGAGCCGGGTCTGGAGCGCGGAGCTGAGCGTGGCGCGAGCGAGTTCGGTGCGGCCAAGGATGAGCGCGAGTTGCGCCACCTGCGCGTCATACCAGGTGCCGTGGTTGTTGTGCTCCTTTTTTTCGTCGAGGCCGTTTTTGCTGTGCAGCAGCCAGTCAAGATAAGCGCCGAGCCAGGCGTGGAGTCCCTCGTTGTCGGCGGGTGTCCAGGCTGGGGAATTGGCGATGAGGGCGATGCCGTCGGTGAAATAAATCAGGGCGCGCGTCTCGATGATGCCGATGCCTCTTCCATTGGTGCGGCCGGGGATGGCCTGGCCGTATTCAAGATGCGGATTCATGCGCGTGGCCGGGTCCAGAAACCAGGTGCGTGCGAGGCGTGCGGCGTGCGCGGCGTAGGGTTCGTGGCCGGTGAGATGCCAGGCGAGAGCGAGGGTCTCCACGGCGTGGCACATGGCGTCGAAGGCGGGGCGGTCGGTGCCGTCGTTGCGTTCGGGGTTGTGCTGTCCGTCGCGGCGGATGTAGGGCAGCCCGTCGGGTTTTGAAGGATCGGGCCACCAGTAGGGGCCCACGCTGTAATAGTCGTGTTTGTCGCCGCTGGCCGCGACCTTGGTTTTGTCCATCACGGAGGGCGGCTTCATCGCCAGCGCCTTGTCGGCGTCGGAGCGCAGCTTGGCCAGCGCTTCGCGCACGAGCGGATCGTTGGCCGCCACCCGTTCGCGGGCGGTGGCAAGGGCGGCGTGCGGCAGGGCAAAGACTCGCGGGGCCGAAGCTGCCGTGCTCGCCGTCGGCGTCGCAGCAGTAGCAGCAGTAGCAGCCAGGACGGAGTCGGTAATGGAAACGTTGATACAAATGGCCGTGAGCCAGAGAGTGAACAGGGTCGGAGTGCGTTTCTTTTTCATGAAGAGTTACAATGCAGGGTTGGCGAAGCGGACGTCACGCGTGGTGTGGCACGCCTAGGTAGAGGCGGGTCTGGTAACGGAGGGTCACGCGGTCATCGCGGGCGTGTTGCTGGAAGATGCGTTGTAGTTCGGCAACGAATACGTCGTGGCCGGGCTGGCCGGGATTGGGGGCGTAGGACGACGAGAGCGTGCGGCCAATAAGGCCGGGGAGATCGAAGTGTTGTTCATTGGGAGCTTCGATGGTCTCGAACCGCGCAGGTTCAAAAAACGCGGCGATGTGGGCGGGGGAGAAGTCGGACTGACGGGTTTTGCGGTGCTCGGCGATGTGCTGGAAGAGGAGTTTTTCGTAGTCCGCAAGAAAGGGCGTGCCGCCGACGATGCGTTGGTTCCAGATGAGCGCGATGCGTCCGCCGGGTTTGAGGATGCGGGCAAATTCGCGGCGGCAGGCAATGGGATCAAACCAGTGAAAGGCTTGCGCCGCCGTGACGAGATCGACGGAGGCGTCGGGCAGCGTGGTGGCTTCGGCGGTGGCGGCGACGCTGACAAAACCGGATGCGCCGCTGAGACGCTGTTCGGCGGCGGCGCGCATCTCCGCGTTGGGTTCCACGGCGTACACGCGGGCGGCGAGTGGCAGAAGCAGCGTGGTGAATATTCCAGTTCCGGAGCCGATGTCGGCGATGGCGGAGTCGGTACGGGGCGCGGGGCCGGACAGGGCGCGTTCACGCAGGACGTCGATCAGCGCCGTCGGATAGCTGGGACGGTAGCGTACGTAGTTATCAACGCGGTCAGAAAAACGTTCGGTGGAAGGGAGCATTTTTTTCTTTCAGAATTCAGAAATATCTCACGCGGAGACGCGGAGGCGCGGAGAAAGGCAATGGGGGTTATCCCGACTCCTCTGCGCCTTTGCGTCTCTGCGTGAGATTTTTGAGTTCATTCGATATGCACGAGGGCTATTTCGCCCAACTGTCCTTGAGCGTGATGGTGCGGTTGAACACGAGCGGCTTGCCGGGGGCGTTGTCCTTCGGGTCGGGCGCGAAGTAGCCGAGGCGCTCGAACTGGAAGCGGTCCTCCAGCGTGGCGTCGGCAAGCGTGGGTTCGAGTTTGGCGGTGATGATCTCGACTGACTTGGGGTTGAGGTGGTCAAGGTAGTTGTCGTCCGCGCCGGGTTCGGGGACGGTGAAGAGGCGGTCATACAAACGCACTTCGGCGTCGATGGCACGGGTGGCACTGACCCAGTGAATGGTGCCTTTGACTTTGCGGGTGGCGTTGGGCTGGCCGGTGCGTGTAGTGAGATCGGCGGTACAGCGGAGTTCGGCGAGGTTGCCCGCGGCGTCCTTGACGATTTCGTCGAGCTTGATGATACAGGCGTATTTGAGGCGGACTTCGCCGCCTGGCTTGAGACGGAAGTATTTGGGCGGCGGGACTTCGGCAAAGTCGTCGGCGTCGATGAACACTTCGCGGGTGAGGGCGACTTTGCGCGTGCCGAGCGCGGGGTTGCCGGGGTGGTTGGTGGCGTCGCACTCGATGGCTTCGCCTTCGGCAATGTTGGTGAGGACGATTTTTATCGGGTGCAGGACGGCGAGGCGGCGGTGGGCGAGGCGGTTGAGTTCGTCGCGCACGGCGTTTTCGTAAACGGCGAGTTCGGTGAGGCTGTCGAATTTGGTGATGCCGATGTTGTAGGCGAAGTTGCGCAGGGCGGCGGCAGGGACACCGCGGCGGCGGATGCCGCTGATCGTGGGCATGCGGGGGTCGTCCCAGCCGTTGACCACGTTTTCCTTAACCAGACGCATGAGGCGGCGCTTGCTGAAGAGGGTGTAGGCGAGGTTGAGCTTGGCGAATTCGTACTGGTGGGGGAGGGGACGGGGGAGGTCGAGGGCTTCGAGGAGCCAGTCGTAGAGCGGGCGGTGGACGACGAATTCGAGGGTGCAGATGGAGTGCGTGATGCCTTCGATGTAGTCGGAGAGGCAGTGGGCGAAGTCGTAGAGGGGGTAAATGCACCAGCCGTCGCCGGCGTGGTGGTGCGCGGCATGGCGGATGCGGTAGAGGAGGGGGTCGCGCAGCCAGACGTTGGGCGAGGCCATGTCGATGCGGGCGCGCAGGGTGCGGGCTCCGTCGGGGAATTCGCCGGCCTTCATGCGGCGGAAGAGGTCGAGGGATTCTTCGATGGAGCGGTTGCGCCAGGGGCTGTCCTTGCCGGGCTGGTCGGGCGCGCCGCGGTAGGCGTCGGTTTCCTCGGGCGTGAGGTCGCAGATGTAGGCTTTGCCGTTGAGGATGAGTTGTTCGGCAAAGGCGTAGAGAGCGTCAAAGTAGTCGCTGGCGAAGAAGGGTTCGGTGGCGTTGGGTTTGTCGTTGTCGGCGACGGGGGCGGGCGCGGCGTAGTAGTCGGGCTTGCCGTCGATGGTGGCGGGCGCGGGGCGCTGGCCGAGGGGGGTGAGGCCGAGGGTGTGGCCTGCCCAGCCGTCGATGAGCCAGCGAACGTCGGTGGTGATGGATTCGACGTATTCAACTTCTTCCTTGGTCGGGTTGGTGTCGTCCATGCGGAGGTTGCAGCGTCCGCCGTTTTCGAGGGCGATGCCGAAGTTGAGGCAGATGGACTTGGCGTGGCCGAGGTGGAGGTAGCCGTTGGGTTCGGGGGGGAAGCGGGTGACGATTTGCGGGTAACGGCCGGCGCTTACGTCCGCGGCGACGACGTCGCGGATAAAATCGGTGGGCGCCACGGCGGCGGCAGGCGCGCCGGTGTCGGGGGAGACAGGCGGGACTGGAGCGGTGGAAGCGCTGGAGGCGGAGGCATCGGCGTTCATAAACCGGACAGCATGCGCGAGCCGGGCGGGCGGTGGCAAGCGCCTCGTGGCCTCCCCCCCCCCCCCCCGATTATGAGGGGGCGACTCAAGGACGGGGGGCGGGTTCTCTTCCTCTTCCTTTTTCTCTTCCTTTTCCGGATGGGCGCGGCTGCGGCCGCGTCTGGCGGGTCGGGAGACCCGCCCTCCATTCTTGGCACATGGCCTGTCGTTTTGGTTTTGCCTGGGGGCAGCCGGTATTAGATAAGTTTTTAGTTTTTGGAGACCATTTGCCCTGTCGCAGTGACTGTGCATTTTTTGTCCTAAGCCGGACTACCACCCGGCCGATTAGATCAAGTCAGTTCAGTATAAGTTAGTCAGACACCCGGCTCGCCGGGCGGACTCACCTCCGCCAGGCAGGCCCTACTCAGGAAACCGCTACCACACCCATGCGCTACCACGCCCTCTGGTTCGGTGTGGCCATGACCCTCGCATCATGGCTGCCCGCGAGCCGGGCGGTTGTTGTGCCCGCGGCCCACCAACGGGCCGAAGTCACCGCAACCCTCGCCCGCGTCATCTCCTTCCCGCAAAACACCCGTTCGTTGCGGATCGCGGTCTTTTTGAGAAGCGACAACAGCACCTCCGTGCTCAATTATCAGGCGTTCGTGCAGCGCGTCGCGGACCTGCCGGGGGCGACGATCACGGCGCTCGCGCCGCGTGATTTTGCCCGGATGGATTTGTCGGTGTTTGACGTGATCGTGTTTCCCGGCGGCAGTCCGGCCTCGCAGGGGCGCAGCATCGGCGAGGCCGGGCGCGAGGCGATCCGCCGCTACGTGGAAAACGGCGGCGGCTACCTCGGCATCTGCGCCGGGGCGTTTCTCGCCACCTCGGGTTATCCGTGGAGCCTTGGGCTGCTCAACGCCCGCACCGTGGAACCCAACAACTGGATACGCGGACGGGGCGAAGTGGACGTGCAGTTTTCCGATGACGGGCGGGCGCTGCTCGGCGATTATTCCCCGGCCATGCCCATGGTTTACGTCAACGGCCCGATTCTCGAACCGATGGGCCGCCACGATCTGCCGCCCTACACCGTCGCCGCCTGGTATCGCAGCGAAATCGCGGACAACAACACCCCGCGCAACGTGATGGTCAACTCGCCCGCCTTCGTGCACTCGACCTACGGCCGCGGCCGCGTGTTCGCCATCAGCCCGCATCCCGAAGTGACGCCGGGTCTGGAAAACATCGTGCCGCGCGTGCTCCTGTGGCTCGCCTCCGGTCAGGAGCCCGTTTCCCGTCCCGTCTCCGGCACGATGGTGGCTTCGACGCGGTAACGCAAAAAAACCGTCGCCACGCCCGCCGTCGCGGACTTTTCGTTGGCGGACATGTTTGACGGCACATCCGGCACATTTTCATCCATTGCCATACTCGGTTCCGGCGCGCTCGGCCTCTACTACGGCGGACGCCTGGCGCGCGCGGGCAACGACGTGCGGTTCATCGCCCGCAGCGATCTCGCGCACCTCCGCGCCCACGGTATCCGCGTGGACATTACACCGGACAACGATACCTTCACCCTCCCTGGCGCGTCCCTCCGCCTCGCCGCCACCCCGGCGCAGGCCGGCCCTGCGGACCTCGTCATCATCAGCCTCAAGGCCACGGCCAACGATCAACTCGCGCACCTGCTCCCCCCCCTCCTGCACGACGGCACCACCGTGCTTATGATCCAGAACGGACTCGGCGTGGACGAAGCCGCCGCGGTCATCGCCGGTCCGGAGCGCACGGTGGGCGGACTCTGCTTTATCTGCGTCAACCGCATCGCCCCCGGCCACGCCCAGTGCACCATGACCGGCATGGTCGTGGCCGGCGAATTTGCCGGACCCGCCACCGCGCGCACCCGCGCCCTCGCCGACCTCTTTCACGGCGCGGGCATGAAGCTCACCGTCTCCGACAATCTGGCCGAGGCACGCTGGAAAAAACTCGTCTGGAACATCCCTTTCAACGGTCTTGCCGTCACGGGCGGCGGAGCGCCCGGTGACCCCCGCCCTCCCTCACCCGCCGCCGTGCCCACGGGCATTGACACCGAAAAAATCCTCGCCGATCCCCGCATGACCGCCGACGTCTGGGCGCTCATGCGCGAAGTGCAGGCGGCGGCGGCTGCGCACGGCATCACGATCCCGGACGACTTTGTGCGCCATCAAGTGGAGCGCACGTATCCGATGGGCCCCTACAAGCCCTCCACCATGCTCGACTACGTGGCGGGCAAACCCATCGAACTCGAACCCATCTGGGGCGAACCCTTGCGCCGCGCCCGTGCCGCAGGCGTGGACGTGCCCCGCCTCGCGGCGCTTTACGCGCGGCTGCGCGAGTTGTGCGCTAAAAATTGAACAGAAGGTAACCAAATCCTCCGCGCCTTCGCGTCTCCGCGTGAGATAGTTTTGAGAGGGAAGTGGTAATGGAGCGATTACCCGTTGTCAGTGTTTACCGCCCCGGCAAGAATTGCCGGGCAGGAGGCGATGCAGCCTCGTGAGTTGTATCGGATGTTTGAATGCGGACTTTAAAAGATATTTTTTCCCGCTCCACGACAGCAGGTTGTGGCATCGGCTGACTGACTGGCATTGACCGTGCAATAGGGCTGGCCCCCGCGCATGGCCGAACAAGACCAAGATCAAAAAACCGAGCTTCCATCGGAGAAACGTCTCTCCGAGGCGTACGAGCGCGGGCAGTTCGCCAAAACGCCGGAACTCGGGATCGTATTCATGCTCGCCGCGGCCTTTGGCGCGCTGTCCATGGCGTGCGAAGACGGGGCGCGCCGCGTGGCCGAGTACGCGACGGGGATATTCGAGCAACTGCACACCGTCCGCATCAGTTCGGGACTGGTGCCGGCGCCGGTGGCGATGGGGGCGGTCACTTTTGCCGGTGCGCTCGCCCCGCTCATGATTGCGAGCGTGGGGGCGGCGCTGCTCTCCGGCGGCATCCAGACGGGATTTCGCGTCACGCCCAAGGCGCTGGGTTTCAAACCGGAGAAACTCAATCCGGTGACGGGTTTCGGGCGCGTCTTTTCCAAAAACACGCTGGTGCATGGCGGCATCGACTTTTTGAAGGTCAGCGTAATCGCCTTCAGCCTCTGGCTGGCTGCGCGCACGCTGCTCGGCGACCCGCTGTTCACCGCGCCCGTCGAGACAGCCTACCTGGGCGAATTCATCCACCGCAGCCTGATGGCGCTGCTGGCCCGCCTGCTTCTGGCGATGGGCATCATCGCCGCGATCAGCTATGCCTACGAATGGTTCAAAACGCACCGCGAACTGATGATGACGCGGCAGGAGGTGAAGGAGGAACGGCGTCAGTCGGACGGCGACGCGCTGGTGAAATCCGCCCTGCGCCGCATGGCCCGCCGGCTCATGCGCCGCCAGATGCTAGCGGCGGTGCCGACGGCCGACGTCGTCGTCACCAACCCCACGCACTACGCCGTGGCGCTGAAATACGAGCGCGGCATCGACAAGGCCCCCGTTGTCCTCGCCAAAGGCGACCGGCGCCTGGCCCTCCGCATCAAGGCCATCGCCGCCGAGCACGAAGTGCCCACGGTGGAGGACCGCGCCGTGGCGCGCCTGCTCTTCGCCACCGGTGAAGTGGGAAAACCGATACCGGGTGAACTTTATCAGGCCGTGGCGGGCATTCTGGCGATGGTGTATCGGACTCACCGATACTACTTCTTCCGCCTCAAATCCCGGCGCACGGAAATGAGGACCGCCGCATGAACTCCGCCGCCGCCGTCGCCACGCCTCCCCCCCCCCCCCCCCTCTCTCCCGCCGCTGCGTCCGCCGTTCCCTCCGGAGGGTTGCAGACAAACAGCCTGCTGCGACGCGCGGACCTGATCTTCATCGCGGCGCTCTTCGGCACCGTGCTCATGCTGATCGTGCCGGTGCCGCCCTTCGTGCTCGACATGCTGATCGCGGTCAGCCTGGCGATGTCGCTGCTGGTGCTGCTCGTCATCGTTTACGTGCGCGACCCGGCTGAGTTTTCCGGTTTTCCGACCGTGCTGCTCGGGCTCACCCTCTACCGGCTGGCGCTCAACATCTGCACCACGCGCCTCATTCTCACGGAGGGCTACGCGGGCTCGATCATCGACTCGTTCGGGCACTTTGTCATTCAGGGCAACTACATCGTGGGCTTTGTCGTGTTCGTGATCCTGGTGGTGATCAACTTCGTGGTCATCACCAAGGGCGCGGGGCGCATCGCCGAGGTGACGGCGCGCTTCACCCTCGATGCGCTGCCGGGCAAGCAGATGGCGATCGATGCCGAACTCAACGCGGGCATCATCGACGAGTCCGTGGCCACGGCGCGCCGGCTCAAGGTGCAGAAGGAGGCGGATTTTTACGGCGCGATGGACGGCGCATCCAAGTTTGTGCGCGGCGACGCCATCGCGGGCATCCTCATCACGCTGGTCAACGTCATCGGCGGCTTCGCCATCGGCGTCTTCCAGATGGACCTCTCGCTCCAGGAGTCGCTGACCAAGTTCACACTGCTCTCCATCGGCGATGGCTTGGTGACGCAGATTCCGGCGCTCATCATCTCCGTGGCCGCGGCGCTGCTCGTCACGCGCGCCTCGGAAAACAGCGACCTCGGCGCGCAGGTTGGGCGGCAGTTGCTGCGCTACCCGCGCGCGCTTCAGGTCGTGGGCGGCATGTTGTGCGTGTTCGGGTTGATCCCCGGCATGCCGTTGCTGCCCTTTGCGGCGTTGGGCGGCATGTTGTGGTACGTGGCGCGGACGCTGCCCAAACACCTCATGGGCGACGATGCCGCGATTGCGGCGGGAGGGGCGGGAGCGGGCAAATCGCGCGCCGAGGGCAAGGCGGGGGGCGCAACTGCGACGACGGCGGGCGCGCCCGGCGCGAAGGGCGGCATCGCGGAGGAGATCCGCAGCATGATCGACCTCGACGTGTTTTCCATCGAGGTCGGATTCGGGCTCCTGCCACTGGCCGACCAGAGGCAGAACGGCGACTTGCTGGCGCGCATCACGGGCGTGCGCAAAACGATGGCGCGCGAGCGCGGCCTGATCGTGCCGCCCATCTCGGTGCGCGACAATCTGGAGCTTGAATCCAACGCCTACCGATTCCTGTTGCGCGGCAAGACGCTGGCGCGCGGCACCGTGGCGGCGGGCCGCTGGATGGCGATGAACGTGAGCGGCAGCACGACCAAACTGCGCGGCACGCCGTGCAAGGAGCCTGTCTTCGGCATCGACGCCGTGTGGATCGACGAGGCCGAGCGCAAGACGGCCGAGATCAACGGCTACACCGTCGTCGATGCGGCGTCGGTCATCGTCACGCACCTCTCGGAAGTGCTGAAAAACGTCGCGCATCATCTGCTCGGGCGGCAGGACGTGCAGACCCTGATCGACCACGTGAAGCAGACGAACCCGGCGCTGGTCGCCGAACTGCTGCCCGACCTCGTCAACTTGGGCATCATCCAGCGCGTGCTGCAAAACCTGCTGCGCGAAGGGGTGCCGATCCTCAACCTGCCGCTGATCCTCGAAGGCATCGCGGACTACGCGCCCGTATCCAAAAATCCTGACGACCTCTCGGAGCTGATCCGCCGGCGCCTTGGACTGTATTTTATTCCCCATCCCAATCCCGAATACGAAGTGCGGCCCGGCGTGGTGCGCGCCCTGACGCTGGACCCGCGGCTGGAGCAGTTGCTTGTATCCAAAATCCACCGTTCCCCCGGCGACGTGGGGCTGGCGCTCGATCCGCTGACGGGCCGGCATTTGCTGGCGGAGGTGGCGTCGCGCACAAAGGCGCTGGTCGAGTCCGGCGCGCCCGCGGTGCTCGTGGTGGGCGGCGAATTGCGACTGGCGTTGCGCAGGTTCTTCGAACCCTCGTTCCCGCGTCTGGCGGTTCTGGCGTATCAGGAATTGCCGGCGTCCACGGAGATTGAAAACGCGGGCATCATCCCGCCGGCAGGAGCGGCGACTTCTTCCTGATTTTTTTTCCCATGACCTCCCTTCCCCCCCCCCCCCCCCCTATCGCCCGCCAATCCATGCGATCCATCTTTCTCTTCTCCGGCTTTATCGGATTCACCGTCGTGGCGCTGGCGGGCCTCACCGCCGGGCGTGATCCCGATCTGGTGTTGCGCGACGCCGCCATCGGCTGCCTCGCCGGAGCACTCGTCGGACGTTGGTTCTGGAGCGTGCTCGTCAGCGCGATGCGCGAAACGTTGCTCGCCCAACGTCAGACGCAACCTCTCCTCCCCCCCCCCCCCCTGCGCCGTCGTCGCCGCCGCGTCCTTCGCTGCGTCCGTCGCCGCCCGTTCGTACCCGCTGATTAACCACGCATCCACCCATGTCCATCACGCTCACCGAGATTTCCTCCGCGCCTCCCCCCGCCGTTGTTTCCACGGCTTGGCGCGCCTACCAGCATGCAACGAATGGCGCGGACCGCGACGACGAGCAGACGCTCATCGAACGTTACCTGCCGCTCGTGCGCAATGTCGTTGACCGCATCAAAATGAACCTGCCCGCGCACGTCGAGGTGGAGGATCTTTACAGTGTGGGCGTCACCGGGTTGCTCGCCGCGATCCAGCGTTACGACCCCGAGCAGGGCAACACCTTCGCCGGCTACGCCACGCTGCGCATCCGCGGCGCGGTGCTCGACGAATTGCGCCGCCTCGACTGGTGCCCACGCCGCGCCCGGGCCAAGGCGCGCAAAATCAAGGACGCCATCGGCGAACTGGAGCAACGCCACGGACGCGCCGTGACCGACGCCGAGGTCAGCGAGCACCTCGGTATCTCCCTGCACGATTACGCGCACTGGCTGGAAGAGTCGCGTCCCGTGACCTTTGTCGCCATCGACCAGCCCGCGTCCGGTGACGACGGCGGGAGCAGCGGAGGCGGGAGCGGCGTGTCACTGCACGAGGTCATCGCCGACAAAAACGACACTCCTGTGCGCGAACGCATGGAAAAGGAGGAGGTCTGGCAACTTATCGCTCAAAGAATCACGGAACTGCCCGATATACAGAAACGCATCCTCGCCATGTACTATTTTGAAAACATGCGGCTGGCCGAAATCGCCGCCGTCTTCCGCCTCACCGAATCCCGCATCTGCCAGATCCACTCGCAAGCCGTGCTCACCCTGCGCGCCTACATCCTGCGCGCGCAGAACCGCTGACCTCCTTGCGTCCACACCCTCCACCCTCCGCCCACCTGTTTTCCGCCCTTCACTCTTCCCTCCGCCCCGCACTATGACGATCCTGATCGGAGCCCTTGTCGTATTGTCCGCCACCCTCGGCGGTTTCATGCTCGCCGGCGGCAATCCCCTCGTGCTGCTGCACCTCTCCGAATACGTGGTCATCATCGGCGTGGCGCTCGGCCTGCTCATCATTGCCAGCCCGCCCGCCGTGATGCGCGACATCATCCGCAAAGTCGGCGAAGCCATCCGCGGACGGCGCATGAGCCGCGAGGACTATTTCGACCTGCTAAAACTCCTCTACGAACTCTTCGTGCTGGGCCGGCGCAACGGCCTGATCGCACTCGAAGAGCACGTGTCCGCGCCGGAGCAGAGCGCGATTTTCCAAAAATACCCCACCTTCGCCCTTGATGCGGAACGACGCGAATTTCTGATGAACGCCCTGCGTCCCGTCATCGACGGCCGCATCAAACCCGATCAGCTCGAAGAATTGCTCGGCGCGGAACTGCGCGCCAAGGCCGAGGAGGCCGAGCACCCCGTGCACCTCCTCCAACTCGTGGGCGACTCGCTGCCCGGCATTGGCATCGTCGCCGCCGTGCTCGGCATCATCAACACCATGGCCTCCATCGCCGACGGCCCCGAAGTCGTGGGCCTGCGCGTGGCCGCCGCGCTCACCGGCACCCTGCTCGGCGTGTTCTTCGCCTACGGCTTCGTCAACCCGATGGCGAACCGGGTGAAGCTTAACAACATCACCAACCAGCAATACCTGCGCTGCATCATGATCTCGGTCGTGGGCTTCGCCAAGGGGCTCGCCCCCATCACCTCCGTGGAGGTGGCGCGCCGCTCGCTCAACAGCTCCGTGCAACCCGGTGCCGAGGAACTGGAGAGCACGCTCAAAAGCATGCCCGCGCCCGGCAAAACCTGAACCAAGGAACAACCCATCATGGCCGGCAACTCAGGATCAAGCGGAGCATGGAAGGTGGCCTACGCCGATTTTGTCACGGCGATGATGGCCCTCTTCATGGTCCTGTGGATCTCCGCGCAAGATCATCAAATCCTCATCTCCACCGCGCGCTATTTCCAAGC
Source organism: Geminisphaera colitermitum TAV2 (assembly GCF_000171235.2). GTDB lineage: Bacteria > Verrucomicrobiota > Verrucomicrobiia > Opitutales > Opitutaceae > Geminisphaera > Geminisphaera colitermitum. The sequence goes on along the minus strand of NZ_ABEA03000202.1, from coordinate 28,970 downwards.
TCCGACCAAACCGCTTCTCAACGCCGCCGCGGGTGTGATGCCCATGGAGAAATTCCGGCCCGAGACCGGCAAATCCAGCGGCGAAAAGGACAACCCCGGCACCGGTCTCACCGACCAGAAAGCCGTGGACCTCGAGTACCTCAACAAACTCGCCCGCGAACTCTACCGCCTGCTCAACCTCGACGAATCGCGGACCGACAACCCCATCGACATCCAGGTGACGAGCGACGGCCTGCGCGTCATTCTCTACGATCGCAACGGACGCCCCCTCTTCGTGGACCGGGGCACGGAACTGACCGAGTGGGGCCGCTTCGTGATGGACAACCTCGCCTGGCTCATCGACCGCGACCATTTTTACGTGACCATCGAAGGCCACACCCGCGCCGGACTCACGCTCGATGACCGCCCCTCCAGCTACACCCTCTGGGAACTCTCCGCCGATCGCGCCAACGCCTCGCGTCGCGCCCTCACCGAGCACGTCGTGAGCCCGGCCCTGATCGAGCGCGTGGTGGGCTACGCCGACACCCGCCCCCTGCTCGACACGGACGCGACTTCCGAATCCAACCAGCGCGTGACGCTCAGCCTGCGTCTGCCGAGAAAACACACCCCCAAACCATGAGGCACTACTTGCAAGACCGTCCCCGCCTGGACCCGCCTTCGCTGGCGCGAGGCCTGAAGTTACTGCGCGGCAACGTGCCGCGTGGCGGCGTGCATGGATCGCCCCTCCCCCCCCTCCCGCCGTTCGCCCCTGCGCGTGGTGGAGCCAATGGGACTGCGCGTGGCGATGCGACAGCCGCCGCGTCGGGCAACGTCCCCCCCTCCACCGCCACGATCCCAACGCCGGGCGTGGCGGCGGGACCGTCTGTGGACTGCGAGCGTGCCGCCGACGGACGCATCACTCGCATCATCGTGACCGCCAGCAGCGGCGAACGCATCGAGATCGACTGCGCCTACGCAGCTCCCGACAGCGCCCGCTGAGAAGTTATTGGAGGGCGGGTCTCCTGACCCGCCAGACGCGGCGCAGCCGCGCCCATCCGAAATCGGAAGGGCGGCGCTTCGCGCCGTCGGCGGGTCGGGAGACCCGCCCTCCAGACGTTTCTCGCAGACCGCTTACTCGGACGCGGGGGCTTCCGGGGGCGGCGTGCCGGGCTGCTGGGGCGCGGTGTTTTCGGACGCGGTTTCGGCTGCTGCTGCAGCGGCGGCTTCCTGCTCTTCCTCGGTCTCGACGACCTTGGCGATGCTGAGGAGTTTGTCGCCTTCGGCCAAGGTGAGGAGTTTCACGCCTTTGCCTCCGCGGTTGACTTCGCGGATGGTGTTCACGGGACAGCGCACGCTCTGGCCTTTGGTGGTGAGGAGCATGATCTCGTCGGTGTCCTTCACGCTGAGCGCGCCGGCGATGTTGATGGAGTTGTCGTCGGGTAGTGTAATTGCCCATACACCGCGTCCGCCGCGGTTGATGAGGCGGTAATCCTCAAAGCGGGTGCGGACGCCGAGGCCGGCTTCGCTGGCGACGAGGAATTTGGCGGTGTGGTCCACGACTTCGATGACGTCGAGCTGGTCGTTATCGAGTTTGAAGCGCATGCCGGTGACGCCGCCGGTGGCGCGGCCGGTGGCGCGGAAGAGTTCTTCGCCGGTCTCGGGGTCGCGTTCGCGGAAGCGGACGGCGAGGCCTTGGTGGGAAACGAGGATGATCTCGTCGTTGCCGGTGGTGAGGACGCAGCCGATGATGGTGTCGCCTTCGGCGAGGTTGATGCCGATGAGGCCGCCTTCGAGGTTGCGCGTGGTGCCGAGGTAATCGGAGAGGGCGGTCTTCTTGATGACGCCGCGCCGGGTCGCCATGACAAGGTAGCGGTCGCTGGCGAAGTCCTGGAGGCAGAGCATGGCGGCGATTTTCTCGCCTTCGTTGAGTCTCAGGAAACTGGATACGGATTTGCCTTTGGCGGTGCGGGGGCCTTCGGGGACGTCATAGACTTTTTTGGCGAGGCACTGGCCGGTGCTGGTCACGAACATGATGTAGTCGTGAGTGGAGGCGGTGAAGAGGTGTTCGACAAAATCTTCGTCGTAGGTCTCGGTGCCGATGACGCCTTTGCCGCCGCGTTTTTGGGAGCGGTAGTCGGCGCTGGGGGTGCGCTTGATGAAGCCGAGGTGGGAGACGGTGATGACGCAGCCTTCGTTGGGGATGACGTCTTCCATGCGGAAGTCGCCGAGGGCGCCGGTGATCTCGGTTTTGCGGGCGTCACCGTATTTTTCCTTCATGACGAGGAGCTCTTCCTTGATGACTTCGCGGAGGCGCCAGTCGTTTTCGAGGATGACTTTGAGTTCTTCGATGAGTTTGAGCAGTTCGAGGTATTCGGCTTCGATTTTGTCGCGTTCGAGGCCGGTGAGCTGGTAGAGGCGGAGTTCGAGGATGGAGTCGGTCTGGCGTTCGCTGAGGGGGTATTTGGCCATCAGCTTTTCCTTGGCTTCCTGGCGGGAGGCGGAGGCGCGGATGATGCGGACGAAGTCGTCGAGGTTGTCGAGGGCGATTTTGTAGCCTTCGAGGATGTGGGCGCGGTCTTCGGCGCGGCGGAGGCGGAAACGGGTGCGGCGGGTGATGACGTCGCGGCGGTGGTCGATGTAGCAGTCGAGGAGTTCGCGGATGTTCATCTGCTTGGGGCGGCGTTTGTCGAGCGCGAGCAGGATGACTCCGAAGGAGGATTCGAGGGCGGTTTTCTGGTAAAGTTGGTTGAGAATGGGGGAGGATTGCTCGCCGCGTTTGAGTTCGATGACGATGCGGGTGTTTTCGTCGGATTCGTCGCGGATGTCGCGGATGCCTTCGATTTGTTTTTCGGTGACGAGTTCGGCGATGCGGGTGACGAGGTTGGCGCGGTTTACGTTGTAGGGGATTTCGGTGATGATGATTTGTTCGCCGCCGGTTTTGGTTTCTTCGGTGATGGCGCGGCCTCTCATGCGGACGATGCCGCGGCCGGTGCGGAGGTAGGAGTCGATGCCGTCGCGGCCGGCTATGACGCCGCCGGTGGGGAAGTCGGGGCCTTTGATGATCTGGCAGAGTTCGTCAAGGGTGGTGGCGGGGTTGTCGAGGACGGCAACGCTGGCGGTGATGAGTTCGTGGAGGTTGTGTGGGGGGATGTTGGTGGTCATGCCAACGGCGATGCCGGTGGAGCCGTTCATGAGGAGGTTGGGGAGGGAGGAGGGGAGGACGGTGGGTTCGGTGGTGGATTCGTTGTAGTTGGGGGCGAAATCCACGGTGTCTTCCTCGATGTCGGCGAGGAGGGCTTCGGCGATGTCGCGCAGGCGGCATTCGGTGTAGCGGTAGGCGGCGGCGGAGTCGCCATCGACGGAGCCGAAGTTGCCTTGGGGGTCAATGAGAGGGTAGCGCATGACCCAGGGTTGGGCGAGGCGGACGAGGGTGTCGTAAACGGAGGAGTCGCCGTGGGGGTGGTAGTTTTTCAGCACTTCGCCGACGACGCCGGCGCATTTGGTGAAGGCTCGGTTGTGGAGGAGTCCTTCGCGGAGCATGGCGTAGAGGACGCGGCGTTGGACGGGCTTGAGGCCGTCGCGGGCGTCGGGGAGGGCGCGGGACACGATGACGGACATCGAGTAGTCGATGTAGGCCGTCTGCATGATATCGGTGATGTTGGCCGTGGTGAGCTTTTCGGCGATGGCGGGCGTGACGTTGGCAGGCGTGGTCGTGTCGGAGGTGTCAGGTGTGTCGTCGGGCATGGATTGAAAATTAGGATTTAGAAATTAGGATTTAAGAAATCGGAGGGGGGGGATGGGGTGGGTTGAGGTGGAGGGTGAATTGATTTTTGATTTGAACAGCGAAGGCGCAAAGGCGCGAAGTAAGGCAAGGAAGGGAGGTTAGGTAGGCTTGCGGGAGTGTTTGTGTTTTCTTCGCGTCTTTGCGCCTTCGCTGTTCAAATCAGTTTTCGGTTTGAAAATCGTGATTTAAGATTCGCTTGATGCCGTGTTTAATGAGGGGGACGTTGAAATTGATGAGCAGTCCGAGCGGAAAATGGAGGAGTTTGATGTAGGTGATAAGTTGCGCTTCGTGAACAGGGAGCACGGATTCGACGGTCTTGAGTTCGATAGTGAGTTTATTGTTGAGTAAAAGGTCGAGGCGGTAGCTGTTGGCGATGAGGTGTCCGCGATAGGTGAGCGGCATGGATTTTTCTTGTTCAACTGTGATGCCGTTAAGCGAGAGTTCGATTGCCATGCATTGACGGTAGGTACCTTCCAAGAGGCCCGGACCAAGTGTTTGATGCACGGCAAATGCAGCATTAACAGCCGCCGTTGCAAGGTGTTCAACCTCTTGTGGAACAAGGACCGTTCTCATTTTGTATTTCTTCGCGTCTTTGCGCCTTCGCTGTTCAACAAAGGCATCAGGCGTCGAGGAATTGGACGTTGAGGGCGTTGTCTTCGATGAACTGGCGGCGGGGCGGGACTTCGTCGCCCATGAGGAGGGTGAAGAGGGCGTCGGCCTTGGCGGCGTCGGCGACGTTGACTTTGAGGAGGCGGCGCTTGGCGGGGTCCATCGTGGTTTCGAAGAGTTGCTTGGGGTTCATTTCACCAAGACCTTTGTAACGTTGGATGGAGAGGCCTTTGCGTCCGTTGGCGCGAATTTGCGCAACGATGTCGAGGGGGCTGTGGAGCGGTGTCTGGACTTCGCTCTTCTGGCCGGCGTTTTCGGTGAGGACGTAACGGGCATTCTCGGTGGTGCCGAATTGGTTGATGTCGAGTCCGATGCGGGCAATGGCCCGGATGAGCTTGGACATCTCGGTGGACTCGAAGATTTCGTGGATGGTGATGCGTTTCGCGGTGCGCGCGTTGGCGACAGGCGTGGGGGGGGGGGGGGGAGGGGAGGCGGCGGCTTCGCCGGAACGTCCAACGTCCAATGCGGGAGTGGCGGGAGGAAGGTCGGTGGTGATGCTGCCGTCGGGTTGGAGGGTGGAGCTGGCGCTGGCGTCGATGAGGTCGTGTTTTTGTTCGAAGGCGTAGCGGGCGGCTTCGTCGTGGAGGAATTCGTGGTTCTCTTGGTTGCCTTCGCGGATGCGGGCTATGTAACGGGGCAATTCCTGCGTGGTCTTGTCGTGCTGGTCGAGGTAGTCGGAGAGCGAGGCACCGTAGCGGGTGACGCTGCCGCCGAGTTTTTCGAGGGCGGAGAGGTTTTCGACGATCTGGTCGATCTGTTCTTCGTTGAAGTTGAGGTTGTCGCGCAGGCGGGTGAGGATGACGTCCTCGGAGCCGAGTTCGAGGAGGATGCGGTTCATCTGGTCGTCGTTATCGACGTATTGTTCGCGTTTCTTGCGCTTGATTTTGTAAAGGGGGGGCTGGGCGATGTAAACGTAACCGGCTTCGAAGAGGCCGCGCATCTGGCGGTAGAGGAAGGTCAGGAGGAGGGTGCGGATGTGGGAGCCGTCCACGTCGGCGTCGGTCATGATGATGATTTTGTGGTAGCGGGTTTTGGCGATGTTGAAGCCGCCAACGGAGTCGTCGCCTTCGCCGATGCCGGTGCCGAAGGCGGTGATCATGGTGCGGATTTCGGCGTTGCCGAGGACGTGGTCAATGCGGGCTTTCTCGACGTTGAGGACTTTGCCGCGGAGGGGGAGTATGGCTTGGTAGCGGCGGTCGCGGCCTTGCTTGGCGGAGCCGCCGGCGGAGTCGCCTTCGACGATGTAGATTTCGCAGAGCGAGGGGTCGCGTTCGGAACAGTCGGCGAGTTTGCCGGGGAGGCCGCCTCCGGAGAAGGCGCCTTTGCGGACGGTTTCGCGGGCTTTGCGGGCGGCTTCGCGGGCGCGGGCGGCGTTGAGGCATTTGTCAATGATGCGTTTGATGACCGGGGGGTTGGTCTCGAAGTACATCATGAGGCCTTCGTAGGAGGCGGAGCCGACCACGCTTTCGACTTCGGGGGAGAGGAGTTTGACCTTGGTCTGGGATTCGAACTTGGGGTCGCTGTGCTTGATGGAGATGACGGCGGCGAGGCCTTCGCGGACGTCGTCACCGGTGATTTGCGGGTCTTTGTCTTTGAGGAGGTTGTTGGCCTTGGCGTACTGGTTGATGGCTCGGGTGAGGGCGGAACGGAAGCCGGAGAGGTGGGTGCCGCCGTCGGGGTTGTGGATGGTGTTGGTGTAGCAGAGGACTTGGTCGTTGTAGGTGTCGTTGTACTGGAGGACGACTTCGACGTGGATTTCGACGGGTTTGTCGTCGATCTGGCTGCGAACTTCGCGGGTGATGCGGATGGGCCTGGGGTGGAGGGCGTTTTTGCCGGTGTTGAGTTGGGTGACGAATTCTTCGACGCCGTTTTTGTAGTAGTAGGTTTCGGGTTTGGGGGTGGCGGGGCGTTCGTCGGTGAAGACGATTTCGAGGCCGGAATTGAGGAAGGCGAGTTCGCGGAGTCGCTGGCTGATGCGGGCGGCTTGGAAGACGGTGGTTTCCTTAAAAATCTCGGGGTCGGGTTTGAAGGTGATGTAGGTGCCGGTGCCGCGGGCTTTGCCGATGACTTCGAGTTTTTTGACGGTTTTGCCGCGCTCGAATTTCATGTGGTGGACCTGGCCGTTGCGGGAGACTTCGACTTCAAACCATTCGGAGACGGCGTTGACGCACTTGGCGCCGACGCCGTGGGTGCCGCCAGAGAATTTGTATCCGCCCTGGCCATACTTGCCGCCGGAGTGGAGGGTCGTGAGAACGAGTTCGACGCCGGGCAGACCGCTTTCTTGGTTGATGTCCACGGGGATGCCGCGGCCGTTGTCGCGGATGCTGATGGAGCCATCGACGTGGATATTGACTTCGATGCGCGAGCAGTGGCCGGCGAGGTGTTCGTCCACGGAGTTGTCAAGGACTTCGGAGACGCAGTGGTGGAGGGCGCGTTCGTCGGTGCCGCCGATGTACATGCCGGGTTTTTTGCGGACGGCTTCAAGGCCTTTGAGCTGGCTGAGTTTGGAGGCGTCGTAGTCGCCTTCGATGGCTTGGTTGGCGACGAAGGGGGCATCAAGGGCGGTGGGGGCAATGATGCCGGCAGAGGCGTCGGAAGTGGAGGTGGGGGCGTTTTTCGGATCGGTTTGGTCGGACATGTGAAGGTGGTTGCGTGTGTGAAAGGGAATGGAAAATGAGTTGATATCTGGATGGATGCAGGACGGCGGCGGGCTGGCCGAGTTGTTAGGAAATGTAAGGGAAAAATAGCATCGGAAAACGCGGGTGGCGACAACCCCATTTTTTGAGGGCGTTCACAAATGCTGATGATCGGTGCGTGGGAGGGGACGAAGAAGGACGTGAACAGGCCCTAATGAAGAGCTAATGGGGTTTGGCGAGGGGGCGAGGCTGTTCCGTCGCCGCTTTTTGTTCTCCCGAGAACCGTGATGCATCTTTGCTTGAACTCCCCGAACAGGAAAAACCGACCCAAAGAGCAGTAGGGAGGTTCTAAAAATTAACCAAAGAGATACAAAGATACAGAGGAGGGGGTTCTTAATTTTGTATCTTTTTTGAGTAAAATAGGTTCCTTTACTTTCTCTGATTCGGTGAACCTTTATGCCTTGGTATCTCCGTGGTTAATAATCTGTTGTTTAGGAGTTTCCAATAAACCTTCTCGGGTGAAAATTATCCGCTTAGAAGACAGTAGATTGCGCAATTGGAAGGAGAATCTTTCATTGCTTTTGGGCTCTTTGCTGATCAAAAAACCCAATTTCCCTAATGCCCGTAAGCCTGCTTCCTGTGACCAAACCAACCACCACCGACGAACAAGCCTTTCTCAATACCCACCCCCCCGCCAGCGTCTGGGGCGAGCCGTCCCTCGCCACCTGAGAACACTCAGATTCATCGCGCATGGAAGTCTGTTACGTCCCCACGCTCAGCGCCCACTCCGCCGATTGCCGTCGGTTGTTTGATCTATGGCGGTGCTACGGGCGGAACACGGTCCATGTTACCCTTGATTTCAGCTACTGCGATTTCCTGCGCCCGCAGGCGGTGGCCTTTCTCGGTGGGCTCGTGCGCTTGATCGAACATCGTGGCGGCTCGGTGAGTTTTCTCTGGGGCACGCTCAAGCCCGCCATCTGGGCCTGCCTGGCCCAAAACGGCTTCATGCAGGCCTTCGGCGGACCGCAGGGTCCGTGGCAGGGAACGGCGGTGCCCTATCTGGAGCATCGCGCGGCGGATGCAGCCGCCTTCGATGCCTACGCTCGCGGACGTTGGCTCGGGCGCGGCTGGGTTGACGTAAGCCCCGAACTGGTGTCGGAAGTGGTTGGCAACGTTGGCGAGATTTACGTCAACGCCTTCGAACATGCGGATTCGGCGGTCGGCGTGCATGGATGCGGTCAATTGTTTCCCAAGTTGGGTATTTTGTCGCTCACGCTGGTGGATTTCGGTGTCGGCATCCCGGCCAACGTTCGCCGTTTTCACGGCGCGGCCACTGGTGAAGTGTGGCGAGACGGCAGGCGTTGCTTGGAATGGGCCTTTGCCCGGGGTAACTCGACCCGCTCCGGGCCGGTGAGCGGCGGATTGGGGTTGGATACCCTGCGTGAATTTGTGGTTGCTTCCCAAGGCAGCTTGGAAATTCATAGCCACGAAAGCCGGGCCATTTTGCGAAAAGAACGCACAGAATACGCAGTCTTCCCCGATTATTTCGAAGGAACCATGATCACGATTCGACTCCGAAGCTCCCCCGGCTATTATGATCTTGGCTCGTCCCGTGCTACCTTCCATCCGTTTTGATTCCCTTTGTTCCTCCTATGACCATACTCTCCGTCAAAACCATCGTTGGTGAAGTCTGCATGACCCGCGAAGACGGCCAGAAACTTCACGACCACTACCGAGGCCTGCTCGACGCAGGCGAAATGGTGAAGCTCGATTTTGCCGGCACGACTACCTTCGTATCTGCATTTTTCAACACGGCAGTGGGGCAACTCTTGCGCGACTATACGCGCGATCAGCTCAAGACCAGGCTGCTGTTCGCCAACGTCCCCGCAGCCGCGACGCGCCCTTTGCAGCGTTCCATTGAGCAGGCGGAGCGCTACTACTCCGACTCCAATTACCGCGCGACGCTGGAACGCGTGCAGGCGGAGCAGTCCGAACTGGTCTAGGCGTTTCAGGTGGCTGTCAACCTCACAGTCCAGGCGCAGGTCGTTGACTTGGCAGCACACACGCCGGTTGCGGGAGAATCCTACTTGGTAGATACAAATGTCTGGTGGTGGGCATCCTATGTCTTCGCTCCGGAGCTGGCGGAGACAAAGAAGCCGAAGCATTACCAGCTTTCAGTTTATCCGAATTTTCTGAAGCGCGCGAAGCTCGCCGGAGCGGCTTTGCACTGGTCACCTCTCTCTTGGCCGGAATTGGCGCATCACATCGAACGAACAGAATACGAGATGGCCAAATATTACGGTTCACCCGATGCCGATAATCCCAAATCCTATCGACACAACGATGCTGTTGAACGGGCACGCGTGGTGCGGGTCATCGCTGATGCTTGGGCGGAAGTCGATGCGCTCGGCTCCCAATTGGGCGACATGGTCATGTCGTCGGCGTCCATCGAGGAAGCGGCGACTCTGCAAAAGGAGGCCGAACTCGATGGCTATGATCTATTCTTGGCCCTAGCTCTTCAGAAATCGGGCGTGACCGGCATCGTTACAGATGACGGTGATTTTGCCACGGTTCCGGGGATCAGGATGTTCACCGCGAATCGAAACGTGCTTAACGCAGCCCAATGATGTCGTATTTGAGGCAGAAAGCATGGTCCAATACGTGGTGAGGTTTGGCATGTGGCAGGCGGTTTCGGGGCTTACGTGTTGAAATGCGGACGCCGCTGTCTTTTCTGCTGCGTTAGTGAATCGCGATCCTAATGAAACTGATCAACCAGAGGCAGAACCAGCGCCGGAGTCTGTTTACCCGGAGTTGAGAGATGAAGAGACGGGGGCGGTGCGGGCGGAGGACGAGGATGGCAGGGGGGGGGGGGAGAGGGAGAATGTTGATGCGGACAACGTGGACGAGTGGGAGGACGAGGAGGATGAGGCGGCGTCGGACATCGCGCCGGGCGAGCGGCCCATGGGGTTTTTTGACCATCTGGAGGAGTTGCGATGGACGATCGTGAAGTGCGTGGTGGCGTTCGGGGTGTTTGCGGCGGGGATTGGTGTTTTTTTGCGGCAGGCGAATCAGGTGTTGTTGTGGCCGTTGCACCGGGTGCAGGCGGAGAACGCGGCGGTGGAACTGGACTTGGGCACGCGGTCGGTGATGGAGAGTTTTACCATCGTCATCCAGATGTGCGGGCTGGGCGGGTTGGTGATGGCGCTGCCGTTCATGTTTTTCTTTGTGGGGCAGTTTATACGGCCGGCGCTCAATGACCGGGAGGTGCGGCTGGTACTGCCGGTGTGCCTGTCGGCTCTTGGGTTGTTCGTGGTCGGGGCGGGGTTCAGCTTCTTTTTTCTGGTGCCGAGCACGATCCGGGTGTCGGTGGAGTTGAATGAGTTGTTTGGCTTCGTGATGCGGTGGACGCCAGAGGCGTATTACAGTTTGCTGCTGTGGCTGGTGCTGGGGGTGGGGGCGGCGTTTGAATTTCCGTTGTTGATCGTGGTGTTGGTGTGGATGGGGGTTTTGAGCACGCGCAGGTTGATCGGATGGTGGCGGCACTCGTTGTTGGTGATTTTTATCATTTCGGCGATCGTGACGCCGACGCCCGATCCGGTGACGCAGACGGCGCTGGCGGTGCCGCTCTACGGGCTTTACTGGCTGGCTGTGCTGGTGGCGTCGCGCGTGGAGAAGCGGCGGGCGGCAAAGGTGGCGGCGGAAGAGGCGGGGGAATCGTTGGAGTGATGAGTGCGTCCAACAGCAGCAGATACAGGGTGCCGGATGCGATTCGGCGGGAGCGGGCGGACAAGGTGCTGGCGGCGGCATTTCCTGAACTGAGCCGGGTGGCGTGGCAGCGGTCGTTTGACGCGGGGTTGGTGCGGCGCGCCGGGCGTGTGCTGGACAAGAAGGACGAGGTGCGGGCGGGTGAGGTGTTGGAGTTTTCACATCCGGAAACGAAGCCGTCCGAATTGCGCGCGGCGGACATTCCGCTGGAGATTTTGCATGAGGACGAGCACTTGCTCGTGGTGAACAAGGCCGCCGGCATGGTGGTGCATCCGGGCGCGGGCACGGGCGATGATACGCTGGTGCATGCGTTGCTGGGTTACTGCGCGTCAACGGGGGGGGGGGGGGGGGAGGGGAGAAGTGGACTCAGCGGCGTGGGCGGGGTGGAGCGTCCGGGGATCGTGCATCGGCTGGATCGGGAGACGACGGGGGTGATCGTCGTTGCCAAGACGGACGCGGCGCACCGGGGGCTTTCGGAGCAGTTTGCGGGGCGGCATTTGCACAAGGAATATGTGGCGTTGGTGGCGGGCGTGCCGCGGCTGGCGAGCGGGACGATTGACCGGGCCATCGCGCGTCATCCGGTGCATCGGCATCGTATGACGACGGGCGAGGGGGGGCGTCCATCGCGGACGGACTGGGTGGTGCTGGAGGCGTTCCCGCCGTGGGCGGCGTTGGTGAGGTGTCACATCCACACGGGGCGCACGCATCAGATTCGGGTGCATATGAAGTCGATCGGCCATGTGCTGCTGGGCGATGCGACGTATGGGTGGAAACCGGACCCGCGTCTGGAGGCGCTTGATGCGATGCCGAGGCGGGTGATGCTGCACGCGGAACACATCCGGTTTCAGCATCCGGTCACGGGGCGGGAGTTGGTAGTGCGCGCGCCGCTACCGGAGGATTTTGAGGAGATGTTGCGGGCGCTGCGGGCGGGTGACGTATAGCAGATGGTGGAAACGACTCCATCGTGAGGATGGATCGGGTGACGTGGTAGCCGGTTTGGATTTCGTGCGGAGCGTTGGTGTGCGGGAGCGGGTGCCCGTCGGGGGCGCAGACTGTGTGCCAGCGTCCGGGCGGGGCAGGCGGTTGCGGGACGAGATGGGTGAAGGTCCATGTGCTGACGTTGTCGAAGGTGGCGCGGTAGCGGTTGTCACCGGTAAGTTGATACATCTGCCAGAGCGCGGCTGCGGTTTCGACTTGGGGCCACCACCAGACGCGGCGGTCGATGGCGGGGCCAGCCATTGGCCCCAGGTAATAAACGGCTCCGTCGGGACTGATGCCGTCGCGGATGAGGGCGCGGGCAATGGTTTGGAGGAGGGGGAGGATGTCGGCTGACGGGAGGCCGAGGGCGGTGTTGGCGGCGAGGAGATAGGTGATGGTTTCGGCGTTCTGGCCGTAGAGGGTCTGGTTGTTGATGGGGCGGGCAAACTCGGCGGGCCGCCAGTCGCGGGCGAGCGCCCAGCGGACGTGTCCTGTTTCGGTGGATACGAAGCGAGGGATGAGGGCGTGAAGTTCGGCGAGCCGGGCGCGGATGAGCGGGTCTTGCGGTGTGGCTTGGAGGAGGCGGGTGAGGGCGAGGAGAAGGTGGAGTTGGGTGGGAGCGTGTTTGCGGGAGGATTCGTGGTCGCGCAGGGTGTCGTTGAATGTTGAATACGTTACAAAATATCCGCCGTGTTCGGTGTCGTGCGCGAGTGGGTCTAGTTGAGTGAAGAGTTGGCGGGCGAGGCGGAGGGCCTCGGGTTTCCCGGCGAGGGCGTGGATGTCGGCGAGGAGGATGATGATCCAAGCTTGAACGGCGGTGGAGTTGGCCGGTGTTTTTTCGAGTTGGGGGATCAGTGCGGCGCAGCGTGAGTCGAGCTGGGCGCGAAGGGTTGTTTTGATTGTGGGGTTGGTTTCGCGGGCGAGGGAGACGGCGTGAACGTAGAGGGCGCGGAGGCGAAGCGTGGGGGTTTGTTCCGCAGGGGGTGTTGTTGTCCACCATGGGAGGACGTCACGTGTGAGGTGCGCGCTCCAGCGTTGGAGTCCGGTATCGCGGGAGGGGGGGGATGCCGGTGCAAGGTTGCAGCATAGGCTGGTTGCAACGATCAGGTGGAGCAGGCGGCGGTTCACTCGGTGCTGCCAGAGGTTCTTTCTTTTTTGAGCAGGAATTCGCCCTTTCCCAGTTTGGAGTCGTCGGGCTGGGACTTGGTGCTGGCGGCGGACCACCATTCGGACCAAAGCCGTTTGTCAGTGGCGGGCAAATACGCAGTGTGTCCGTCGAGAAAGGCGACGTTGATGCCGTTGCCTCCTCCGTGGCGGGGGGGCATGCGACGGGAGGAATTCCATATGGCATTCCAGCCGTCCCATATTAACGGGGTGCGGGAGGGGACTTGATAAAATGAGTCGAAGTTGCCGGCATGCAGCAGGCCGTTGGTGGAGCTGTTTGGGTCTTTTATGGCGTGCGCACTATCTCCGTGGGTTTGCAGGCCGTAGTCGGGGATGCGTCCGGGTTCGTCGGCTTTGACACTGGAGTTGGTCGGGATGGCCATCGGACAGATTTCCGTTTTTTCGAAGATGAATTTGGGGCCGGGAGCGAAGATGTAATTGGGGCCTGGTTTGTAATAGCGGCGCAGGAGAAGAATGCCTTCGGCGTTGTGATCTTCGCTCAAGGGATGGGTGTTCTGCGCTGTGCCGGGGGGGCCGTGTCCTTTGAACTCGTTGCGATACATGGCATGTGCTTGCGCGAGGGTGCGTAGGTTGGAGAGGCATTGTACGCCGCGGGCACTGTCGCGGGCGCGTCCAACAACGGGGATGATGATGGCGGCAAGGATGCCGATGATGGCGATAACGACGAGGAGTTCGACGAGAGTGAAAGCCGTCTGCCGCCAGCATTGCGAGTTGGACAGGCAGGGGTGTTTGTCGGGGTGCGAAATCATGGCCGGGGGGGGGGGGGGGGGGAGGTGCTCAGGTGTTGCGGTGGCGAAGCGCGATGATGGTAGCAAGTGCGCCGAGGGCGAGAATCAAGGCGTGGGTCGCGGGCTCCGGGACGGTGCTCAGGACTACGTCGTTCCATGTGGTGCCGATGCGGATGTCGTCAAAATAGTAGGTGTCGGTGGAGAGGCTGTTGGTGCGCAGTTGCAGGCCGTTGAAGGCGGTGGAGCCTCCAGCGGTGGATGTGATAGTGGCCACGATGCTGGAGTCCGTTGAAGTGAGGTCGGCGGCAGTGGGGTTGAGCCAGGTGGTGGTCGTTTTGTAACTGAAGTTGCCACCGCCTGCATCCTCGGCCCATCCGCTGAAACGCACGACGACGAGGTAGGTGGTGTTATATTGCAGGTCGGTTGTAATGGTTTTGTTTTGGTTGTTGACTCGCGCACCGGCCTTGGTGGAGGAGCCGAGGAGCAGTGTGTTGTCCGATGCCGCGGTAAAAGTGCCATCCCGTGGTGACCAACTTGTGAAGTGGTTTGCGGTGATGGTGCCGTCCGCGTTGTTGGCTTGGACGACTTGGAAGAGCATGCTCACATAAACGTCCGCACCGTTTGTCACGACGGACGTGATATCGCGCGTGCCAGCGGAGGTGGCGTTTGCTCCGGAAACCGCGAGGGATTTGCCGCCGCCATACGTGAAGTCGCCGAGTGTGTAGGTGAGGAGTTTGTCGGCGATTGAGGTGGTGGCCACCTGCGAATCCCATGCACCTTTCCAACCGGTGCCACCGTCTTGGGTTTTGAGGGATTCGGCCAGGGTGTAGGAGTCGAAGTTGTCGTGCGCGAGCAGGGCGGCGCGGGCGGTGTCGGGCAGCCAGACAATGGCGGCGAGGCTGGCGAGGGCGAGGTGGAGGATGGTTGTTTTCATGGGTTTGGATGCGGTGGATTGCTGCGTTGTGGGTGTGGGTTGCGGAAAGGGTGCGTCAGGTGGTGGTGGCGGCGCAAAGGCGAGGTTTCTGAACTCGTTCAAATTTCTCTGAAACCGGTAGCGTTTGCTTGATGGTGGTAATGCTGCGCGCCTGCGCGGTACGGACGTGGCTCATGATGGTTTTCACGCGGGCGAGAGCGGCAGGGCGGTCGTGGTGGATGGCGAGAAGCCGGTCGGCAATGGCGTGGCTGGTGGTGGCGGGGTCTGTGATTTCGAAATACCAGTCGCCGAGGCCGACGTCGGTCCACATCTGGCCCTTGGTGGTATCGCTGGGCTGGCGAACGAAGATCGTGGGTGTGCCGACGGCGAGCGCGAAGATAGGCGAGTGGTTGTCGAGGCTGACCACGGTGTGCGCGCGGGCGTAGGTGGAGCAGGCTTCATCGGGCAGCCAGTAACCGGGACGCCAGACAACTTTGTCGCGGACATCTTCGGGGAGGTTTTGACGGATGAGGTCGCGGCCGAGTTCGACTTGATAGGTCATCTCGGAGCAGACGAGGACGCGCAAGCCGGTGGCGCGCACCCAGCGGGTGATGAGGGCACGGAGTTTTTCCATGTCGGCTTCGCGGTGGCGGGCGCTGACGAGGGCGCGGCCTTCGTCGCGCGGGGTGGGCCGGGTGTCATGGGTTTCGTGATACGGGGTGAATCGAAGGCGGGGAATCACGCAGATGAATTCGCGGTCATGCAGGTCGTGATTGCGGAGGAAGGTGGCGGCGGCGGTGTCGTCGCGGAGGTCGATGGCGAAGGCACCGTCGGGTGCGAAATCGAGGCGGGGCTGGCGGAGGTTTTGCGCGCGGAGGTAATCGAGGGTGAGGGTGTCGCGACAGAATACAAACGAAGCGGATTCGAGCACGCGGCGTTCACGGGCGGCGAGGTGGGTGGGGGGGAGTTGGGCAACGAGCGCACGCTGGCGGGCAATGGTGTCGCCTTCGTTGGGAATGGCCTGATGGGCGGGACCGGCGCCGAGCGGGTCGATGGTGATGGCGTAGATGCCATAGGGTTTGCCGTGCGTGAGCCGCGTCCAGGCTTCGAGATGCGGGAGGGCGACGATGCCGGGCCCCGATCCGTGTATGAGGAGATCGGCTTCGGCGATGGCATCGGCAAGCGCGGGCGTCGTCGGCAGGCCGGTGGCAGGGTCGATGATGCCGTCGGCGATGTGGAGTCGGGGGAATCGGCGTTGAAGCATGGGGCGCACACCGCGGTCGAGCAGGTCGGGCCAGAGGGTAATGATGGCGTCGGGGAAGTTTTTTTCGAGGAGCGTCAGGACACCGGGCGAGTGTCCGATGTCGCCGATGTTAACGGTCTGCCAGGAGGATCGGAGCAGGAGGTGAAGCGGGCGCTGTGCAGGCGCGGCGGTTGTGATTGGGGGAGACATGTCGGCGATGGCGGCGATCATGCGCGGAAGCTGGAGGGGGGGGGAGGGGGGGGGCAAAGGGCGGGAGGTTGAACCCGTTCAAAAATGGGAGCGCTACAGGGGGAGCATTGCCGGGTGTTGACTTCGTTCCCATTGGAAATACGTAGAGAAGTCATGCAGACTACATATTCTGTGACGGAGGCGCAGGCGAATCTGCCGCGTATTATGAAACAGGCGGAGGATGAGATCGTGACCATCGAGCGTCATGGCAAAGTCACCGCTTATGTGTTGGGGCGCGAACGCATGGAGGCGATTGTGGAGACGATGGAGTTGCTGGCGTCGCAAGATTTCATGCGAACGCTGAAAAAATACCGGGCGGGCACGCTCAAGATGAAGCCGTTGTCTGCCGCCAATGTATAAGGTGCGCATTTCCGAGCAGGTGGAGCATTTCTTGCAAACGATGGCTCCGGGTCCGAAGCACAAGTTGCGCGAGGCCATCGCAAGGTTGGGAAAACAGCAGGGGGTGGTGCGTGCGCTGGAAAATGATTTGGCGGGGTTCTGGCGTCTTCGGGTGGGGCGTTATCGGGTGATTTTTTGTTACGTTGAACCAATGACGATCGACTGCGTTTTTGCCGAGGAGCGAAAGCTGGTTTATGAGTTGTTCAGCGCATTGATGAGAGAACAGCTTGGACGGGAGTAGCTGGCATTCACTCCGCCAGTTCCACGGTCGTTGTGAGGGCGAACTCCGTGACTGGGTCACGGGTACGGATGATGGCGGTGGCGTGGTTGGAAATCGTGCGGGCGCGGAGGGTGGCGTCGGGGGCGGATTCGATACGGGTTTCAATAGGTGTGGAGGTTTCCCACTTGAGGCGAACTTTGCCGATCTGGAGTTCGTTTTCGAGTTGTTTTACCAGCGCATCGGGGGCTTCGCCAGTGTGCCAGCGGAAGAGGGCGATGTCGGGTTCCTTGAGTGTAACGGTGTCTTGAATACGCATGCGGGTGGCGGTCCACTCGACGCGGCGTTTCCAGAGGGACGCACGGGCATAGCAATGGCTGGCATCGACAGTGATGTCGCCGCCATCGGCGTCCATGCGGTGAACGGTGATGGGAGCGGGGCGATGAGCGGTGTCGAGAATCTGGCCGGAGCGGGCAAGCCAGTCGCCGGTCATTTGTTCGGGAGCGAGATCGCCGATTTGCAGGACGTTGTGGCCGGGGACGCCTCGATACCGGGTGGTGAATTGGGGCGTGGCGTAATTGAGTGCGCCGGCTTCGATGAGGAGGGCGCGGTTGCCGATGATGAAATTGACATGGCCGCGGTCCTGATGGTCGTGGCGGTCGCCGGCATCGCCGCCGCGTATCCAAACTCCGGATGCTGTTTCATCGTCCCAACTGCTGCGCCAGTTGACGCGGGTGGCGTCGGGATACACGGCGAAGAGTGGCGGCGGCTGGGCGAGGGTGTCGGGAATCGTGGCGGCGATGAGGGCGTCAACGTGGTCGCCGGCAAGGCGGCGGGTTCGTTGTGCCCAGAGCGCATGGGGGTTGCCGGTGTTGACGGTGATTTCGCTAAAGACGTTGCCAAAAATGCCAAGCTGGCCGCGAGCGCCGTTGAGGGTGTCGAAGGCGTTGATGAGGAAGCCGCCGGGTTGGATGTGGTGTGCGAACCAGGTGCCGGTGTGGGCGAGGAAGGGGTGGGACAAGGCGCGTTCATCACCGGTGCGAGCCATGGCGCGGGCAGAGGAGAGGAGGCCTTTGACAGTGATGGAGGCGTAGGTGAGGCCTTCGCGAAATTCGCCGCGTGCGCCTTGTGCGTCGAGTGATTGCATGAGGCAGCGCACGCCAAATTCGTAGGCATCGCGGAGGGAGGGGGGGGCGTTGTCTCGCCGGGCGCCGCGATAAAGGCTGGCGCGAATGAGGCCTTCGACGGGCAACACCCATTGGTTGCTGGCGGGGTCTGGTTTTTTGACGAACCAGGGACGGCGGGCGTGCCAGTCGTCGAGGATGGTGGCGATCTCGCGGTCGAGCAGGGCGTCAATCGCGGTGAGCAGGCTGGGGGGAATCTCGTCGGGAGGGAGGAGGTCGAGGGCGTCGGCGATGCCGCGCAGGTGCCAGCCGGTGCCGAGCCAGATGCCGTCGCCCGCGGGCGGGAGGGGCTTGGCGCGGGCTCCGCCAAGGGTCCAGCCGGGGCGTT
This sequence comes from Geminisphaera colitermitum TAV2, assembly GCF_000171235.2. Lineage (GTDB taxonomy): Bacteria > Verrucomicrobiota > Verrucomicrobiia > Opitutales > Opitutaceae > Geminisphaera > Geminisphaera colitermitum. The sequence goes on along the minus strand of NZ_ABEA03000202.1, from coordinate 10,713 downwards.
GCAAGGGGCTCCAGGTGGTGAGTTCCGCGAGTTGGGCGAGGAGGCGGTCGCGGAGCGCGGTGTCGTGAGTTATCCGATACGCGGCGGCGAGGCGGGGGAGTTCGATGGAGAGAACGCCTCCAGAGTCGGCGTCGTACATGGCGAGGGCAAATGTCTCGCGGTTTTCAGGGCTGGCGTTGGCGACGGTGGCTTTGAGTGTAATGCGCGAGGTTTCGATTTTGGCAATGGAATGGACGCGGCGGATGATCGGTTTGGCGGCGTCCGTCCGGGCGCGGACGATGAGGTTTTCACGCAGTGCGACGACAGCGGGAGTGGTGTCGCTGGCGGCGCGGTCAAGGAGTGTGCTGGTTGGCTGGCGGGGCAGTTCGGCCAGAGGGACCGCTGGCAGTGGCGTGGTGATGCAGACTAGGGTGGCTAGTGCGAGACAACGAGAGCGCATGGCAGGGGGGGGGGGGAGGGAGGCGGCTTCGCCGAACGTCCAACATCCAACGTCGAACGTCCAACATCCAATGTCAGGGGACGGTGGCGGTGAGGGTTGTGGTGAGGGTGAGGTGCTGGATGGGTTGGGGGGTGCTGACAACGAGTGTTGTGTGCGGATTTTCGGTGCGACGGAATTTCAGCGTGTGATCGGGGTGCGTAATCGCCTGGACGGTGATGGGGGCATCGGCGGTGATTTCGAGTTCGATGGCGGCGGTGTTGAGGATGTCTTCACCTTGCGGGCGTGGGAGGTCGGGGTTTTGCCAGGGGCCGACCCAGGCGGGAAAAACGATGCGGCCAGCGGGGATTTTTATGCGGTGGCGGTTGGGTGCGAGTTGTTCGATCCGCGCAGGCTCGGCGGTGGCGAGGTGCCAGCGCCAGGCGGGGGTGACGGCGGGTGCGTTGGGACGTGTGGCGATGGTGTCGGTGACACGAAGGGTAGCGGGCGTCCAAGTGGCGCTGCGGGTGGCGTCGGAGAGGGCGGGATAAACTTTTCGCAGATCGATGGAGAGGTCGCCGCCAGTGGCGTCGTGGCGGGCAACGGTGATGGGCGCGGGGGCGTGGGGGGGGAGGGTGTCGCCGTCGAGCGTGAGGACGTTGTGGCCGAGGGTGGAGTCGTAGTCGGGGCGTTTGCGTTTGTTGGCGTAACCAGGGGTGCCGGATTCGATGAGTATTGGGGTTCCAGATACGATGAAATTGATGTGGCCGCGGTCGTGGTGGGTATGGAAATCCTCCGCGTCGCCTCCGCGTATCCAGAGTCCGGATGCGTCGGGAGCCCAGGACTGGCGCCAGATGAACATGTGCGAGCGTTGGAAGAGGCCGGCGGTGGGGAGGGGGGGGGGGGGAGGGAGGCTGCGGGAGGAGGAGGCGAGTTCTCCGAGGGCGAGGAGGGCAAAAAAGTTTTGGCGGAAGCGTCCGGTTTCGCGGAGCATGGTTTGCGCAAAGGCGTGGCTGCCGGAGACAGCGGCGAGGTGGGTGAGATCGGTGATGGCGAGGTTGCGACGTTGGGCGTTGAAGCCGTCGAAGGCGTTGACGGGGTTTTGGCCGGGTTGGAAGTAAAGGGCCATCCAGTTGGGGAAGTTTTGGAAGAAGGGTTGCCGGGCGAATTGGGTGTCGCCGGTTTGCCGGGCGTAGTGGCGGGCGAGTAGGAGTGAGAAGCTGGTCCAGGCCATGCCGTAGGTGTGGCCTTCGTTGAGGGAACCGTCGTCACCGGCAAGAGCGAGGCTGCGGCGAAGGCTGTCCTGACCGAGTTGATACGCTTCGGGGAATTGGTCGCGGCCAAGGACGGCGGCGGCTACGAACATGCCGCTGGCGGGGACAACCCATTGGTTGGAGGTGACTTTCTGGCTTTGAACATACCAGGGGATTCGGGCTGTCCAGTCGTGGTGGGTGCGGCGGATTTCGTCGGCCATGCGCTGGCGGACGGCGACAAGGAGGTCGGATGGAAGTGCGTCCGTGGCGGTGGGGTTTTGAGGGAGGATGTCGAGGGTGATGGCGAGGGCTTGCAGCAGGGTGCCGGTGGCGAGCCAGACGCCGTCGCCAGCGGAGGGGAGGGGGTCTTTGCGAGCGGAGAGGGTCCAGCCGGGACGTTGGAAGGGGGTCCAGGTGGAGACTTCGCGGAGTTGTTTTTCGAGGTGTTCGCGGAGGGCGGGTTTGGTGGTGAGGCGCCAAGCGGCGGCGAGGAGGGGGAGTTCTTCAAGGAGGGTGCGGGCGGCGCCCATGTCGGAGGAGGCGAGGGCAAATTTTTCGGCGTCTTCAGGACGGTTGCGGCGGCGGAGTCCGTCGCTTTTGTTGCGGGTGTCGGTGGTGCGCCCGGCGGCGGGGTTGGCGGCGGTGGCGGCCATGTGATCGAGGGAGCGGGCGCGGACGAGAATGGGACTGGCGGCAAGGGAGTCGGCGCGAGCGAGGATCGCTGTCACTTCGGGCGTGTCGAGTTGGTCGCGCAGGGCGTCGATGCGCGCGGCAAAGGAGGGGGCGGCGGCGGGTGGAGGCGTGGAGTGAACGGCGGTGCACACGGATGCGAAGAGGGTTACGCAGGCAAGGAGGGCGGGGAGGCGGCGCGGGGCGGAGGTGTTCATGGAGTGGAGAGAGGAAATGCTGGCTGACTGGTGTTCAATTGCACGATTTTTGAACTCGTTCAAAGAATCAGGGTTGGCGGGCTGTGATTGGTGGGTTTTGTATCAGTGGCATGAGCAAGTTGCCCGCCCCAGTGCGCCCTACGTTGCAGGATATCGCGGATCGTTCGGGTTTTGGTCGCGCCACGGTTTCGATGGCGTTGCGCAATCATCCGGACATTAAGCAGGCGACGCGGGATTTGATTCGCAGGACGGCGGAGGAGATGGGGTACCGGCCCAATCCGATGATCGCGGCATTGATGACGCAGTTGCGGGAGCGGCGTCCGGGGCGGAGGGGGCATGCGAATGTGAGGGGGGGGGGGGAGGGGGGTATTGCAACGGGGCGGATCGCGTTGGTGAGCCGGTTTGGACAGGCGATTCGCAGGCGGCAGTTCAAGGATTCGTTTTATCGTCCGCTTTACGATGCGATCAGCGAGAGCGCGGAGGGGCAGGGATATGGGATCGATGAGTTTTATCTGGGGGAGAGTCCGGTGTCGGATGCGCGGCTGACACAGATTTTGCGGGCGCGGGGGATTCAGGGGGTGTTGTTTTTTCCAGGGGCGGATGCTCCGGATATGGAATTCCCGGAGTTGGACTGGCGGTATTTTGCAACGGTGTTGATCGGGTTCAATACCGCCCATGAGGGGCTGCATCAGGTTTGTTCGGATTACACCTACGATTTCGAGTGTGCGTTGCAGCATGTGCGCGCGGCGGGTTTTAGGCGTATCGGATTGGCTATTACAAATCGCGTGGATGCCTCGACGAATCATGCATGGGGTTCGCGGTATTTGTTTTACCGGCACGGAATCCAGGCTCGGGACCGGTTGCCGCCTCTGTTTTCGTCCAAGGAGCATTTGGGACAAGAGGAGGTGTGCGAGTGGTTCGAGCGCTACAGGCCGGAGGTGGTGTTGTCGGCGGGGCGGGATGTGCGCGATATTCTGATGGGAGCGGGTTATCGCGTGCCAGAGGAGGTGCGGGTGGTAAATTTGGTGCAGCGCGGAGAAACGGGGTTGGCTGGGATTGATCCGCATACGGTGGAGGTGGGGCACGCGGCGGTGGATTTGCTGGTGTCGTTGTTGCATGGCAACCACTTGGGTCAACCGGCGTTTCCGCGGATGGTTTCGATCCGGGGACACTGGGTGGAGGGGGCGTCGTTTCCGGAATGAGGGGGGGGGGGGGGGCGGTGCTCCGCCCTCTCATGCAGCAACTTTTTGTTCGCAACATAGAGTCGGGCGGAAGTGTCGTTTCCCGCCTGGGAAATGAGGTGATCTCCTCATAGTTCGTGTGTTATGAGATAGTATGTCCCGGATTAGGCTCGCTGCTGATTGGGGTTTAGCCGGTTGCGCGTGTTGACGGAATGAGGCGCAAGGATTGGGTTACGGGCGATTCTTCCGGCCAGCGTTTTTCTACCACACTGTCTCATGATGCCATGCGCCCCAGTGGTCCGTCTTGGACCGTAGCGGGAGGGGAGCACGGACCGGACTCTACCACGTCCAGACCAGACTGACTCAGATCATGGAAACCGTTCTTTATCTCATAGGTGCGACGTTGCTCGTCGTACCCTCGTCATCCCTCGTGCGCGGCAGGCACAGGTTGGTGACTCTTTCGCATGTGTTGGAAAACAGTTCCTTTTTCCCACATTTTTTGACGCCTCTCAATGTGAGTGATGGCCTGCGGGCCTGGCTTGGCACGGCCCTCATTTGCCACGAGGGCAGAAGTGGCGTGCTGCCGTTTTTTCTCGTCGGCATCATTTTGGGGTTGGGTGTGCTGTTGCAGCATTGCTTCGTGCGCGATGGCGATGATTCGTTGCCGGCTCCAACGGCTTATCTGGCCGGCATGGTCTTGGGATTTCTGCCGCCGTTCAATGCCGCCATCGCATTGGTGGTCGCCGTAACCATGGCGCTCGCATTGAGGCAGTTATACGCGTTTCACCTGGCGGGCGCGGTGTGCATTCTGGTGGGCGGACTTGTCATGGGCGCGCCCAGGTTGGAGGTGGCGTTGATGACGTTGTTGTTCTGCCTGCCCGTCGCAGTGGCGCTGTTGTCCAGACGTTCGCTGGAGTTGCGCGTCAAGCATGTCAGGCACGGGAGGAACGAGGGAGCATTTCATTCGCCGGTGCGCGATGTCGCCATCCCGGCGAGTGGCCGGGAGGGGATTCACAAATCTTGATTTTGCAGGGGCTGATGTCGCCATCAAAGCCGTCGCTCCCCCCCGGCGGGCGGCGGCGTTCAGTCGGCATCACTCCGCACTACTGCGAATATTTGATGACCGGCTTGTTGGTAATCGTGCTGCCGGTGGCGATAAATTCCGTCTGGTCGCGCCGGATTACCGCCGGGTAACGCTCGCCGGCTATGGAGGGCAGTTCGCTGATCGCTTTGCCCGGTCCCACGAGTTGGTCGAGGGTCACCATGCTGTCGCCCGTCCGGATGAAGTGGAGTTGCGCGGCATCGGCGAGTTGGCGCAGGTTGCGGATCACGCGTTTTTCCTGGGCATCGCTGTGGTCGCTGGTGAACGAGGGCAGCGTCATCAGACCGACAAGGACCACGATCATGCCGATGAGAAGAAGTTCGACGATCGTAACGCCCTTGGTTGAACGAAAACTCGTTTTTTGAATCACAGGAATGGCTGGCATAATAGGCTCTGGATTTCCCAGCAGTGAGCAGCCTGCCCCCCCACGCCGCCATCCCAAAGTGTGGCTGCCGTTGTAAAACATACCCGTTGCTCTAATTTTTTTTTGCCTGGGCCTGACGCGAGGTGAGGCCCCGTACGGCACCTGGCCTCTCTGTGTAAAAGTCAGCACAAAACCGCTTCGTCCTGATTTCTGCCAACGTGCGCAGGCAAAAAGGGATTGTTATCCGCGGGCAGGAAGAGTGTTGTCAGCACTTCCTCCCTATGAAGAAAGGTCTGATCGTTCTCGAATCTCACGCGTTTGAACTCATTTACGGCGAAGAAATGCTCGCTGAAATCGCACACCGCGTGCAGTTGCTCTCCCCCCGTCCCCTGACCAAGGCGGAACTGGGCAGGAATCCCGCCCTCCTGCGCGACGTCGAAGTGATTTTCTCCGGATGGGGCGCCCCCATGATGGACGCCGCCTTCCTTGACGCCGCGCCCAAGCTTCAGTCCGTTTTCTACGGAGCCGGGTCCATTCGCGGATTTACGTCCGAGGCCTTCTGGAAGCGTTCGATTCTGGTCGCCAGCGCCTACGCGATGAACGCCATCCCGGTGGCGGAGTTCACCCTCGGCGCGGTACTCCTCAGCCTCAAAAACACCTGGCGCTACGCCCTCGGGGCCAATCGCCTCGGCGCGCATATGGAGCGCGTCCCCTGCGCCGGCGGCTACGGCAGCAAAGTCGGCCTCATCTCGCTCGGCATGATCGGGCGCCTCGTGCGCGAACGCCTGCGCCCCTTCGATCTCGACGTGCTCGCCTACGATCCGTTCGTGACGCAGGCGCAGGCCACCGCGCTCGATGTCGAAATGGTGTCGCTCGATGACATTTTCCGCCGCTGCGACGTGGTGAGCCTGCACACGCCCTGGCTTAAGGAAACCGAAGGCATGATCCAAGGCCGCCATTTCGAACTGATGAAAAACGGCGCAACTTTCATCAACACCGCGCGCGGCGCCGTGGTCCACGAACCCGGCATGATCGACGTGCTCACCAAGCGCCCCGATCTCACCGCCCTGCTCGACGTCACCTATCCCGAGCCGCCGGTGGCAGGTTCGCCGTTTTATACGCTGCCCAATGTGGTTCTCACGCCGCACATTGCCGGTTCGCAAAATCGCGAATGCCGCCGCATGGGCCGCCTGATGATCGACGAGTTCGACCGCTGGGAACGCAATGAACCCATGAAGTGGGCCATCAGCGAGGAGAAGGCCGCGCTGCTGGCGTAGTGGGTTGTCAACTACGCCGAGCCCAGTTCCTCGATCAACGCGCGCACCTCGGCCGCGGCGCGTCCGAGTCCGGAGGTCGCCCAGTCGGTCGCCGGATTTTCCGGAGGCAGTTCCAGCGTATCCAACGCCAAGGCATGGGCGGCCAGGATCGCGTTGCGATGTCCAGACGTCCGGGGCGTGTCCAAACCAAGGGCCGCCTCGCTGGCCAGTGCGTCCAGCGCATTCATGATCACCTGTGCCACCGCCTCGTGCGCGGGGGAGATCACGCGCGCGGCTTCCTCCTCCATCTGCACCTCCTTCACCGTGTGAGGTGCCTCCGCGGGCCGTCGCACATGTAGCATCAAAACCGTGGCGATGCGTGTCAGCCGTTGCGTGGCATTGGCCAGCACGGCGGCCCGTTCCACGCGATCACGGCGGTTGCGTGGATCGCCGTAGAGTCGTCGCAGTGATGAAAACACCGTGGCGTTGGCCGACTCGGCCGCCCGCTTTGCCTGGACCAACGGTGCGTCCACCACGCCCCCGTGCGCCAGCCGGTCCACCAGTGCCGCGAGATAGTCACGATTGGCCCGCAGCGCGCCCGCCATCAGCGGCGGCAGACGTTCCCGTTCCCACACGGGCCAGAATACAATGGCCGCGCCCAGCGCCACCAAACCACCGGCCAGCGTCGCACCTGTGCGCTCCAGCGCCACGCCTGCCGTCTGAGCGCCCGAGGCTTCCATCAACAGCACCACGAACACCGTCACGAAAAACACCGCCACCGCATAGTTGCGCCGCACCAGATAACAGAACAGGAAAACGCACACCGCGATCACGCCCAACTCCACGCCCGCCGGCAGCCGCAGCCACAACAAACCTGACGCCAGCAAACTCCCCGCCACCGTCCCCGCCAGCCGCTGCGCCGCCCGCGCCCGGGTCGTCCCGTAGTCGGGTTGCAACACCACCATGATCGTCAACGGCAGCCAGTAGCCATGCGGCCAGTCGAGCAGGTAAAACGCCGTCACGCCCCCCATCAGCAGCACCGTCAGCCGCAGCGTGAATCGCAGCAGCACGCGGTCCAGGCGCGGCTTCAGGTTGATCGTCGCCGCCAGCGGACGCAGTTGCCACGTTTTCAAGTCCAGCAACTCCAGCGGAAACGCCGCCCGTTCATCCGCGCGCTCGATGGTGGGTCGCACCGCGGTTTCCACTCCCGCCAGCCGCTGTCCCAACTCGCGTAACAACTCCGCCACATGCGCGATGTCGCCTGATTTGAGAGCGGAGTGCCCGTTTTCTTTCGCCAGACCGGTTGCCCGCGTGGCGAGCAATCCTTGGGCGCGTGCCTCCAGACCGCGCAGGATGCCGTCGAGACGGCGCAGCCGCACTTCGCATGCCGCCAGATGCCCCGGCTGACGCGACACCACCGTGACCGCGATCGAGCGTCCCAAGTTGGCCAGTCCGACAAACAACGGCACCGCCGAAGCCGACAACTGACTGCGCCAGCTCCGCCGTTTGTCCCCCCCTCCCCCCCCCTCCGCCGTTGATGCGCCTTTGACCCGCGCCTCGCTTTCCTCGCCTTCCAGCAACGTGTAAACCGCACCCGCTGCCATTGCGAGCCGGGCGGCCCACAGATTGAGTTCGATCAACTGTGCCACCACCCGTTTCTGCGCCTCGGACCCCGGGGCTGCGCTGACCAGCATCCGGTCCGCCTGGTCGATGGCCATGCGCAGCGCACCTTCCGGATCACGCAAGGCGGACAGACGCCGGACCGACTGCGTATTCGATTTTTCGTTACGCGCCGTGGTTTCGTTACGATCCAGATTCTCCTCCCCCATCACCTCGAACACCCTTGCCAGCGCCAGCCAGCTCTCCGCCACCACGCGCCTCAATGGATGCTGGGCCCGCCAGGGCCACAACGCCACTTGAAGCAGCATACCCATCCCGCCGCCGGCCAGCGTGGCCAGCACTGCGGGACCCACGTGTCCGCCATGCGATTCGCCTGCCAGCGAGACAAAAAACAGCAGGGCCGACACCACTGCGACGGTCGGGCCATAATCGCTGCTCAAGTGCCGCCACAAGCCGCTCCCTGCCGCGATCAGCACCGTGCACGCCAGCATCATCGGCAACTCCCCCGACCAAGCCAGAGCCCCCAGCCCCACGCTTCCTGCCAGCACCACCTGCATGGCGAGCAGAAGGCAAAACCGGGCCCGGTAATCGCCCTTCACATCGATCATTGCGATATTCTGGGCCGCCATCCCCGCGAACATCGCCACTGACGGCCACCCCAGATGCCACGTTGCTAGGAACGAACCCATGAACGCGACCGCCGCCCGCGTCGCCCGCGCGAGATCCGGGCGCATCGCTTCATGCAGCGCCCACCGCCGGATTTCAGCCCATGTCATCCATGAGATTTTTGCCATGCGCCCGCCAGCCTGCCCCACACCCCGCCGGCACGTCACGCCGTTTTGTTGAAGTGACTTAGGGGGCGATTTTTTGCGGGTGTTTTAGAAAGCGGACGCTGCCGTCAAGATAACCAAAAGTCGCGCTGCGTTCGACCTTGTTATCGAGCACCGACGCTGCCCCAGGATTGCTGTGATGCGCGGTGTATTTGCCGGGGATTGTGTTTACCGGACTGTCGCCGCGCTGGTCCCACACAATCGGCAGGCGTGCAAAATCCGGGTCGTCCAAGCGTGAGGGCGTCAACACGCGCGTGGCGGAAGCGTCCCATGATTTGTAAACTTGCAGGTTGGCCGAGTAGTGGCACTCCCACGTCGGCGTGCTCGTCAGCGGCTGGCCGTATTGTTTGTTAATCGGGCAAATCAAGATTTGTGATTGTTCACCTTTTTTAATCAGGCCGAGGCTTTTTATGTTGCTGTCGGCGGGATCGCTTTGTCCCTGCAACAAAACCTGGATTCGGGTGTTTTCGTCACGCGTGCCGATTTTGGAACTCGGGAAATCCAGCAGCCGCCCCTTATTGTCGTTCGCTGCGAGAATCATGTAACTGACGATTTGGCGCAGATTGCTTCGGCACTGTGTGGTGCGCGCACTAAAGCGCACACGTGACACGGTAGGGAGCATGATGGCGGCGAGGATGCCGATGATCGCAATGACAGTGAGCAATTCGATGAGCGTGAATCCTGAAAAGTAGCGGGTAGGTTTCATGACGAGAGGGGGGGGGGCGGACGTTTATTCGATGGTGAGGGTTTTGATGTGAGCCTCGCTGCCGGATTGGATGGCAACGTGTTCGCGTGCGAAATTGTTGTCGCGCAGTGTGAGCGTTTCAATGGGGCGTCCCTTGGACAAAGCGCGGATGCTCACGGCAACGACATCGTCCGGTGTGGCGGGCGCCCAGCGGGTGCGGATCACTTCGAGCTGTTTTGGTGCTGGGCCGAAAACCGTGATCGCGCCGCGTGTCGGCGAATGTTTGCCGGTGGCGCAAGCCGCGAAGGTATTGTCCGTCAGTGCGATCTTGCCGATGCGTGGTAAGAATCCCTGCTGCTGATAAATGGCGAGACCGGCCTGATAGGTGTCGCGAATGGTGTTGCCGGACAGAGTGATGTCGTCGCCCGCGCAAAGGCTGACGCCGAAGCCTTCGGGGGAACCGGTGATGGTGTTGTTGTCAAAGACGATGCCGCGCGGTGTGCGTGTGAGGCCGCCGACTTGATCGAGGCGGAGTCCGGAGTCGCGGCTGTCCTCAAGGCGGTTGTTGGAAACAGTGACGCGGTCAGAGGATTGGATGGAAATACCAAAGTTGCCTGAGCCGCGTATCAGTGAATTTTGAATACGCACGTCGCGGCAGGTGTCGATGCGGATGCCGGGTCCGGCGGAGTTGATGGTGACAAGGCGCGTGATGGCGAGTTGCGTGCAACCAGCGGCGTCGAGCAGGGCGCGGTTGTGGCGGACGGGGGCTGGAGTGGCGAGGCGGAGTTGCAGGTTGCGCAGGGTGAGGCTGCTGGTTGCCACGAGACGTAAGCCGATGGCGTCGGGGTTTTGGAATACGAGCACGGCGTCGGGAAGCGCGTCGGCTCCCGATGTCTCCGGGCCTTCAATGACGATGTTGTTTTTGTCGGCGAGGAGGAGGTGTCGATCGAGCGCGCTGAAGAACGTGGCTCGGTCAGAGTGCGTGGTGTCGATGCGGTAAACTCCAGCGTGGAAAACGAGAGTGCCGCCGGTGGCAGGGAGTGCATCAAGGGCGCGTTGGAGAGCGGCAGTGTCATCGACCGCGCCGTCGCCGCGCGCGCCGAAATCGCGGACGTTGAGG
>NZ_ABEA03000203.1 GCF_000171235.2 Geminisphaera colitermitum TAV2 | reverse complement strand
CCCCCCCCCCCCCCCCCCTTTGGCTGGATAAACGGGAGGCGGGGGGGGGGAGGGGGGAGGAACGCATCTTTATATAATACTCAATAATCAAAAAGGATTTTGAACCATGCCATATCATGAATTCAACTGCAGCAAGTGCATCCCCGAGCGGAAAAAGCACGCTGTTATAAAAGGGCCGGGCGAGGACCTCTCGATGGCCCTGCCGCTCGGGTATCTCAATACGATCCCCGGAACGATCTCGGAGCGCGGCTGCGCCTACTGCGGAGCGAAACACGTCATCGGCACGCCGATGAAAGACGTCATCCACCTCAGCCACGGTCCTGTTGGCTGTACCTATGATACCTGGCAGACCAAGCGCTATATCAGCGACAACAAGAACTTCCAGATCGAGTACACCTTTGCGACCGACATGAAGGAGAAGCACGTCATCTTCGGCGCCGAGAAGATGCTCAAACAGAACATCATCGAGGCGTTCAAGGCCTTCCCGGACATCAAGCGCATGACGATCTACCAGACCTGCGCCTCGGCGCTGATCGGCGACGACCTCGCGGCTGTCGCGCAGGAGGTCATGGACGAGATGCCCGATGTCGATATTTTCGTCTGCAACTCGCCGGGCTTCGGCGGACCAAGCCAGTCCGGCGGACACCACAAGATCAACATCGCCTGGATCAACCAGAAGGTCGGCAATATCGAGCCAAAGATCACCAGCGACTACGTCATCAACTACGTCGGCGAATACAACATTCAGGGCGACCAGGAGGTGATGCTGGATTATTTCAAGCGCATGGGCATCCAGGTGCTCTCCACCTTTACCGGCAACGGTTCCTACGATGAATTGCGGTCCATGCACCGTGCGCACCTCAACGTGCTGGAGTGCGCCCGTTCGGCGGAATACATCTGCAACGAACTCCGCAAGCGCTACGGCATCCCGCGTCTCGACATCGACGGGTTCGGCTTCGGGCCGCTTTCCGCTTCGCTGAGAAAAATCGGGTTGTTTTTTGGCATCGAGGAGCGCGCGCAGGCGATCATCGACGAGGAAACGGCCCGGTGGAAGCCGGAACTCGATTGGTACAAAGAACGCCTGCAGGGCAAAAAAGTCTGTCTCTGGCCGGGTGGTTCCAAGCTCTGGCACTGGGCGCACGTCATCCACGCGGAGATGGGCGTCGAAGTCGTCTCCGTTTACACCAAGTTCGGTCATCAGGGAGACATGGAAAAAGGCATTTCGCGTTGCGAAGAGGGCGCGCTCGCCATCGACGATCCCAACGAACTCGAAGGACTTGAGGCGATGGACATGCTGAAGCCCGACGTGATTTTCACCGGAAAACGTCCGGGCGAGGTGGCCAAAAAACTCCGCGTTCCGTATCTCAACGCCCACGCCTACCACAACGGGCCCTACAAGGGATTCGAGGGCTGGGTGCGGTTTGCGCGCGACATTTACAACGCGATCTATTCGCCGATCCACCAACTCTCGTACCTCGACATCAGCAAGGACGAGATACCCACCGACAAGGGTTTCGTGACGCGCCGGATGATTTCCGACGTGAAGCTGAGCGAGGAGGTGCGCACCTCGACCACGCTCCGCCAATACACGGGCAAGATGGACTGCGTGACGCCGCTGCGGAAAAAAACGTATCCCACCTTCCTGCCCAAACCGAAGCCCGATTTTCTGGAGGCCGGCGCCGCCTGAGCGCGCGAAAGGGATCTTATGGATGACGACCTGACCAAAACCAGAATGGACCAACTGGTGGACTACATCATGAAAAACTGCCTCTGGCAGTTCCACTCGCGCGCCTGGGATCGCAAGGACCAGAACGCGGGTATCCTGGAAAAAACTACGCAGATACTCTGCGGCGAATCTCCCAAGAACGACACCCCGGCGGACCGCTGCTACTGGGTGGACGCCGTTTGTCTGGCGGATGCCTACAAAGTCCGTTTCCCGTGGATCAACACACTGGAAAACGAGGAGATCCAATCGCTCATGCAAGCCGTCCACGAACGCATGGACTTCCTGACCATCACCGGCTCCCTCAACCTGGAGCTCACCGATCAACACTACTAACGCACGGATATTTTTTTTATGCTTTGTGAATTAAAACCAAAGGACCGGGTCGGCATCATCAATCCGATCTTCACCTGCCAGCCCGCGGGCGCGCAGTTTGCCAGCATCGGGATAAAGGACTGCATCGGCATCGTCCACGGAGGGCAGGGGTGCGTGATGTTTGTGCGCCTCATCTTCTCCCAGCACTTCAAGGAAAGCTTCGAACTGGCGTCGTCGTCCGTCCACGAGGAGGGCGCCGTTTTCGGCGCGACCCGCCGGGTGGAGGAAGCGGTTGACGTGCTCTTGATGCGTTATCCGGACGTGAAGGTGGTGCCGATCATCTCGACCTGTTGCACGGAGGTCATCGGCGACGACATCGACGGCGTGGTCACGAAACTCAACCGCGGCCTGCTGGCGGAGAAATACCCCGGGCGCGAAGTGCATCTCATCCCCATTCACACGCCGAGCTTTGTCGGCAGCATGGTAAGCGGCTACGACGTGGCGGTGCGGGATTTTGTCACGCATTTCGCCAAGAAAACGGAGCCCAGCGGCAAGCTCAACCTGCTGACCGGCTGGGTGAATCCGGGCGACGTGACGGCGCTCAAGCACCTCGTCGCGGAGATGCAAATCGACGCGACCGTGCTTTTCGAAATTGAGGGCTTCGACTCCCCCCTGATGCCGTATGGCAACTTCGTCTCGCACGGCAACACGACCATCGCGGACATGCAGGGCACGGCCAACGCCCTTGGGACCATCGCCCTCAACCGCTACGAATGCAGCAAGGCCGCGCAGTATCTGGAGTCCGAGTTTGGCATTCCCACGATCATCGGTCCGACGCCGATTGGAATCCGAAATACGGATACATTTCTGCAAAACCTGAAAAAACTGACGGGCAAGCCCATCCCCGAGTCGCTCGTCCGCGAGCGCGGCGTGGCGCTGGACGCGATCACCGACGTGACCCACATGTTCCTCGCCGAGAAGAAAGTGGCCATTTACGGGAATCCCGACCTGGTGATCGGGCTGGCCGAGTTTTGTCTCGATCTGGAGATGAAGCCCGTGCTGCTCCTGCTCGGTGACGACAACGCGTTCTACGGAGACGATCCGCGCATCAAGGCTCTGAAGGAAAACGTGGATTTCGACATGGAGATCGTCACCAACGCCGACCTGTGGGACTTGGAGAGCCGGATCAAGGAGGGCAAGATCGAGCTGGACATGATCCTGGGGCATTCCAAGGGCCGGTTCATCAGCATCGAATACAACATCCCGATGCTGCGGGTCGGATTCCCGACCTATGACCGCGCCGGTTTGTATCGGTATCCAGTTGTTGGCTACGCCGGGGCGATGTGGCTCGCCGAGGCCATGGCCAACACCCTGTTCACGGACATGGAATACAAGAAGAACAGGGAATGGATTCTCAACATGTGGTAATGAACCACCGCCACTTTCAGGGGGCGTTTTCAAGGAACAGAAGGAGCCGTCCCCCTGTGTGCAGTGCAGACCGGGAAAGGCCTCCGCGGAGGGTTTATCGCGGGGGCCTTTCCTTATCATGATTCTTGTTTTTATGAAAGTTAACCAAGGCGCATTATGACGGGCTATTCTGGTTCGATGAATGCTTCCGGCATCGTCAACGGATTCGTTTTTCCGGGAAAACTGAGCGAACTTCTCTATTTCGCCTATGGTGCCGACATGAACGGAGAGCAGCTTGCCCTCCGGGGCGTCAGACCGGCGGTTGTATCCATTGCCCGGCTACCGGGGCATCGTGTGGAGTTTTTTGGTTATTCGCGGACATGGGACGGTGGCATGGAAACGGTTGTCACCAGTCCGGGCGCGGATGTGTGGGGCGTGCTTTACCAGTTGAGCTTTCAGGACGGCGAGGTGCTCGATGTGTGGCAGGACGCCCGGCAGGATGGAGGCGGGGCGTATTTCCATTACCCGACGGAGGTCATCGACAAGGATGGGCGGGGGCATCTGGTGCTACTGTATAAAAAAGATGTGCTCGGCGCCCCGCAGCCGCCGAGCCGGGATTACCTTGAGTTTGTCGTGCAAGGGGCGGTTGAGCGCGGGCTGCCCGCCTCTTACGTGAACGAATTGCGACAGAAAGCGTCAAAGGCGGCGGAGTTTCCCGTGCCACGGCGGGGGAAATTCAGCCGGGCGTTTTTGGCTGGCGGCTGCGCCGAATGCAGTGGCGCCCTATGACACACACACAATTTAACGGATGTTACGCGGACGCTTGCGAAGGAGCGGCGGCATCTTGCCGCCGGACGAGGCGCAATGCGCCTCGCCTCATGGGGTTTGGTCTCCAAACCGGCGACGCTCCGCGTCGTCCGGCGGCAAGATGCCGCCGCTCCTTGTTCCTGCTCCGTTTGCGTAACATCAGAATTTAATCCAAAAAAACAAAACCATGAACGAACACGCCATGCACGACATGCCGGAAGGGCATCCACACGGGGCAATGCGCAGGAAGGATCGTGAGATCATCGACCGCGCGGAAATCGACGAAATCATCGGGGCGGCAAAAATGATGCACCTCGCGCTGGCGGATGGTAACATACCGTTCTTGGTTCCGGTGTTTTTCGCCTACGATGGCAAGGCGTTCTATTTCCACTCGTCGCAAAAGGGAACGAAGATCGAGATTCTGAAGCGCAACAACAACGTCTGCATCGAGGTCTCCATCGACCACGGCGTCATCCCCGACGAGATGCCCTGCGATTTCGAGGCGCGTCATCGCACGGTGATCGGGTTCGGCAAGGCGGCGTTCGTCACCGACGAAGCGGAGAAGATCAGGGCGCTCGACATGATCGTGGCAAAGTTCACGTCGCGGAAATTTGAATACCCCAAGTCCAACCTCGACCGCACGATGGTGGTTCGCATCGACCTGGAATCGATCAAGGGGAAGAAGCACGGATTCTAACCCGCCGCCCTGATGCCTTATGACAACCGAAACATCCGGGGATGACATGGAAATCGCGGCCTATGTGAACGGGCGGGGCGAACCCGCCAGTTTTTATGAGGAGGGAGGCGTCCGCGTGTACAGGCGGATTTCCGGGCAGTGGAAGGACACGAAGGAGATCCCGTTTCGGCTGACTCGGGACATGGAGCTGGCGGGGTTGCATGCCGAGATCAGGCGCATGGCCGGCCAACTGGGCGGCTGTCGGATTTTTATCGTGGACGAGTTGCGGGGCGTGCCGTGCGCGATTTTGGACAGCATGGGCTTCAGCCTGTGGAAAGGACATGGACCGGTGCGGGAACAACTGGAGGTAGTCGCCGAAAAACTACAGGAGGACATGCGTGCGATGGAGGCTGGCGATGCGGGACCAGTCGCGGTGGGGGATGCGGACGACGGGGTCTGGCGGATCAATCTGCGGCAGGTTTTGAAGAGCAACGCGGCCCTGAATTCACGGCAGGTCTTGCTTCCGTTTTTGGAGACGACGGTGTTTCGGTCGCTGGAGGTTTTATGCGATCATTGCCCGCGCTGGATGGACGATGAACTCGACCGGCTCAACCTGCGTTTCGAGGAATCGGTGTGGGACGAGGGTGGCGTGAAAGTCACGATCACGCCCGCGCCGGAGCCGGCATTGGAAGCGGCGGGGGGCAGGCTGGTGGAGCGGGCGCCGCGCAGGTATCGTTCGCGGTGTGGCGGCGGATGCTGCGGCGGGTGAACAGGGCAGGGGGGGGGGGGGGGAGGGGCGGTTTTCAGGCGGCGCGGGAGGGGGAGGGCGTCTCGCCGCGCCGGAATTCCTGATAGCTGAGTTTATACTTGCTCATGCGCAGGCCCATGGTGCGGCGCGTGAGCCCGAGTTCTTGGGCGGCCTTGCTGCTGTTGCCGTGATGAAGGCGCAGGGCTTCGACGAGCATTTCATATTCGATGGCGGCAAGCCGGGCTTCGAGGCCGTTGGGGATGTCGGCCTTGGAAAACACCGGCGTCTGCAACGACAGCGGCAAATGATAACCGTGGATGGCGTCGTCCTCGGTGAGGATCACGGCGCGCTCGATGACATTTTCCAGTTCACGGACGTTCCCCGGCCAGTGATAATTCATCAGCATGTTGAGCACGGGAGTGCTGATGCGGTTGATCTTCTTGCCGTTTTTTTCGGCAAACCGGGCCACAAAATGCTCGGCCAGCGTGATGATGTCGCTGCCGCGGTCACGCAGTGGTGGTATCGACAATGGGAATACGTTGAGCCGGAAATAGAGGTC
Source organism: Geminisphaera colitermitum TAV2 (assembly GCF_000171235.2). Lineage (GTDB taxonomy): Bacteria > Verrucomicrobiota > Verrucomicrobiia > Opitutales > Opitutaceae > Geminisphaera > Geminisphaera colitermitum. The sequence goes on along the minus strand of NZ_ABEA03000203.1, from coordinate 49,651 downwards.
CTGCCGGAAAGCTCCCTGGGCGACCATCTCCGCGAGGTTTTTGTTGGTGGCGGCGATGATGCGGATGTTGACCGTCACGGTTTTGCTGCCGCCCACGCGTTCGAAGGACCGTTCCTGCAAAATGCGCAGCAGCCTGGCCTGCACGCCAGGGGGGAGTTCACCGACTTCGTCGAGAAAGAGGGTGCCGCCGTTCGCCTCTTCGAAGCGGCCTTTGTGGGGTTGGGCGGTGTCGGGGAGACCTTTTTCGTGCCCGAAGAGTTCGCTTTCGAGAACGCTTTCGGGGTGCGCGGCGCAGTTGAATTTCACCATCGGGCTCTCCGGATTCGCGCCGTCGTAGTGAATGGCGTTGGCGATGAGTTCCTTGCCGACTCCGCTTTCGCCGAGGAGGAGGACGGTGGTGCGGGTTTGCGCGACTTTGTGGAGCATGGCGAACACCTCCATCATGGGTCGGGAGGAGCCGATGATGCTGGAGGGTTTGTAGCGGGCTTGCAGTTCGCCGATGAGTTCGCGCTGGCGCTGCTCCCAGCGGACTTTGTCCACGTTTTCGATCAGGTAGAGTTCCACGGACTGCGCGAGCATGTCGGCCACGACGACGAGGGCATCCACGTGTTTTTGCAGGAGCCCGGGGTGGTCGTAGCGGCGGATGGCGCTGATGCTGCCGAGGACTTTTTTGCCGCGCAGGATGGGCACGCAGATGAAGGCGTTGTCCTTGTCTTTTTCCTGCGAGAGGAGACCGGTCCGGTTGAGAAACGCGGGTTCGTCGCCAACGCGCGGTACGATCAACGGACGGGCGAGATCGACGACCTGGCCGGTGATGCCTTCGCCGGGAAAATACACGCCGCGGGCCTGCTCCTCCTCGCTGAGTCCGAGCGAGCGGTGGATGAAAATGCGACCGGTTTCGCGGTGATGCAGGTTAATCATGGCGCGTTCGACGCCCATGTTGTGACTCATGTATTCAAGGAGGGTGTCGAGGGCGTGGGTGAGGCCGTTCTGCGTGGAGATGGCCCTGCTGATCTCGAAGAGCAGGGGCACGAATTTGCCGCGGCAGACGCCCGCATGGCAGTCTTTCACGCGTGGATCGTGGTGCCGGCAGGCACCTGCATGACACTCGTTCGCGTCAAGGAGCTCTTGCTTGATGTCGGTCATGCCATTGAGTCGGTCGTCGTCAGGAATGCTCAGGAAACAGGAGGTGCGGTTTTTCGTTATGGCCGGCATTGCCTCATTCTCCGTGCCTGTTCCATGAACTGCCTGTGAGAGAGTCATGTTTGCATGACGTGAGAGCAGTTAATGTGCCATGGGGGGCATGTGGATATTTTTGGTTTTTCTCGGAAAAACCGGGCGAGAAAATATGCCAAAAATAAATCCTGAGCGGTTGACATGCCTCCACATCCAAACGAACTGACGGCAACTCCTCGGTTTTGCCCGGAGAACCACGCTTCAACCTGGCGTGAATTCTGCCCCAAAGCCGTAGGTCCGCCAATCGTACATGCTTCCGCTTCTGATCATCGCCATTTTCGCGCCTTTTGTCTGGCTGCCGGTCACCGCCTTCGCGGGACGGTGGCTCGGTTCGCGCACGGCATGGTTCGCCCTCGTCGCGCCCGTCGTTTCGACCGTGATTCTGGCGGCGCTGGCTCTGGACGCCCGCGCCGGCGCGCAAACCGTGGTCGAGATTCCCTGGATTCCGTCGCTCGGTCTCAACCTGACGTTTCTGGTCGATGGGCTTTCGCTGTTTTTCGCTCTCGTGGTCAGCGGCATGGGCGTGCTCGTGGCGCTCTACGCCGCCGCCTATCTGGACGATCACTACGAATGGCACGGGCGGTTTTATGCGTACTTGCTGCTGTTCATGGGCGCGATGCTGGGCACGGTGCTGGCCGGCAATCTGCTGCTGCTTTTTGTATTCTGGGAGCTTACCGGCATCGCCTCGTTTTTGCTGATCGGCTTTTTGCATGACAAGGAGGAGTCGCGCAGCGGAGCCCGGATGGCGCTTTTGGTTACAGGGCTGACCGGGCTCGTGATGCTGGCCGGAGTGGCGCTCACGGGGATCGCAGCCGGCACGTGGGATCTGGCTACGTTGCTGGCGAAGGGCGGCGAGGCCTTCGGGCCGGATTCGCGCGGGTTGCTGTCGGTGGCGTTCGTGCTGCTGGCGGTCGGCGCGATGGGCAAGTCGGCGCAGTTTCCGTTTCACTTCTGGCTGCCCAACGCCATGGCCGCGCCGACTCCGGTGAGCGCCTACCTGCACTCGGCGACGATGGTGAAGCTGGGCGTCTTTTTCGTGGCGCGGGTTTTTCCGATTTTCAGCGACGCGGATCTCTGGATGCCGCTGCTGGTGACGGTCGGCTTCGGCACGATGGCGCTGGCCTCGCTGTTCGCCCTGCTGTCGCACGACCTGAAGGCGATCCTCGCCTGGTCCACCGTGACGACGCTGGGCATGTTGATCGGGTTCTACGGCATGGGGTCGCGCACCGGAGCGAACGGCGTGCAGGGCGACTTGCTGCATGTCGCCAGCCATGTGTTTTTCAAAGGCGCGTTGTTCATGTGCGCGGGCATCATCGACCACGCGACGGGTACGCGCGATGTGCGGGAGTTGGGCGGATTGCGGCGCAGGTTGCCGTGGCTGGCGGTGGTCGTGACGATCTGCGCGGCGTCGATGGCGGGCGTGCCGGGGACGTTGGGGTTCGTCAGCAAGGAGTATTTCCTGAAGGCGCAGATGGCGTTTCTCGCTCAGGGGGGGGGGGGGGGATGGGCGATTTATGCGGTGGGTCTGGCATGGCTGGCGCTGACGTTGAAGGTGGCGTTTTCAGCGCGTCTCGTGGCGCATGTTTTCTGGGGTCCGTTGACGCCGGGAGCGACGGAGCATTTTCACGCGCCCGCCCGGCTGATGCTTGTGCCGCCGGCGATTCTGGCCGTGGCCTGCGTGCTGTTCGGCGTGTGGCCGGCATGGCTCGGCGCGGGTCTGGACCGGCTGGGGGTGACGGGATTGCAGGCCGCGGAAACGCTGTCGTTGCATGCGCTGCCGTCTCAGTGGGCGCCGGAAGTCGGGTTGAGCCTGGCTGCGTTGGTTATCGGCGGAGGCGTCTTCGCGGTGCTGGGGCGCGGGCGCTGGGCGCGGTTGTCAATCCCCCGCTGGCTGCGTCTCGACTTGGCGTTCGAGGCGGGCGTGGAGGGGCTTTCGCAGGCGGCCAAGCGTTTCACGGTGCTGCTGCGCTCCGACCGGCCGTTCGACTACCTGCCGATCGTCATGATGTTCGTGGTCGTGCTGATTGGCACGTTCGTGGCAGTGAGGCATGATGTGTTGTTGCCGACGCTCCCATCGACGGCGGATTTCGATCCGCTGCGGACTTACGTGGCGGGGTTGATCGCGGTGGCGGCGCTGCTGGTGCTGGCGTTGCGGAGTTGGTCGGGACAACTGATCGCGATGTCGATCGTGGGGTTTCTCGTCACATTCTATTTCGTGCTCTTCCAAGCACCCGATCTGGCGATGACGCAGATTCTGGTGGAGTCCGCCACGTTGCTGCTGGTGCTGGTGCTGCTCTCGCGCTTCCCGAAATCGGCGGAGGCGGGCGAGAGCGCATGGCGAAAATCCCGGCAGCGGTGGCCGCGCATGGCCTTCCGCGGGGCGCTGGCGACGGGCATGGGCCTGATCGCCACGCTTGTAACCTTGCTGGCACTACAGCCGAAGCATCCGGAATTCGCCGGCAATTATTATCTCGAAAACACGAGGGCGCTCGCCCACGGGACCAACGCGGTGAACACGATCCTCGTGGATTTTCGCGGTCTGGACACGATGTTCGAAATCACCGTGCTGGTGATCGCCTGCCTGAGTGCGCTCGGCCTGCTGATGCGCTACCGGCGCACGCGCGACGAGTATGCCGCCGGCTCGCTGGGGCTGCCCGGCTACAGCTACGGCGCGCGGTTCGAAAAACACCGCACCCGGAAGGAGGAACAGCCATGAGCGCGCGGTTCGATCGAGAGAACAACGTGATCCTGCGCGCGGTGGTCTCGTTCCTGTTTTACCTGATCAACGTGTTCGCGTTCTACCTGTTCCTGCGCGGGCACAATCTTCCGGGCGGCGGTTTCATCGGCGGGCTGGGTTCGGCGCTGTCGGTGATCCTGCTGAGCTTGGCGGTCGGGGTGGAGGCGGCGCAACGGGTGCTCCGGGTGGACCCCGTGCGGATCGCCTTGGCCGGGCTGATCGTGTCGCTCGTCTCGGCGAGCCTGCCGCTGGCGTTCGGCGAGCCGTTTCTCAGCCAGTACAACGTGACGTTGCACAACGTGCCGCTGCTCGGCGAATTGCCGCTGGGCACGCCGCTGGTGTTCGACGCCGGCGTGTTTCTCGTCGTCGTGGGTGTGACGACCAAACTCATTTTCGTGTTGATGCGTTTGCTTTCCGGGCTGCCGGCCTTGGAAAAAATCGAACAGCGGCGCTACGCCGCGTTTCTGGAATCGCCGATCGAGGAGCGGGGCGAGCGCGTGGACGCAGTTCCCCCGCCCGCCGTCGAACCGGAGGCGGATGAGGAGGGCCGGGATGGCGAGGACTTCCCGGAAGAGTTGGACGAGGACGAACGGAAAGGAGGCGACTCATGATCTGGGAAACCGCTCTGCTCGTCGGGCTCCTGTTCGGCATCGCCTGCTACCAGATTCTGCGGGCGAGCTTCGTGCGCATCCTGTTCGGTTTCATGCTGCTCTCGCACGCCGCCAACCTGCTGGTGCTGGCGATGTCCTCCAACCCGACCGGGCGCGAGCCTCCTGTCGTGCTGAAGCACGGCGCGGCGCTCGTTGATCCGCTTCCCCAGGCGCTCATCCTCACGGCCATCGTGATCGGATTCGGCGTCATCTCGTATCTCGTGATCCTGCTCTACCGCATCTTTCTGGACCAGAAGACGACCAACCTGTTTGACCTCTTCGAGGGCGACCGGGCCGACCGCGAGCGTGGCGACGACCCCGAGGGGCCGGTGCCGATGAAGCCGGATGCGGACAACGGAAAGGAGGCCGTGTCATGACCGTGGCACTACCGTCGCACCACAACGATCCGCTGGTGATGGTCCCGCTGTTGCTGCCGCTGGTGACGGCGATCGTCCTGCTTCTGGCGGGACGCGTCGGCGTGTGGCGGAGATGGTTCGTGCTGGCGTCGGCCACCGCACAACTCGGCGTCGCGCTGGCGATGGTCGCCACCGCCTACGGGATGCCGCCCCGCGTGATGGCGGCGGGCGGCTGGATGGCGCCCTTCGGCATCGTCCTCGTGATCGACATGCTCACGGCGATCATGCTGACGCTGGGGGCAATCACGGCGCTGACGTCGATACTTTTTGGATACGCCGAGATGCCGGCCCGGCGCACGCATCCGTTGCGGTTGCCGCTGGTGCAGTTCCTGATGCTCGGCATCAACCTCACCTTCTGCACGGGCGACCTGTTCAACCTCTTCGTCGGGTTCGAGGTGATGCTGATCTCCTCCTACGGACTGCTCACGCTTGAGGCGGACGACTGGGACATCCGGCAGACGTTCCCCTACCTCGCGTTGAACCTTTTCGGGAGCACGCTGTTCCTCGTGGCGGCTGGCGTGGCCTACGCGATTTTCGGCTCGCTCAACTTCGCGCAAATCATGGCGGTCGGGCCGGAGTTTGCCGGCGAGGCGCGCGTGACGGTGCTCGGGTTGCTGCTCCTTGTGGTGTTCGGCCTCAAGGCCGGGCTGTTCCCGCTCTACTACTGGTTGCCCAACAGCTATCCGATCCTGCCCACGCCGGTCGCTGCCCTTTATGCCGGCATGTTGACCAAGGTCGGCATCTACGTGCTGCTGCGGATATTCGGGCAGGTGCTGCCCACCGATCTGACGGTGGTGCACACGATGCTCTCCTGGCTGGCGGGCATCACCATGCTCTTCGGCGTAATTGGGGCGGTGTCGCGCAACTTCATCCGCGGCATCCTCTCCTTCCACATCCTCAGCCAGATCGGATACATGGCGCTGGCGGTCGGATTTTTCACGGAATACGCGTTCACCGCCGCGATTTTTTACATCATCCATCACATCGTCGTGAAGTCGTCGCTATTCATGGTTGGCGGCGCGGTGGCGGTGCTCAACGGCACGGACAACCTCGAACATACCGGCGGACTCTGGAAAACGGCTCCGCTGCTTGGAGTGGTTTTTCTGATACAGGCCCTCTCGCTCGCGGGCATCCCGCCACTGAGCGGATTCTGGGGCAAATACATGGTGATCGTCGAAGGTTTGCGAATGCGCGAATGGGTGCTGGTCGCCTTGGCCCTGATCGCGGGCATCCTCACGCTGTTCAGCATGCTGAAAATCTGGATAGGCGCGTTCTGGCGCGACGCCTCGGAGTGCGGGGCGACGGTGACGCTGGATGACCGGCGCTGGAAACCGATGACGGCGGTGATCGCCGGCATGACGGTTTTCTCGCTCGGCGTCGGCCTCGGCGCGGAAGGCGTGTTGAAAATCTCGAAAGAGGCCGCGCGCCAGATCGTTGATCGCGCCGCCTACGTCGATTACATGCTCGGCGACAGGTCGCCCGCCGACGCGCCGCCGCCTCCTCCTCCGGCCACGCCCCCTGTCGCGCCCGAACCCGTCGCGGAGGAAACCTCCAACCTCATCCCATGAACCGCCTCGCATGAACTGCATCGTTCTCAATCTTCTCATCGCCTCGGTCTGGCTGCTGTTGCAGGAGCGCCCGTCGTTTCCTGGATTTGCGGTTGGCTTCCTCATCGGGTTCGCGCTGATCCGCCTGTTTCGGGGCGTGCTCGACAGCCGCGACTACACGCGGCGGGTGTCGGCGGCGGCGAAATTTTTCTGGATATTCCAAACGGAGTTTCTTCTGGCCTGCGCCCAACTCATGCGGATCGTGCTGTTCACGCCCGCCCGCAAACTCCGCCCGCGCGTCATCACCTACGACATATCGGGCCTTACCCGGCTGGAAACCCTGTTCCTCACCCACTGCATCACGCTCACCCCTGGCTCTAGCGTGCTGGCCTTCGCGGACGACATGAAAACACTCGTGCTCCACATCCTCGACACCAGCGATCCCGACGCCGTGCGCGCCCGGATCGACAACACCCTGCGGCGGGGCATCCTCGCCATCACCCGTCCCGCGACTGAACCTCCATCCGTATCCATCCCGCCGCTACAACACCCATGAACGCCCTCCTGCTCCAGATCGCTTTTTATGTGCTCGTCGTGGCCACGCTGATCGGCTTTTTCCGACTGGTCAAAGGCCCGGCCATCGTGGACCGGATCATGGCTTTCGACGCCGTCGTGCTGTGCGCCGTGGGCTTGATCGTGCTGCTTTCCCGCTCTTGGGAAACCCCGCTCTTTCTCGAACTGATCCTGATCGTGTCGTCCCTCGGCTTCTTCGGGACGGTGGCCTTTGTCTCGTATCTCCAGCGCACCCTGCCGGAAACGGAGGACGAGGCCGGCGAATCCGGCGGCGACGAAAATAAAAAGGAGGACCGGCGATGATGATGCAAATCCTGCACACGCTCTCGGCCATCATCACGCTTCTCGGCGCGCTGGTGATCCTCGTGGCCATCATCGGACTGGTCCGGTTGCCCGACATTTTTTGCCGCGCGCATGCGTTGGGCAAGGGCATGACGCTCGGGCTGGTCCTGCTCCTCACCGGACTGTGGATGGATCTCGGCACGGAGGCGGCGGGGCTGAAAATTCCCGCGGCGATTTTTTTCCAATTTCTCACGCTGCCGGTGGCGGGCCATCTTGCGGCCAACCTTTCATTTCGCAAAAAGCTGCCGCGCTTCGGCGATCCCCGCGTGGACGAAGACCCGCGCAGCCGACCGCACCGGAAGAACACCTGAGATCCAGATTGGACGCTTACAACTTGCCAGCATGTCTGCAAAACAGAGGGGGGGGGGGGAGGGGAGGGGAGAGGCAGATTCACCGGCGAGGGGCGACGCTTTCGCGTTTGATCAATCCATAAGGGAGGACGGTGCGACCGGGCGTGTCCCGGCCTTCAAGCCGGGCCTCGATCACATCCGCAGTCGCCGCCGCCATCGCCTGATAATCCGGCGAGAGGGTTGTGAGCGGCGGCACGGTGTATTGCGAAAAAAGAGTCTGCTCTGATGCGATAAGCGAGATGTCATCCGGCACCCGGCGATCATAGAGCGAGAACGCGTAAAGCGCGATGATCCCGGCGTTGCCTCCCGGACAAAACAAGGCATCCACACCCCGCTTCAGAAGTTTTCCGATCAACTCCACGTATTTCTCCGAACCCGCCCCCGAGAAGAGAATCAGCGAGTCGTCACACGGAAGTTTCCGTGATTTTAACGCCTGAACAACCGCTGCGTGACGTTGGTCGGTGTTGCCCGTGCCGGGTTCGCCGTGGATGATGCAACCGATCTTGCGGCAACCGCGTTCGTGGAGATGTTCGATCGCAAGCTCCATGCCCTGATTCTCGTCCGAACGGATGCAAAACACATGGGGCGGATTGGCATCGCCCTCGCGGTCCAAAATCACCAGCGGCACCGGAAAACGATCCGACCAACCGGCAAACTCGGACGGTTCGGCGCCGATGGCCACCGCTGCGCAGAATTGGATGTCGTCAAGCCGGTCGCAGTTGTCGGAGGGCAGTATTTCCAAACGAAATCCCCGCCGCGGCATCTCTTGGGTGAGCGCCATCAGAATCATGTCCACGCAACTATGGACCGGCCACACCGGATGGTAAGGCGTGATGATGACGACGTTTTTTTGCTTGAGGGAAAGTCGCGGGAAGTAGCCGTGCTCGCGCGCCACGGCCAGCACATGCCGCCTGAGTTCGGGACGAATGCTCGGGTGATGGTTGAACACGCGCGAAACGCTTGACATGGAGACCTTGGCGATTCGCGCGACCTCCTCTATTTTTATTGAGGGCGCCACTGGTCCCGTGTCCTCGTCCTTTCCTTCCAGTCGCCCGCTCTTTTGGCTCCCTTGTCCTTTGCCCTTCCGAGGTGATTGAGTTGATTTCATCTTTTTGAAAATTCTTTCTGATTCTTGGAAAACTTTCCCTTTTTTCGGAAAAGAAAGATCACTTTCAGCGACATTTTGAAAGATTTTCTGGTATCATGCGTGCCGTAAAAAAACTTATCCCGTACAGACGATGCATCCCACAAAGCGAAAAGCTGTTTTATTCACATCCATAGGGACGGCGAAATTAACCGACATTGATCACCGCGAACTCAACGACGACATGGTGCTCGTCAAAAATGAAGTTTCCGCAATCAGCGCCGGCACAGAACGCGCCGGGTTGATGGACCTGCCAAACCTTGGCGACCAAAGAACTCCCACGGGGAAATTTCCACGGTTGCTGGGCTATAGTGGAGTCGGGATTGTCGAAAAAGTCGGCGAAAAGGTCGGGAGCATTCAGGTTGGCGACCGTGTTTTGACCCATTGGGGGAGTTGTCATTCAAATTATAATTATGTCACTGAAGCCAATCTGCTGAAGATTGATAACAAGGGACTGGCATCCGAACACGCGGTTTTTGCGGTGATAGCCGGTTTTTCGCTTAATGGGTTGCGCAAGACACGTCTGGAAATTGGCGAGAGTGCCGCGGTTGTAGGCATGGGCATTCTCGGCGCGTTTGCGCTGGCCTTGTGTCGCATTGCAGGCGGCGCACCGGTGATTGCCGCGGATTTGAGCGAGCAGCGTCGCGCATTGGCACTCTCGCTTGGCGCTCATCATGCGTTCAATCCCGCCGACAAAGATTATATAAAGAATGTAAAAGACGCGTCACGCGGCGGTGTGAATGCGGTCATCGAAGTAACGGGATTGTCGGCCGCGTTGAAACAAGCTCTGGGATTCACCGCAAAATTCGGGCGCGTGGCCTTGCTCGGCTGCACACGCGTCGCGGAAAATGACATTGATTTTTATCAAGACGTTCATCGTCCGGGCATTGAACTTATCGGTGCGCACACGGATGCGCGTGCGAAACAGGAGTCACGACCGCACGCCTGGACATGGAAGGATGATGCCCGTGCGTTGATGGATTTCATGGCTGACGGACGCTTGGACATGTCGAAATTTCTGTCTGCAGTTTATTCGCCGCACGAGGGGGCGGCGGTTTACGAACGGCTGGCCAAGACCCCTGCCGACTTCCCTGTCGGGGCCGTGTTCGACTGGAGAAAATTGTAAGTTCCCCCCTCCCCCCCCCCCCCCCCCTCACGCACACATGTAATGAAAAAGACATTTCTGAACCAGAGCCGCCCTGTCATCACATCGCTTTTCAGTGGCGAGACACCGCGGGAACTGATCGCCAAGGCGGCCAATTCCGAATTTGACGGCGCGGGTGGCGTCGCGATCGAACTGCACGCACTCAGGCCGGAATTTCGCAACCGCGAGTCCCTGCAAAGCATCATCGAGGCGGTCAAGCTGCCATTCATGTTTTGTTTTTACCGCAAGGACGCATGGGAAAATCGCGACGACGACGCGCGTCAGGAACTCCTGCTCACCGCCGCCGATGCCGGCGCAGCGATGATCGATGTGATGGGCGATTTGTATGATCCGTCGCCGCTCGAACTCACGCGCACTCCCGCCGCCGTCGAAAAACAGATGCGTCTGATTGACGCCATCCACGCCAAGGGTGCCGATGTGGTTATTTCCTCTCACATGGCCTGTTTTCGTTCCACCGGGCAGGTGATCGAACACTTGAAAACCGTGGAAGCGCGCGGAGCCGACGTGGTGAAACTCGTCCAAACCGCCGATACTGAACAAGAGCTGGAAGAAGCAATCCGCACCACGCTCGCCTTGAGGCGCGAGTTGAAGGTGCCGTTCATCCATCTGTGCAACGGAAAATTTGCCCGTCCGCACCGGTTTTTCGGACCGACGCTCGGCGTATCCATTTTCTTCGCCGTGCAACGTTACGAAAGCGGCGCCGGTTCCCAGCCAACCATCACCGCGGTAAAAGCGGTCTTGGACAACCTCCACTGGAACATCAACGCCACATAATCCTTCCCCCCATCCTGTCACAAAATCATGAATACAAGCACGCTCCCTGTTCCATTTGGCGTCTGCGGCCTTGGACGTATCGGCAAGCAGCACTGCCGCGTCTTTTCCAAAGACCACAAGCGGTATCAGCCCGTCGCGTTTTGCGACATTGACGCCCAACGCGCTCACGACGCCGCGCAAGAATTCGGAGGAAAACCATTTTCGGATTTCGCGAAATTTCTCGCGCGGCCCGAAATGGAACTGGTCATCATTGCCACGCCGTCGCTCGGCCACGCCCGCGATGCGCAGCAGGCGCTCGCCGCAGGGAAAACGGTTTTGTTGGAAAAACCAATCGGCGTGACGGCGGCGGATTTCGAGATGCTCAAACGTCTCGACAAGGCTTACCCAGAAAAACTTTTTTTCGGGCATAATCACCGTTTTGAACCGGCGTTTCAAAACGCGCGCGCCATCGTCGCGTCGGGCATTTTGGGAGAAATCCATGCGGTGAAAATTTTCAAATCGCACGGGTTTCAGCGGCGCAACGACTGGCAAATGCGGCTCGATTGCGGCGGAGGGCAAATGATGGTTTGGGCGCCGCACATCATTGATCAGGCCTTGCAATGGCTCGGCTCGCCCGTGCGCGACGTGTGGAGTTGCTTGCGCCGCATCCTGACCTGTGGCGACGCCGACGATTACGCGCGCATCATGCTGACGGGCGAAAATGGGATGCTCGCCGAACTCGAAATCAGCAATGCCGTCGCGCTCGACGCGCCGTATTGCACGGTTTATGGCAAGCGCGGCGCGCTCACTTTCGGGCAGGATCACAAGGAAATCCGTCTCCGTTATCTCGACCCGGAATTCCAATTCGCGCCTGCTGCCGCCAGCGCGGGACAGGGCGGAGTGTGGACAAACGACCCGCCGTTGCCGTGGATTGAGGAAACCCGAAAAGTCGAACCCGAGGGCAACATGTGGGAACAGGTCGAAATCGAAATCGCCCGGCATCTTTTCGCCGCGCTTCGCGAGGGCGTTCCGTTTCCCGTGAAAAACTCCGACGCGCTGGAAGTCGTCCGCGTCACCGAAATCGTCAAACAACAAAACCCGCAGTTTCACTGGCTCGGCTGAGCGCGGAGGGAATTCACATGCAACGTGTCAAAATCGCGCAGATCGGCGTCACGCACGAACACGCCAACGGCAAAATGAAAACCCTGCGCCTGTTGCCGGAAATTTTTGAAATCGCCGGTGTGGTGAACGATCTCGAAACCGCAAAAACCGCGCGCTTCGTCCATCGGCTCGACCCGGTTTTTGACAATTCCACATGGCTGACGGAAGCCGGGGTTTTGAACATGCGCGGGCTGCAAGCCGTGACGGTCGAGGTTCCCAACATGGAATTGCTGCCGGTCGCGGAACGCTGTCTGGAACGCGGTTTGCCCATGCACCTGGACAAGCCGCCGGGCGACGATTTGGAGCGTTTTGCCCGTTTCCGGCGACGGTGCGCGGAAAAAAACGTGCCCCTGCAAATGGGCTACATGTTTCGCGGAAACCCGGCGATTCGCTTCGCCATCAACGCCGTGAAGCAGGGCTGGCTTGGCGATGTTTTTGAGGTGCAGGCCGGCATGAGTCACAACTACGGCGGCGAGCCGTATAATGGCTACCTCGCGCAACTGCGCGGCGGCATCATGTTCAATCTGGGCTGTCACCTGATTGACTTCGTCGTGGCGATGCTCGACGAGCCCGTTGCCGTGACTCCGTTCCTGAACGCCACTGCGGACGTCGCCGCGGCAACGGCCAACAACGCCGTGGCAATTCTTGAGTATCCGCGCGCGCTGGTGACGCTGCACGCGTGCAGCAAGGAAGTCGGCGGACTGCCCAAACGCCGGCTCAAGATTTGCGGCACCAACGGCACCATTGAAATTGTCCCCATTGAGCGTTTTGACGGGAAACCTCTGCTCCTGCAAATGACGCTGAAAGATGTGGCGGGCAATTTCCCCGCAGGCGACATCACGTTGAATTTTGGAGTGATCCGCGACCGCTACGAAACGCAACTGCGTGAATTTGCCGCGCTCGTTCTCCGGAAATCCGAAAATCCGTATTCGGTCGAACACGATTGCATCACGCAAAAGGTTCTCCTCGCCGCCTCCGGCATCCTGCCGCTTCATTAACCTCCCTCCCCTCCCCCCCCCCCCCCTGTGCGCACGGTTGTAGTTAGAGCAGTTTCATTTAAATTGTAGCCATTTGATACCTGGTAGGGAGGCCTCTCCGAGGCCTCCGCCGTGCGTAGTGTGGGAATGCGAAATTCATAGGTAGATGGAGCGTGGTTTCGGAGGCCTCTCCGAGGCCTCCCTACCGTTAAGATAACGGCTACAGTTTTGAATAAAATGTTCTAAAAAACTATTACACAATGCATGCCATCCTTGTTGATTCAAACAAACGCCTCGTCTGGACGGAAGTTCCCGACCCTGTTCGTCGCGAAAATGAAGTCGTGATCGAAGTTCGCGCCGCCGCGCTGAATCGAGCCGACCTCATGCAACGCGAGGGAAATTATCCGCCGCCCCCTGGCTGGCCAGAATGGATGGGACTCGAGGTGGCGGGCGTCGTGCTCGAAGCTCCCGCGCAGGGACGCTGGAAACGCGGTGACAAGGTGTGCGCGTTGCTTGGCGGCGGCGGTTATGCGGAAAAAGTGGCCGTGCCTGCGGACATGGCGCTGCCCGTTCCGTCGGGCCTGTCGATGGCGGAGGCGGCGGCGTTGCCGGAGGCATTTGCCACGTCCTACCTGAACCTTTGTATCGAAGGCGGCATGACAGCGGGCGACACGGTTTTCATTCAGGCCGGTGCCAGCGGACTGGGCATTGCGGCCATCCAGTTGGCAAAGGAACTCGGCGCGGCGGTGATGACCACGGTGGGGTCGGAGGAAAAAGCCCGCTTTGTCCAAAAGCTCGGCGCGGACATTGTCGTCAACCGCCGGAGCGACGATTTGGCGGCGGTCATGGAAAAGCATCCGGTCAACATCGCCTTGGACTGCGTGGCTGGTCCCGGACTGGGGGCGAATGTCATCAGGATGGCGCCAGGCGGACGCTGGATCGTGATCGCCACGCTGGCCGGGGCGAAAACGGAGATCGACATGAACGCGTTCTTTCGCCGCGGCCTTCGCTTGATCGGCAGCACGTTGCGCAGCCGCACTTCGGAGATGAAGGCGCAGATTTTGTCCGAGTTGGAAGCTTTGTTATGGGGGAAATTTGCTTCCGGCAAAATCAAGCCGGTCATCTACAAAACGCTGTCGATCACACAAGCGGAGCAAGCCCATGCCATCCTCCAGAATCAGGAAAACATCGGCAAAGTCGTCCTGACGCTGTGAGAAACTTAAGGAACTGATGTTCACCAAGGAGGGCGGGTCAGGAGACCTATACGCGCTAACATCTTTTCAATCGCCACGCATTTCTTGAGATTATTTCAGCAGAAAACAGCGATTTTTAGATTTAAAAGGCTGGTTTGAATCAAAAAATGAAGAAAAAAACGAAACATGTTAGCGCGTATAGGTCAGGAGACCCGCCCCCCCCCCCCCCCCGGCGTCACGCGGGCGGGGCGTCTTCGAGGAATATCCACTTTTCCACGTCGATGTGGTGGCGGTTGAGCGCCTCGGCGTATTCGGGTTTTTTGACGAGGCTTTCGGGGGAGTTCATGACCATTTGGATACGCTCGCTGGGCAGGTGGTGGCGCAGGAGCATGATGGCGGCGTCGTAGTCGCGGCTGTCGTAACCGACGGCGAGCAGGCGATAGGCGTCGTCAGATGTGCTGACGGCGCCGGCTTCAGTCATCATGCGGTCGGTGGCATGCGCACCAAAGCCCGCGCCGCGTCCGTCGTTGTGCAGGAGGAGCATGACGCCGGAGCCGTAGGTCACGATGTGTTTGACGGCTTGTTTGAGTTTGGCGCGGTTGTCGGTGGTGCGGAGGGGAAAGCGGTTGAAAATCGAATCGCTGTGCAGGCGCACCACGGGGGCGTCGTCGGGGGTGGGCGTGCCGTGCGTGAGCACGACCCAGTCCTGGTTGGTGACAATGTCGTAATACGCATGAACGCGAAACCAGTAGGGCGTTGTCAGGAGCGCGGCGAGAGGGTGGGCGGGTTCGCGTTTTTGAAAGGCGGCGAGGTTGGCGGCGTGAATGCGGACGAAATAGCGATTGCCGCGGATGCGGCGGTATTCGCGGACGAGGGGGAGGGGATCGTTCATCCAGCGCTCGATGGAGTGGTGGCTGAAGAGTTCTTTAAATTGTTCGCCACTGAGCAGGATGTCGTCACCCACGGGCGTCATGGGCAGGAAATAACTGGCGGCGTAAACGAAGCGGCGCGCGTCGCCGAGCGCGTGGGGACGGAAGGGGACAACGGGTTGGGGCGGTGAGGCGCGGTGGACGCGGCTGGCGGTGGGGCGTTGCAACTGGTGCCCGTTGGCGGCTTTGGAGGTGAGGTAGGCGAGGTTGAAGGGACCGGGCTCAAACTCCAGCGGTTCGCTGCCTGCGATGGGCAGGCCTTGGGCGCGCAGGGCTTCGATTTTGTCGGGGTTGTTGGTGAGGAGAATAAACGAGGCGCGGATGCCGAGCAGGTGGCAGATGTGGGAGATGTTTTCGTAGTTGCGATGGTCTTTCGCGAGACCCATGGCGGCATAGGCGTCGAAGGTGCTGAGCTGGTCTTGCGAGGCTTGCACGAGCATGCGGTCGCGGGCTTTGGCAAAGTAGCCGACGCCGCGGCCTTCCTGCATGAGATAAAAGAGGATGCCGGAACCTTTTTGCGCGATGACTTTGAAGGCACCTTCGAGTTGCTGGGTGCAGTCGCAATCGCAGCCGCGCAGGGTCTCGCTGGTTACGCAGGAGGAGTGCAGGCGGGTGTGCAGGGTGGTGGCTCCGCAGATGTCGCCGTGCGTGAGGGCGAGGATGTAGTGTTTGTCCGTGATGTCCTGAAAGACGTAGGCGCGAAACGCCCCATAGCGCGTGTCGAGCGCGCAGGTGGCGAGGTAGATGGTGGTGCCATAAACCGGGCGTTCCGCCGCGTCGGCCAGCGCGCGCAACGCGCCCGCGCCGTGCTGGAGCGAGTCGATGAGGCTGGCGAGTGTGGCGGGTGTGTCTGGCATGGCGAGAACGAGAGATGGGCCTGTCTGTTGTCAGTTCGGTTTGGTTCGGCAGTTCGTCAGAAAAAATTCAGTAAATCCACACCCAGTCGCGGGCGCGCACTTCTTCGTAAAGCATCACGATATCCAGATTGCCCATGAGCACGCAACCGTGGCTTTGCGGCGTGCCGAGGATGGTCTCGTGGTTGGTGCCGTGGATGTAAACGTAACGGTCAAACGTATCCACATTGCCACCACGATTGACGCCCGGTTCGAGTCCGCGCAGGCGAAGGATGCGGCTGGTGATGAGGTTGGGGCGCTGGTCGGCGTCGGGCAGTTCGGAGAAGTGGCGGCCAGTGGGGACGCGCGCCTTGAACACCATGCCGGGCGGCTGGCCGGCCCCGATGCGTTCGCAGATTTCATGGAGGCCGCGCGGCGTGCCGAGGCTGTCCTTGATGTTGCTCGGCGGACGCAAAGACGTGGATATCACATAGCTGCGCACAAGCGTGGGCAGGGCAGGGGGGGGGGGGGAGCAGTTGTTAAAAAACTGCATGGTCTGGGTTTCGATGCATACGGAGAGGAGCCGTTCTGCGGGCTTGATGCCGAGACGGGCGGCTGTTTGCATCACCTTTTCCCAAGGATTAACCATCGTGAATAATCGTTTTGTTGAAGTAGTAGGCATCGTCGGCGCCACGGGCGCAGTCGGTCAAGAATTGGTCCGCCTTTTGCAAGAGCGGAATTTCCCAATGAAGTCGCTGCGGCTCTTCGCCTCGGCGCGTTCGGCGGGCAAGACCATCGAGTGCGGCGGCAAAAAATACACGGTGGAAGAAGCCAAGCCCGGCGTGTTCGCGGGCGTTGATCTGGCGTTTTTCGCTGCGGGCGGCTCGGTGACGCGCGCGCTTGCCAAGGACGCCGTTGCGGCGGGCTGTCTTGTCATCGACAAGAGTTCGGCCCTGCGCATGGAACCCAACATCCCGCTCGTCATCCCGGAAATCAACCCGGAGAAGCTGCGCAAGCACGACGGCATCATTGCCAATCCCAACTGCTCCACCGCCATCATGCTCATGGGCCTGTGGCCCTTGCACCAGAAGTTTGGCGTGAAGCGTGTCATTATCTCCACCTACCAGTCCGTGTCCGGCACCGGAGCCGAGGCCGTGCGCGAACTCGAAGCCCAAGTGCAGGCGCACGTGAAGGGCGGCGAGATGGTGAAGAAGGTTTATCCGTATCAGATCGCGTTCAACTGTATTCCTCAAATCGATACGTTCGACGCGACCGGCTACACCGGCGAGGAGACCAAGATGGCGCAGGAGAGTCGCAAGATCATGGGCCTGCCCGACCTCAAAGTATCCGCCACCACGGTACGCGTTCCCGTGGTGCGTGCACACTCGATCTCGGTCAGCGCCGAGTTCGAGCGCCCTGTTAACATCGCCGATGCTCGTGCCGCCATCGAGGCATTCCCGGGCGCGGTGCTTGTGGACGATGTTGCGAACAAAAAGTATCCGACCCCGCTCGATTTTGCCGAAAAGGTGAAGTGCGGCGTGGGTCGTCTGCGCATCGACACGGCGTTTGAAAACGGCCTCAGCTTCTGGGTCAGCGGCGACAATCTCTGGAAGGGTGCCGCGCTCAACGCCGTGCAAAACGCCGAACTCATGATCCGCGAGGGCCTGCTTGGGGCGAAAAGCTAAAAGCTTGTCACGCCCGTGCGCTGCGCGTTTTAGTCCACGTTTTCACTTTTTCTCAGGACGCTTAGCTCAGTTGGTTAGAGCATCTCGTTTACACCGAGAGGGTCGGGGGTTCGAGTCCCTCAGCGTCCACCATCTCGCTTCCGATTACAGTCCGCTTTTTTTCCAGCAAACCACCACCTACACTGATGCGACACACGATCTCCGTCCTCGTTGAAAACAAGTTCGGCGTCCTGGCCCGCGTGGCCGGCATGTTCTCCGGTCGCGGCTTCAACATCGACTCGCTCAACGTTGCCCCGACGCACGACTCCGGGCTCTCGCGCATCACCGCTGTCCTCAAGGGCGACGACGCCGCGCTCGACCTCGCCACCAAGCAACTCCGCAAGCTGGTCAACGTCGTCGATGTCGTGGACTTCACCGAAGGCGAGGCCGTGGTCCGCGAACTCGTTTTGGCCAAGGTTGCTGCCACCCGCCAAAACCGCTCCGAAATCATGCAGATTTGCGACATCTTCCGCACCAAGATTGTCAACGTCTCGCAAGATTCGCTCATCATCGAAATCACCGGCGACGAAGGCAAAGTCTCCGCGTTTCTCAAAATCCTGGAGCCCTTCGGCATTCTCGAAATCGCCCGCACCGGCGTCCTCGCTCAAAAACGTTAACACACCTTTTCACCCACCATGCCTGCCAAAGTATACACCGAAAAAGACGCCGATCTCGGCGTGTTCAAAAACAAGACCATCGCCGTTCTCGGCTACGGTTCCCAGGGCCACGCACACGCCCTCAACCTCAAGGATTCCGGCGTCAAGGTCATCATCGGCCTCTACAAAGGATCCAAGTCCAAGCCTGTCGCCGAGTCACACGGCTTCGAAGTCGTTGACACCGCCGAGGCCGTCCGCCGCGCCGACGTCATCATGGTGGGCCTCCCCGACATGAAGCAGGCCGACGTTTACAAAAACGACATCGAGCCCAACCTCACCAAGGGCAAGACCCTCGTCTTCTCGCACGGCCTCGCCGTCCACTTCGGCCTCATCAAGCTCCCCAAGGACATCGACTGCATCATGGTCGCCCCCAAGGGCCCCGGCCACATGGTCCGCCGCCTCTACGTCGAAGGCAAAGGCATGCCCGCCCTCATCGCCGTCGCGCAGGACAAATCCAAGCAAGCCAAGAAGACCGCCCTCGCTTGGGCCAAAGGCATTGGCTCCACCAAAGCCGGCGTGCTCCAGACCTCCTTCAAGGAAGAGACCGAAACCGACCTCTTCGGCGAACAAGCCGTTCTTTGCGGCGGAGCCAGCGCCCTCGTTCAGGCCGGATTCGAAACCCTCGTCGAGGCTGGTTACCAACCCGAGATGGCCTACTTCGAGTGCCTCCACGAGCTGAAGCTCATTTGCGATCTCATGTATGAATCCGGCATCGCCGGCATGCGCTTCTCCATCTCCGAGACCGCCAAGTATGGCGACATCACCCGCGGTCCCCGCGTTGTGAACGCCAAGACCAAGGCCGAGATGAAGAAGATCCTCAAGGAAATCCAGACCGGCAAGTTTGTGAAGCAATGGGTCGCCGAATACAAAGGCGGCCTCAAGAACTACAACAAGCTCCTCAAGGACGGCGAAAAACACCAGATCGAGAAGACTGGTGCCTACCTCCGCGGCATGATGCCCTGGATGGCCAAGAAGAACATCAAGGGCGTGCAGGCATCCTACGCCAACTAAGCTGCCGCCGCTTGTTGCGAACCACTCAAGGCACCGCCAGGCATCCGGCCTGCCGGTGCTTTTTTTACGGAGTGAATTAACCACAAAGACACGCTGTCTTACCCGGTAGGGAGGCCTCTCCGAGGCCTCCGCTTCTCGCCCACCCCCCCCTGCCTCTCCGCCTCCCAGCCACCACGCCACCACGCCACCACGCTCCAAACACCAACGCGTTTCGCATCCTCACACCACGCACAGCGGAGGCCTCGGAGAGGCCTCCCTACCAGGTAAGCAAAGACCAGTTAGGCGATGACTACAAAATTCTCAAAAGCACTCTGATCCACTACGCCGCTCAATTTCCATCCGCAGTTTTCTTCTCCGTGATTTTCTCTCTGTGTCTCTGTGGTTAACTTCTGAATCCATGCCCGCACCCGCACTTACGCTCACCCTCGCCACACGCAAAAGCCCGCTCGCCCTGGCCCAGGCGGAGCAAGTTGCCGCGCACCTGCGTGCCACATTCGCCGCGCCCGGAACGGACATCGAAATCCGTCTCCTGAAAATCACTACAACCGGCGACCAACGCGCCACATGGTCGCTCGAAAAACAAGGCGGTAAAGGACTCTTCACCCGCGAACTCGAACAAGCCCTCCTCAACGGCGACGCCGACCTCGCCGTGCACAGTTGCAAAGACCTTCCCGGTGACCAACCCGATGGCCTCACCATTGCTGGCTACCTCCCGCGCGAAGACCCGCGCGACGTGCTCATCCTGCGCGAAGACCTCCCCCCCCCCCCCCCCCCCGCTAACGCCTCTGATGCCATCCCGCGCACCATTGCCACCAGCAGCCCCCGCCGCCGCCAGCAAATCGCGATGCTATTCCCCGACGCGCAATTCACCGAAATCCGCGGCAACGTGGACCCCCGCCTCAACAAACTCGCCGGACGTCATGCCAATCCCGATACGAGTAATCCCTCATCCCTCCCTCCCCCCCCCCCCCCCCCCGTTGCCGACGCCACCCTTCTTGCTGCCGCCGGACTCCGCCGACTCGGCATCACTGGCTGGCCGGGACTCACCTTTCATCCGCTCGGCTTCGAACACATGGTGCCCGCCGTTGGACAAGCCGCCATCGCCCTCCAGTGCCGCAGCGCCGACGCCCCCCGCTTCGCTCCGCACCTCGACGCCCGCACTGCCCGCGCCGTGACCTTGGAACGCGCCTTTCAAACCGCCCTCGGCGGCGGCTGCCAGACCGCCCTCGGCGTCCATGCAGGCGACGACACCCTCTGGTTTTACCACGAAGAAATCGGCCTGCGCAGCCTCCCGCTCTCGCCTGCCGACTTCGCCGATCCCAACGGCACCGCCCGACGCATCCTCACGCATTTCGGATTTTTTAAACAAAACCACTAATGCACACTAATTGGCACTAATGACCAATCCCCAGAACTGTATCAGGAAACAAATGACAACCCCATGCCACAACCCCATCATTTCAAAAACCAACACACCCATTTTTTTATCATTAGTGCCCATTAGTGTGCATTAGTGTGCATTAGTGGTTAACTTTTTTTCCATGACCGACCAAGCGACCACGACCAAATCCACCAAACCCATCTCTGCCACCGGCACTGTTTATCTTGTCGGCGCGGGTCCCGGCGATCTCGGCCTAGTCACCTTTCGCGCCAAGGAACTCATCTCCACCGCCGACGTCCTCGTTTACGATTACCTCGTCCATCCCGAACTCGTGAAATGGTGCCGCCCCGAATGCCAGATCATCTACGTCGGCAAAAAAGCAGGCTTCCACTCCGTCCCCCAAACCGAGATCGAAAAAATCCTCGTCGAACACGCTCGCGCCGGACGCCGCGTTGTGCGGCTCAAAGGCGGCGACCCCTTCGTTTTCGGACGCGGCGGCGAAGAAGCCCGCACGCTTGCCGCACACGACATCCCCTTTGAAGTCGTGCCCGGCGTCACCGCCGCGCTCGCTGCTGGAGCCTACGTCGGCATCCCGCTCACGCACCGCAACAGCAACT
Organism: Geminisphaera colitermitum TAV2; assembly: GCF_000171235.2. Taxonomy (GTDB): domain Bacteria; phylum Verrucomicrobiota; class Verrucomicrobiia; order Opitutales; family Opitutaceae; genus Geminisphaera; species Geminisphaera colitermitum. The sequence continues at coordinate 28,256 of NZ_ABEA03000203.1, read as the reverse complement.
CCGCCGTCCTCCTGCTCACCGGACACGAGGACGTTGAAAAACATCAACTCGCGCTCGACTGGCGCGCGTATGGCTCACTCAAAAACACCACGCTCGCCATCTACATGGGCATGGGCCGCCTGCGCCAGATCATGGACGAACTTCAGGCCGGCGGACTCGCGCCCGACACGCCCGCCGCCGTCGTGCAATGGGCCTCGCTCGGACGCCAGCGCAGCGTTGTCGCCACCGCCGCAACGCTCGCCGACCGCGTGACCGAAGCCGGACTCGCCTCACCCGCGATCATCTTTGTCGGCGAGACCGTTCGCCAGCACGAGACCATCGACTGGTTTGAACGCCTCCCGCTCTTTGGCCGCCGCGTTGCCATCACCCGCACGCGCGACCAAAACAGCGAACTGCGCGAAAAACTCGAATCCCTCGGAGCCGAAGTGATCGAACTCCCGCTCATCACCATCAGCAAGGACGTGGACAAACACGGTCTCGTCGAGATTCTCACCGAACTCGGCAGCTACGACTGGATCGTGTTCACGAGTGCCAACGGCGTGCGCTTCTTTTTCGAAGAATTTTTCAAAGGCTTTGACGACGTGCGCGCTCTCGGCCTGCTCCGCTTCGCTTGCGTTGGACGAGCCACGGCGCGCGAAATCGAAAAGCACCATATCAAAGTCGAGTGCATGCCCGCCTCCGCCACCGGCGAGTCGCTGGCCGACGCTCTCATTGAAACCGACAGCCTCGACAGCGCCAAAGTCATCGTCGTGACGGGCAACCTTAACCGCGACATTCTCGTCAAAAAACTCGAAGCCGCCAACGCCATCGTTGACCGCCTCCTGCTCTACAAAACCGAGCGCACCGATCTCACCAACGATCCTGTGGCCGACGACTTCCGCCAGCGCGGAGCCGATGCGATTCTCTTCGCCAGTTCCTCTGCTGTGCAGTCGTTCGCAAAACACGCCGCCGCCCTGCAACTTGCCCCCACCGCCCGCCATCCGCTGGCCGGGAGCATTGGTGCCCTCACCAGCGCCACGATGCGCGAATCAGGCATGGCGGTCGATTTTGAGGCAGGCAAACCCAGCCTCGATTCACTCATCGCTGCCATGCAGAAGCGCCTCGCCGAGTGATACCCTTTTTCGATCGAAGCACCAAACAACAAAACTCCGCGCCTTGTAGGACAGCTCCACGCCTCCGCGTGAGATGTTTATTTTGGTTCTTCGACGTTTTCGGTGGAAAGATTTTCTTGGATTGTTCGCTGTTTTGAACGCCAACGGCATTCTGTCCCATAACCACTTGCAGAACGAACCAGTTGTAATCCCCTGCGGGCAATCTCCCCCCCCCCTTAGTTTACGCAGAGTTGGCCCATCCAACTCCCACAGCCACTTGCATGCAATGTGCATGGCATTGAACGCGTCGCATCCCACGAGATGAAACGGCAGATGCTCCGGAGGATTGCCCACCTCGGCCTCCAGAAAAACAGCCGGAAAACACAAATAAACACCGATAGCTCCACTGGCCAAGAAGACATCCGGGACTGCATATACAACGGCGCGCAAAACGAATTCTGTTTATCCGTTGAACCAACTCCGTCCTAGGCGACCTAGACAGACGAATCCACAAATCAAACCCATCCCATCCAAGCGTAAGCCAACCCAACTCATCCTCCAGACCCTGATCTCCGCGTTTGTCACGTTCACACTCACTCCCAGCTTTGCTCCGCCTGCCCTGGCTGTCTCACACCGATGAAAAACCCAAAACACACCGCCTTCACTCTGATCGAATTGCTGACCGTGATCGCCATCATCGGCATCCTTGCAGCGATCATCATTCCCGTGACCGGGAAAGTCCGTTCCTCTGCTGCCAACGCCCAGTGCAAAACCGCCCTCCGCAACTACGGCGTGGCGATCCAGATGTATGTCAACGACAACAGGGACAAGCTCCCCGGCCCCTGCTACGGTTTTGTCAAACGCGACATGCTTCTCGAATCCCAGGAACACCTTTTTGGATACATCGCCCCTTACATCAGCCTGCGAAGCGCCATAGGAAAACTTCCTGACAATTACCTCTGTTCCCTCCTCTTAAAACAGGCGGTGAATCCCAAAGAACCCAACATCGCTGTCTATAAGTTGGCGGGCAAAGTTAAAACCGGCCCGGGTGAAAACGACAGAACCTACCCCATGGGGTATCCGAAGGACGACACCCAACCCGTCCGCACTTACGGTTTTGTCACCAGTTACAACGTTCCCTCCCAAACCAAAGTGCTCCTCGATGTTGATTACGAAAACGGCGTCAACGACACCAAACGCGACGCCCTCCCCCTCAAACCCGTTCACGGCAGCCATCGCAACGTCCTCTATTTCGACTGGCACGTCGGCACCGACTCCGTGATTCCGTGAGTATCCAATTTTCCACCACAAACCTCCAACCATCAACCTCGAACATCCAATGAATAAATCATCCCAATCCGTGCTCAACAGCCAACGCCCAACGCTCAACGCTCAAGTGAAAACTCACTTCTGCGCTATCCTCGTCGCAACCCTCGTTGCGACCCTGCTTACCGCCCTCCCGACCATTGCCCAGCCCACGCACACATGGACCGGGCTGGCTGACCCGACCGATTCTCTCTGGTCCAACTCCGCCAACTGGTCGCCCTCCACTACCGCACCCGGAGCAAGCGACACCGCCGCGCTCGGCGACGCCGCCGCCAATCGCACCATCATCTACAACGCCGCTGCCGCCGGCACGCTCGGCGCATTCACCTATGCGCAGACCTCCGCCGCCACCAACACGCTCGAAGTCCGCCGCACCCTCACGCTCACCAACGCGCTCGACATCTCCGCAGCGACCGACGCTCACGCCCGCCTCTTCATCAACACCGCCTCGGCTGCCGGGGACAACTTCGCTGCCATCACAAGCGCCACCATCCCCGTGTTCACCGCCACCGCAGGCGTCACGCTCGGCAACGGCGGCATCCTCGAATTCGGACGCAAAGCATCCACCACCGCCGGTTCAGCTATCTACCTGCGCGCCCCACTCACCATTGACGGTGGCACACTCGCCGTGCAACTCGTTGCCAAAACAGCGGACAACACTCTCACCAGCTTCCTTTATTCCATCGACGGCGACGTCACGATGAACTCCGGCGCTCTCGTTCTCAACTCGGCCAGCACCAACATCGACACAACCTATACCACAACAATAGCCGACACCCGCCTTCGCATCACGGGCAACTTCACCGCCAATGGCGGCACCATCCAAACGGTCAACTACAACGCCAACGAATTCATTCTTGGCGGCTCCGAAAACAAGATCGCCTCCGCCGTCACCGTTACGGGCAACCTGGGCGTCGTCCTCCAAAGCGCGGCGAATCAAAGTCTCGAAAACGACCAAACGATTTACTCGCTCACCGTTCGCGGATCGAACAACGCCATCAAGACGCTCTCCGGCACCGGCACAATCGGAACCCTCAACTTCTGGGCCGACAACGACTCGTCTCTCACCCTTAAGCTCGACGACGACCTCACCGTCACCTCCGACCTCAAACGCTCCAACGGCACCGGCACCACCATCACGCTCGACACCAACGCGCACACGCTCGACGCCACCACCGCCACCCTCAGCCTCGCCACCGCCAGCTGGAACATCACTGGCAACGGCACCCTCAAAGCCAAAACCTTCAATCTCTCTGTCGCGACAGCTGTCAATGTTAACGGCAGCACAACCCTCACCGCCACCCAAGCCGGCGGAACCAATAACCTCGGTGGCACCGGCACGATCTCCGCCAGCTCCACCTTCATCTATGCCGATGCCACTGCCGGAGCTGCCTCCACGCTCACATCCAACCGTGCCATCGGAAACCTCGACGTTCAAAGCGGCACCCTGAAACTCATCGGCACCTCCAACATCGCCGCCACCAGCGTTGCCGTGCAAGCCGGGGCCATCCTCGACCTCACCGAACGCGCCTACAACAGCACCGCGCTCACCCTCGGTTACAACGGCAGCAACACCGGACGTATTTTAACTGCCGATACAACATTCACTGCCACCGGCGACCTTACGCTCAAACTCGACGCCGCACTTGCCACTGGCACCGTCACCTTTTTTGACGGCCTCACGCTCACCGGCGACGGCTTTGATTCCGTCACCCTGACCGGCATTTACGGAACCATCGCCCTGACCGAAAACGGCAACATCTGGAGCGGACTTTCCTCCGACGCGCTCAACACCTTCACGTTCTCCCAACTCACTGGCGAACTCAGCATAACAACCACTGCCGTACCCGAACCAGCAATGCTTGTGACGCTTGCCGCCCTCGTAACATTCGCGGTTGCCATTGTCCGCCATCGCCGCACCTCCTGAACCCTCCCCCCCCCCCCCCCCGACGCACATCACATGAAACTCAAAAAAACATTCGTCCTGTATTTCATTTCCACGCTCCTGCTAGGCGCATTTCCCGCTGCCGCGCAGATCACGAAAAACCTGATTGCCAACGGCGACTTTGAACAAGGGAAACAAAGCTGGAGCCTCTTCGCTCCCGGCGACGCCAAAGCCGCCGGAGCCACATTTGAACTCGCCGACAACGGCGCGCACACCGGCCAGATCGCCGCGAAAATCAGCTCCACCCAATTTGCCCGCTACGGCATCGGCACACGCGGCATGCGCGTCGCCCCCGGCGAACGTTACCGCCTTTCCCTCTGGATAAAAGCCACCCCCGACACGCAGGTAAAACCCGGCACCCACGGTTTTCTCGCCCGCCTCGCCTTTCAGGACGGAAAAGACCCAACACCGGTCGGTTATTTTTATCTCCTTGCCGACGGCAGCACCGCTTACGCCTCCCTGCCGCCGACACCTAAAACCGGAACCCCCGTCGCACTCCCGCAAGAATGGACGAAACTGGGAACCATCGTGGAAATCCCCGAAGGCGTGAATTTCCTCATTTTCAATCTCTTCGCATGGCAAGCCAGCGGCTCGATCCTGCTCGACGACGTAATCCTCGAACGCGAATAAACGACACCCCCCATCATTCGTAATTTGTAATTCTTAGTTCCCCCAAACTCCGCCCCTCCCCCCCCCCCCCCCCCACACACACATCATACACATGCGATACCCAACAATTCTGTTCGCCGCCCTGCTCGCGAGCAGCATCGCCGCGCACGCCGCCGGCAACCCGCTACCCGTGCTCGACGCCACACGCACCGCCGAAATCGCCAAATGGCTCCCCGCCACTCCCATCTGCTTCACCCCGCCCTTCGCCGACCGCGCCTGGTGGGATGCCATCGCCCGCGCCAACCCTGCCGCCGACGCCGACCTCTACGCCGAAGCCGACAAACAAGCCCGGCTCCCCACGCCCAAACTCGACGAAGCTCTCTTCAACATTTTTAAGGAAACCGGAGACCGCAAAGCTTACGAAGCCCCCTACATGACGCGCACGAAACGCCTCGGCCAGTTCCTCTTTGCCGAAGGACTCCGCAACGACGGCAAACTGCTTCCCGCCATCGAACGCGAAATCGCCGCCATGCTGGACGAACCCACTTGGGCAATCCCCTCCCACGCCAGCCGACGCGCAGACTGGCACGCCGCTTACGACCTCGTGGAACTCGGCGCCGTCAACCGCGCCGCCAATCTCGCCCTCGCCCATTACCTGCTCGGCCAAAAAATTTCCTCCTCAACACGCGTCAAAATTCGCAAGGAAATCCACGCCCGCGTCTTTGCCCCTGATCTGGAACGTATCCGGTCATCAAATACTCTTGGTCCGGAATATTGGTGGATGAAAACCAACAACAATTGGAACGCCGTGTGTCATGGCAGCATCCTCATGACCGCCCTCCTTCTTGGTCCCACGGACATTGGCGACGATCGGGCCACCTTCGCTGCCGCGTTTGAAGCCTTCACGCCTGTCTTCATCGCCGGTTTCGGCGACGACGGTTTTTGCCACGAAGGCATTGGATATTGGTATTACGGATACGGAAATTACATCCTCGCCTCCGAACTGACCCGCCTTGCCACCAGCGGACACGTCGATTTGCTCGACGCTCCCAAGCAACAGCGTATCGCAACCTTCGATACGCGCTGGCAAATTGCCGCCGGCATTTATCCGCCCTTTGGCGACGCCGCCGTCGACGCTCGCGCTCCCGCGTGGATGCACGACTTCGCCACCATCCGTTACAAACTCCCCTATGGCATTCGCGGCCCCGGCGTCGGACTTGGCATGATTCACCACATCGGCATCGGCCCCAATCTCTGCATCACGCCCTTTGACCTCTCGCTGTCCCGTCCCGACGGTCCCCCCCCCCCCGCGCCCGGCTTGCGCGACTGGTTTCCCGATGGCGGCGCCTTGGTCGTGCGACGCGCCACTCCCGTCACCGGCCTGGCCGCCGCCTTCAAAGGCGGTCACAACAACCAGCCTCACAACCACAACGACCTCGGTTCCTTTGTCATCGTTTGCGACGGCGAATCCGTCCTCTCCGACCTCGGGGTCGATGCCTATGTAAAGGACACTTTTAGTTCCAAACGTTACACCAGTTCCGTGATGAACTCCTTCGGCCATCCCGTTCCCCTGGTCGCCGGAAAGCTCCAGCGCACCGGTGCCGACGCTCATGCCGAAACCGTGCGCACCGGATTTACCGACGCCTGCGACCTCTGGGAAATCGACATAACAAGCGCCTATGCGCCCGATGTTCCCTCGCTCGAAAAACTCACGCGCACGTTTATTTACACCCGTTCCACGAGCGACGCTCCACAAGGGCGTGTTGAGATTATTGACCGGGTGAAATTCCGCGACGGACAACCTCAGCCCTTTGGCACGGCGCTGGTATTTCGTCCCAAACAAACCTGGTCTGCGCTCACCGCCGCCGAACCTTCCGGGCGCGAAGGTCTTCGCGTTCGCGCTCCATCCGGCAGCACGTCGCTTGATGTTTCTTGGCAGGCGCAAGCTGACGGTCACGACATTAGTCTGACGCAAAACGAAAGCCCCGTGATCGGAATCGCGCCTGCGCAAGGGAGCAAAGGCACGCGCCTAGGTCTCGACCTGCCCGCACCGGTAACCCAAGCCACCCTTCACCTCACGATTCTCCCGGCACGCTAAGCATCGGATTGGACGTCGATGAAGTTTTCGTGTCCGAGCATGAAACTACGATTTATTGAGGAACAGGTGGACAGGGCTGTGTGGCTGTTGCGTCATCGTTTCCATGATGGCGATTGTGGCGTGGCAGGTGGATAGCTGCCAGATGGGGGCGGGGGGATCTCCGCTGTCCAAGGCGGCGACGAAGTCGCGGAAGGCGGGTGCGTAGCCCATTTGTTCGGTGTCGTCGTTTGGCACGGCGGTGACGGTACCGGGCGGAGGGGGGAGTGACTGTTCGCGTCCGTCGCTGGTGATGCGCAGGAGTCGTCCACAGGGAAAGGCGCTGGCGGAATTGGGGAATTGGATGTCGATCATGTGGTCGCCGCTCTCGAATACGAGGTATTCGCAGTTGGTGCCGCTCGCGGGAAAAAATTCAAGTTCGCAGGTGACTCCACCGGGCCATGTGCCGTGCACCTGCCAACTATCCGTCGGGTAAGAAAAAAAGCGGACTTCGGCTTCGGAAAAAAAATCTCCGAAGAAAAATTGCGCGGAGTCGATCAGGTGAATGGCCGTGGTCGGGAAGTGATCCAGGCGACGACGAAGGCGCGACATGCGCCCGCGGACATGGCGGGTTGTCGTATTCGATAACTCGATACCATTGAGCAACGGCGTGTGGCGGCGATTGAATGCGACAAAAAGCCGGACGTCCGTCCGTGTTTCGCAGTCCAGCAGCGCGTCGAATTCCATCAGCGAAATGGCGGGGGGTTTTTCAAGGTAAACGGCCAACCCGGCTTGCATGGCGAGGGTGGCCATCGCGGCATTGGCGCGCTCGGCCGTCAAGACCATGACGGCGTTGAGGCCGGGCGTTTCCAGTAGCTGGACAGCGTCCGCGCAGGGTCTGGCTGCGGGGAAAAGTTGGGCGGCGATGGAGAGATTTTGCGGGTTTGGATCGCAGACCGCCGCGACTTCCACGCGGTCGGAAAGGCGGCGGATAATCGGCGTGTAAGTCCCCCGCATGATCCCCCCGCAGCCGAGTATGCCAAGCTTGTGTTTCCGAGTTCCCATAATGGCTAACTCTCCGACCAGTCGAAGAGTATGCCCATGGTGCGCACGCGGTCCGTGTTCGCCAGACGATAGGCTTCCACGCATTGCTCCGGGCGGAACCGATGCGTATTCAAGCCAGCGAGCGAAAAATGTCCGCTCCCGACCGCGGCAAAAAAACGGTCCGCAGCGATGCGGTTATTCCATTCGGGTGAATTTCGGCCATCATGCGCACCGCGCAAGGTAAGGCCGCGCCGGATCACGTCGGGCGTCAGCGTCTGGCTTGCAGGCGAACCCGTGTCGCCGAGCAACACCACAGTTCCCAAAGTCTCCACCATTGCGAAGGCGGCGTGAAGCACGGCAGCGTTGCCCGTTGAGTCAATGACCGCGCGGGGCGCTTCGCCTCCAAGTGCGTTTAGCACGGCGTCTTTTGCCTCCGCAGCGGGAACCGCAACGGGGATCGCGCCGGCGGCGGCGGCCATGTTCAGGCGTTCCGGGGAAAGATCGATCATGGCTACACGCCCGGCCCCTCCCATCAAAGCCCAGCGACATGCCATCTGTCCGATGGGGCCTGCACCGATGACTGCGACAGGGTCGCCGAGGCGAATGTCGGCGGCGCGCACGCCGTGTCCTGAGATTTTGGCGAGAGCGAACCACGGTGCGTCATCATCGCTCACGTTGTCCGGCACCGGATAACAGTCCTCCGCCTTCAACACCCCGTGCGACGAATGCGGATTGCGACAAACAATCCGGTCGCCAACTTTCAACTGCCGTCCCGCATGACCGCCGCCTGCGCCATTCGATGAATCAGCGGCAGGGCCGATTTCCTGCACCACACCCACCACGCAATAACCGGGATGAAACGGATACTTCGCCCAACGATCCCAGTGTGTGCCCGGATCGAAATTCTGGTTGAAGACGATATTTTCCGTTCCGGTGCTCATCAACGTCCGCACCTTTCGCACCAGCACCTCGCCGGCGGCAGGGGAAGGGACTTCGCAGGGGATACATTCAACTTGTCCTTTCCCTGTGAAAATCAGTTTTCGTCCAGTTATCGTGGATGTGTTTGTCATACGCATCTCATGTTGACCGGAGGGGGGGGAGGGGCCAGTTGAGTTATCGGTGTTTGTTTGTGTTTTCCGGCTGTTTATGCTTTTGGGGAGGCATGGACAACGGTTGGAAAAAACTACACCGCCACCTCGCCTCTGGACACCTGCTTTCCTACATGGTTGGCATGAGACACCGCCTCGCGGACGGCCACCGCGCGCGATGTCATTCGCACCCGAACATCATTGAAATCGTGTTCCATCCCTCGGGTTGCGGGCACACCACGGTGTTCCCCAAAAACAGGAAGCCCGAACGGGTGGATTTTTCTGCGGGCGATGCGATTCTTTATGCGCCCGATTTGCCGCACGAACAGTTGGTTGATAACGGAGGCGAGGACTGGTGCGTGCAGGCGGTCGCGCCTTCTGGACTGAGATTGAGTGGATGTCTTCGCATCCCCGCCATCGCGGACACCGCGCTTTGCGCCGAGATAGAAACGTTGGCGCGAAGTTTGCCCACGGGACCGGACGCCTGCCACGGTGCCCCGGACGCGGGGAAACCCGACGGCCTGCCCAACGCGATTTCCGTCCTTCTGGATATTCGCACGAGCGCGATTATGCTGCACGTGCTTGAGCTGGCCGTCGCCGCCGACTCCGCTGTGGCGCGGCGCGGCACGTCATTTTCGATGCGGGCTGCGCGTCAGGTGGAGGCCGCCGAACGCTATGTTCAGCAGCATCACGACGAGATCGAATCGCTGTCTGAGGTGGCGCGGCATGTGGGCCTGAGTCACGATCACCTGCGCCATGTTTTTCGCAAAGTCCGTGGACGAAGTCTGGTGCGTTACCTCAATGAGATTCGCATTGCGCGTGCCCGCACCTTGCTTGCGCACACGATGTTTCCACTCAAGGAAGTGGCCGATCTTTGCGGTTTTTGTGACGAGTATTATTTTTCCGCTCAGTTTCGCCGTCTCTGCGGCGTCGCTCCCGGCGCCTACCGTGAGCAGCACCGCACATCACAAAATTAGACAATATCCGGCCAGTCGGTACATCCTGCCAAGTCATTGCCTGGCACCGCCAATGGGCCGAACTTCTAGTGGCAAGGTCGCTCCCTGACCATCAAATCGAGCCATGATCCGCGAATGGAAGTTTCTGATTTGAGCGTCACACTTACTTTGTTGAGCCCATTCCGAATCGCCTCGGTCTCGACAGGATAAAAAAGCCAGTCGCCCTCACGCTTCGCCTTAGCTCGATCCAGCAGCATCTCGTTGAGCCGGACTTCCACGGCATCGGCTTCGATTTGCGTGTTGGCCTTCGTATCTTTTATTCGGATACCTAGCGTATGGAAAACACGCGCAGGTCGTTCGACGGGGGCAACGAGTTGGATGCGGGCGAGCGCCGGTTGTCCGGGCAGGAGGTCACGTGGAGCGAGGGGGTTGAGGGTCTCGATGGTTTGCCATGGAGCGAGCGGAAGGTTGCTCCGCATGGGCGTGGCACCGACGCCGCGAACGGAGGCGAAATAATCCTTCTCAAGCGGAGCAAGCGTGGCCGGGTCTCCAACCTCGCGCCAGATGGGACGGCGTGGGTTGAACTGGTTGAAGAAATACAGGCCGTCCATCCCCGCCGCCCAAGCCACGGCGGCGCGTCCGCGATAGGCGGCGTCGGTCATGCGCAGCGTGGAACGCGGGACGGTGGCATCGAACTTCGGGCCGTCGGGCACGCGGGCGTCATCAAGTGATGGATACACTTTTATCCCAAACCCAGCCCCGTGCTTGCGCGCCAGCGCCACGCTGTCCGTCCACTCGTTGAGCTGAAAATATCCTCCGACGATGAGCAGATCAAGGAGGTCGCCTGAGAGCCACGTTTCCAGATCAAGGCCGATGGTCTTGGCGTAAGCCGCAGAGTCGGGCACGCGCACGGCAATGAGCAGGGGACGTCCGCGGCGTCTGCCTTCCGCGTCGGCCATGACTCGGATGCGACGCAAGAGCCCTGTCATCATGTTGAGTTCGTCGTCGGTGCAGGGCTGGCCGCGAGTCGTGGAGGGGAAAAACACCGGGTGGCGGAAGAAATCCAGTTCAACGCCGTCCACATCGTAATTGAGGCACACTTCTTCGACATAGCGAAAGGCGAGTTCGCGGATTTCGGGGCGGGCGTAGTTGACGGCGGACCAGGAACCGTAGGGCAGGCGTTGGCCGCGGGTGCCGAGGAGATATTCGGGGTGTTGGGTTTTGAGGCGGGTGGCGTCGAAGAGCGCGGGGCCGTAATTGTCGGCGTAACCGTCGTGGTTGTCGTTCATGCGCATGGACCAGAAAAGCTCGATGTTGTGCTCGCGTGTGAATTTTTGCACGACGCGGAGCGGGTCAATGCCAGCGTCAAGCAGGGCTTGCATCTGGTTGTTGGCGTGACGGCTTTCCCGGCTGGTGAAGACCTGACCAATTTTCGTGAAGTGTGTGAAAAGCCCGAAACCGGAACTCCATGTGCAATAAAAAAGGCTGTCCACTTGCGTGCCCGCGAGCGGTGCGATGCGGCGGGAGAGCAGATCGTCGGGAGTAGGGGAGGGGGGGGGACTTTTCAACATGAAGACGGGTTCGTTGCCGTCGTTGTTGACGATGATGCGACGGGTCCGGTTGACGGCGGACTGCCGCCATTCTTTTTCGGATACATCAGTCGGCGTGGTGTTCGCGGTGACGGTCGCGATTGCAAATGCGAGCACGAACAGGAAGCAGAGTGAGAGTGTATGGGAGAGGTGGGGAATTGGCTTTGTTAGCATTGGGATGGTTCTGGAAAAACATTTTTGAACAGAAGAAAACGAAGGTAACGAAGACCTAAAACGAAGGATGTTAAAAAAAACTCTTCGTTGGTTTGTCCTTGGTTCTCTTTGTTGTCTTCTGTTAAATAAATCCTTCTTAGGGATTTGGTTGGGAAGGTTCTGCATTGGCGCGGCGTCGGGTGAGTTCGGCTTTGATTTCGTAAACCTTGTCTTCGTCGAGTTCGTAATTGCGCATGATGAAGAAGGCGGCGAGGGCTCCGATAAAGGGCATCAGAAAATAGAAGAACTTCATCAGGCCGAGCGTGCGCGCGCCCTGTGCTCCGGTCTGGGCGTCAAAGCCGATCCAGACGAGAATGAAGCCGCAGATGAGAGCGCCGAGCGAACTGCCGGCTTTGTCGCACCAAGAGAGCATGGAGGCGAGGAAGGCTTCGTTGCGCTGGCCGGTGCGCCATTCCTCGTAATCGGCGATGTCGCCCAGCATCGAGGCGCCCATGAGGGCGATGCCGGAGATGGCGGCACCGTTGGAAATGAGCACGATGAGTTGCAGCCAGGGGAGTCCGGGTTGGTAAACAACGAGTTTGGCGAGGCAGCCGGCCATGAGGATGAAGACGGCGATTTGAAACGTATTTTTTTTCCCGATACGTTTTGAGAGGGCCGGGTAAACGAAGGCGGAGCAGGCGACGGCTGAGATCATGAAGGCCGAGCCCATGAATCCGTAGGCCCAGGCGGCGCGTTGGAGGTCGCCGCCGAAGACGTAGTAGTTGTTCATGTAAACGGCGAACATGCCGACGATGTTGTATCCAAAACTTTCGATGAGGCGGGAGGCGACGACGCGCTTGAGTGGCGGATTGTGCCAGACGTGTCGGAAGCTTTCACGGAGTTTCAGCCGGGGCTGGCGGGCCGCGATGCGTTCGTAATTGCGTTCGCGGCAGAGCCAGACGGGGAGCAGGGCCATGAGGAGGTAGATCGCGGCGACGATTATCATGACGGTGCGCAGGCCGGTGACGGGGTCGCCAAAGATTTCCATGCGCGTGAGGGGAAACAGCCACTGGCTCGATATCTGAAAGACGAAGCCGAAGATCATGGCGATCATGGCGACGCGGGTGCGTTCGTGATAGTCGTCGGTGGCCTCGATGCGCAGGCCCATCAGCGACATCGAATAAAATGTCTGCGCGGAGTAGAAGGCGAGTGAGACGATGAGAAGGTGAAAGAAGAGCCACGTTTCGCTTGCCCCACGCGGGAACCACCAGAGCGCGAAGAAGAGCACCGTCATGGGAAGGGCGGAGATCGCCATCAGTGGCAGGCGTCGTCCGCGAGGGGAACGGAAGTTGTCGGAGAATTGTCCGATCAGGGGATCGGTGAAGGCATCCCAGAGGCGTTGGATAAAGAGCACGATGCTGATGAGCGCGGGGTTCATTCCGAGCGTCATGTTGAAGATCGGGCTGATCAGCGTGTGCAGTGTTGCCGGGCAGCCCGCCGCCGCGTTGCCGATGCCGAGTCCGAGTTTTTCGCGCAATGGCACGCGGTCTTCGGTGGCGGTCGTGTGGTGAGCGGTGGCGGGCATCCGGGGGGGGGGGGGGAGGGAGGGCAGGCAGGAGGGATTTGCGGCTTAAATCGGTGGGAAACGATTTAGGGAGTCATAATTCGATTTAGGATGATTTTGAGCGGCGGCGAAGCGCGAGGGCGGCAAGAGCCAGTGCGCTCGCAATCCACATGGCGTACGTGGTGGGTTCGGGGATCGTGTTTGTGGTGCCGGTGGCGGAGAAGGCGGAAATGGCAAGGAGGGCTGCATTTCTGTCAGTGGTGCCGGTGTAGTTGTCTTGCTCGAAGTAGATGCCGACCGCCGTCACTTTGTTAAGTTCGAGCGTGGTGAAACTGGCCGCCGTCTGGTTAAAGTTGAGCGAGGTGCCAGGCGCGTAAACGGCCCATTGGGTGCCGGAGAGTTCCGCGCCGCTCAATGAGACGGTGGCGGCCGCCTTCGTGCTGGTTGTGATGGTGGTTTTGGAGAGGTAGTAAGTGTCGCCGACTTGCACGAGCCAGCGACCGGTGGGGGCAAAGGCGCTTGTGACGCCGTCTTCGGCTCCATAGGCGCGGTAGGTCAGGCTGAGGCCTTCGAGGGCCATGTCACCGGTGGTATTGCCTGCGGTGAAATTAGCCTGTTTGAAAATGTAAACAGACGCGAAACTCAATGTGCTGTTGTTCCAGTCGTTGCTCGTGCCTGCGTCGGCATAAATGCGAATGGTGTCGTTGCCGCCCATGTTCGCCCAGTTGTTGATGAGGCGGGTGGTGGGCGCTTTGTTGGCAATGCTGGAACTGGTGAAGGTGTATCCGCCATAAAATACAGGGCCGGCGTAATCCGTGGCCGACGCCGGGCTGAGGGCGGAGGTGTTGTTAAAGGCAACCGTGTAGGTGTAGGGATTGCCCGCAGTGCCGGAACCGGTGGCAGTGGTGTTGGGATTGTGCGCCAGTGGCTGGTCGGCGGTCACGTAATCGGTTGCAGGTCCAAAGCTGAATACGGTGGTGGCGGCGGCGTTGGCTGGCGTGGTGGCGAGAGCAGCGAATCCCGTGACAATGGCGAGAGTCGCAGTGGTGACGATGTGCTTGTGTGTTTTCATGGCGTTTTTGTTGTGGGTGAAAAATGGATACAGGTTGTCAGGATCAAGCGGTGACGATTCCGCTGTGAGCGAGGGGGGGGGGGGGGGGAGGGAGGGCGAGACGCGTGAATGTGTGGACGCGTTGGGGATGTTATTCTTTCAATTTCCAGAGTGTGCTTTCGGTGGTGAGGCGGGTCTTGTCGAGGCGCTCAACGTGACCGTCGAAAAAAGCGGCGTTGGCGGTGTTGCGGTGTCGGAAGGCGACTGTGTTGGAAGTATTGTCAATTTCCCCTGTGTATTCGCCCAGACCACTTTCGAATTTGATGGACCAGCCAAGCGCATCGACAAAGGCGATGACGCGGGAGGGACGAGGGATTTCGGACATCGTCACTATGACCTTGGAACCCGATGACATGGTGCTCCCTGACAGGCTGCTGATGTTGTAGGCGTAGGAGCGGGCAATCCATCCGCCGTCGATGGTGGCATTGGGACACAGGAGGGCGCGGGGCCAGCCTTGCTTCACCGCGGTATTGGAGCGGTTGGCGTCGAAGTCACGGGTGATGCCGAGCTGGCGCGTGTAGTCAGTGGTCGAATACCAGACAATGCGGTCGCTGCTGGTGCCGTCCTCCGGGATGATGGAGCAGGGGACGTAGGTGCCGTTGCGGTCGTTGTTGGCGTGGGCAATGTTGGCGAGTTGAAGCTGGCGAAGGTTGGAGGTGCAACGGGCGGCGCGGGCGCTCTCGCGGACGGCACCAACGGTCGGGATGATGATGGCTGCGAGGATGCCGATGATCGCGATGACGGTGAGTAGTTCGACAAGAGTGAATGCAGCGTGCCTGATTGGGAGGATGCGTCTGATATTCATGTCGGAGGCGTTGGGTGAGAGTGGTGTTGGGATCGGGATAGGGCGGTCAATGGAATCACAAAAGGGCGCGCGGAGATGGCCCGGGCAAATGGAATGCGGTGTTGTTTTTTATGAAACAGTGCGGGTTTGGGGAGGCGCGGCGACGGAACGGCCTGCATAGTATTTGGGAATCAAATACAGGTGACGTTTTCCGACGCGACGGCGGGTGGGGATGTCGAGGACTTGCGTGGCAAGTTTGCGGGCGAACACTTCGGGTTGGTTGAGGTAGCGGGAGGGGGCGGGTTTGAGGTAGGCAAAAAAGGGGTCGTCCTCACGGGAAATGAGCGAGACGTCGTCGGGGACGCGAAGGCCGCGTTCGGTGAGAAACGTGAAGGTGGCGAGGTAGGCGTAGGGGTTGGTGATGATGAGTGCGGTGGGACGGTGCGGGGGCTGGGCGTGGAAAATTCGGACGAGGCATTTTTCCATGCTGGCGGCGTCGATGTCGTGATAGACGACGCTGGCGGTAGCGGTCTCGGCATGAGGCGACTGGCGGATGCCTTCGAAGAATCCCATTTCGGTCTGCTGATCGCCGGCGAGGCGCGACTGGGGATTGAGGAGGACGAGATGGCGGTGACCGGCGCGGAGGAGGACTCCGGCGGCGTGCCGGCTGATGGCGCGGTGATCAAAATCGACGGAGGGCAGGTCGATGCCTTCGTGACAGGTGCCGGCGAGGACGCAGGGGATGCCGCGCGTCTCAAACCAGCGTTGCATGGCGGCGGAGGAGAGCACGAGCACCCAGCAGGTGTGGGTGTTCTGGCGCACGAGTTTTTCGAGCGTGGATGCGGGGTTGGCACGATAGTAGTGTGCACCTTCGTAGAGTTTCAGCCTCCAGCCGGACTCGAAGAGGACATCCCGGAAGGTGTCGATCCAGAGGGAAAAAGGCCGGAGCGTGCTGACGACGTTGGGCATGATGAGGCCGACGCTGAGCAGGGGGCGTGCTCTGGACGCGGCGGCCAGGGAACCGATGGCGGCGGCGTCAACTACACCGGTGCCGGGAGCGGCGGCGACGGCGACGTGAGCTGGCGGGGCGACGATGCGGTTGCCGATGCCGTGGCGGGCTTCGATGACGCCCTCGTGTTTGAGTTGGTTGAGCGCGATGCGAAGGGTGGTATGGCTGACTTGCAGTGTCTGGCTGAGGGAGCGTTCACCGGGCAGCCACTCGGACCAGGTGTTTTGGACGATGAGGGTTTTGAGACGGTCGGCGATCTGGCTGCTGAGTGAGTGTTGGGGGATGAGTGTCATGAGGAAAAGTTGCGAATGAGAACTGAAGCGCGAACACATTGAGTGAAAGAGGCTGACACTGTTGTTTTAAAAACAACAGATCAGTTCACGCTGGAAACCGGCTCCGATGAACGAGGGGGACGCGGTGGCTCGGGATGTCATGGGGTCAACGTGAGCGACACATGACGGGATCGTTTTTTCTCCGCAGCGTCTTCTTTGGCGAGGGCGGGATCATAGTTGTCCTTGCCCACACTCCAGACCACGCGGAGGTTGTGGGAATATTTTATCGGTTGCCCGTCAAAATAATCACGCGGCACGGTCGCAAGATAATCGGGCACCAGCGCATCAAGCGTCTCCGGTAGCGCGGCGGAGGCACTGGCATTGACGTTGGCAGTGTTGGCGGCGCTGGCCTCCTGCTCATGCAAGCGCAACGCAAGCAACGCCTCGGTCGCGGAAATGTGCGATTGGAGTTCGAGGCGACCCGTGAAAAAGCCTTCGTGCGCAACAAGGGAGGACATGAGACGCCCGGCAAAATTCCAAGGATTGTAGCGCCGCCAGTCGTCGCTGTGCGTAATCCGTCCGGCGATGGCCTTGGGATCGGCGGCTTGCAGGGTCGCCAAATCCTGGTCGATGAGCGGGGCCACGGCCCGGATGTAACGCGCCTGAAGGGCAAGCGTGGCGTTGGGCTTCATAAAAATACGGAACGGCCACCAAAGAATCCGGGGCAGAGGCTTGCGCGTGGAGGAAGAGTCGGAGACTGAAATCGTCGCAGGATCATCGACCCAGCGTGAAAATCTATCGTGCCACTGACGAACTTCATCCGTCATGGCAATCAACAGGCTGTCCTTGGAAGGACGGCTGTTCGCCACAACTTCGAGCGCGCTCCGGAGAACGTTCGGTGGCACAGGGTGCTCGATCACCACGCGATGAAGGTGGCGCAGCGTTATTCGAGTAAGAGAAGTGGCGGTGAGATAGGGCAACGCACTGCCCTCAGCCTCGGTAAGACGGCGGGAAATGCGCAGGCACTCCGTCAACTGACGCACGGCCAGGCTGGCATCACCCTCCCCGGCGGTCAGACGGGCGCGCAGGCACGCGAGCTTGAAAAGGTCGCGCAACACACTGAGAGGCGGAGTCGTATCCTCGCCAAAGGTCACCAGCGGTGCCTGGCAAATCCCGCCCGATTCGCCCGCATCAAGGGCCGCAGCGGCAGCGGCCTCCCAGCGCGGCCAGAAGCCGGCGATTTCAGCGGCGTGCGAAAGGGAACGGGCGAGTGATGCGTCCCACGGCGCGTGGCCTGTCAACATGTCATCAATGTTGGGAACGACGTTGGAAACAACAGCCCCCGCAGACGCCCCCGCCCCCTCGTCCGTGTCGGTGCCGGTTGGTGTTTCGCGGGCGCGCTTGCGATGCTCCTCAAGGATGTTTTTGGCCAGATTCCCTGCATCCAGAAGGACGGAGAACACGTTGCCCTCTTCAACGTAAGGACGGGACGGAGGCGGCAGGTCGCTCAGATCGGGAGGTGGCACATCCAGACAAAGCAGAAAGGTCGCAATCACGAGCAACCCCATGACAACGAGCTGGCGCCGCGAGGGTTTGAGCCGGCGGACAAACTTGCGAAAACCGCTCTCCGGGCCCGGCGAAGGTGAGGCGGTCCCGGCGGCGTTTTGGTGGAAGGGGTTGGATGCGGGCGAGGGTTGTGAGCCAGGCATGGACGGCAATTATGGCGGGAATCGAAACGGTGCCAAGGCGAACCACACCCGCTCGATGCGCGGGCTTCGCGTGCGTAATGGCCGCCTGGTTTCGATCCTCGGTCCTGTTTAACAAGCGACAACCTGAGTCTGTGTATCAAAGAATTGGCTACAGAAAATGATACCGTGATATTCACCCTCATCGAGCGGGGACCTGCCAGCGTCCGCCGGAACTTTGGAATGCTTCGTTCTTTTGACTTTAGCGATGGTGAGCGGAGTCTGCCAATTTACATTCTGGTAAATGATCGCCTGCGTGAAGCCGTGATGCCGAAGACAAACAGATCGCGAGACGTTCTCATAAATTCACCACTGGCCGTTTCTATTGTGTATCGGAGCTACCAGTTGACACGCGCCGGGCACCCGCTCACCGGTGCCGAACTGACCGCATGGCTCGCGGACGCGCGCTTGCTGGCCGTCCAACTGGAACCTTTGGGACGCACGACTGTGCACGTCCAAGGCTGCCATGACCCGCCATCCACTGAAACCGTACCCATGCCATGAAAACTCCCCGCTCCCTCATCTGGCACATCGTCAAAAAAGACCTGTATCAACAATGCTGGCAGTTGCTGGCGTGGGGGCGATTGTGATTCTGCGGGTGGCAACTACGCGCCTGCGTTGATTACAGCGGAGCCTTGCCTTTCCATTGATTCCACGAGGATCGTCGAACGCAGCCTCAATTCTTACACGCCCATGATTTTCCTCAGCCGCATCGCATTTGAACCCGCTCCCGACACGAATCTCGATGCGTGGCCGTTCACCGTGCCGGCGTTGCGCGGACTCGATGTATTGGAATTTCGAACCCCCGTGACGTTCTTCGTTGGGGAAAACGGGTCGGGGAAATCCACCCTGCTCGAAGCCCTCGCGCTTTCCGCCAAGCTGCCGCCCGCCACAGGCACTCCGCTCGAACACGACGAAACCCTCGAAACCATAAAACCCCTCTCTCACTCGCTCCGGCTCGGCTGGCGACCGCGCACACGCTACGGATTTTTCCTGCGCGCGGAGGATTTTTTCAACTTCGCCCGAGAAACACGCAAACGCGCCGAGTCGATGGACGAAATGGCCGAGCGTTTCAAAGACGACCCTCGCGTGCGCGGCTACATGTTCGCCCAGAAACAGGCCCTCACCTCGCGCTATGGCGAAGATCTCCACGCGATGTCGCACGGCGAAAGTTTCCTCAAATTCTTCCAGAGCCGCTGCGTGCCCGGCGGCCTCTATCTGATCGACGAACCGGAAGCCGCCCTCTCTCCGCAACGCCAGCTCGCGTTTCTCAGCCTCATGAAAACGCTCGTCGAAGAGGGCAACGCGCAGTTCATCATCGCCACGCATTCGCCGCTGTTGCTGGCGTATCCGGGCGCGAGCATCTGGAGTTTTGATGACGAACACGGACGGCTTGCCGAGACGGCTTACGCCGACCTGCCGCACGTCACCCTCACGCGCAGTTTTCTGGAAAACCCGGAACGTTACATGCGCGCGCTGTAGGCGCGAGCGGCCCGGCCTCTCCGGTCTTCGTTGCCCGGTGCCTTGAGAAAGACGCGATTCCGCGTCTGGTGTGCATCTGCCGCCAGGCGCGCCTTCCTCCGTTTTCCACATCATGAAACTACAAAAAATCGCCACCGCCCTCGCCTTCATTCCCGTGCTTCACTCCGCCGCCACACCCTCCGGCGCCGCAGACGGGACCTCGCCCGCCTCCGCGTCCGCCACGGAAACCATCGTGCTTGGCGGCGGTTGTTTCTGGTGCACCGAGGCGGCTTATCAACTCGTGCCCGGCGTCAAGTCCGTGACCAGCGGTTATGCAGGCGGCCACCCCAGGTGGCAAAACCCCACCTATGAGCAAGTTTGCAGCGGGACCACCGGGCATGCCGAGGTCGTCAAAGTCGAGTTCGATCCGGCCGTCGTCACGCTCGACCGCGTGCTCGATCTGTTCTGGCATATCCACGATCCCACTACGCTGAACCGGCAGGGAGCGGACGTCGGCACGCAGTATCGCTCGGTCATCTTTTATGCAACGCCTGCCCAGAAAACCGCCGCCGAGGCCTCGCTCGCGCGGGCCAATCCGGAGTGGGGCGGCAAAATCGTCACCGAGATCACGGCGCTGGATGTCTTTTATCCCGCCGAGGCGTATCATCAGAATTACTACAAGAACAATCCGCAGGCCGGCTACTGTCGCGCGGTCATCAAGCCCAAGCTCGACACACTCAAGCGCACGCTCGCCCCAAGCCCATAGAAACTCACGCGGAGCAACGCTGAGAGAAAGGCAGGGTTTCCCGCCACGGCGCAACGGATGCAACGCCATCAGCCTGCTGTTGCCTCTCAGCGTGGCGACCGTCGCGCCGTGGCGGGAAATGGTCTCAGCGCGAAATGTCGCCCTGCGAAATCGTCTTGTAGCCCCGTGTGCACAGGGCCTGCGCCGCCACGTCCATGTCCTCGATGTTGAGGACGAGGGCGGCCTTGCCCTCGGGGCGCTTGATGAAGCTGTAAACGTAGTGGATGTTGATCTCGGCCTCCAGCAGCGCGGCGAGGATGCCTTGCAAGTCGGACTCGTCGCCGATCTCGACCGCCAGCACGGTGCACTCCGTGTAGGGAAAATCATTGTTGATCATCAACTCGCGGGCCTTCTCCGGGTCATCGACGATGAGCCGCAGGATGGAGCTGTCCGTGGTGTCGAGCACGGTGACAGCGATGACGTGGACGTTATTTTCCTTTAGCAACTTGGTGAGGTCGTAGAGGCGTCCCACGCGATTCTCGGCAAAAACAGAGAACTGCTTCACTGGATCCCGGGTGACGGCGATTTCAACGGAGGGCATAGGAGCAATTCTGAAAATCTATTTTTGAACAGAAGGAAACGAAGATAACGAAGGAGGCGAAGAATTCACCACCGAGACACGGAGACACAAAGAATTGGCAAAGACAGAGAAGGTCATTTTTCAGGGTTCGATCTTTGTGCCTTTGTGTCTCGGTGGTGAATTTCCCATCTCCTTCTATTCAGCAGAAATCAGCCGCAGCGTTCGCGTCACCGCGCCCTGGTTGGCTTGATGCCAGGCCTCGCCCGCCGCGCCCATCCGGGCTCGTGCGCCGGGGTCGGCCAGCAATTCGCGCACGGCCTGTTCCAACTCCGCCGCGTCGGACACACGCCGGGCCGAGCCGCAAGCGAGCAACTCACGCGTGATCTGCCGGAAGTTGGCCATGCCCGGTCCAAACAACACGGGTTTGCCCAGCGCGGCGGCCTCCACCGGCGTCTGTCCCTCGCCATGCGGCGGCAGACTTTTGCCGACAAACACCACGGTCGCCATCTGCACGAGCCGGCGCAATTCGCCCGTCGTGTCGGCCAGCGTCACGTCGCACGGCTCCGTCGCCGCGCCGCGCGAACGCACCGAGTAACGAATCCCCCCCCCCCCCCCCGTCGCCACGGACGCCGCGGCCAGCAATGATTCGATCTCGGCGCGGCGCTCGGCATGACGCGGCACCAGCAGCAAACGGCACGGCACGCCCTCCGAGCGCAGCGTGGAAAACACACGGAGCAACACCGCCTCCTCGCCCGGCCACGTCGAGGCACCGACGATCACTGGAGCGCCGGGATCATCCGCGAAGCCCAGTTGGACCCGCAACGCCGCAGCCTCGGCGGGCGCGAGGCGCGGCACGGCGAGGTCGAGCTTGATGTTGCCCGTCACCGACACGCGATCCGCCGGCACGCCCAGCGCGCGAAACCGCTCCGCATCGCCCTCGGACGCGGCCAGCACGCGCGTGAGCCCGCGCAGCATCAACCCCGCAAACGGACGCGCCGCCGCCCGCCTCATGCGTCCGAAACTGCGGTCGGAGAGGCGCGCATTGATCGCCACCGCCGGCACGCCCCGCGTCCGTGCCTGTTGCAAGTGTTCCGGCCAGCGTTCCCCCTCGGTCACCACCGCGAGGTCGGGGCGCACCGTCCGCCACGCGCGCCGGGAGAAAAGCCACCAGTCCAGCGGAAAATATCCCACCGCCATGACCAGACCCGTCGCGCCGTAGCGTTCGCGGGCGAGTTTGCAGCCGGTGCTCGTGGTCGTGGTCAGGTAAACCTCCACTGCCGGGTCGCCGCGCCACGCCTCCAGCACGGGGCCGATCGCCAGCATCTCGCCCACGCTGACCGCTTGCAGCCAGACGCGCCGTTTCCCCGGCGACTTCGGCGGCAGCGACGGCACCACGCCAAACCGCTGCAAAAATCCCTGACGATACCCGCCCCGCCGCCGCATGCGCAGCAGGTACCAAGGTGCTGCGACCAGCATGACGGGCAGAAAGAGCAAACGGTATATCCAGATCATGGTGAATGACAGAGTGAACCACAGAGACACAAAGGCACAGAGGGCAACCTCAGACCTAATCCTTCTCCTTCTCATTCCCTCCGGCCTCCGTCTTCCGGCTGGTAAAGACAAGGGTTTGGCATGAAGGTGGACGACGTGTTCCGGCGGTTTTACATGATCCTCTTCGTGGCGCTCTCCTGCCTGTGCGTGCTCACGCCCGGCGTGCGGGGATTGCCGTTAACCGGAGACGTCAAAGGCGTTGTGAACCTCAAGGACGGCACCGTCCTGCCGTGGACGCTCTCGATCCATCCCGCCGCAGACGCCACTATCAACACCGGAAACACCGGATGCGAAGTGACATTCGCCATCCGTCCTCTCCCTCCCCCCCCCCCCCCCCCCGGTGAGCCCGCCCCTCCCCCCCCTGCCACGCTGGATGTTTTCATCCGCGCCGCGCTCGATGCTTCGCTGCGCAGCGGCACATGGCGGATCGAACGCGCACACATCGACCTCGGCGCCTGGTGGGCGACGCTCCGCGCCCAGACCGGGCTTGATGCGACGCTTGGCAACTGGTCCGCCCGCGGTCGCGCCACGCTCACCGGCGAAGGCATCTTCACGGACGACGGCAAACCCCAGGGCCGCGTGACGCTCCAAATCGAGGACGGCGCGTTTTTTAATTACACCGACGACATCGAGATCGAAGGCATCACGCTGACCGCGACATGTGAAGACCTCTCCGGATTTTCGCTCGCCGACGGTCAACGCCTCTCCATTGAGCGCATCGCCGCGGCAGGGTTGGAGGCGCGCGACGCGCAGATCGAATTCGGCCTCACCGCCGACCGCCGCGTCCGCGTGCGGCGCGCCGAAATGACGGCGTTCGACGGACGCCTGCGCCTCGCCCCCTTCGACGTTGCGCTGGCCGATCCCGCCTCTCTTGCCGTGACCGCCACGGCGGAGGTCGAAGGACTCTCGCTGGCCGAAATCGCGCCACTGGTGCCCGAGGCGTTGAGCGAAGCGCGGGGGCGACTGAGCGGACAACTCACGCTCTCATGGAGCACCGCGGCGGGCCTGCATGTGGGCAAAGGAGGCCTGCGCGTGGAGCCCGGTGCCCCGGCGCAAATCCGCCTCGCCCCCCGCCCCGGATTCTTCACGCAAGGCGTATGGGCGCGCACCAAACTGCTCGGCTTCGTGACCGTGGAGAACCCGGCCTACAGCGTGTTGCGCAACGTGGAACTGGGCCGGCTGTCGCTGCAAGTCGAGTCGCTCGACGTGCGTTTCATGCCCGACGGCGAGGACGGCGCACGGACGGCGCTGGTCAGCATCACGGCGTACCCGGCGGACCGGAAGGCGGTGAAGGTAATCACATTTCAGATCAACGTCGCCGGGGCGCTGGCGAAGGTGCTCGAACTCGGGCTCAACCACAGCGTATCGATGGGCGGTGGTGGTGGTGGCGGCGGGCTGCAGTAGCCGGCCACCGACTGCCGCCGCGCCCATTACTGCTTGCGGACGGAGGACTTGGCGGCGCGTTGCGCGCGCAGGACGACGCGAAACATCTGGATCGCCAGCCAGAACACCCCGCTCATGCATCCCGCCGCGAGCCCCGCCCACAGCGCGATCATCGCCGGGTCCGTGGACGGCACATGCGACCGCAGGATCGAAAACATGAAGGCGAAAAAGCCGACGACAAGAATGCCGTCGATTACCAGGCTGACGGGTGTGGCAAGTTTTTCTCCAGATCGTGACATGGCGGGCTAATGAGGCGCATCATCTGTCATTGTCCAATCGTTTCTGCAAAAGAGCGCAGCTCGCAGCCCCGTTCTCCTGCGGCGCAACTCGCACCGCAGGCTTGCGATTCGCGCCGCCAGCCGCCAGTAAACAACCCTGATGCACCACCCCCTGTCCTGCCACCAACGCCGCCGCCGCAACAGCAGCGCCGGTCTCCACGCAATCGCAGCCGGCCTCGCAGTCGCGCTCTCCTTCACGCTCGGCCACCCGGCCAGCGCCCAAACCAACGCCGCGCCTTCACCGGCGTCCGTGAAAACGGATGCCGAGGCCAATGCCCCGTCGCTGAAGGTGACCGCCGACCGAGCCGACGCGCTTTACGCCCAAGGCGACACCGTCACATTCACGATCCGGCTCGCCAACGCGCCCGACGACGCCGAGGTCAAGTGGACCACGAGCAAGGACGGCATGCCCCCGCGCAACACCGGCACCGCCAAACTCGTCAACGGCGAGGCCACCGTGAAAGCCACGCTCAACGAGCCCGGCTTCATATTCTGCGAAGCAACCTACACGTATCCGGATTCCGGCGACGCCAAGGCGAAGACCGCGACCGTGAAAGCACTCGGCGGCGCGGGCATTGATCCGCTCAATATCAAGCCCAGCCTGCCGGTGCCCGACGATTTTGACGCCTTCTGGGCCGCGAAGAAAAAGGAACTCGCCGCCATCCCCATGAACGCCCGGCTCACCCCCGTTCCCGCTCCGAAAACCGCCGCTGGCAGCGCCAAGGTCGAGACCTTCGACCTTCAGGTTGATAGCCTCGGCGCGCCTGTTTCCGGTTACTACGCCCGTCCCGCCGGTGCGCAGCCCGGCACGCTCCCCGCGATCCTCACCGTCCACGGCGCCGGCGTGCGCAGTTCCAGCCTCACTGGACCTGCTGGCTGGGCCGCGCGCGGCTTGATCGCGCTCGACATCAACGCTCACGGTCTGCCCAACGGCAAACCCGCCGCCTACTACGAGGATCTCGCCAAGGGTGATCTGCGCGACTACCGCACGCGCGGCCGCGAGTCGCGCGACACGATTTACTTCCAAGGCATGTATCTGCGCCTTGTGCGTGCGATTGATTTTCTCACCGCGCAGCCCGAATGGGATGGCCGCACGGTCATTGTTTCCGGCGGCAGTCAGGGAGGCGCGCAGTCCATCGTGGCCGGCGGACTCGATCCGCGCGTGACCTACATCTCGGCGGGCGTTCCCGCGCTTTGCGACAACACCGGCGTGCTCGTCAACCGTCAGCGTGGCTGGCCCAAGTTCCTGCCCGGCACCAAGGAGGAGGCCGAGAAATTGCCCCAGGTGATCGAGGCCGTGCGTTACTACGACGCGATGAACTTCGCCACCCGGGTGAAGGCGCGCGCGTATTTCACGGTTGGTTTCATCGACGTCACCTGCGCGCCGACCTCCGTGTATGCCGCCTACAACAACCTCCCCGGCCAAAAGGAAATCTACAACGACATCGCCAACGGCCACCGCAGTTCCGCGGCCTGCGGCAAGGCCAAGAACGAGGCCATCCACGCGTATTTGAAAACGCTCAAATAACTAACTGAAGTTACGCGGACGTTTGCCAAGGAGCGGCGGTCTCCAGGCCGCCGGACGACGCGAAGCGTCGCCCGTTTGAATGATGAACTGCATGAGGCGAGGCGCGTTGCGCCTCGTCCGGCGGCCTGGAGACCGCCGCTCCTTGCTTCGACTGCGTAACTATCAGTAACTAATCCGGAAGTTCACCACAGAGACACAGAGGCGCAAAGAATAGAACCGGAGAGGGGACATAAATTCTGATACCCTTTCCCGCTCAAAGTATCTTACGCGCCTCTGCGCCTTGTCGCTCTCCTTGAAAAAAACCGCTCGCAGGAGGCGGCGATGCGGGTTCTGTTCACCGGAACTGGAACCGAAAACGTCATGGCCTGGACTGCGCAACTGATTCACTTTGTCGATTTTGAAGGGAGCCTCGCGTCGGGGATTCTTGAATACGGCGTGGTCACGTTGCGCGGGACGCAGGTGCTCGGTTCGCATACGCGGCTTTGCCGTCCCACGGGACGGGTGCGGCTGGCGGATCGTGAACTGCATGGGATTGATCCCGACAGCGTGGCGGATTGCGCGCTGTTTCATGACGACTTTACCCTGTTCGCCAACTGGCGCGCAACGGGGCCGCTGGCGGCGCATTTCGCCAACGCGGAAAACACTCTGATCAAATCCGTGTGGCCCTATCCGCGCAGTTCTCCCGATTTCATCCGCGCCGGCGAAATGACAACCGACTGGGGGCCGTGGCTCGATACGGGCCGCCTTTATCCGCAAATCTATCCGGGACTGACCTCGTCAAAGCTCGGCGATCTGGTGGCGGCGTTTGGTTTGCAGGGGGAGCTTGACGCGCTGGCGGCGACGCACTGCCCGCCGGACCGGCGGCGCTACCACGCGGCGCTTTACGATGCGCTGGCAGGCGCGCTTTTGCTGGCGCGGCTCGCGAGTGAACCGTCCGTGGCCGGTCAGTCGCTGCCGTGGTTGATCGGCATGAGCACGCTGGACGGTGACAAGCGGGACAGTCTCTGGCAGGGGTCGTTGTTTTGATAAGCGGCGGGGGGGGGGGGAGGGGGGGGATGTTCGTTCCAAGGAACAAGGAACGGCGGTTTTTGACGCGTTTTCAGTTGAGTTGTAGCCGTTGTTTTAACGGTAGGGAGGCCTTTGTGCCCTCTGCCGAGGGCAGCCCTTCGGGCCATCGCCTTCGGCGATGCCATCTCCGCGCTGCTGCGCTCCGTCCGAGGCCTCCGAAACCACGCTCCAACTACCTATGAATTTCGCATTCTCGCACTACGCACGGCGGAGGCCTCGGAGAGGCCTCCCTACCAGGTATCAAATGGCTTCAGCTTAAATGAAACTGCTCTAACCGCCGTCGCGGGCGTCAGGCGACGACGAGGTTTAGGATGCGGCCGGGGACGTAGATCACTTTTTTGATCTCTTTGCCTGCGAGGTGCGGCGCGGCCTCGAGGGAGGCTTGTGCGGCGGCAAGGGCGGCGTCCTGCGTGGCTCCGGTGGGGAGCAGGAGTTCGGCGCGTTTTTTGCCGTTCACTTGCACGATGACTTTTTGCTCGGTCGCTACGAGTTTGGCGGGGTCGTAGGCGGGCCAAGGCGCGGCTAGGATGGAGCCTTTTTGACCGAGGCGGGCCCAGAGTTCTTCGCACATGTGGGGAGCAAAGGGCGCAAGAATTTGCAGGAAGGCGAGGACGGTGCGGCGGCGTTGCGTGGGGACTTTCTGGAGGGCGTTGGCAAAGATCATCATTTGCGAGATCGCAGTGTTGAACCGCATGTTCTCGATGTCTTCGCCGACTTTCTTGATCGTCTCGTGCAGGAGTCTGTCGAGTTCGGGACTCTCAATGGCGTCGATGTCAATGGTGAGGCCGGCGCTGACGTTGCCTTCTTTGTCGATGACCTGGCTCCAGATTTTGCGCAGGAAACGGTGCACGCCTTCGATGCCGTTGGGGTTCCAAGGTTTCATCGCCTCCAGGGGGCCGAGGAACATGAGGTAGAGGCGGAGTGTATCCGTTCCGTGGCTACGAATGATGTCGTCGGGGTTGACGGTGTTGCCGCGGCTTTTGGACATTTTTTCGCCGTCTTCGCCGAGGATGATGCCTTGGTGGAAGAGTTTGGTGAAGGGTTCCGCTTGGGGCACGGCTCCGATGTCGAAGAGGACTTTGTGCCAGAAGCGGGCGTAGAGGAGGTGCAGGACGGCGTGTTCCGCGCCGCCGACGTAGAGGTCGGGCACGCCCCAGTAAGCGAGGGCTTTGCGGCTGGCAAAGGCGGTGTCGTTTTGCGGGTCGAGGAAGCGCAGGTAATACCAGCAGGAGCCGGCCCATT
>NZ_ABEA03000204.1 GCF_000171235.2 Geminisphaera colitermitum TAV2 | reverse complement strand
AGGAGAGGCGGATTTCTCCGGTGACGGGCGAGGTGGTTTCGAGCATGAGGCCGTGCGGGGTGTGGTGTTCGCGCAGGGCGATGGTGTCGCCGGTGATGTGGGGCCAGGGCATGTTGTGCCAGGCTGTCACGGGACCGGCGTCGTGTGGAGGGAAAAAGCGGAGGGTGGCTTCGCATAGTCCGCTAACGAGGATGCGGCGGGTGACGCCAATTTGGGCGGGATGACGTTCGATGCAGCCAATGACGCCGTCGGTCTGGCCGTGGAGGAATATCCGGCATTCGTGTCGCCATGCACGGGGCATGCGGAGAGAGGCGCGGGCGTCGGTGAGGAGGGTTTCAGTGCCGAGGAGGAGGGGCGCGCCAAAGGGTGTGTGAAGAGTCAGACCGACGGTGGTGTCGGGTGTGTATCCGGAAAAATACCACGCGTTGTCGCGGCGGTGGATCGTGATGACGGGGTGGCGTTGTGTGGGCGTTGAGGGGAGGGTGAAGGCGATGTGCCAGCCGAGTTGCGCGAGAGCGAGTCGGGCGAGTTGGATGAGGGGGAAGGTTTGGCCGGGGGCGTCGGGGATGGGGAGGTGGGAGTCTTTGGTGACTTTGAGCGGGAGGGGGGCGCGGAGCCAGTGGAGGCGGCCTCCGGCGGGTGTGGTGTGCGTGGCGGTGAGTGCACGGGTGGTGATGGCGGTGCCGGTGCGTGTTGAGCATTGAATGGGGCGACGCTGCGCGTCGCCTGCCGGCAGGATGCCGGCGGTCCCAGGCTGAGGGGCAACGAGTTCGGTGAGGGGGCCGGCGGACATGATGGGGTTGTGCTCGAAGGTGA
>NZ_ABEA03000205.1 GCF_000171235.2 Geminisphaera colitermitum TAV2 | reverse complement strand
CCGGGGGGGGGGGGGGGGGGAGGGATAATGCGCGGTCAGGGAGGGGGGGGGGGGTATCCACAATCATGTTACCGGAAAGTGGGGCGGCGGCGGCGAGGCCGAGGCGGGTGCGAAGGATGGGGGCGGTGTCGAGGGGACCGTAAACGATGAGGTCGCCGCCGTGGTCGATCCAGTTGAGGAGGCGTTGTTCGGAGGCGGTGTCGAGCGGGGCAGGGGAGACGAGGATGCGACCGGCAAGCGGGTGTTGGACGTGTTGAGCGGTGGCGAGGGCGTCGAAGGCGCGGGTGCTGATGACGGTGTTGATGGGGAATCCGTCGTTGATGGCCTCACGGATAAACCAGTCGGTGTGGAAGAGGCGTTCGGGCGCGGGGGATTCGCCGAACATGGCGTCGTGGATTTCGTCGAAGGGATAGAGCCAGACGAGGGGACCGGGGGAGTCGGGGCGTTCGGCCCAGGCACGGAGGAGGTGGGGTGTTGATTGATTGGGGACGGTTTCCGGCATGTGGCCGTGCGAGTCGTCGATGCTGAGGAGGTTGAGTGTATCGGCGGTTTGGATGCGACCGTCGGAGGCGATGCGGGCGGTGGCGAGCGGCAGGTAGATGTCGTGGGGCTGGCCTTCGTAACGGTCGAGCCAGGGAGAGTTGAGCCACCAGGGATCGTGAAGGTAATAGCGGAAGGGGAATCCGGTGCGATTTGGGGGAAGTTCGGCGAGGCGAGACATATAGCCGGCGAGTTCGATGCCGAAGTCGCCGTTGATGGCGGCCCAGGGGGAATTGGGGGGCGGGGCGAAGTCGAAGCCGCCTTCGTAGAGTTCGCGGAGAGGGGTGGCGTCGCTGGCGAGGTCGGTGGCAGTGCCGAGGTTGGTGCCGCGGGTTTCGATGCCGATGGAGGGGGGGAGTTCGGCGCGGAGGTCATGCCAAAAGCGGAGGATGCGGTCGCGGGTGTCACGGGCTTTTTGCGGGTCAACAGCGGCGGTAAAAATGGTGCCGTCGAAGAGCGGGCCGATGGTGAGCCAGGTTTCCATGCCGAAGCCGAAGCCATTGGAGAGCCAGAGGTAGTCGAGGCCGATGTCGGTGGCGAGGTGGCGAAACTGGCGTCCGAGGAAGGTGCCGATGCCAGTGTCTTGCGGGATGCCGTCGGGATAGGCGGCGTAGCGGCGGGTATCGGCGTTCAGGATACCGTAGCAGCAGACGAAGCTGGCCTTGCCCATGGTGTCGGAGAGGCAGATTTCGCGGTGACGTTTGTATTTGAAATCGGAGGGGGCGAATTCGCCGCCGGGGTCAAAGGCGAGGCCGACGCGGAAGGGTTTTCCTTGGGTGGCGGGCGCGGCGGAGGCGGCTTCGCGCCAAGCGCGGACAATGGCCGCGAGACGGCGGTAGGTGATCGGGCGGGCGTCGGGGCGGTAGAGGTAGGCGCGGGAGTGAAGACTTTTTTTCTCCGGGTCGCTGGGGATATCGAGGTGGGAGTTGCTGTTGCCGACGTAGCGGGCCCATTCCATTTCGGTGTCGAGGTCACCGGTGTAGTCGAGGATTTCAGAACCATCAGAGGCCCAGAGGAGAATCGAGACACGGGAGGCGTGGCGGGCGAGGTGGTCCCATTGGCGAAGGGCTTCGGCACAGGTGGCGAGCGTGGCCGCGTCGTCGAGGTTACAAAAGGGTTTCAGGGAAACTTCGAGGGTGAGGTCTTGCATGGTGGGATGTGTGAAATGGGTGCCCAGAGAGCGTGGAAAATGGATGGAGGAGATGGGAATTTAGTGTTTAGAATATAAGAACAAGATTCAGTTTTTGTTTTAAATTTCAAAAAATAAAGCGAAAAATGATTGACGAATTTGTTTTTTATGGCGCAGTTTTCAGGAAATTCCCTCTCCTGCCCGGAGGGAGGTCGCAAATACTCAATATCGTTTGCATATTATGAACACTACCCGAAAAATGAAATTTGAAGTGACGCATCTGATCACTTCGTCCTTCGTCCATCGTGCCAGCTTGGTGCTGGGCGTGACGATTCTGACCTGTTCAGCCGTTCCTGTCGCATTGCCGCTCGCGCAGGCGGCCACCATCGTGCCCGATGTCTGGTACTCCGCCACCAGCTCCGGCATCCCCGTGACCGGCGGCGTGCAGTTCACCACGAATGACGGCACTGCGGACGCGGTTCGACACGTCCTGACGTATTTCACGTCGGCGAGCCTGTCGAATGTTGGCGATTCGGTAAGCCTGTCGCTGAAGTTTTCGGCTACGTTTACGGGCACCCCTTCCACATGGGGGGCCAATCTCTTCGGCTTCGGCCTCTATGATTCGGGAGGCAGCCGGATTTCCGCCAACAACCTCGGGGCCACGGGAGGCACGGGGAACCCCTTCAGCGGTTACACTGGTTATCGGGTTGCTGTGCGTCCAAGGGTGACCACCACTCAATCTCCTTTCGATGGCGGGCTTCGTGTTCGAACGGGCACTAGCGCTACTCTTGGAAACAATGGTGCCCATACCGAGGTCACGGGGGGAGGGGTAGGCGGCATAATGGGCACAGCCAGAACTTTTGTATCCGGTACCGAATATGACGTTACCTATACGATCACGCGCACCGATGCGAGTACCCTGAGTATCTCATTTGGAATCGGAGGACTGAGCGGCTACAGCCACACTTGGTCCGTGGCCTCAACTTACACAACCTTCGATACTTTTGCCATTACGCTTTCCAATCAAAACATCTTTGATTCCATCACGCTGACGGATGTAAACATCAGTTCCAATACCTTTATCCCCGAACCGAAAACGATGGCCGCATTGCTGGGCCTTGGCGTCTTGATGATCGCCATTGGAATTCGGCGGGCATGGTAACCATGCCATGTCTTGGTTCATTTCACCCTTCCTTTCCCCCCATGAAAAATACTCCATGCCAACGACTCTGCGTCCCTGCTGCAGCTTTCACGCTGGTCGAACTTTTGACCGTCATTGCAATCATCGGCATTCTGGCGGCGATTATCATCCCGACGGTTGGCAAGGTGCGCGAGTCGGCGCGCGTGACGCGCAGCGTGGGCAACCTCAAATCCATCGGGCAGGCCGTGCAGCTTTATCTGGCGGACAACAAGGACCGGTTCCCGCCATTGGGGCAGGGGTCAGGATTTACCGCGCCGTTGTGGACGGATACGGGGCTGAATGATCCGGATTGGAAAAAGGGGTTGAACGCGTATTTGCCGACAACCGGGCGAAGGCGTTTTGTGGACTACAAGGGCACGGAGTACTCGATCAATGAGGTTTACGTGGACCCGATGCTGGCGGCAGACCGGCATCACAACGCGGGCGACTATGGCGCGAATAACCAGATTTTCAAAAGGGACGGAAGCGAGATTGCCTTGAATCAGATTGAAAACAGTCCGTCACGATTGGTGCTGGTTGCCACCGCCGAGACGATAACTTTTACGCCGCCAATCGGTAGTTGGTTTTTGGAGACATATAATTGGGTCCACGGCCAGTCTCCGATGAACAATCCGCCGTCAGATCGCGGCACCGGCAAAGTCCCCGTGGTGTTTGTTGACGGCCACGTGGAGCAGCTTTCCAAGGCGCGGCTCGACAGCGACCAAACTTACCGGCGGTCATTGTTTTTGATCAAACCGTGAGGCGTAGATCCACGCTTACGGGCAGCTGCACAAGGAGACGGGACCGTCTTTGGATTGATCCCATAGCGTCGGTGTCATTTCCACACGCGTTTTTGCATTCTGATGCCGTTAACGTTTGCAGAAGAAGCATCATGTCAAAAAAGTCGTCATCGATTCGCAACATTAAGTGTTAGATGGGGTTGTGCTCTTGCTGAAGAGCTGTTGCTCCGCCATTCCGCAAGCAACGCCAGTGCCTCGGCTGCGGTCAACGGAACCCCGCTAGCCTGCGCCCGGGAACGCACCTCTTCGGCAAGGTGGCGGGCTTCGGTTTTGGCGAGCGTGACACCGCACGTCGCAAGCGCGGCGGCGACAGCGGCTCCCCCGGTGTGGGCCCCGAGGACAAAATCCGACGCCGCATGCCCGACATCGGCGGGATCAAACGGCTCGTAACTGCGCCGGTCGCGCAAGAGACCCGCGCAATGGATGCCCGATTCGTGCAGAAACGCCCCCGCCCCCACAACCGGCTTCTGCACAGGGACGGGACGCCGCGAGGCCCGCGCAACCAGAGCGGAAAGCTCCACAAAACGGCTCGTGTCGATGCCGCAATCGATGCCCTGCGCAACCTTGAGCGCCATGACCACCTCCTCCAGAGCGGCGTTTCCGGCGCGTTCACCGAGCCCGTTGACCGTCAGGCTGGCGGCGGAGGCTCCGGCGGAAAAGGCGGCGAGCGTGTTGGCCGTGGCAAGGCCGAGATCGTTGTGCGCATGGATTTCCACGGGCAGCGCGGGCGCTGCATGGCGGAGATGGCTGGTCAAACCGGCGGTTTTGTCGGGAGTGAGGAAACCGACTGTATCGGCGAGACGGAGACGGACGGCGGGCGTCCGGGCGGCGGCGGCGGCAAACTCGGCCAGAAAACCCGGATCAGCCCGTGAAGCGTCCTGCGCGCCAACGGTCACTTGGTCAAAGTGCTCGCGGGCGGCGGCGGTGAGTTCGTCGAGCGAAGCGAGCACGGTGGCGGGAGTCGCGCCCCATATGCGCATGTGAATATTGGATACGGGAAACGAGAGATGCACGCCCGTGACGCGGCAGGCGCGCGCGAGGGCGATGTCGCCGGGCAGGGCACGGCACCAAGTGATGATCCGGGCACGGCCGGCGACGGCGTCGGCCACGGCGTTGATGTCGTCGATGGCCCCGGCGCCAGCGGCAGGGATGCCCACCTCAAGCTCCGGGACGCGCGCCTCCACGAGAGCGCGGGCGATGGCGAGTTTGTCGGCTTGGGAGAAAACCACGCCCGCTGCCTGCTCGCCGTCGCGGAGCGTGGTATCGATGAGGTGCAGGCGGTGTGGCGAAGGATGCTGCATGGCGGATAATCACGCGCGGGGGTTATTCGGAGTGCGGGGCGCTTTCCGGGCAGGCGTCGGCGCAGGCTCCGCAGTCGATGCAGAGCTTGGGGTCGATGCGATAAGGGGAACCAGCTTTGATGGCTTCCATCGGGCAGTCTGCAATGCAAGCGCCGCAGGCGACGCATTTTTCGGGTGTGATTTGGTAGGACATAGGTGTGTGTGACGTGTGTTAAATTTTCCACCAAGACAGAGTCGCGAATTCCCCGTGGGACATGCCCCTGCACCCATGATGGCGTGATTTATTCGGTTTTTCACCGGACGGATTCCAAAATGAGCACGTGCCATGCCATCCCCGCAGCCGGCTTTTTCAACCAGGCGTGGTCATTTTTTTACGATGAGTGATGGCGAGTTGTATTCATACGCGGCGGTACGGTTCGAGGAAACTACATCTGGGAACAGCAGTGGCACGAAAAGTTCGTCCGGGTACAATGCGCGGAGCGTGGAATATACATAAGGGAACTATTCCGGATAAATCGTACGGAGTTGTGTATAGTAGAGGCTTCAGAAAAAGAAAGTGGCCTGAAGTATAGATATTAAGGCTCCAATATTATGAGTTGGCACGCCCGCTGCTAAATTGGGGCTTCGAATGGGCAATCTCATTTTGAGGTGTCCGACCAACATTCAAAAGCAGGGGTATTACGATGCGAAAGATAGCGATCTACGGAAAGGGTGGCATTGGCAAATCCACGACCACCCAGAATACAGCGGCCGCCATGGCCTATTTTCACAATAAGAAGATTTTTATTCACGGGTGCGACCCCAAGGCGGACTCGACCCGTCTCATTCTTGGGGGCAAGCCTCAGGAGACACTCATGGATGTGTTGCGGGAGCAGGGGGCGGAAAAAGTCACCAACGAGAAAGTCATTAAAGTGGGTTTTAAAGACATTCACTGTGTTGAATCGGGCGGCCCCGAGCCGGGAGTCGGCTGCGCGGGGCGCGGAGTCATTACCGCGATCGACCTGATGGAGGCCAACGGAGCCTACACTCCCGACCTAGACTTCGTCTTCTACGATGTCCTCGGCGACGTGGTGTGCGGCGGCTTCGCCATGCCCATCCGCGACGGCAAGGCGCAGGAAGTCTATATCGTGGCATCCGGGGAAATGATGGCCGTCTATGCCGCGAACAACATCTGCAAGGGACTTCTCAAGTTCGCCAAGCAGAGCGGCGTGCGCCTGGGCGGCATCATCTGCAACAGTCGTAAGGTGGACAGGGAAAGAGAGTTTATCGATGAGTTTACCTCCGCGATCGGCACTCATATGATCCACTTTGTGCCACGCGACAACGTCGTGCAAAGGGCGGAGTTTAACAAAAAGACCGTCACCGAATACGATCCCTCGGACAATCAGGCGAACGAATATAGCGAGCTGGCCCGCAAGATCATCGAAAACAAAAACTTTGTGATTCCCAAGCCGCTCACCATGGACGAACTCGAAAAGATGGTGGTCAAATACGGCCTGGCTGAATAATATCAGTCGCAGTCACAACGAGAGCACCCTCCCCCCCCCCCCCCCCCCCT
>NZ_ABEA03000206.1 GCF_000171235.2 Geminisphaera colitermitum TAV2 | reverse complement strand
CAACCAACCAAGGAGGGCGGGTCTCCCGACCCGCCGACGGCGCGAAGCGTCGCAATTCCGGAAGGCGCGGCTGCGCCGCGTCTGGCGGGTCGGGAGACCTATACGCGCTAACATCTTTTCAATCGCCACGCATTTCTTGAGATTATTTCAGCAGAAAACAGCGATTTTTAGATTTAAAAGGCTGGTTTGAATCAAAAAATGAAGAAAAAAACGAAACATGTTAGCGCGTATAGGTCGGGAGACCCGCCCTCCATAGGTAACGAGGAGCGGCGGCATCCTGCCGCCGGTTCGTTGTAGGGGCTTCGCTTGCGACGGAGCGCGCCAGCGCGGAGATGGCGCACCTGCAAGGTGCGGTCTGGAGCGAAGCGCAAGACCAGACCGGAACGGTCTGCAAGCCCGCGAATTTGCAAGTGTGCTCCGGGTGGCCTTCAGGGGGCGGGAGACTCAATTCGAGGGGGCGTCGGCTGCGGGTGCGGCTGCGCCGGGGAGTTCCACAAGGTCGTGGGCGATGACTTGGTCGATATCAAGGAGCGTCTTGACCACACCTTTGATCTTGGCGAGGCCGAGCAGGCAGGTGGTGTCGATCCGGGCGCCGAAGTCGGGCGTGGGTTCGATTTCGCCAGCCGACAAGGTGGTCACTTCCTCAACGCTGTCCACGATGAGGCCCATTTGCGCCGGGGTTCCTTGGTTGAGATTGACCTGCACGACAACGATGCAGGTGCGCTCGGCCATCTCGGCATTCAGGCCAAATTTCATTCGCAGGTCGATGATGGGGATCACCCGGCCACGCAGATTGATGATGCCTTTGACGTAGGCGGGGGTCCGTGGCACCGGGGTGATTTTTTGCATGCGGATAATCTCGCGGACCTTGAGCACTTCGATGCCGTAGGATTCCTTGTCGAGTACGACGGTGAGATACTTGCCGATGTGGGAGGTGATGGAGGGTGCGGTCTGGCTCATGGGATTTTTTTGCCCTCCTTACATCGACCGCAATAGGCCGGACTTTAGCCCGTCCAGCCGTCCGTCCTGACATTGCGCGCTACGCGGGCGCGTTTTGTTTTGCGGCGTGGGACTTGGCGACGGCGGTGTATTTCTCGGCGAGTTTGCGACCGGAGAGTTGTTCTTCGGGAGAAAGCTGGCGGATGACCTTGGCGGGGCGGCCCAGAACGAGCGAGCCGGGCGGGCAGGTGAAGCCTTGCGTCACGAGGGAACCGGCTCCCACCAGGCTGCGCGCTCCAATGACGGCCTTGTCGAGAATGATGGAGCCCATGCCCACGAGCACTTCGTCTTCGATCGTGCAGCCGTGGAGAATCGCGGCGTGCCCCACCGTGCAGTAACGGCCTACCTTGACGTCGGCGTCGTCGGAGAGGTGCACGATGCAGTTGTCCTGAATGTTGGAGCCGTCGCCGATCTCGATGCTGTTGATGTCCCCGCGGAGGACGGCTCCATAAAACACACTCGTATCCGCGCCCAGCTTTACGTTGCCCGTGACGGTGGCGTTGGTGGCGATCCAGAGAGCGCCGGAGGTTTCAGGCGTGCGGCCAAGGTGATTGGCGAGGCGGTCTTGGACGGTGGTGGCGGGTGATGCGGTGGTGGCGTCTTTGCTCATAATAGGGCGGAAGCCTCGCACCGGCTGCGGGCGGGTCGCAAAAACAAAAAAGCCAGCCCCGAGTCGGGACCGGCTTTGGCAGGTGAGAATGAAGCGCGGATGCGGGCGCTTATTTGATTTCCTTGTGGACGGTGTGGCGCTTGAGGAAGGGATTGTACTTCTTCTTCTCAATGCGCTCGGTGACTGTCTTCTTGTTACGGAAAGTCAGATAGCGGGAGGTTGGTTTACCTTCCTTTTTGGCTTCGGTGCACTCCAGGGTGACGAGTTCTTGCATGGTGTTAAAGTGAGTTAAGGGGTGAGACGTTGCGAGTGGACTTGCCCTGCGCAATCTCAAAGTTGGAAGTTTCTCACAACCAGCCTCGGCCACCCACGCATGATCCACATTGTCCTGTTTCAGCCCGAAATCCCCCAGAATACCGGCAACATCGGGCGCATGTGCGCGCTCACGCAGTCGCGGCTTCATTTGATTCATCCTTTGGGGTTTACGATCACCGACCGGCACTTGCGACGCGCCGGGATGGACTACTGGTTTTCGCTGGATGTGCATCATCACGCGGACTGGGCGGCGTTTCTGACCAGCCCGCACGCTCCGCCGCGCGAACGGTTGTGGCTCTTCACCACGCATGCGACGCGGCGTCATTGGGATGCGGCGTTTGCCGATGGTGACGGGCTTGTTTTTGGCAACGAGGGCCACGGCGCTCCCGCATGGTTGCACGACGAGATCGGCGCCGCCCGTCGCGTGACCATCCCTCATGCCAATCCCGACTTGCGTTCGCTCAACCTGAGCACCGCCGCCGGCATCGCATGCTACGAAGCGCTGCGGCAGGTGGGAATGCCGTCAATGGGGCAATTTACCTAGACAAAGTTGGCAGATTGGCCTTGATTGTAAAAAATTCGTCAGAGCTACCACGCAGCCTTTCGGCAGAAATCATCAGGAAAACGTCACACACATGCCTACCACACTCGCAGCCGCTGGCTCCCGCCACGCGCGCGCCTTCGTCTGCAAGGCGCCCGCAACCATCGCCTTCGCCGTCGTCGTTGCCCTGTTCTCCATCGCAGTCGTTCCCTCCGCGCTCCGTGCCGATGAAGCGGGTGGCGGAAGCAGCGGCAGCAAAAAGCAAAATCCGACCAGCCGCCTCTACGTTGCCGACCTCGATGGCGGCACTTCCGAAATCAACACCGGCGAGCGCATCGAAGACCTCACCCGCAAGTCCGTTCACTCCGCCGAGGGCACCGTCGTGGAGACCAGGCCCGACGCCACCAGCGCCCTCGTTCTCTCCAACGGCACCGGCATTTACTTCGCCGAAGACACGCGCTTGGAAATCAAGCGCTTTCTCCAGGAGCCTTTTCAGCCCAACCGCACCGACCTTGAGGCGGAGCCCTCCATCTCGCAGACCCAGACCTATCTTTCGCGCGGCACGGTCGGCCTCTGCACCAGCCGCCTCATCGCGGGCAGTTCGATGGTTTATTCGACGCCTCTCGCCAATATCAGCATTCGCGGTCAGCGTGTGGTGGTGGAGACCACGGACAGCGAAACCAAAGTCTCCCTGATTGCCGGCGACGTGACAGTGCGTGGCGAGGGGTTTTCGGGCGGCGAAGTTCTCAAGCCCGGCCAGCAGGCCGTCATCCGGCGGGAGTCGCCCAACTCGCCCCCGCAAGTCCAGATCCGTCCCATCCCCGATGCCGACCGCGCCTCCCTCGACGACAAGGTCTCCTCCGCCTGCATGGCCCGCCGCACCGTTTATTTTGAAATCGCCGAGCGCACCGCCCAGAATGAGGAAAACCGCCCCCAGCTTGTCCCCGTGATTATCACGCCCGTGAACCCCAAGACCAACGGTCCCATCATCAGCGACACCTCCGTGGCCCCCGCGCCTGCGGCGGCTTCCGGCACTGCCGCCTCCACCGCCCGCTGACAACCGCATCGCTGATGAATGTCTCGCGTCGTGCATGCTCACGAATCACCTCCGGCGGCCCCGGTTGCGGCATCCTCTCACATGCCGCCTTGGTGCGCGTTTGCGTTGTCCTCTTTGCGAGCCTCGCCAGCCTCGCCGTTGTGCCGGGTGCCTTCGCCCTGCTCCGCTTCAACGATGGCAAGGACCAGGTCTTCGTCACCTTCAACGCCGGCGCCGGTTACGACTCCAACATCTACACCTACAACGGCGGTCCCGGCGATTTCATCTACAGCGCCGGAGTCGTCATCAACTACACCCGCCGCGCCGGCCTCATCGGCGTCGATGCCAGCGCCGGCCTCAACCTCTCCGATTTCGTCACCCACTCCGACGAAAACTCCGTCGATCCCGTTTTCTCCCTCGAACTTTCCAAAAGCACCGGACGCACCACCGGCTCCCTCACCCTCAACGCCGCCCATCACAACGACCCGGACGTCAACACCAGCATTCGCGCCGAATCCTGGGACTACGGCGCCAACTTCGCCTTTCGTTATCCGGTCATCGAGCGTTACTC
This sequence comes from Geminisphaera colitermitum TAV2, assembly GCF_000171235.2. Taxonomy (GTDB): domain Bacteria; phylum Verrucomicrobiota; class Verrucomicrobiia; order Opitutales; family Opitutaceae; genus Geminisphaera; species Geminisphaera colitermitum. The sequence goes on along the minus strand of NZ_ABEA03000206.1, from coordinate 18,554 downwards.
CGTCACCGGCGCCATCGGCTACGCCCGCACCGATTACCTCCACAACGACGGCGGCCTCGTGGACCTCGACACGTTCACGGCCAGCACCGACCTCTTCTATGTGCTCAATTCCCGGCGCGATATTTTTGTCGGATACCGCTACCGCGACAGCACCACCTCCGACACCGGCGGCAGTCAGGACCACGCCATCACCACCGGCCTCAGCGGACAGATTCTCCCCAAGCTCAACGGCACCATACGCGTCGGGTATCAACGCCGCCACTACACCGACTCCGGCATCGACGAGACCTACGACGGCCTCACCGCCGCCATCTCCACCACTTGGACCGTCAGCAAGCGCCTCAACGTCACCGGCACCCTCACGCACGATTTCCAGACCACCTCCACCGGCTCCACCACCGAGACCACCATCCTCAGCATCGAAAGCCAGTACGCCGTCAACTCCCGCCTCAGCCTCAACTCCAACCTCGGCACCGGCCTCAACCAATACAAGGAAGGCAACCGCCGCGACTGGTACTACACCGCCGGCATCGGCTTCGGTTACACCCTCCACCCCCGCCTTCAAATCACGGGCAGTTACCAATACTACCAAAACTATTCCAACCTCTCGCTCTCTGAATTTTCCCGGCATACCTTCAACCTCGGAGCCTCCTCCCGCTGGTGAACCGCACTCACCACCACACGCCGACTCACATCGACCGAACATGATCCACCGCCTGCAACCACCCGCCCTCGCCGCCGCGCTCCTCCTACTCGCGGGCCTCGCGTCCTCCCCCCCCCCCCCCCTCCGCGCCCAACTCGCGCCCACCGAGGCTTCGCAGGCCGCCGCCCGCGCCTACATCATCACCAACACCGACCGCCTCCGCGTCGCCGTCTATCAGGAGGATGAACTCTCCGTCATCGCCCGCGTCGATGCCCAGGGCAACATCAACCTCCCCCTCGTCGGCGCCGTCAAAGTCTCCCGCCTCAACATCGTCCAGGCCGAGCAGGCCGTCGAAGCCGCCTTCCGCGACGGACGCTACCTGCGTTTCCCCAAAGTCACCATCAACGTCGAGGAATACGCCCCCCGCGAAGTCTCCATCCAAGGCCAGATCCGCTCCCCCGGACGCTACCCTCTGCCCATCGAAGCCGGCATGACCATCCTCGAACTCGTCACCCGCGCCGGCGGCCTCACCGACACCGCCCGCGGCACTGTCACCGTAACGCGGATACTCCCCGACGGCACCAAGAAAGTCTTCAGCGTCGATGTGGACAGCCTGATAAAAGGCCGCCGCAACGCCAGCGTCTCCGACAACAGCCTCATCCTCGAATCTGGCGACATCGTCTTCGTTCCCGAACGTCTCATCTAGCCCATTTTCAGGCCCAGCCATTCCGCACCGATTCATCCCTCTTTCCTCGCCGATGCCCGACACTACCAACAATCGCCCGCCACCCTCCGCCAAACTCCATTCCGGCGACGACGACCTCGTGGAGCGCCGCACCCTGCGCGATTACTACATCATCGTCCGCGAACGCCTCTGGATCGCCCTCCCGCTCGCCCTCCTCGCCGCCCTCGGCTACGCCTACTACAAGTCACGCGAACTCCCCATGTACCAGAGCACCGCGACCATGCAGATCGAGAAACCCGAGCGCGTCGTCACCAGTCAGGAAGTTGTGGATACAGCCGTCAGCAGCGACGCCGACCTCAACACCTACCTCCAGATCATCGGCTCGCAAAAACTCCGCGACAAAGTCGCCGAGTCCCTCAAACCCGATGACATCAAAATCCTCCAGCGACCCTACCAGCAGGACGCCATCGCCAGCGGCAGCCCGCTGCCCGGCCCCTCCGGCCTCGTTGGCGGCATCAACGTCCAGTCCGTCGCCCGCAGCTACCTCATCAGCATCACCGCCTACAACCGCGACCCCGACGGCGCTGCCCTCATCGCCAACCGCTACGTTGACCAATTCATCACCTACCTGATCGACAGCGTCAGCGGCCGCAACGAGGACGCCGTCAGCTACCTCAACACCAGCGCCGACCGCCTCCGCGACGAAGCCAACGCCGCCGAACAACGCCTCCTCGACTACATGAGACGCGAGAACCTCGTCTCGCTCGACAACTCCACCAACATCGTCCGCGAACGCCTCACCTCCGTTAACGCCGCCCTCCAGACCGCCCGCCTCGAACGCCTCGCCATCGAGAACCTCAACAACCAGGTTGAAGCCTTTCGCAAGGACAACAAAGACCTCATCGAACTCAACATCATCTCCACCTACGGCACCGTCCCCGCCCTCCGCGCCCAGCTTGCCGAGCACCTCCGCACCCAGGCCGTCCTCTCCGAACGCTACCTCGACCGCCACCCCCGCATGATCGAGATCGACAACTCCATTCGCGTCACCCGCCAGCAACTCGCCGCCGCCATCGCCCTCGCCATCGCCGACCTGCAAGCCACCCTCGAAAAAGCCCGCGCCCGCGAAGCCTCCCTCGCCATCGAATACACCGCCAACGAAAAAGAGCACCTCCGCCTCCGCGACCTCTCCGTCGAGTACAAATCCCTCGAAAACACCGCCGCCGTTGCCAAGAGCAACTACGCCCAGATCCTCGACCGCCTTTCCCAGGTCAACACCAGCCGCAACCTCGAAAAACTCCCCGTCCGCCGCCTTGACCGCGCCCAAACCGCCGGCGCTCCCTATTCGCCCAACCCGCGCAGCATCACGCAGACCTCCGTCGCGCTCGGCCTCCTCGTCTTCTTTGGCGTCGCCTTCGGGCTCAACCTCATCGACGACCGCATCAAAAGCGCTTGGGACGTCGAACACTTCATTGGTGCCAATCTCCTCGGCATCATCCCCAGTCTGGGAGACATCAAAGACCACGACCGCTACAAACTCTTTGCCGTCGGCCCGAATGCGGCCGACGAAAGCGGCGGCGGAAACAACACCAGCGAAGGAGCGCCGGACCGACGACGTGACCCCGAACGAGACCCACACACCAATGACGGCCAGGGCGAACATGCCACCGAGGCATTTCTGAACATTTTCAGCGCCGTAAAAATCCACTCCCGCCTCGATTTTCCCAAATCGATCCTCGTGACGAGCACCATTCCAGGCGAAGGCAAGACGCTCATATCCTGCAACCTTGCCGGAGCCTTTGCCCGCCACGGACGCCGCACCCTGCTTATCGACTGCGACCTGCGCCGCCCCACCATCCACCGTCATTTTGGCATCGAAAACAACGCCGGCCTCCTTGCCTGGTTCGAAGCCGGTGCGCCTTTCGACGACCTGCTTCCCGAGAACCCGCATCTCGGCGTCATCAAGATCGGTGAAAACTTCGACCTCTTGCGTTCCGGCGGACGCTCCCGCACACCCACGGAGTTCTTGGAAAGCGCCGCCTTCACGCAACTCCTGACGAAGTTGAAAAAGCACTACGACCTGGTGATCGTTGATTCTCCGCCGCTCGGTGCCGTGAGCGATTCCCTGCTCATCGCGGAGCGCACCGACGAAGTCCTTTACGTGTGCCGTTTCAACCGCGCCCTGCGCAAGCACATCAAACTCTACATCAAGGCGCTTCGCGCCGGTAAAAACGAAATCCTCGGCGTTGTCCTCAACGGCCTGACCGCCCGTCGCATCGAGTATTACTCCAATTACCGCTACTACCGGAGCTACAAAAAATACTACGGCCCCCGGGCGGCGTGATGAAAAGCGGTGGTGTTTGGGAGCGTTTTACCTTTTTCGTCGGGTGCGACATCAGGGAACTTCTAGAGTGATGTCCCGCAGATAACTTTAGAAAGTCGTTGAAGTTTTGCGAAGATGGAGTTGGCGGTGGCGGTCCAGGAGAAGGGCTTGGGGTGAAGATTGTAGTGCCGGACGAAGGAGTCGATACGCTGGATGAGTTGTTTGACGGTGGTGAAGGAGCCGCGGCGGATGGAGCGGTGGGTGATGAGGGCGAACCAGCGTTCGACCTGGTTGAGCCAGGAGGCGTAGGTGGGGGTGAAGTGCACATGATAGCGCGGATGTGCCGCGAGCCAGGAGCGGATTTTCGGGTGTTTGTGCGTGGCGTAGTTGTCGATGATGAGATGCAGATGCAGAGGCGGCGGCACACTGGAGTCGAGATGCCGCAAGAAAGAGAGGAACTGTTGGTGACGATGGCGCGGCTTACATTGCGTGATGACCTGACCGCTGCCCACCTCAAGCGCGGCGAACAGCGTCGTGGTGCCATGCCGGTAATAGTCGTGCGTGACCCCTTCGAGATAACCCAACCCCATCGGTAATACTGGCTGGGTGCGCTCCAGCGCCTGAATCTGACTTTTCTCGTCCACGCACAGAACCACCGCCTTGTCCGGCGGGTTCAGATACAGCCCGACGATGTCGCGTACCTTCTCCACGAAGAACGGGTCGGTCGACAGCTTGAACGATCTGCTCCGATGAGGTTGCACGCCGAACAGGGCGAAGTAGCGCTGCACGCTGCTCTTGGAGATGCCTGTTTGCTCCGCCATCTGGCGCACGCTCCAGTGCGTCGCATCCGGCGGACGACTGGCCAGCGCTTTTTTCAGCAGTCCGGCCACCCGCTCGTCGTCGTGCGTGCGCGGGCGTCCCGCCTTCGGCCTGTCGTGCAGCCCCGCCAGCCCCGCTTCACTGAATCGCTTGCGCCAATACACACACCGTCGGCGACGAAACGTTCAGTTGTGCGGCGATCGCGTCGTTGGTTTGCCCTTCGCTGGACATCAATATGCCCCGCGCCCGTCTCACCAGGCCCGCTGGTTCAACTCGCGCGACCGGCTGATCTGCTCCAGCGTCCGTCGCTCCAGCTCCGTCAGCGTCAACTCAAACTTCGGTGGCCTTCCTCGGTTCTTCATCTCTCTTCTGATAGCGGCCATTTAGTTATGTTTCTTTCGGGACAGAACACTAGGGGCGTTTGCTCCAGTCGAGCATGCGCTGGATCGGCGTCAGGGCTTGGGTGCGGATGGGCTCGGGAACGTCGATTTCGGGCGACATGTTTTGGAGCGCGTCGCGGACTTTCTCGATGGTGTTCATCTTCATGAACCGGCAGTCGTTGCAGGCACAGGTGTCGGTGGGGCCGGCAATGAAGGTTTTGCCGGGGACTTCCTTGCGCAGGCGGTGGAGCATGCCGCTTTCGGTCACGACGATGATCTGCGTGGCGGGTGTCTCCCTGGCGAATTTGACCATGAGTTCGGTGGAGCAGACTTCGTCGGCAAGGTCGCGGACGGCTTGCACGCATTCAGGGTGCGCAACAACGGGCGCGCCGGGAAATTTTTGGCGGATGCGTTCGATGGCTTGGGTCGTGAACTGGACGTGGGCGTAGCAACTGCCGGGCCAGAGGCGCATGCGGCGTCCGGTTTTTTGCTGCACCCACTGGCCGAGGTTTTGGTCGGGAACAAAGAGGATTTCGCGGTCGGCGGGCACGTTGTTGACGATCTTCATCGCGTTGCCACTGGTGCAGATGACGTCGCAGAGGGCTTTGACGGCGGCGGAGCAGTTGATGTAGGCGACGACATAGACCTCGGGGTGGGCGGCTTTGTAGGCGGCGAGGCGTTCGGCGGGGCAGGAGTCGGAAAGGGAACAGCCGGCGGCGAGGTCGGGGAGAAGGACGGTGCGGGAGGGGTTTACGATTTTGGCCGTCTCGGCCATGAAGTGGACGCCGCAAAAGAGGATCACGTCGGCTTGCGCGGCCTGCGCCTGATAGGAGAGGCCGAGCGAGTCGCCCACGTAGTCGGCCACTTGCTGGATGGCTTCGACTTGGTAGTTGTGAGCGAGGATGACGGCGTTGCGTTCGCGTTTGAGCGCGAGGACTTGTTGCTGGATGGGCGTGAGGACCGGGGCCTCGCGCCGGGGCGCGAGGATGACGGGTTCGTAGTTGAGCGTGGCAGCGGCCATTGATGGAAAGACGGAAATGCTAAAAGCGGAAAACTGAATGAGGAGTGGTCGTTGGTGTCAGATCGTTGTGGGTCGAGTCGTGAGGGGAGGATCGTGGCGCGGGGCCACGCAGCGGTCACGCTTGTTTCTGCGCGGCGGCTTTGACCTGGGCGAGCAGGCGGGAGAATTCAGGGAGGGGGCGCAGGGTGGCGAGGTCGTCGTCCTTGAGCATCCATTCGTGGTCTTCGTAGCCGCGCTCGAGGGCGGTGGTCAGGGATTTGATGGCTTCGTCCGCGTTGCCGATGAGGGCAAGGCTGCATGCGAGGTTGTAGTGCGCAGTGGCGTTGCCGGGTTGGAGGCGCACGAGTTTGCGATCCATCTTGAGCCCGTCGGCGATGCGGCCGGCCTTGGTGTAGAGTCCGCCGAGGAGCTCGATGACGTCCGTATAGCGGGAGTCGCGCCGGAGCACGGATTCGTAAAAGTCGATGTCAAATGCGATGTCTTCCTTGCGGGACATGTCGTGAAAGAACTGAAAAGCTGAAAACTGAAAAGCTGAAAGGGAAATGACCGGCGTGGGACGGTGTTTTCCAGCCTTTGGGGTCTTCAGAGTCTGGAGCCTTTGTTTTCGCAGGAGCCGTTTTGTTTCAGCTTGTTGCAATGGGCGTTGACCTGGAGACGCTGCGAGACGGGGGTGAGGCCAAGCTTGGAAGAGACAGTGCTGCCATACCACTCCATGAAGGGGGCGCTGATTTCAAAAATCTTGTCGCAATCGACGCAGATCACTTGGGCGACCTGGGCGTTGTTGTCCTTGTTGGGGTGGTAGTATTTGAGGTTTTTGCCGATATCGACCTCCCGGAGAAGGGCGCTTTCGGTCATGATCGGCAGGGTGCGATAGACGGTGGCGCGGGAGACGGAGTCGTCGATGGCCCGGGCGTGGTCGAGGAGTTCCTCCGCAGTGAAGTGGTCCTGCTGCGTGAAGGCGGCCTCAAAGATGGCGAGACGTTGGTTCGTCACACGGAGGCCTTTGGTGCCGAGGTAGGATTTGAATTTTTCGCGGGCCGCGTCGTTGCTCACAGGATGGTATTTCGATGGCGGGTGGCTGGCTGTCAACTGGTTCGTGAGGGGAGGGGGGGGGGGACGCTGGCGATCCCAGGTTGAGTGGCAACCGTTGCGGGCGATCGGCGGAAAAAGCCCGCGCCACTTTCGGATTCGAAACCGAATTGCCAGCGGGGGTGGGGTGGGGGAATGGTGGGGGGGCATGAAATCTCCGTCACGCGCACAACGAATTTCTGGACATATTGTGGATTTGCATCGTCGAGAGGTGTTTCCGGGGACGGTGGAGTGGCGAGAGGGGCGGATCACTGCGGTGCGACGCGATGCGCGAGTGCGGGGGGACCGGGCGGAGCGGCAGTTGATTATGCCGGGGTTTGTGGATGCGCACATCCATATCGAGAGTTCGTTGCTGCCGCCGGCGGAGTTTGCGCGGCTGGCGGTGATTCATGGCACGGTGGCCACGGTGTCGGACCCGCACGAGATCGCCAATGTGCTGGGTGAGCGCGGGGTGCGGTTCATGCTGGATGATGCGCGATGGTCGCCGCTCAAGTTTAATTTTGGCGCGCCGTCGTGCGTGCCGGCGACGTCGTTCGAGACGGCGGGCGCGCGGCTGGACGCGGCGGCGGTGGGGCGTTTGCTGGCGCGCAAGGACATCCGGTTCCTCGCCGAGGTGATGAATTTCCCCGGCGTGCTCGCGGGGGACCCGGAATTGCTGGCGATGATCGCGGCGGCGAAGCGTGAGGGGAAGCCGGTGGATGGTCATGCGCCGGGTTTGCGCGGCGCGCAGGCAAAGGCCTATGCGAAGGCGGGAATCACGACCGATCACGAGTGTTTCACGATCGAGGAGGCGCGCGACAAACTGGCGGCGGGGATGCGGGTCTTGATTCGTGAGGGTTCGGCGGCGCGCAATTTCGAGGCGTTGTCGCCGTTGCTGCTCAACGAGCCGGAGCGGTGCATGTTTTGCTGCGATGACCTGCATCCGGATTTGCTGGTGAAGCGCCACATCGACGAACATATCCGGCGGGCGCTGGCGGCGGGGGCGGACCGGTTCGATGTGTTGCGGTGCGCGAGCGTGCATCCGGTGGAGCACTACAAGCTGGACGTTGGGTTGCTGCGCGAGGGCGACCGGGCGGACTTCGTGGTGGTGGAGGGCTGGCGGCGGTTCCGGGTGCGGCGGACCTACATCAATGGCGAGTTGGTGGCGGCGGGCGGGCGCACGCGGTTGAAGCGGCAGGCGTCGCGGCGGGTGAATTTTTTCAAGGCAGAGCGGCGGGGCGCGGCGGATTTCGCGGTGCCGGCCGGACGTATCGAAATGGCGGATACGAATGCTGGTGTGGGCGGGGGGGGGGAGGGGGGCGCGAGCGCGGATGGAGGGCGGACATTGCGGGTGATCGAGGCGGTTAACGGGCAACTGGTGACGGGCTCGTCAGTGGTGCCGGCGCGGATCGTGGGCGGGCGTGTGGCGGCGGACGTGGAGCGCGACGTGTTGAAGATCGCGGTGGTCAATCGCTACGAGCCGAACGCGCCGGTGGCGGTGGGTTTTATTCGCGGATTCGGGTTGCGCGAGGGGGCGATTGCGTCGTCGGTCGCGCACGATTCGCACAACATCGTGGCTGTCGGCGTGGACGATGCCTCGCTGGCGGCGGCGGTGAATTTGGTGATCGAACATCGTGGCGGCCTGTCGCTGGCGGTGGCGTGCGGCGGCGGGCGCGTGCGGCGGGGCAGGGGCGTGCGGCGGGTGTTGCCGCTGCCGATTGCGGGGTTGATGTCGGACGCGGACGGGCGCGTGGTGGCGCGGCGTTACACGGCGATTGACCGGGCGGCGAAGGCGTTGGGCTCGCGGCTTGATGCGCCGTTCATGACGCTGTCGTTCATGGCGTTGCTGGTGATCCCGGATTTGAAGTTGAGCGACCGCGGGCTGTTCTCGGCGTCGAAGTGGGGGTTCGTGGAACTGGGCGGTTGACGGTGGTGGTGGGGGGGGGGAGGGAATCAAGGCGCAATCAATTCATTGGTGGCGGGGCGTTGGGCGTCACAGTGTCGATCGGTTGGGCAGACGTTTTTTGGGGGCGGGGCTGGCGTTCGACTTCGGTGGCGAGGCGGAAGTCCGCGTTTTGCAGTGTATCGAGATTTAAATTACCGTGACGGAAAAGTTTCGCGTCGGCGCTTGTCTGGTCGCGCACGAGTTCGCCGGAGATGTCGTTGTTGCGAAAGATCGCGGAACCGTTTCCCGACGGAAGCCGGCCCGTCCATGCGGCATATTTCCAGCCTTCAATGATGTTGTTTTCAACGATGGCGCGACCGTTGCGCGGGAAAAACAGGGCGAGGGCCGCCTCGGCTGGCAGCGGGGCGTCTTCGTTGGCCTCGCGGCGGAATACGTTGCCTTTGATGATGAGGCGTTTCACGCCCTCGGCGCCGCGTACGGCGTGATAGTTTCCGGGAAGTGTGTTTTTTATGTCGTTGTTCAGGATCAACACTTCTTGCGAGGCGTTCACCATGTTGATGCGTCCGTTGACGAGTTTGTTGCCGGATATCGTCACGTCCTCGCTGGCTTCGATGGTGATGACGCGTGGTTTGCCTTCGCGGGCTACGAATTGGTTGCCGGTGACAAGGATCCTGCGGTTGCCGAAGCTCTTTGTATTGGCACTGTGGAGACGGAGAAAATCACCTTGGTAAACCGGATCGCCTTCGGGTTCCACCATCACGAGGTTGCCGGAGATGAGGACGCTGTCGCCCCAGAAATAACAGCCGATGCCAAAGTATCTTGAGTTGATGGAAATGTTGTTGGCGATGATGGCGGTGCCCGTGCCTTCGGTGTCGTAAGCCATGTCGCGCATGTAACGCGCGAGGTTGTTGGCGATGATGACGTTTCGGCCCTTGGAACCCCAGGCGAGCGTCATGCCGTATTCGGCAAAGTTGCCGAGCACCTGAATATCGTAGGTGCCTGCTGTGTCGGGCAGGAAACCTTCGTCGCCCGGACGGGAACCGCGTTTCACGGTGGAGGCGGTGCCGCGTGGTATTTGTTTGTGTCCGTCGTTGGAATCGCCGCCCCACCACTGGCATTGAAAGGTGACGTGTTGCGACCAGTTGCCTTCGTGCAGGAGCCATTCGCTGCCGTTATTGAAGAGGGTTATGTATTGGCCTTGCACAGCTTTGTTGTTGCGCACGGCGAGTCGGACGGAGTGTTGGGCCTGAACGAGCGCCCACAGATAACTGGTGTCGCAGTCGCGCACGACGATGTCATTACAGGCGTCGAGACGCAGGACGACCAGTTGGCCGTTTTTCTTTTCGGCATAGTTTTTTTCGGTGCGCAGCGCTTTGAGTCGCGTCACGCGGAGGTCGGTCACGTTGCGGGCTTCGATGATGGAGCGGAGTTCTTGTATGCCGAGTTCGTGTCCGTCGATTTGCGGGAAACGGAGGTGCAGGCCGTCGATGGCCACGTCGTTACCTGTGATGCTGAGGAGTCGTTTGTCTTTTAGCAGGGAAGCATCCGGCTCCACGATCGCTCCATCCGCGAACTTAAGCCGGGTGCCGGTGGGCAGCACCAGACTGCCGAGTTTGTAGTGGCCGGGCGCGAATGATACGCGTGGCGCGTCGGAGTTAAGCGCGGTTTGCACCGATGCGGTGAGTTCTTGCGCGGAACGTGCCGGTTGCGGCGTAATGAGGGTGAAGCCGGGCATCGGCTGCGCATCGGCTGTGGCGGCGTTTGCAGGTGTCGGCATCAGCAATCGGGATGCAAGGGAAACGGCGGCCAACAAAAAGACGGACGCAAACGGGTGTGTGTGAACGCAACGTGTCATAAAAATCGTGAAGAGGAGAGGGGCTGGCTGGCGAGCGGAAGAAGGGGCAGTGGAAGCTGGAGGAGGCTTATCTATCGTTCTCGGGTTTGCCAATGCCGCCGGTGCCATCGGGTTTCAGTTCCTCCGGCGTTGGGTCGTATGTGGGGCTCGTATCCCTTTTGATGTCGGCGCGGCTGATCTGGCTGACTTTTTTGAGCGCGGAGTGTCCGTCGAGAAAAAGGACTGTGACTTTGCCGGAGTGCGGTTTGGGGATGGCCATTGGCAGGCGGGTTGATGTTGATGCAAGCGCGGTGCTATCAATGTATCGAGCGTCTTCGCATAGGTCTATTGCGTAGGGCTGGCTGGATGGACGGGTGAATTGGGAAAATGGCAGGCCTTTGACGTATTCGTTGAAACCCGCGCCCCACTTGGCCCCTGTGACGCGTGAGGGACAACTGAAGTTTTTTTGCACATAATCCAAAGTGTTCGCGGAGGTGTTCATGGTCATTCCCATGTATCGGGCGAATAGGACGCTGCCTTCGAGTCTGGGAGCGGCGTATTGGATTCTGGGCAATACGTTTTTGTTTTCGGCGAGATAGAGATGAAGCGCCTGCCCGATCTGTCTGTAGTTGCTGACGCACTTTACAGCCTTGGCCTGATTACGAACGCGTCCGGTTACCGGAATAATAATCGCGGCAAGCACGCCGATAATGGCAACAACGGTCAGGAGTTCGATCAGTGTAAAAGCGGTTTGGTGTCTGGTGGGAGTCGGTTCCGTGTGCATGGGGTGCGAGGGGGGAATGGGGAGGGGCGGGAGGGCGTAGCGTATTTAGAATCCAGATACTGAGCAGCCCGGGAAATGTGGGGCAACATTTTTAGCGTTTCGCAAAGCGGCGAATGAGGCCAAAGGCGAGCAACAAGGAACCGCCGATCAGTGCCCAGCTGCCGGGTTCAGGCACGGAAGTCGTATTCATCGCCACCTTGAAATCCGTGAGTTTGTTGACGTCATTGTCCGCCCACTGGAAGAACGCGCCGACAGAGTTTGTTGCTGCCGGGGCAGCTTGGTTTCCTGGAGCACCGAAAACGTAGGCGGCCTCCAAAACATTCACGCCGTTCAGATAGACACCGGTAACCGTGGTCGTCGCAAAATCGTAGCTGAATGAAAAGGTATTGCTGCTTGAGAGGCTGAAATCAGTGCCGAGCGCCCCCGTCGCCAATGTCGTATTTTTTGTCTTGAGATACCAGTTGGCCGTTGTGGAACGGCGGGATATCTGAAGCCAGACCGTTCCATTTGATATGGGATTGTTAAAACTGCTTGCTGAGGAAAATCCGACACCGATCCACTTGTCGTTTGAACCGGAACTGCCTGAATTCAATGTGATGCCCACGGTCGCCACACTTCCGTTGCTGGAATAGGTGTTGTAGGTGAAAGGCAACGACATGTTCGCGTGGTTGGCCGTGCCATCGGCAGTCAGATATTCCGTTTGAGTCGTGGCATTTGTTTTGAAAACGAGGTTGCTGGTGGCCGTCCAGCTCAACGAGGTGCCTGCGGTGTTGGGATGGGTGGCTGAGAGTTTCACGGATTCTTCAGAGGAATAACGACCGGAAAAGGTGTCTTCGATCACAACAGTTGCGTGGGAGGGAAGCACCAGCGTGCAGGCGGCGAAAAATACCGCACCAAGGAATAGCGATTGGAATTTCATTGTAGTCTGGGTTTGATGTTTGGGTTCGGGAGAAGATTGGTTGCCTGTGGTTTTTTGCTTTTGAGCCTTCCGCCGCACACATACACGCCCTTGCCTTGGGCTCCGCGGAGGAGTCCTTCGTCGATGAGGGTTTTGAGGGCGCGGCGGACGGTGGGTTTGCTGATGTCGTTGCAAAGGCGGGCAATGTCGCTGGCCGTTGGAAGCAGGTCGCCGGGGCGGTATTCACCGGTGCGCAACCATGTCCGGACGAGCATGTCCACCTGCTGGCGGGGCGGAAGCCCGGAGAGCGTGTCAGGAGTGATGGCGGCGACGGACATTGGAATTGTTCTCTTGTAACAGATTGATGGATACGCGTGGGGCTGTGATAAAATGAAGTGTCGGGAAGTTGTCCCGGTTCCCTGAAAAATGAAAGCGTCGTGATACTGGACACGTCCACTTAATGGTAGCGGGCGGCCCTTTTTTTATTCGAATCGAACGTCGTTGGGTTCGGACTGAAACACCGAGCTATTCTTATTTCCGGCGCGAAACCGTGGGGCCTTCCGACCAGGTGGCATCTATGAGAAGGACTTTCGGGGTTTCGGGGATACCATGTTCGTTGCGGCTGATTCCGGACGTCACCAAGTCCACGGCCACGGAACCGACGGCCGACAGGTTTTGCAGTGCTCCAGCCACTACACCGATCTTTTTGTGATTGAGGTCGATGTTGGCGTAACCCGTCCGTTCCGGGACGCGCACGCCGGATTCGCGCATCCAGAGCAAGGGGTTGTCGGGGCCGATGCCCAGAACAGCGTCGGGCTTGTGGGCGCGATACCATTTCAGAAATTGTTTTTTCGAGTCGGGATGGTCCTCCCAGTATTCCATCCAAAGGGGAGGGATCGGCGCGCCGCCGAGGACTTGCTGGCTGGTGGTGAAGCCGCCCAGCCAGAGGTGTTGCACGCGGTCGTCCGACTCCTTTGTAATGGCCAGTCCGATACGGCGGTGTCCGAGCCGCCACAGGTTGTCGTAACAGAGCCGGATGATGTTGAACTGGTTGTTGGCCACCCGGTCGAAAATCCGCTGGGAAAAGGAGTAGCCGAGGGACACGGTGAAGAAGCTGTTCCAGTCGAACTGGAGCGGTTCGAGGTCGAGCGGCATGGGGCCGATGATCGCGCCGCGCACGGCGCGGGCGCGGAGGATGCGGGCAATGCGGGCAGAGTCGCCTCCGCGCAGGCCGAGCCAGAAGGGTTCGACACGAAAGCCGAGGTGTTCCGCACGGTCGCGGGCTCCTTGCAGGGTTCGGTCATGCGGGTTGGCTTTGAGCCAGTCGTCCTTGGTTTTGTAGGCGCTGAAAAAGGCGATGGTCTCGCCACTGCGTTTTACGCGGCGGGTGCGAATCTGCGCCATGAGCGCGGTGACGAGGGCGTTGGGGCGGTAGCCGAGTCGCTCGGCTTCGGCTTGCACGCGCCGGCGTGTTTTTTCGGAGATGTGGGGGTGATTGCGCAGGGCCATCGACACGGCCGAGCGTCCGAGGCCTAGGCGGGCGGCAAGGTCGCGGATGGAGATGTGAGGCTGCTCGGCCATCAAGGGGGGGGGGGGGGGGAGGATTGAAGATCAGGTTTATGCGGAGGGGGACTTGCGGTTTGGCGCTTCAATTTTGGGCTTCAATTTTTTTTCTCGGTCGTCCGCGGCGGTTGCCGGGGGGGGCGTCGCTGGCGGGGAGTTGCGAGCCGTGGGCCCAGAGTTTTTCGATTTCGATGATGGCGCGGCGGAGGGCGGCGAGGAGGGTGTCGGCGTAGCCGGGTTTGCTCATGCGCATGGTCGGAGCGCTGGCGCCGAGGGCGGCAAATACGTTGCCCCAGGCGTCGTGCGCGGGGACGGCAATGGCACTGACGCCTTCGCTAAATTCGTCGGTGGTGCGGCTGTAGCCTTGGGCGCGGATTTTGGCGAGTTCGACGGCAAAGGCGGCGGGGTCGGTGATGGTTTGCGGGGTGTGCGCGGTGAGGCCGTGGTGGGTGAGGTAACTTTCGAGGACGGCGGGAGCGGCATGGGCGAGGAGCATCTTGCCGTAGGCGGTGGCGTGGGCGTTGCGGAGTTTGATTTCGTTGAGGTCGTTGACGGCAAGGGCCTGGCGTCCGGCGACGTAGGCGAGGTTGAGGAAGCGGCCCTGGTCGTTGACGACGAGTTGCACGGTTTCGTTGAGTTCGTCGGCGAGGCGTTGGACAACTCCGCTGGCGGCAGTGGAGAGGAATTGGTGGTAGGTGGGGTGGTTGCCGAGGTGCATGAGTCTCATGCCGGGGTAGAAGAGGCGCGTGGTTTCGTCCTGCCGGAGATAGCCGCGCGCAACAAAGGTCATGGCGATGTTGTGCGCAGTGGCGACGTTGATGCGGAGTTGCTGGGCAAGGGCGCGCGTGCCGACGCCGGCTTCAGCACGGAGGATTGCTTCGAGGAGGTTGAGGCTTTTTTCGAGTGTGAGGACGGCAGGCATGTGCAGAGAAAAAGCCTGAAGGATTGGCGGGCTGAAAGGCTGAAATGTGAATGACCGGGGGGGGGGGGGGCGGGCCTGCGGCCCGAACGTTCAACATCCAACATCGAACGTTTAACATCGAAGTTTGAAGTGGCGGCAGCTTGTGAGGGGGGAGAGGGGAGGCGGGACTTGCCAAGCGGTTTCGCGGGTTATGGTTGGATTTCGAGTTCGTAGGCGAGGGTGGTGGCGTGGGTGGAATCGGGGGATGGAATGGTGTTGAGGGTGAAGTGCAGGCCGTCGGCGGTGCGGGTGACGGGGAGGGAGTGGAGGCGGCGTCCGTCGAGGGCGAGGGCGTGCAGGGTGATGATGGCAGTGGGGGGAGGATGGAGAGCGAGGGTGATGTTGGCGGCACCGCGTTGCACAAGGAGGGGCGCGTCGCCCCAGGCTTCGAGGATTTTGCGTTCGGGTGTGCGAAAGCGAGCGCCGGTGTTTTGCACGTCGGTGAGGTGCAGGATCAGGAAGCGGCGGGCGGTGGCGAGTGGTGCGGTGTCGATGGCGGAGATGGAGAGCGTGGCAGGGGTGTCGGTCGTGGCGTTGAGGATGGGGCCGGTGACGGTGCCAGGACGGGCGAGGGCGTGGGCTTCGGTGCGGGGAGTGATGACGGAGAAACGGGCGTCTGAGATGTTGAGGTCGAGTTCGCCGGTGTCGCTGCGGTAACGGCCTGCGTCGGGTTTGGGATCGGAAGTGAAATTTTTTGGCGAAAGGATGCGGGCATCGAGGAGTTGTTGGTGGAGGCGCGGGGTGTCCTCAAAGGTGGGGGTTGTAGTGGTGGATCGGGTACCGGGTTCGGTGATGGTGGCGAGGTGCGTGCGGTTGGTGGGACGGGTGTTGCCGCGGACGGTGGAGCCGAGGGCGGTGACGAGGCCGAGTTTGGAGAGGTTGTCGGTGTGGGAGCCAAGGGCGTCGGGGGTGGCGAAGGCGGTGGCGGGGTCGATTTCGTATGTGATGAGGTTGCGCGAGGGGGTGACGTCGGCGCGCAAAAAGAGGAGCGCGGAGAGGCGGTCGGCCAGGGTGGAAATGGGGTCGTTGGAGGTGTTGAAGCTCATGATGGGCGAGGGTTCGGTGAGGTGGGCAATGAGGCCGCCGTTGTAGGAGAAGCGGTAGGCGGCGTCCCAGTCTTGGAAGGCGGCGTAGGCGCCGAAGAGGGGACCGGATTCGGCGCGGTGGCGGTTGGGGTAAGCGTAGTTGAATTCTGTTACAGCGTAGGGAAGTCCAATGATGCGGGTTGGAAAGAGTTGGCGAGGGAGTTCGGCGGCGGCGGCGATGGCGGAGGTGTCGAGTTGGAGGAAGGGGAGATCCCATTGCGCGCCGACGAATCGGGGGTGGTCCCAGTAGCGGTGAACGTCAACGTAGTCGAGGTGGTCGCGGACGAGCGTGAGGGGTTTGTAGTCGCGGTGGTTGATGTCGGTGAGCGGAGCACGGACGCCGATGTTTCGGAGAAAGGCGGCGAGGGTGGCGCGGGATGTCTCCTGTTGTTCGTGAAGGAAGCGGGCGAAGGCGAGGGAGCGGTCGCGTTCGGAGGGGGGGGGGAGTTGTTGCGAGGCGAGCCAGTCGGTGAAGCGTTTCTGGTAGTTGCGGGCGATGGTGGCGTTGGAGGCCCAGGTGGCGGAGAGGACGTTTTCGTTGACGGGGCAGATGCCGATGAGGGCGGGGTCTTCGGCCCAGGTGAGTCCGGTGTGGGGATTGCGATGGGTGAGGAGTTGGCGGGCGAAGTTTTGCCATGCGGCCCGGGCGTCGGGAGAGATGGGGATGGCGGGTTTGATGGCGGATTTGATCGGGGTGGATAGGGCGAGGTCAGGGAGTTCGGCGGGTTGAAATGTGCGGGAGCTGTAGAGGTCGATGTTGATGTAGAGTCCGGCGGCTTTGAGGCGGGAAACGAGGTAGTCGAGTCGGTCGAGTTTTTCGGGGTCGATGTCGTGGCTGCTGGCTGGGTTGGTTTTCAGGAGGATCGTATCGAAGTGATGGATACGGACGGCGTTGTAACTCATGCGGGCAAGGCGGGTGGCGAGGCGGTCGGCAAGGGGGCGGTCAATGTAGTTGGTGGCGAAGTTGAGGTTGGTTCCCCAGAATCGGATGCGGCGAGTGGGTTGGTTTTCGAAGGCGAAGTGGCCGTCGGGCGTGATGATTACGGGGCCGTGTTTGCCTGCGGGGGCGTCGATGAGGTGGCTGAAATCGAGGGCGCTGCCGGGGAGGGGGTCGTGGGCGAAGTGGATGGGTTGCCAGTCGGGACCGGCGGCGAGGATGAGTGGTTTCTGGGTGGTGGTGTTGGTGGAGGGCGGGATGTCGTCGGGGCTGGCTGTGATGGCGGCGATCATCCAGACGGCGGCTCCGGAGCCTTCGATGTCGAGGGCGGTAAGGGGTTTTCCGGGCAGGGTGAAGCGGGAGAGGTTGAGGCCGACTTCGGGGAAGCGGGTGGTGGCGCCGCGCCAGGCGATGGGGCCGTTGGGTGCATCGGCGGGGGAGGTCCAATTGGTGGCGTCGCGGTGGGCGTGTACCGGGATTTTGGTGACGGTGCCGTCGGGGTGGCGCGCGATGAGGGTGCCGAGGAGTTGGTTGGCGGGTTGGTCCCAGGCGTAGGCGTGGAGGAGGTGGAGGGTTCGGACGTTTTCTGAGGGGTTGACGAGTTGAAGGTTGGGGGCGGTTTTGAGGAAGTAGTTGCGGTGAAGGCCGGAGAAAATGAGGGCGGAGCGGTTGTGATTGGTGGCGGGGTCGATGATGTGGAAGGGGATGTTTTGGAAGGTTTGGTCTCCGGTGGGGAATTGGCGGAGGTCGTGGTCTTTGCCTTCGTCGGTCCAGCCGCCGGTCTGGTCTCCGGCGACTTCGTCGGCAAAGGCCATGTTGGCGGCGGAGCGAAGGTCGATGGGGGTGAATCGATGGGGGCGGAGGGTGATGTCGCAGGTGAGGGTGTGTGGGGCGTTTGGAGCGGGGGGGGGGGGGGAGGCTTCGATGATGAGGGTGTAGTGGGGCTGTCCGTAGTGGCGGTTGTCGGCGACGAGAATACGCAGTGGTGCGGTGGTGTCGGGCGCGGAGATCGTGAGCGTGTGGTTAGTTAGCGGGATGTGGAGCGTGGTGGCGCGGGCGTTTCCAAGTGCGAATGCGGTGGGTGGTGTATCGGGAAGTTGGATGCGTTTGGGGGGGGCGGCGGAGGTGCGCGAAGTGGGCGGAGGGGAGGGAAGGAGTTCGATGGTGCGTCCGGCGAAGGTGGTTTCGGGGAGGCGCACGAACCAACGAAGTGCGCCGGGAGTCGGAGGTGTGTCGGCAGTGTTTGCGGTTTCGGGCGCAAGTGTGAGGGAGAGGCGGAGGGTGTCGGGGGCGAGTCGAGTGAGGGTTTGGTTGAGGACGAAGGGGGTAGGGGATGTTTTGGTGTTGAAGGTGGCGCGGAGTTGCCAGTCGGGTGCGGTGGAGTCGGCGGTGCGGGGATAGCCGGAGTGCGGGCGGATGGCTCCGGGGGTGTTTTGCGTGGTGCTGCGTCCGGCTGAGCGGTAATCGAGGAGAAGGGTAATGTCGTCGAGCGTGAGAATGCCGTTGGTGTCGGCTTGCAGCGTGGTGGCGGGTGTCGCACGGGCGGCGAGTTGGAAGGGCGTGGCACCGCCGTCAGCCGGTTCGGCTTGAGCGAGGGGAAAGGGGGCAAGCGCGAGGATGAGGGCTAGATGTGGTTGGCGGATGTGC
>NZ_ABEA03000207.1 GCF_000171235.2 Geminisphaera colitermitum TAV2 | reverse complement strand
GTGCGCGGGCGTCGCAAGCGACGCCCCTACGTGCGGGCGGGACGCCCGCGCCACTTTTTCTGCCAATCCTCCGTCGCGTAACATCAGTTCGTAATTCGTCATTCGTAATTCCCTCACCCCTCCCGGTTACACCCGCGGCGAACCCCGCGCCGCGCCCTGCCTTGCCAAAACCGGGGAGGCACTGACATCACGTTGAGTCGCACCCTTTTTCGTCCGTCGGCCAAACAATCGCTTGACGCATGACGTGAAATGGAAACCGTCCTCCCTCTTCGCCTTATCCGCCCTCATCGTCTAGCGGCTAGGACGGGTCCCTCTCAAGGACCAAACCGGGGTTCGATTCCCCGTGAGGGCGCCATTCTAAACTCGTTTATTTCCAAGGAGATAAACGAGTTTTTGTTTTCCAAGTGTAGCAGCCTGTAATCCGTAGTCCGTAAACCGTCCCCCCCCCCCCCCGTCTCGACGCTTCCTGCCATTCAGCGGCTGAGCTGGGTCTTGAGGAACTCGATCTGGCTGCGCATTTGCACGTCCTGCTCCAGCATGTTTTCCACCGCTTTGCCGGCATGGATCACCGTGCCGTGGTCGCGTCCGCCAAAGGCGTCGCCGATGTCTTGCAGGGAATGACGGGTGAGCTGGCGGCACAGCCACATCGCTATCTGGCGCGGGATGGCAATGTTGTTGGGACGGCGTTTGCTCGTCATGTCGCCGGGGCGTAGCTGAAAGTGCTCGGTGACTTTTTTCTGGATAAGCTCAATCGTGAGCGCGTTTTGCGCCTGCTCGATGAGGACGTCCTTAAGGAGGTTTTCGACCGTGGCGATGTCCACCGCGCGCCCCGTGAGGGAACCGTAGGAGGCGACTTTGAGGAGGGCGCCTTCCAGACGGCGGATGTTTTTTGCGATGTTTTGCGCAATAAAAACGCCGACGTCGTGGGGGAGGTCAAATTTGAGGGTCGCGGCCTTGGTGCGGAGGATGGCGAGGCGGGTTTCGTAATCGGGCGCCTGAATGTCGGCGGGGAGTCCCCATTCAAAGCGGGAGACGAGGCGGGCTTCGAGCTTCTGGATCTCGGAGGCGCGACGGTCGCTGGAAAGGACGATCTGTTTTTGCGATTCGAAGAGTTCGTTGAAGGTGTGGAAAAATTCTTCCTGAATGCGTTCCTTGCCGGCGAGGAATTGCACGTCGTCGAGCAGGAGCACGTCCACGGAGCGGTAGCGCTGGCGGAATTTGACGAGGCTGTTTTCCTGAAGCGCCTGAATGAATTCGTTGGTGAATTTTTCGGTGGAGAGGTAGGCGACGCGGGCTTCGGGGCGGTTGAGGAGGATGGTGTGCCCGATGGCGTGCATCAGGTGCGTTTTGCCGAGGCCGGTTTCGCCGTAAATGAAGAGCGGGTTGTAGGCTTGCGCGGGGGCTTGGGCCACGGCGGTGGCGGCGGCGTGCGCCATCTGGTTGTTCGCGCCGATGACGAAGGTTTTGAAGGTGTTGCGGGGGTTCAGGGCCCCGGTGGCGGCGGAGCGCTCGTTGTGCCGGGCTCCGTTGGTGGTGCGGGCGCG
>NZ_ABEA03000208.1 GCF_000171235.2 Geminisphaera colitermitum TAV2 | reverse complement strand
TCAACGACCACTATGTCCCAGCCGGCGGCGATGGCCTGGGCGCGGCGGCGGGCGTCGGTAGTGAGAAATCCAATACTGCACAGCACGAGTTGGGCGGCGAGGAAGGGGTTTGGCTGGCGGTCTTGTTGTCCATCGGTGTTCGCGTCGGCGGCGGGGGGGGGGGAGGAGGGTTGTCGGAGGCTGCGCTTTGTTCGCAGGCGAGGCAGCGTTCTTCGTCGTAAATGCTGAACCAGAGGTTGAAGCGGCGCAGGAGTTCGACGAACCACTGGTGGGTGAGGGATTCGGGGACGAGGATGAGGACGCGGCTGGCTTTGCCGATGGCGAGCAGGCGTTGCAGGATGAGGCAGGCTTCGATGGTTTTGCCGAGACCGACTTCATCGGAGAGGAGTACGCGGGGGATCTGGCGCGAGGAGACTTCGTTGAGGATGTAGATTTGGTGCGGGATGAGTTCGAGGCGTCCGCCGAGGTAGCCGCGCACGTCGGATTGGCGGAAGCGGGCCTGTGCTTGGAGTGTGCGCAGGCGCAGGTCAAAAACTTCTCCGGGCTCGACTTGGCCGGCGAGGAGGCGTTCGGGCGGGGAACTGATGCTGGTGATGTCGGAGAGTTCGTCTTCGCGGACGCGGCGGGGGGGATGGGGGGGGCGGGAGGCGGCGAGGTAAACGAGGAGGCCGGGGGCTTGCGGGTCTTCTTCGACGGATTCGACGTTGAGGGTGGCGCCGTCGCGGGTGGTGAGGGTGTCGCCGGGGTTGAATCGCACGCGTTTGAGCACGGTGGTGCCGAGGGCGTAGAGGCGGCTTTCGCCGGTGGCGGGGTAACCGACTCCAATGCGGCCTTGCGCGCGGTCCACGCTCGTGACGAGTCCAAGGCCAAGCTCTGGCTCGCGCTCACTCATGCAACGTTGTCCGATTTGTCCAATGGTTTCCGACATGCCGCGCATGTGGCCGAGGGAGGCGGAGTTTTCAAAGAGTTTTTCACTTATTTCCTGATCTTACGCTGATGTTACCCGCTGACGTGGCGCGGGCAGCTGTCTTCAGAGGCGGCGAAATGGGGAGTTTCGTTGGCACGGGAAAAGCATCGGGGCGGGGGCACACAATGAATGTCCCTTCTCTCTATGAACGCGCCTTGGGCGCTTATCTGGGCTTCGCCGCCGGCGATGCGTTGGGGGCGACGGTCGAGTTTATGACGGCCGGGGAAATCAAGGCGGTGCATGGCGTGCTCGCTACGATCAAAGGGGGGGGCTGGCTGCGGTTGAAGCCGGGTCAGGTGACGGACGACACGCAGATGTGCCTGGCGGTGGGCGATGCCATGCTGGAGAGCGGCGGGTGGAATGCGCGGGCGGTGGCGGATGCGTTTGTGCGGTGGTTGCAGAGTCGTCCGGTGGACGTGGGCAACACGTGCCGGCGCGGCATCCGAAGGTATTTGCAAACGGGAACGTTGTGCGGCGCCCCGGCGGAGGAGGACGGCGGCAACGGGGCGTTGATGCGCAATCTGCCGGTGGCATTGGGGACGCCGTTGGCCGGGGGGGGCGACGAGGTGTTTGCGCGACGGAGCATCGAGCAGGCGCGGATCACACATGGTCATGTATTATCGGATACGGCGACGGTGGAATTAGGGCGGATGACGCGGGTGTTGCTGGGGGGCGGGGGGCAGGAGGCGTGCCGGCGGCTGGCGGACGATCTGGTGAAGCGGCATCCGGTGTTTGATTTCGAGCCGTGGCCGGGGAGAACGAGCGGTTACGTGGTCGATACGGTGCAGACGGTGCTGGATGCGTTTTTCCGCACGGGAGGTTTTGAGGAGTGCGTGGTGGATGCGGTCAACCGTGGTGGAGATTCGGATACAATCGGGGCGCTGGCCGGACAGCTTGCGGGAGCGTTGTGGGGAGTGGATGCGATCCCGGACCGCTGGCTGGCAAAGCTGGATGGCGCGGTGAAAAAACAGATCGAGCGGCAGGTCGGTGGATTGCTCCGGCTGGGCGGCCGGCCGGTGTGAGCGGGACGGCGTGGCACGGCGGGCGGGGTTGCTGGTGATGTCAGGCAGGTTTTGACATGGCGGGCACGACGCCAACATTGCGCGTTGTTCACCCGTTTTACGTTATGCCGATTTACGAGTATTACTGTCCCGACAATCACACGGTTTATCAGTTTTTCGCCAAGACGCTCGCGCAGGGCACCACCACGCCGAAGTGTCCGGATAATCCTAGGTTTCGCATGGAAAAGCTCGTGTCGCGGTTTGCGGTCACATCGGGTGCCGGGGAGGGCGATCAGGCGGAGGGCGCAGGCAAGGCGGGCGGCGATGCGAGCGGAGTGGGTGGCGATGATGCGCGGATGGAATCCGCCATGCAGGAGATGGAGCGCGAGTTCTCCAACGTGGATGAGAATGATCCGCGAGCCATGGGTCGCATGATGCGCCGGATGGCGGAGTTGAGCGGTGAGAAGATCGATGGCGAAATGGAGGAGGTGGTGCGCAAGCTGGAAGAGGGTCAGGACCCGGAGGCGCTGGAGGAGCAGTTTGGCGATCTCGGAGGGGGGGGGGGGGATGATATGGAGGACGGAATGGGGGGGAGGGCGGATGCCGGGGAAAAACAAGAAGGCAACGCCGAGGCGTCACGGAAAATGCGATACAAGGTGCGGCGGGGCGCACCACGCCGCGATCCGCAGTTGTATGATTACGAGTGAGGGGGGGGGTAGGGGCGTCGCTTGCGACGCCCGCGCACGCCGGACAAATTTACCGAATACCAGAAGAGCAGTCGCAGGCCGAAACGCAGTCGCGGGCGTCGCAAGCGAAGCCCCTACGCGTGAGGCAAAAACTATTTTCAAAATATTTTCTATTTTAACTCATTGATTACTAGCGATTGATTCCCCGAGTCAGGTCTTTGCCCGACTTCACCTACCTCCTTTGATGTGTTACGGTCTGCCCTTCACTTCCGTATCGCGCTGCTCGCTCTCCGCAACATGCCCAACCGCAACACCACTTCCGCAACGACTTCCGCAAGCGTCGCGCCGCGGTTTGCCTCGGAAGATGCAAGAGAAATATTACGTAAGTCATTGGTAATTAAAAAAATACACTCACCCCCCCCCGGGGGGGGTGGGATAAATTTAACTAATCGGAAAGCCGGTCCGGCCCCCCGGCGCGGCGACCGGGGACGCCCGCCCGCCCGGCGGGGATGCCCGCGCACGCAACGGGGGTTCCCGGAGGCGAAGCGGACATTCCCGATTTCTTTCCGGGAAAGTTCGGAAAGCTTCCGGGAAAGCCATCTCCCCCCTGCGCCCCGCCCCCGTTGAAACAGTGAAACAGTGAAACGGTGAAATAACCATGGATACACACACGACAAAGACACGCACCACCGCCCTGCTGGCGGCTGCAATGATAACGCTGGGGGCCGCGACAACGGCCTTCGCCGCAACTCCAGGATCGCAGCTCATCACCATGCCGACCGTGACGGTCGGCGACATCGGCAACCCGGCGAACCCGGCCCCCTACGACGATATGCCTGGCTTCGGTTCGGTGAGCTACGAGTATCAGATCGGGAAGTATGAGGTGACAAATAGCC
The DNA here is from genome assembly GCF_000171235.2 of Geminisphaera colitermitum TAV2. Lineage (GTDB taxonomy): Bacteria > Verrucomicrobiota > Verrucomicrobiia > Opitutales > Opitutaceae > Geminisphaera > Geminisphaera colitermitum. Next base: position 1,479 of record NZ_ABEA03000208.1, on the reverse strand, counting down.
AGTATGCGGCGTTTTTGAATGCTGTGGATAGCACTGGGGCAAACACGTATAATCTCTACATCAGCGATATGAGTAGCAGCATCTATGGCGGCATCACGTGGAACAGCAGTTTGGGCCGTTACGAGGTGAAGGCGGGGTTCGACCTGAAGCCGGTGGTTTACGTATCGTTTTACGATGCGGCGCGGTTTGTGAACTGGCTGACGACCGGAGACACGGAGAACGGACTTTACGTATTCAGTGCGAACGGTTTGACGATCACGAGTAATCCGGACCACGCGACAAGCACCGGCTGGGCAATCGCGAGCGAGGACGAGTGGTATAAGGCAGCGTATTATGATCCGAATAAAGGAGGAGCCGGAGGCTATTGGGCATATCCGACGCAGAGCGATAGTATTAGTGACTGTCAGGCTAATTTTTATAATGGTTGGGATGAGCCGGTACTGATGGAGGTAGGCAGTTTTGTGCCGAGCGCGTACGGGACATTCGATCAGGGGGGCAACGTGGTGGAATGGAATGATACGCTTATATACGAAGGAGTTGAACGTGGGTACGGAACTGACCGTGTGATGCGTGGCGGTGCGTTCGACGGCTTCGAGGACGAACTCGCCACTTCGTCCATCGGCAGCGGCGTCGATCCCGCTGGCTATTACTACGGCCTCGGTTTTCGCGTCGTGTTGCTCGGCCAAGTGCCCGAGCCGGGGACGTATGCGGCGCTGGCCGGGCTGGCGATGTTGGTTTACGCCGCGCTGCGCCGCCGCTGATTGGTAACGGAGGGCGGGTCTCCCGACCTATAAGCGCTAACATGTTAAGATTTGATGAGGATACGGTGGGGGATGCGCTTGCGAGGAGGGTAGCCGAGGGAACCGCGTAGGCGATGGCCGCAGAGAAGGAAGAGGCTTAGGGAGAGAGGGATGGCCAGACAAGAGAGGAGACAATCGCGAGCGAAGACAAACTCAGTCCATCTGGAGTTAGTCAGGGAGGATGAATCCCCAGGGGGAAAAAACCTCTGATTGGAGGAGGGATTTTTCGATGAGCAAGCAGGTGAGTAATTTGGCTTGGAGCCATGAGCGGGAGCTGAGGGGGTCTTTTTTTGGGACGTGGCCAGTGTTCAGGAGTGATTTGAGGCGTTTGAAAGCCAGTTCGATCTGCCAGCGCAGGCGGTAGAGTTGGAGGATGCCGCGGGAGTCCAGGCAAGAGGAGGGCAGGGAAGTGACAACGACAATGTAATCAGCCATGCACAGGCACTGGCAGGAGGGTTTGCGGCCGTTTTTTTTGGCGCTGAGCCTGATTTTGGCTCGTTCGCGTTGGGCGGCCTGTGGGCTGACGCGAAGGGCGCACAGGCGCAAGGCGGTGCCGTCCTTGAGGAAGACGGGCAGTCCGGAGCACTGACGGGAACGCAACTGGGCCAGCCATGCGGGAACGTCCAGCGCATGCCCCTGCTGGTCAAACAAGGGCAGACTGGTGCTGTGCCAGCGTAAC
>NZ_ABEA03000209.1 GCF_000171235.2 Geminisphaera colitermitum TAV2 | reverse complement strand
GGGGGGGGGGGCGGTTTCCGCATGGGCGGAGAGCCGGTTGACGGCGGCGCGGGTGGCCTCCTGGGCTTTGCGGAGTTTGACGCTGATGTCGGTGCCGGAGGTGAGGCGGAGGCGCTGGGTGATCAGGTCGAGGTAGTTGTCGCTGATCCAGATGGCGGCAAAATCGTTGGGCACGCCCAAAACTAGGCTGTCCTCGGTGGTTTCGAGGCAGACGATGGGTTCGAACCAGAGCTGATAGACGTCCTCGGGAAAGAGGGTCTTGAAATCGCTCTTAACGAGCTCCCAAAGGCTGGGCGTGACGGCAAGGGATGACATGTATCGGTGAGGGAATGCTGGGTTTATTCACAGGCGGTGCTCACGCAGGTTTTTTGACACATGCCTTCATGGCTGTTTCGCGGTCGGTGGCCAGAGAGAAAATGTTGGTAGTTTCCTGATCGGATGGGGACGGGAAATTGGGTTTTGCAACTCATTACTAAAAACAGAGTTGACGGTGCGCTCTGAGGCGGGTCGGCGAGGTGGCTGGAAGGGATGTGTGAAAGAACGGTGCGGGCATCCGGGTTGGATGGCTGAAGAGGGCGCAGTTACGGCCATGCCGGATGGCCTTTCAAGTGCAACTTTTCGACAAGTTATTCACAAGGGTTTGGGGGATATCTTTTGTGAATTTTTGGGTTGCCAGAGTCGCCGTTTGGCGCGTCCCCCAGGATTCACGAGGAGTGTAACAAACAGGTCACTACATGGTGACGATTGTGTGACGGCGGTTGGCGCGGGAAATGGGGGGGGAATTGGTCATGGAAAATAAAAAAAAACGGGTCAAAAAAATATTTGGAAGCATCGGAATCGCAGTCCGCCTGGCTATTGCGCGGGCGCCTGAACGATGAGTCGGAGGGAGTCGAGGCGGAGGCGGGCCTGGTCGATGGCGGCGAGAACGGTGTCGCGATGGGTGGTGGCGAGGGCGATTTCCTCGGGGCGGACGTGGTCGTTGAGTTTTTGCAGGTCAACGAGGCGTTGCAGGCTGGCCGTGAGGGTGGCGGCGGCGCGGTCGCGGGCCTCCGTTTTGAGCGCGGTGGTGCGGGTTCCGGCGCAGGCGGCGGCGGTGGCGTGGAGTTTTTTGAGGAGCGCGGCGTTGAAGCCGGGTCGCTCTAGAAAACGAGGGAGGACGCCGTCGTGCACCTGGTCGGCGAGGTCGGCGGCGGGGTGCTGGTCGGTGAGGTCGTTGCCGCGGATGTCGATGAGGACGCGGATGGGCGTGGGGGCGAGAAACTGGTCGATGTGCCAGCGGGTGTCGGCCACGGCTTCGAGCACGAAGACGGCTTCGAGGAGGAGGTTGGGGGGGAGTTTGGGCGAGGGGGCGTCGAGGAGACAAAAGGCGGTGGTGCCGGTGGCGGAGTCGATGAGGAGGTCGGCGGCGTCTTGCACGAGGGGGTGGTCGGCGGAGAGGAAGCGGATGTCTTCGCGGGCGATGGCGCGGCGGCGGTCAAAGGTGGCGAGCATGCCGTCGCGGGGGATGGAGGGGAAGGCTTCGACGTAGGCATGGCTGGGATCGAAAAATACGTCGCCATTTTCGTCCTCCTTGATGCGGACGCCGAAGTGGTCGAGGAGCGCGAGGAGGTGGCGGCGCAGGAAGGGGTCGGCATCCACTTCGCGGATACGTTCGATGACGCGTTCGGCGACGGCGGGGTTGAAGGAGTTGAGTTCGAGGAGGCGGTCGCGGCCTTTGCGCATTTTGAGCGTGAGGGCTTTGCGGAAGGCG
>NZ_ABEA03000210.1 GCF_000171235.2 Geminisphaera colitermitum TAV2 | reverse complement strand
TCGAGGAGGCGGTTGCGGAACTGGCGTTCGTATTCGGCACCGCCGTGGAGGGGGCTTTCGAAGGCGTCGAGGCCGCGGTGATACCAGTCGGCGAGGCGTTCGGTGGCGCTGCCGGCGAGGAGGGGGACGTGGATGCGGATGGTCTGGGTCTGGCCGATGCGGTCGAGGCGTCCGATGCGTTGTTCGAGGAGGCCGGGGTTGAGGGGGAGGTCGAAGAGGACGAGGTGGTGGGCGAATTGGAAGTTGCGGCCTTCGCTGCCTATTTCGGAGCAGATGAGGAGTTGCGCGCCGTCGGGCTCGGCAAACCAGGCGGCGTTGCGGTCTCGTTGCACGAGGGGCAGGTCTTCATGGAAGAGGCCGGTTTTGATCGCGGTGTTGGTGATGGTTTGCTCTTGGAGGGCGTCGGCGATGGCAATGGCTTTGCGCCGGGTTTTGCAGATGAGGAGGACTTTTGACGGGCGGTGTTGGTGGAGGAGGTCGGCGAGCCAGGCGATGCGGGGGTCGTGCTTGAGGTTGTAACGGAGCGCGTCGGTGGTGGTTTCTTCGGCGAGGAGTTCGCGGGCGTCGCGGGCGAGAAGGGCGGCGGGGGAGAGGGGGATTGAGAGTGACGCGGGCGTCTCGTCCGCATCAGAATCATCTGCGGGCGAGATGTCCGCGCCACGCGTAGGGGCTTCGCTTGCGAAGCCCGCGTTTGCAGGAGACGGCATCAAATGGCGTGCGCGGGCGTCGCAAGCGACGCCCCTACCTGCGGGCGAGACGCCCGCGCCACTTGGGAGGGGGAGCACGATGGGGCAGTAGTGGCGTTTGGGGAAGCCGGTCATGGCGGCACGGGTGTTGCGGAAGACGACACGACCGGTGCCGTGCTGGTCGAGGAGGGTGCGCAGGAGGGCTTCGCGCGCGCCGGGGCGTCCGGCGGCAAGGGCTTCGAGGTGCGCGGCGAGTCCGGCGGGGTCGCGGGTGAAGATTTTTTTCAGGGTGGCGTGGTCCTTGGCCGTGAGTGGCTTGGGGGTTGGCTCGCCGACGATTTTTTCGGCAATGGCGGCAATGGCGGTGAAGCCTTCGGTGTCGCGGAGGTATTGTTCGTAGTCGGAGTAGCGGTGGGGGTCGAGGAGGCGGAGGCGGGCGAAGTGGCCGGCCTGTCCGAGTTGGCGGGGGGTGGCGGTGAGGAGGAGGAGTCCGGGGACGTTGCGGGAGAGTTGTTCGACGAGGGTGTAGGCGGGGCTGGGGAGTTC
>NZ_ABEA03000211.1 GCF_000171235.2 Geminisphaera colitermitum TAV2 | reverse complement strand
CCCCCCCCCCCCCCCCCCACACACACGTTTTCCTCAACGGCAGTCGCATTCATTTGCGGCTGCCGTTTTTTTTGGGGCCAAGGAGCAGCGGTTTCCAACGGACGTTTCACTGATGGTAACGGCAGATTGCAGCCAAGATTGGAGGGCGGGTCTCCTGACCCGCCGACGGTGCAAAGCACCGCCTTTCCGGATGGCGCGGCTATGCCGCGTCTGGCGGGTCAGGAGACCCGCCCTCCAACCTTGGCAAATATCCAGCCCTCCCTGGCGCTGCCTGCGTAACCACGGGCTTTCAGTTTTTCCCGATCTCTTCCGGCGCGGCTTCGTCGCCGGTCATCTCGTAGGGCAGACGCCAGACCTTGCTGCCGTCGGAGTTCGTAAAATACAGGCGCGACTCGCTGAGTTTCGACGGATTGCCGTCGGCCCAGAACGCGAAGAACGGATCACCCGGCCCCTCCCCCCCCCCTGCTGCTCTCTCGGGTCGGCGCACGTAGCTGTGATTGAATTCGCTGCCGTCCGTCACCCGGCGCTCGCGTGCCCAAGTGCGTCCCGCGTCCTTGCTGACCCACAAGCCGACTTCGCCGCCCGTGCCATAACGCTGCGGCCCCGTCTCGGTGGGACCGATGATCCGCCACTCGTCGCCTTCCACGTAGATGCTGCCCATGTCGTAGTTGTGGTCCGACTGCGTGATGACGCGCGTTTCCCACTTCCCGCCTTTGCCGTCCTTGGCGCCGGCCCAGTGCAGCAGAGTCCACTCGCGCGGGTCGCCCTTGGGACCGGGTTCGCCGGCGCGGCTCACGATGCAGAGCAGGATGGGATTGCCCGCGGCGTCGAAATTGAGGTCGCAGGTGTACATGAATTTCCCCTGCGATTTCAGGTCGAGCAGGAGCGCCGGGTTGTCCGGCGCGGTCAACGGAAGCGCGAGCGGGATGCCGTCGGCGGTGGTCCAGGTTTTGCCGGCGTCGATCGTCTGCGCGTAGTAGAGATTGGTGCGGCGGTCCACATGACTCTCGGGATGATAGTTGAAGAATGTAGCGTATTTTGTGATACGCCGCCCGCTGCCGTCCGCCGCAAGGCCCGACCAGCGCCCGCTCGTCTGGTAATGTCCGCCAAAGGCCGCCAGCGCATGATCCTCGCTCCAAGTGCGCCCGTCAGCGCTCGTCTTCCAGAAAAGATTACGCGCCGCGCCGTTTTTCGTGCCCTTGAAATACTTGGTGAAGAGCAGGAAAAAACCGTCGCCGTCCGCCGACGCCGATGCTGACGCCGCGGGGCCGTGCCAGATTTCCGGATACGTGAATTCCTGCCGGGCCACGCATTCAAACTCCCCGATGTCGTAGGGATGCGTGCTGCGAAAGATGATGCCGGGCCGGTGCTTGCCGCGTCCGCTCTTGAACACCCAGATGTGCCCGGCGCGGTCGATTTGCAGCGAAGCGTCGTCGTGCGGGTCGTCCACCGAGACGTCGGCGTAGAGCGCCACCGGACGCGGCACGGTGCCGCGTGCGTGATCGTAGCTCGACACCATGATGACCAGTTGGCGGCGGTTTCGCGCCGTCGTGCCGCCCCAAGTGAAAAACGTCTTGTTCACCGCTGGCGCGTAAACCGCCATCGGCTGGTGGTTGGCCGTGTAGGTGCCGAGCCCGCCCGAGTATTTGTCGCCGTATTCGAATTTGAAGCCGAGTGTGAACCAGATGCCCCGGTAGCCGTCGGCGCGGACGGATTGGGCAATGGTTCCTTCCGGGAAGAGGGGTGTCTCCGCGGGTTTTTTCGAGTTGTAGGCAAACGTGGCCGCAACCGGCGCTCCTGATCCCGCCGCCTGGCCGCAGGCCAGCAGGAGAGTCGCGACTCCAGCGCGCGAGACGAGGGAACGGGCGGATGACAAAACAGGAGAGGAAACAGAGGCGGGACGGCCGGAAGGTTGAGCGGATGACATAAGCCCGCCATTTAACCCCACCGCGGCCTCGCCGGGCAAGCAGGAGGGATTGTGTATCGCTGTCATTTTTTTTCACGACGCGAACACCTTGGACGTTCAAGGATTGCCAGCCACGGGGACACCCGCCTTGACTGCCCTCCTTCGCCAACCGACGCACCACCACGCGACCACGCCGACCATGCAGCCCACCGAGCCCACAGACTCCACCGAATTCACTCCCGCCTCGCGCTTCGATGACCAGCCCGAACTCGGCGACATCAAAATCAACCACAACGTGATTGCCAGCATCGTGCGGCTCGCCTCGCTCCAAGTGCCCGGCGTCGCGGGCGTGGGCGGCGGCATCGTGGACGGCATCACCGAACTCTTTGCCAAGCGCGAAGCCGATCACCGCGGCGTCCGCGTCGCCGAAAACAGCGAAGGAGCCTACGTCATCGAGGTGCGCCTCGTCATTTCCTACGGCTCCGAGATCGGCAAGACCGCCTACGACGTGCAACTCTCCGTGCGCAAGCAGATCATCGCCATGACCGGCAAGGACGTTGCCAAAGTCGATGTCATCATCGAAGGCGTGCGACTCCCCGGCGCCGCCGATTCGGAAGCAGCCAGCTCCGGCGACGACGCCTGGCCCGATGCCAATTAAAATTTCCCAATGATCACCCATCTCGAAGACCTCGTTCACAACATTCCCCTGTGGCTGCTGCTCATCTCAGCTTCGGTGCTGTGCCTTCTCCTCGCCGCGCTATTGCGCCAGCGCACGCTGGTTCTTTCGGACAAGGAAACCGGCAAACTCGAAATCTCCAAACATGCGATCCACCGTCTGCTGGAAGCCTGCTGCATGCAGGTCAACGGCATTGCCTGGGCCCGGGCCGAGGTCACGCACAGCGACGGCAAATTCCATACCCAACTCCGCCTCAAAGTCCGCCCCGACGCCAAGCTCGACGCCATTCAGGGATACCTTGAGCAGGAGATCGCCGAAATTTACCGCCAAAACCTCGGCATCTCCGACATCGGCCGCACCGAGATCAAAGTCATCGGCGTCGTCATCCCGAAGAAAGACTTTTAGGAAAGTTCTAAAAACCGTTTTTTTTCAGAGGTTTCCTCTTAGTAGCGCGGCGGTTGCAAGGCCTCGCCCAGCGAACCCGGCTCGAACACCCGCGGCAAAAAATCCTGCGACAACGCCGCGCCCGTCACCTGAAAACGTGTCTTGTTGCGCGTCGTCTCGTCGCGCAGGTCGATCGACTTCACAATCCACTGGTCGCCGATCTTTTTCAGTTCCACGACCGACATCACCTTGAGCACCTGATCCTTCTCCCCGAGTTGCTCCGCCTGCACCAGCGCGCCGAATTGGGTGTCCAAATACACCCGCACGCTCTTGAGCGTCGGCTGCCGCGCCGCGATCTCCGGCAGAGGTTTTAGCAAAAACACATGCGCCGGCCTGCTTTTGAGCCGCTTCACGCCTTCGAACGTAAAATCATCCCAATACAAGAACTGCATCTGCAAATCGAAGGCCGTCAGGTCCGTGTCCGCGATCCGGTCAAACAACGCCTCTGGCTCCAGCATCCGCCCCCCCCTCCCCCCCTGTCCTTCGCGCCACATCCAAGCCTGGGGCGTTGCGCCGCCTTGCACCAGCAGACGCGTTTCACCCGCCTGCCTCCCTTGTCCCTCCGCCGGCTTCACCGCGATGCGCGAGATGGGACCGCGGGCATTGCGCCCGCCCCACATTCGTCCCGGAATGACCACCTCGTCGCCACGGCGCGGCAGCACGCGCAGCACGAACTCAAGAAAAAACTCCCCCGCGATTCCCTTGCCACGAAACTCAGTCAGGATCGCCCGGCCCTCCGCCTGGTCGGGCGGCGAAAACTGCGCGTAGGGAGCCTCCGGCAAATTCCCGCGCGGCTGGCCCATCGCGGTGGAAGCCATGAAGGCCAGACCGAAAACCGCGCAAAACAAAAGGCAGGCAACCACACGGATTGCCTGCCTTGAAAAACTGGAGAGGAGGGCTGGGAGACTGGAATTGGCGACTCGCACGTTGCGCGAGACCGACATCAGCGTTTGGCCTCGGGTTCCGCACCTGCTGCGGCGGCAGCGGGGGCGTCGGATTTCGCGGGCTCGGCGGTGATGGTCGTGGCCGAGGCATCCGGAACGGTGGCGGGCGTGGCGCTGGTCGCGGGCTCGGCGGGAGCCTCGGCAGCGGGGATCGTGGGGAGCGCGCCGCGATTGCGGACGGTTTTGCTCTGCCAGATGTGGCCCAGATAGAGCCCGAAGCTCAGGATAAAGAAGATGATGGCGGCCCGGATCGTGGCTTTGGTGAGCACGTTGCCGGTGTCTGCGCCAAAGGTGGCCTCGGTCATGCCGCCGCCGAGGGCAGCACCCATGCCGCCGTCGGATTTGGGTTTTTGCATGAGCACGACGAGGATCAGGAACACGCAAACTAGGATAAGGACAAAGGTCAGGAGCCAGATGACAATGGACATGGAAAACGGTGAAAAGACCATCCTCGCCAACCGATGTCAATGTCCGTGATTAGCACGGAAATGATATTTCGGACGCGAATGGAATGGTTTTCGTGCAACGGATGCTCCCGGTTGGATATACTGGAAGTGGATGATGAGGCGGGGGGGGGGGGGAAGGGACGTTTTTTGATCGGGTTTTGTTTGGGGAAGGCGTTTTCGGATGGGCGCGGCGAAGCCGCGTCTGGCGGGTCAGGAGACCCGCCCTCCCGACCAGCGCTTCCGTTTCCGGTAGAGCGTGGCTGCGTCGATTCCGAGGATGCGCGCCGCCTCCTCCAGACTCGATGTGCGCGCCATGACCCGTCCGGCATGAACCCGCTCCACCTCATCAAGCGAGATGAGCGACCCCAGCACGACCTCCGGCGCTTCGCATGACGCCAGTCGCAACACCTCCGCCCCAGCCCCGCTCGTCCCTCCATGCGCGCGCAGCATCCGCTGGATGACATCCAGACGGTCAACGCCATCCGGCGAGAATGTGAGCAACACCAAGTCGTAACGTTCCTCCTGAAGCCGTTTCAATGCCGCTCCGCAATCCCCGCCGCCTGCCCGATGCACTTCGTGCCCGTCCGCGCTGATCGCCCGCACCAGAGCGGGACTGGCGGACCTTGGGTCGTCAACAATCAGGATCTTCATAGAGCGGAGTGAAACGCGCCGGACCGGCGGAAAGCGGCACACTCCACCCAACCCGCCGATTTTCGCAACCCGCCCCCGAAAAAACGCCCGGCCCCTGCCTCATGCCAAGAACCACCTTTCCGGATGGGCGCGGCTGCGCCGCGTCTGGCGGGTCGTCCTCAAGAAGAGGCCAGCGTCTTGACCCACTGGCCAAACGCGCGCAACTGCACCAGCGACCCCACCACCAACAGGTTGTCCCCAGGCTCAATGGTATGCGCGCCCGTGGGATTGATGATCTGATCGCCCGCGCGCCGAATGCCCGCGATGCGCACGCCCGTGTCGCGCGCGATCTGCAAGTCCGCCAGCGAACGCCCGGCGGGCATCGCGGTCGGCAGCACAAAGGTCTCCAGCACCGAGCCGCCAAACTCGCCTTCCCCCACCTCGTGTTTTTTCACGGCGTGCAGGAACTCGCGCGCCTCTTCGAGTTTCTCCGACGGGCCAAGCAACAAAATCTTGTCCCCCGGATACAGCCGCAAATCCGACCCCGCCACCGTAATCAGATGCCCGTTGCGCTCCACTTCGAGCACCGAGCAACTGAACCGCGAAGGGATGGCCAACTGCGCCAGACTCTGCCCCGCGTAGGACGCCGCATCAGGCACCACGCACTCCTCCAAACGCAGCTTCCACGCGCCCAAACTCTCGTCCAGCGCCACGCGAGCCTCCGCGCGCACCTCCTCCGGCATCCGTGCATCCTCGGCCAGCACCTCGTGCAACGAGTTCTCCCACGAACTATGCCAGTAAACCAGCCGGTTGGAAAACACCACCGCCAGCACCACGCCCGCGCCCGCGATCACCGCCCAGCCCCAGCCCGGCAGCGCCGCCACCGGCAGGACCGCGTACAACCAATAAAGCATTCCCAAGCCGCCCAACGCCTTGATGCTGCTCTCGATCAGACGCTTCGGCAGACGGCGACGGTCGCCATCCGCCCCCCCAATCGCCTCCGCCGTGATCAGCGCAATGGCGGAAATATTGCGCCACACCGCCACCACCGGGATCAGGACGAACACCGCCATCACGCTCCAGAACACGTAGCGCAACGTCGTCCCCTCCAGCCACACCGCCACCACCGTCGTTTCCAGCCACGCCAGGATGTATTTGGAGAAGATCAACAGGCCCGAAACAAACATGCACTCCAGAGCCACCTGGAACGCCCGCCCGCGCAAGAGCTTCCACGCCAGCGTGGACGGCGGACGCGACTGGAGTTGCCTCAACCATCCGTGGTAGGCCGTGATCGCCTTTGTCACCCAGCGCGGCTCCACCTCGTCGGCAAACTTGAGGATCGGATCGGCATAGCGATTGAGTATCGGCGTTATCAATACCGTGAGCACCGACAACGACACCGCCAGCGGATAGAACGACTGCGGCAGGATCGACGCCCCGATGCCCGCCGCCGCGATGATGAACGTGAACTCGCCCAGCGGCGTCAGCAGCAGCCCCCCCCGCCGCGCCTCGCGCGGAGCGATGCCCACCAGAATGAGCGCGAACCCACACGCGATGGGACGAAACACCAGCGAGAACGTGCACAGGATCAACACCGTCAGCCACACCTCCTTGAGCTGCCCCAGGTCGATCATCATGCCGATGGAAACGAAGAACACGCTGCTGAACAAAAACCGGATGCTCTCGAACGATTTTTCGACGGCGTGTTTTTGACGCATCTCCGCCACGATCGCGCCAAACAAGAACGCTCCCAGCGCCAGCGAGTAACCCGCCTTGACCGTGAAAAACGACAACAGCAGCAGCAAGCCCGCCACGATCACCGTCTGCAACTCCGGGTCTCCCCTGGCCTCCAGCCGGCGCAGCACGCGCGGCATCAGCAGCAAACCGCCGCCGATCAGCAGCACGACAAATGCGCCCAGCACCCCGATCACGCCGCCTACGCCGCCGCCGCCTGTCTCATGGCTCACCAGCAAGGTCAGCATGATGACCGCCACCACGTCCTCCACGATTGTGATGGCCAGCGCCATCTGCGCCGCGCGTTCGTGGTTGAGGTTGTATTCCTGCATCAACTTGGCGATCACCGCCGAGCTGGACACCATCAGCATCGCCGCCACGAACATGCTCTGCATCGCCGTCCAGTCGAGGAAGTGCCCGAGGATCAGCGTGAAATTGAGCATGAAAAACGCCCCCAGGAACGTCGCCCCGATGGTGGCCAGACCCATCTTGCCCATCTTGCTCAGGCTCAGGTGCAGGCCGATGGCGAACATCACAAACACCAAGCCCACCTCCGAAAGCTCTTTTATTCGTTCCTCCTCGGCTATCAGTGAAAATGGCGGCGTGTGCGGCCCGATCACCATGCCGGCCAGCAGATAACCGACGATGGCCGAGAGTCCCATGCGTTTGCAGATAACCCCGGCCACACCGCCAGCGAGCAGCACGGTGCCGAGATCCTTGATCAAATTTGCGCTATCCATATAAATAGAGGAAAGTCCCGCCGAGCCTCTGTATGAAACCCCGGTTCGGTTTTCATCTCACCCGAGTCTGCGTCGGTAAAGGCGAGGGCACTCTCCCTCTCCGTGCATGTCAACGCACAGTTCCAGCTTTTACGGAAATAACCGATGCCAGGGAGCGGCGGGATTTTATTGTCAACGCCGCTCCTCCGTCCTCTTCCGGATGGGCGCGGCGCGGAGGAGAAAACTAGAGCGTGTAGTCACGAGATAAGGTTGACTGTTTTTTTTCGTGATGGAGAATGTCAGCATGGCGAAAGATCAACACCGTCACGACATTTCGGACCGAGTTTGGAGCGTTCTGGAGCCGCTGCTACCTGGAAGGAAAGGAGCGTGGGGAGGGGTGGCGGAGGACAACCGCAAGTTCCTCAACGCGGTTCTGTGGATTTTACGCACTGGTGCGCCTTGGAGGGATCTTCCAGAGGATTACGGAGGGTGGAGCAACACGCACAGGCGTTTTTGTCGCTGGAGAGACAAGGGGCATTGGGAGCGCCTGTTGTCGGAACTGATGAACGAGCCCGATTTTGAGTGGCTGATGATTGATGCCAGTCATGTCAAAATCCATCCGCATGCGGCGGGAGCCAGAGGTGGAAACGAGGCGATCGGTCTGACAAAAGGGGGCGAAACACCAAACTACATTTGGCCGTGGATGCGCATGGTATGCCGGTGCGAGTCATTGTTACAGCGGGTTCCACGGCTGATTGCACACAGGCTGGCAGGGTGATTGAAGGCATTGCCGCAGACCATCTGATCGCCGACAAGGGATATGACACCAACGCCATCATCGAAATGGCGCAGGCCGCAGGCATCTGCCCGCAGATTCCTCCAAAGACCAATCGCATAGAACAACGCGAATATGACCCTTATCTTTATCGGATCAGGCATCTGGTAGAAAATGCATTCCTACGACTCAAGCAATGGCGCGGCATCGCAACCCGATACGCAAAACGAGCCTCCTCTTTCCTCGCTGCCGTCCAATTCAGGTGTGCCATCCTCTGGGCTTCAATCTCGTGACTACACGCTCTAGCGTTTGCTTCCCGGAGTCAGGTCTTTGCCCGGCTTCACCTGCCTCCTTTGATGTGTTACGATCTGCCCTTCACTTCCGTATCGCGCTGCTCGCTCTCCGCAACATGCCCAACCGCAACACTACTTCCGCAACGACTTCTGCAAGCGTCGCGCTGCGGTTTGCCTCGGAAGATGCAAGAGGGATGTTACGTAAATCATTGGTAGTTAAAAAAATACCCCCCCCCCCC
>NZ_ABEA03000212.1 GCF_000171235.2 Geminisphaera colitermitum TAV2 | reverse complement strand
TCTCTCATAGCCGTTTCCAAGGAGCGTATTGGAAAATTCGTTTCCGTCCCGACGACCCTGCGCTCCCCAATTATCACCGCACACACCTGCGAGTGTCTCCGCTCTCCGCCGCCACGATGACCGGCCTGCTGCCGCTGTGCGCCTGACTCGCAAAGGAGCGGCGATTTTAGAGCAGTTTCACTTAAACTGTAGCCATTTGATACCTGGTAGGGAGGCCTCTCCGAGGCCTCCGCCGTGCGTAGTGTGAGAATGCGAAACTCGTAGGTGATTGGAGCGTGGTTTCGGAGGCCTCGGAGAGGCCTCCCTACCGTTAAGACGACGGCTACATATCAACTTTAAATGCTCTATTGTCTATCCGATCGCCGATCCCCTCCCAACCCTCGCGCATCCTTGTGCAACCCATGCCGCATCTTTCGGCTTCACAGACGTCCCCCCCGCCCCTTTGATTTGCCTCTTTGTTTCGTTTCGAACCAATCCACCAATCCGTATGAGCAACACCACCATCACAGGCATCAATGCGCGCGAGATCATCGACTCCCGCGGCAATCCCACGGTTGAAGTTGACGTCCGCCTCGCCTCCGGCGTGGTTGGCCGCGCCGCCGTTCCCTCCGGCGCATCGACCGGCGAGCACGAAGCTCTCGAACTCCGCGACGGCACCCTCACCGCCAAGCAACTCCCCAAGGGTGTTGACGGCAAAAAACGCTATGGCGGCAAAGGCGTTCAGGCTGCCGTCGCCAACGTCAAAGGCATCATCGCCCCGTCCCTCACCGGCTACGATGTGCTCGACCAGGTCGGCATCGACCGCGCCATGCTCAAGCTCGACGGCACCAGCACCAAGTCCAAGCTCGGCGCCAACGCCATCCTCGGCGTCTCCCTCGCCGCCGCCCACGCCGGCGCCGCCGCCCTCGGCCTCCCCCTCTACCGCTACATCGGCGGCGTCAACGCCAAGGTGCTCCCCGTTCCCATGATGAACATCATGAACGGCGGCGCGCACTCCGACGCCCCCATCGACTTCCAGGAATTCATGATCCGCCCCGTCAACTTCGACACCTTTGCCGAAGCCCTCCGCGCCGGTGCCGAAGTGTTCCACGCCCTCAAGAAGGTCCTCAAGGCCAAGGGTCTCTCCACCGCTGTCGGTGACGAAGGCGGCTTCGCCCCCAACCTCGCCTCCACCACCGACGCGCTCGACGCCATCGCCGCCGCCGTCAAGGATGCCGGTTACAAGCTCGGCAAGGACATCATGCTCGCCCTCGACGTCGCCTCCTCCGAATTCATCGACAAGAAGACCGGCAAATACGTCTTCAAGAAGAGCGACGGACGCCAGTTCACCGGCGACGAATTCGTCTCCTACTACAAGGACCTCGTGGCCAAGTATCCCATCGACTCCATCGAAGACGGCTGCGCTGAGAACGACTGGAAGACCTGGAAAAAGCTCACCGACGCCATCGGCGACAAGGTGCAACTCGTCGGCGACGATCTCTTCGTCACCAACGTTGACTTCCTCCGCAAGGGCATCGAGCAGGGCATCGCCAACTCGATCCTCGTCAAGGTCAACCAAATCGGCTCCCTCACCGAGACGCTCGACGCCGTCGAAATGGCGCACAAGGCCAACTACACCGCCGTCATCTCACACCGTTCCGGCGAGACCGAGGACGTGACCATTGCCGACATCGCCGTGGCGACCAACGCCGGTCAGATCAAGACCGGTTCCGCCAGCCGCAGCGACCGCATCGCCAAGTACAACCAGCTCCTCCGCATCGAGGAAGAACTCGGCGCCAGCGCCATCTACGCCGGCCGTCTGTAATTGCGATTCGAATACGCAACCCTTCACAACGGGCCGCCCTTCACCGGGCGGCCCGTTTTTTTATTATTACGGAGGGCGGGTCTCCCGACCCGCCAGACGCGGCATAGCCGCGCCCATCCGGAAGGACGGAATTGCGAGGAACGGAATTGCGACGCTGCGCGTCGTCGGCGGGTCGGGAGACCCGCCCTCCATTAAGTGCCGTAGAGGCGGTCGCCGAAATCGCCGAGGCCGGGCAGGATGTATTTGCGCTCGTTGAGACAACGGTCGAGCGCGCCGGCGTAGATTCTCACATCGGGATGCGCGTCATGCACAACGCGCACGCCTTCGGGCGCGGCCACGACGTTGAGCATGCGGATGCTGGTCCCGCCGCGTTGTTTGATGACGTCGAGCGCCAGCACGGCGGAACCGCCGGTGGCCAGCATGGGATCAACGAGCAGCACGCGGGCGTTTTCGAGAGGAGGGAGCTTGCAATAATAACTGCGCGGGGCGGCCGTCTCGTGGTCGCGCTCGATGCCGATGTAGCCCACGCTCACATGGGGAAACAGGTTGGCGATGGGTTCCACCATGCTGAGGCCGGCGCGCAGGATCGGGATGACGACGAGCGGCTGGCCGAGCGTCCGGCCTGTGGTGGGTTCGAGGGGCGTTTGCACCGTGACTTCGCGCATGGGCAGGTCGCGGGTCGCCTCCAGCGCGAGCAGCGTGGAAATGTGATGACTGAGCGCACGGAAGGTCGCCGGTTTCGTGGTCTGATCACGCAGATGGGTGACGGCATGAAGGGCGAGCGGGTGGTCAATGATGTGAAGCATGGATGTGCGGTCTATGATGCGCCACAGGCAGGGCAAAACAGAAATAAAAACACCCTCGGGGCATTTTCAGTTGAGCATTGGACTGCGCTTAACGGATCGAAACCATCACTCCTGCCATCAACCTTGCGTGGAGCGCGGGGCGACGGAGGGCGGGTCTCCTGACCCGCCGGACGGCGCGAAGCGCCGCAATTCCGGAATGCGCGGCTGAGGCCGCGTCTGGGGGGGGGGGGGGGGAGGGGCACCCTCCAATGGGAGCGCCGCGCCTACTTCAGACGGCGGGAGCGGGGGCGAGGAGGCGTTCCTCGGCGCTGAGGAGGGCTTCGGCAAATTCGCCGGGGGTGGCGGCGTTGAGGAGGGCTTCGCGGTTGGCCGGTTCCTTGGCGATTTTGCAAAGGGTGCTGACGATGCGGAGGTATTCGGTGGGGTTGTTCTTGGGAGTGCCGAGGACGAACATCAGGCGGACGGTCTGGTTGCCGTTTTCATAGACCACGCCGGTGTTGCTGCGGCCAATGGCAAGGACAATGCGTCGCACGTGCTCGGTGCGGGCGTGGGGCAGGGAGATTTCGTTGCCGAGACAAGTGGTGTCGAGCCGGTCGCGGGCGAGGAGTTCGTTGTAAAATCCCTGGAAATTGGTGACGTCGGCGTGCCCGTCGAGGAGCCGGGCTACTTCGTTGAGCGCGGCGGTGCGACGGGTGTTTTGCACGTTTAGGGTGATGCGCGAGGCGTCGATGAGATCGGATAGACGGACTGGCATGACAGGCTCCCTTCCTTTGGTCGAATGGTTGTGTTGAGGGGGTCAACGAAACGACGCCCACCCCGCGCCGAAAGCAAGCGCGGAGTGCACGTTTGGCGCGAAATAAAATCAGCCTTTGCGGTCGGGGCGTTTGAAGGCGAAGCGGTCGCGCGTGGTGGCGAAGTCTTCGCCGCCCATGCGGCCCACGGCGTCGAGCTTGGCGGCGTCCACCCGGCCGCGTTCGTCGAGCACGGTGTCGCTGATGTGGGCGCAGAGGATGCGGCCAATGATGATGTGCGCCGCGAGCGGTCCTTCGCCGACGTTGACGATCTGGTGCAGGCGGCACTCAAACGCCGCCGGGGCCTGAGCCACGCGGGGGGGGCGGATGTGCTGGCTGGCGGCGGACTCGATGCCGAAGGCCGAGAATTCGCTTTCGCCGTGCGGGAGGAGGGCGGCAGTGGCGTTCATCGGCTCGGCGAGCGCGTGGGAGACGACGTTGACCACAAATTCGGGCACGGCCTCGATGTTGCGCACGGTGTCTTTTTTCGCGCCGTCGCGGTTGTTGACGGGAATGAAGAGGAGCGTGGGCGGGTTGGACGTCACGCCATTGAAAAAGGAGAAGGGCGCGAGGTTCGTTTTGCCGTCCGCCGAGATCGTGGAAACCCAGGCAATGGGACGCGGGGTGATGAGGCTCGTCATCCACGCGTAGGCGTACTTCGGTTCGAGGGAGGAGAAATCCAGCAACATGGGCGCGTTTTAAACAGCAGCGCCAGTCCCGCAGCAAACACGAAGATCGAGTAAAACGTGCCCCGGCTCAGCCCTAGGATCAGCCCCGCGTCGGGTTCGCGGAATGCTTCGCCGATCATGCGGCTGATCGCGTAGGTCACCAAAAACACTCCGCTCAACCGGCCCGGCGTGGTGCGCACCCAGTCGGTTTTCCAGACGAGCACTTGCATCAGGATCAGGGGCAGCAGGCCTTCGAGCACCGCGGCGTAGAGTTGCGAGGGATGCCGCGGCGCGATGAGGTTGAAGGGCGTTCCCGGCGGAGCGCTTTCCGGAAAAATCACCGCCCACTTTACGGACGAGACTTTGCCCCAAAGCTCGGCGTTGATGAAGTTGGCGATGCGTCCGAACATCAAGCCCGCCGGCGCGACGCTCGCCACCAAATCCCCCAAATGCAGCACCCGGTGGCGCGTGCTGCGGGCAAACCAAAACAGCGCGACCGCGACGCCGATAAATCCGCCGTGACTCGCCATCCCGCCGTCCCAGATGCGGAGCAGCGCGAGCGGGTCGCTGACGAGCACGCCGGGCTGGTAAAAGAGGAAATATCCCAGTCGCCCGCCGATGCACACGCCCGCCGCCAGCGCCCACACAAGATTGGACACCTGCGCGGCGGACAACGACGTCAGCCCCCGTCGCGAGTAGAGCGTGAGCAACCAGATGCCGGTGAGGAACCCCGCCACGTAGGCCAGTCCGTAATAGCGTATCCCGATCGAATCGGAAAAGCGCACGAGAAACGGGCTCAAATCATGGACCCACCAGGCGGTCGGCGGCAGAGGGAGGCGGAAAAGGCAGGCGGGCATCGGTGGTTGGCGTGTGCGGTGTGGCTTCGGGTATGGCGTATGGAGGAATGCCGGAGTTGAGGGAATGCTGGAGTTGACGAGAATGCGGGAAATGGGGGGAAATACCGGTTAAATGCGGGAATCGGCACGAATTGGCATATTATTGCACTTGACCCTGCCGGACCACCCATTTCTCTCGGCAGCTTCACATCCTCCCCTTCATCCCCTCGATGAACATTCGCCCAATCCTTACCGCATCACTTCTCACTATTGCCTTGGCCGCCACTGGTTGCGCGATCTTTACCAAAGGTCGCACCCAAGTCGTCACCGTCCAAAGCATTCCTGCCGGGGCCACCGCCCTGATTAACGGCGAGACCGTGGGGCAAACCCCCTTCAAGGTCCGCCTTCCGCGCAGTTCCGTTTATCGCATCGATCTCAAGAAGGAGGGCTTCCTCGACCAGAATGCGCTTCTCCTCCCGATGCCCAACGAGTACGAGCAAAATTACTTTCGCTGGGGCATCGACTACGACCTCGGAGCCATGACCGATCTCGTGCCCGAAAATCTCGTTGTCAATCTCCGCCCCGACGCCAAGGCCGCCAAGGTTGATCTTTACACGCAGATGGCTGCCCAAGTTACCACCGCCGACGCCATGCTCGCCGCCAACCAGATCAGCTCCGCCGATCACAAGAAGGCCATCGAAGCCATTCTCAAGACTTACGCCAAGTAAGTCCCCCCCCCCCCCCCCCCCAAAAAAA
>NZ_ABEA03000213.1 GCF_000171235.2 Geminisphaera colitermitum TAV2 | reverse complement strand
ATTTGTCCGTTGATCCAGACTTGGTAATAGGACTCGGCAGTGATGCGCAGGCGGGCGTCGCCTGTGGTCTGGATTTCGCGGAGGAGGGGAGGGGGGAGGGAAAATTCGCGGCGAGCGAGGAGGTTGTATTGTTCGATTTTTCCGGGTGCGGTGTCGTCCCAGATCCAGCGGGCGGTGGTGTTGAAGGGTGTCATTGGTTAGAGAGGAGTTGGTTGGGTGTCGGTGCGTTCGTAGTGTTCTCCGCTGGTGATGCAGCCAAGGGTGTCATGGAGATTCAGATACCAAGCGGTGGCGTCGTGCGGGATGGGTGCGGTGGCGGTGTTGGTTGTCGTTGTGATGGTGGCGGGTGTGGTTTGCCAATGGCGGGCGGGCCAGGGACCGGTGTCGGTGGTGTAAACGAGTTCGGCGCGAACAACGGGCGCGGCGGCGGGGGCTTGCCAGCGGAGGGTGGTGGGGGTTTGCGAGAGGAGTGGGGGGGGGGGGGGCGGTCGCGGAGGATGGCGTTGGCGTAGCGGGTGATTTCGATCGGGTCGCCAGCGGGTGGGTGATCGTGCGACATGCGGATTTTGAGGGTGCGTGTGATGGGGCGTCCGGTGGTGGCGGCGAGGCGAATGGTTTTGCGCCAGGAGTCGGGGCGGAAGTGTTTGTCGTTGGTTCCGTTGACAAAGAGGAATGGGGTGCGGGCGGCGGGAGTGGCGGTGGAGGGGAGTCCGAGGTACTGGCTGGGGTCCCAGAGGCTGATCCAGCGAGCGATGGTTTCGGGCGGAAGTTTTTGGAATTCGGTTTCGAGCCAGAATGAGTTTTCACCGAGGTAAGCGCATCCGTAAACGGGCGCGGCAAATTTGAAGCGGGGGTCGAGTGTGGCGGCGATTTCTGTGAGGATGCCGCCCCAGGAAATGCCGGTGATGCCGGTGCCTTGGGGGTCAACAGAGGGGTGCGCCAAGAGGAGGCTGTGGGCGCGGATGATGGCAGCGATGGCGTGGGTGGGCCATTGGTCTTGGATGGGGTCGAGGGCGCGGGCAAAGCCGCCTCCAGAAAAGGGTGCGCCGGAGTGCGGGTGGCGTTTGGTTTTGAGGTGCATGCCGTCGGCTGTCGTTGGCATGGCGCCGCAGGTGTCGAGGGCGATGGCGGCGTAGCCTCGGGAGTTCCAAAGTTTCACCCAGTCGCGGTAGGCGGTGCCGCCTCCGCCGTGGACGAGAACAATGGCGGGGTGTTTGGTCGCGAGGCGGGAGGGGGGGGGGGGAGGGGAGGGGATGCCGAGCCAGGCGAAGACGCGCGTGGGGTTTCCGTTGTAGGGAATGTTGTCGAAGAAGAGCGGTGTAATGTTGTTGTCCGTGCTGGTGGAGATGAGCGCGGGGTCTTCGACGGGATATGTTGTCGGTGGCGTGAGAAGTTCGGCGATGTTCCAGTGCCGGGGTAATTGGGTCGGAGGCGTGGGCGATGGGAAGAGCTTGATGGATTCGGCCAGAGTAGTTGAAACCACGATACAGAGGCAGGTAGAAAGAAGTGCCGCAGTCTTGGCGAAAGGGTTCATAAGGAAGTGCGTGGGCATCTTAGTAGAACGAGGGGGTTTGAACAATTGGCGTAAGTCGCCAAAAGTGGTATGAAATCAACATCTGCGGGAGGCGGCATAATGATCAAAATCGGACTGATTGGCACCAAACCGGCTCGCAAAAGCGCACAAAATGTCCATGGTATCCGCCATGAGCAAAAACTACCTGGACCGAATCACATTGGAGTCCGGCAAATGTGGCGGGCGTCCCTGCATTCGCGGTTACCGTCTGCGAGTCAAGGACGTGCTCGATCTGCTGGCAGCCGGGGCCACCGAGCGGGAAATCCTGGAAGACTATGAGTTCCTCGAACCCGAGGACATCCGGGCCTGCCTGCAATACGCCTCCGCTCAGGCCGATCATAGCATCATCCGCCTGCAACCCGCATGAGATTCCTGGTCGATACCCAGTTGCCCAAGGCATTGGCGCGCCGGTTGCGGGAAGCCGGCCATGAGGCCGAGCATGTGTTGGAGTTGGCGATGGGCCAAAGCCCGGACAACGACTTGTGGCAATATGCTGCCGCCCGGCAGGAAGTGATCGTGAGCAAGGACGAGGATTTTGCCGATTGGGTGCGGGCGGGGAGGCCGGGGCCGTCCGTTGTGTGGCTGCGCATTGGCAACTGCACCAACGCGGAGTTGATGGAGTGGTTGTTGCCGAACTGGCCTCTGGTGGTGGAGGCATTGAAACGCGGTGAACGTCTGGTCGAGGTCTTGTGAAAGGCCGTGCATGGCTGAACGATATGGAACCGGGACTAGCGGGCGGGGGGACTTCCAAGGTTTAACGTGCATCATGAACCCCAAGTTGTTCCGCTCCGCCTCCCACCCCATCCCCTTGACCCATCCGCCGTCGATCCTGCGCATGTCGGGACGACGCACGCATGGACGGCACGGGGCGGAACGTTACCGGCTCGACCGATTTTGGTGCCTCAATCTGTTCCAAGGTGAAGGCGAAGTGCGCATTGATGGTGACGTGTATCCGTTTCGCCATGGCTACGCGGGGATCACCTGGTCGGATGCGGATTTGGTTTATACGTTTCGAAAACCAACCGTCAAAACGTGGGCTCATTTCATCCCGGCGTCAGAGTCAAAAGAGGAAGCGGACGGACGCGCCGTGGACATTCCGATTATGCAGGACTTGGGCAGGGAATTCGAGCCGCTGCGGGCGGAGTTGCAGGCGGTATCATCGCTTTACCGGGCGCAGCCGGAGCGGGCCGTGGCGCGGCTTTGGGATATCTTGTGGCAGCTAGTGCCGGGGCCATCGTCGGGGGGCGGAAAGGGTGGAAATTACCAGCATCCCATCGTGGCGCGGGCCATGGATGAAATCGACATGCACCTGGCGGAATCCATCGAAGTCGAGGCGCTCGCAGGGGAACTTAACGTCTCGCAAACGCACCTCAACCGCCTGTTCAAATCAGCGGTCGGCACAACCGTGGGCGACTACATCCGCGGTCGGCGCATGGAGTCGGCGCTGCACCTGCTGCGGCACACCACGATGTCGATTAAGCAGATCGCGTGGCAGGTGGGCATCCCGGATGCGCAACATTTCAACAAGGCCGTGCGGCGGCAGTTCGGTCAGGCGCCGAGCGCCCTGCGACAAGTCTATTGAACAGAGGGTAACAAAGGTAACGAAGAAGAATTAACTACAGAGACACGAAGACACAGAGAATCACAGGTTGGCTTGGCAGTCTTAGGCTCGATCTTTGTGTCTCCGTGTCTCTGTGGTTAATTCTTCGCCCTTCATTTTCCATGTCCGGTCGAGCCGCGCAGGTTTTCCAACAGGGCGGCGTGGATCGTTTCGGGCGGGGAGTCTGGGGTGGTGAGCGACTTGATGAGCTGGCGGCTGGCGAGTTCCGCCAATTCTGTATGTGAAACTCCAATACATGACAACGGCGGATCGAAAAACGGCGCCACTTGATAATCACCCACGCCGATCACCGCGACATTGCGCGGGATTGCCAGCCCGTGCTCACGCAACGCCTGATACGCGCCCATCGCCAGCGCGTCCGACACCGCGTAGAGTCCGTCGCAACATCCGCCGCCCCCCCCCCCCCCTTGCCGTCGCTTGTCATCTTTCCCCTCGCCGTTCAACCAGGCGCGCATCGCCTCGTAGCCGCCGGCCTCGGAGAGTTTGTCCGCGACGATTTCCGCCGGCGCGCGCCCCGTGAGTTCCTGCGCGCGACGGATAAACGTGTTCACACGGTTCTGCGTAATTTGCGTCAGCGGGCTGCCATGCAGCACTGCGAGGTGCGACCGCTTCCTTTGCGCAAACACCTCGGCGGGACGCAGGCCGCAGTCGTCCGGCTCCACGACCGACGAATAACCGGGCACCAGCCGGTTGACCAGCACGGCAGGGTAGGGGAGGTGGGAGCGCGCCAGAAACACGTCGTCCTCCGGCACCGTGTTGAGGATGATTGCGGCATTAAAATGGTCGCCCGTCAGGATGCCCGGCATCTCGCGCAGGCGGCCGGCGGTGAACATCTCGATCATCACCGAGCACGTGTAGTCCGACTGCGCGAACCGGCTCGCCTCCACCTCGCGGCGCAGCGCGATGATGAAGCGGTCGATCAACGGAATCGGCGCCTCGAAGCTCGTAATCAACGCCAGCAAAATCGTATTTTTCGCCCCCGCGCCGCCGCGCAGTTTGCGCGCCCCGATGTTGGGCAGGTAGCCGAGTTGCGCCGCCGCCTTGCGGATCGCCTGCGCCGTCTCGTGCGTGATGCGGCGCTCCAGATGACGGTTGTTCAACACGCTCGAAACCGACCCGAGCGACACCCCGGCCAGTGCCGCGATGTCCTTCAACCCCGCGCGTCCCCCCCCCCCCCCGCCGCTCCTTGCGTCACTGGCGGGCTTGCTAAATTCATCACTCATTTCCTTGCGCTTCATTGCTAAACTATTTTCCGGATTTTAGCAGATCGACAACACCTATTTTATTTCAAAGGTCGCCGGATTATCCAAAAAACCATGACCACTCCTCTCTTTCTCGGCATCGACGTCGGCACCGGCAGCGCCCGCGCCGGGCTGTTTACCGAAACGGGCAAAATGCTCGCCTCCGCCAGCTGCGCCATCCGCATGTGGAAACCGCAGCCCGACTTCGTCGAGCAGTCCTCCGATGACATTTGGGAGGCGTGCTGCACCGCCACCCGCGAGGCGCTTGCCAAGGCCGGAGCCGCGCCCGCGCAAGTGCGCGGTATCGGGTTTGACGCTACATGTTCGCTCGTCGCCGTCGATGCCGCCGGGCGTCCCGTGTCCGTCAGCCCCACGGGCGAGGATGCGCAAAACGTCATCGTCTGGATGGACCACCGCGCCATCAGGCAGACGGAAAAAATCAACGCCACCCGCCATCCCGTGCTGCGTTACGTCGGGGGCGTCATCTCGCCCGAGATGCAGACGCCCAAACTCCTCTGGCTAAAACAAAATCTCCCCGAAACCTGGCGACGTGCAGCGCGCTTTTTCGACCTGCCCGATTTCCTCACGTATCGGGCAACCGGAGACGACACTCGCTCGCTGTGCTCGGTGGTTTGCAAGTGGACCTACCTCGGCCATCGCGGACTCGACGGCGCGGGTTGGGACGCGAGTTATTTCCAGAAAATCGGACTCGGCGACCTCGCCGCGGAAAACTTTTTGCGCGTCGGCTCGCGCGTCCGTCCCATGGGCGAACCCGTCGGGCGCGGACTCACCGGGCGCGCCGCCCGCGAACTCGGCCTCGCACCCGGCACACCCGTCGGCGTCTCCATCATCGACGCCCACGCCGGCGGCATCGGCATGCTCGGCGCGCCGCTTGGCACCGGTAGCCAGAAAACAACTACAAAGAAAACAGCGGCACCCACACCGCGCGAACTCGGCACGCGCCTCGCACTTATTGGCGGCACCTCCTCGTGCCACATGGGCGTGTCGCCCGAACCGCGTTTCATCAAAGGCATCTGGGGCCCGTATTTTTCGGCCATGATTCCCGGCCTCTGGCTCACCGAAGGCGGACAATCGGCAACCGGTGCGCTCATCGACCACGTCATCTTTTCGCACGCCGCTGCCGCCGATCTGAAAGCGGATGCGCAGAAACAGGGGCGCACCATTTACGAATTACTCAACGAGCGCCTCGCCGCGCTTGCCGCCGTCGCGCAGGCTGCGGGCGATATTGCGCATCCCGCCGAATTGACGCGCGACCTGCATGTGCAGCCCGATTTTCACGGCAACCGTTCTCCGCGCGCCAATCCCACGCTGCGCGGCGTCATCAGCGGACTCACCCTCTCCGCCACCGCCGACGACCTTGCGCTCCAGTATCTCGCCGCCATCCAAGCCGTGGCTTACGGCACGCGCCACATTATCGAGGAGATGAACAAAAAAGGCTACGCCATCACCACGCTCTTCGTGTGCGGCGGCGGCACCAAGAACCCCGTGTTCCTGCGCGAGCACGCCGACATCACCGGTTGCAAACTTGTGCTGCCCGCGGAGCCCGAGGCCGTGCTGCTCGGCTCGGCGGTTCTCGGCGCGGCGGCCTCCGGCGCGCATCCCTCGCTCGTGGCGGCAATGAGTGCCATGAACGCCGCCGGCCAGACCATCGCCCCGGCGCGCGGCAAAATCGCGGCGTATCACGAACGCAAATACGCCGTCTTTCACCGCCTGCACCGCGATTTCCTGGCGTGCCGGGCTCTGATGGCCGGACGCTGATGGCCGGTTGAAGCGCGAGGCGGAACATCAGACGTTCCGCCTCCCCGCTCCTTCCCCCCCCCCCCCCCCCGGACTCCACCGTGACACCGGCGCGCTAATTCTAGTTGCCGGTCCTTGTGCCGCCCTTTTGGTTGGGCATTCGTATTTCCCAACCCGCCATGTCCTTTCAACAACGCGTCCTACAGGAACTCTCCGCCGCCCGCGAGCGCATCAAAGGCAAAAACGTCGTCGTCGGCCTCGATGGTTTCGTTGACACCATCGTCACCCCCGTGGCCCAGCGCACCGGGCAGGGCGACGCCTTCACCGCCATCGAGACCATCACCGAGTTTGGCCAGCGCGTGCTCAGCGCCGCCGGCAAAAGCACCAACATCGAGTTTTATCCCCGCATGGAAAAACTCGGCGGCAACGGCCCCATCATGGCCAACGCCCTCCTGGCTGCCGGTTCGGCGCTCACCTACATCGGCGCGATCGGCAAGGACAACAACGTCCACCCCATCTTCGCCGACATGGCCGCCCGCTCCCGTCGCACCATCACGCTCTGCGAGCCCGCCGCCACCACTGCGGTCGAGTTTCATGACGGCAAACTCATGCTCGGCCAGATGAAGAGCCTCGACGAAATCACCTATCCCCGCCTTCTCGACGCGCTCGGCGAAGACGGCCTGATAAAACTCCTCGCCACCGCCGACCTCGTGGCCCTCGTCAACTGGACCATGATCCCCAACATGACCGGCGTGTTCAAAGGCATTGCCGACCACATCCTCCCGCGCCTCCCCGCCGCCGCCGCCCGCCGCATCTTCTTCTTCGACCTCGCCGATCCGGAAAAACGCTCCGTCCACGACCTCCTTGACGCCCTTGAAATCATCGGACGCTTCGAACAGCACGGCTCCGTCACCCTCGGCCTCAACTTCAAAGAAGCCCAGCAAGTTTACGCCGCGCTCGGCCTCGGCCTCAGCGAAAGCGACGACGGCAACGACGAAAAAGCCCTTCGCCACATGGCCTCTGCGATCCGGCAAAAACTCGCCCTCTCCACCGTGGTCGTCCACCCCCGCGCCTCCGCCGCCTGCGCCACCTCCGAAGGCGACTACTGGCTCCCCGGCCCCTTCTGCGAAAAACCCCTCATCACGACCGGCGCTGGCGACCACTTCAACGCCGGCTTCAGCACCGGCCAGCTCCTCGGACTCAGCCCCGAAGCCTGCCTCGGCATCGGCGTCTGCACCTCCGGCCACTACGTTCGCAGCGCGCACAGCCCCAGCCTCGCCGACCTCGAAACATTCCTCGCCCGCTGGCGTTAAATCGCCCATATCTCCCTCCAATCAGCAACAAAACCCACACACGACGTGCCACTCAAAAAACACAAACCAACCGGCAAACTCATCTCCCTCGAAGGACCCGAAGGCTGCGGCAAGTCCACGCAGATCGCCCGCCTCGCCAAACACATCCAACTCCTTGGGCGTGACGTCTTTTGCACCCGCGAGCCCGGAGGCACCGAGATCGGAGAACAAGTCCGCAACATCATCGTCCACAACTCAAAAGGCGACGAGATGTGCGCCGAGACCGAGCTTCTTCTCTTCGCCGCTTCCCGCGCCCAACTCGTGCGCGAAGTCATCGCCCCCCGCCTCCTCCGCGGCGAGATCGTCCTCAGCGACCGCTTCCTCGACTCCTCGACCGTTTACCAAGGCGTGGCCCGCAACCTCGCCATGGACCCGGTCAACCTCATCAACCAATTTGCGGTCGGCAACGTCATGCCCGACCTCACCATCATCCTCGACGTTCCCCCCGAAGTCAGCCTCGCCCGCATCAACCGCCGCGCCTCCGACCTCCCCGACCGCATGGAACGCGAGAACATCGACTTCTATCACAAAGTCCGCGAAGGCTACCTCTTTCTGGCCAAAAGCCTCCCCCGCGCCTTCCTCGTCCTCGACGGCACCCAAACCGAGGACGAAGTCGCCAAGCACATCTGGGATGAAGTTCTCAAGCTCATCACCAAAACGGAAACCGTCGAACCCAAGCCCACTGACTTTTTAACCACTAATGGACACTAATGGGCACTAATCCCATCGTGTTTAAAAAGACTCACGCAGAGCCGCAGAGAGACGCGGAGAATACCGTTTTTCCAAGTGCTATTCTCTGCGCCTCTGCGTCTCTGCGTGAGACAAAATAAACAGTTCCACCGATGTCGCACGTCCCCCTTCCCTGGCCCTCCGCCGTTGACGGCACCCCTGCCGTCGCGGTCATCGAACGCGCCATCGACCGACGCCGCCTCTCGCACAGCCTCCTCATCACCGGTCCCGACCACGAACTCCTTGCTTCTGTCGCCTACACCCTTTCCGACCGACTCCTCAATCCACCCACCCACCCCGCCGCCGCCCGCCGCCCCATCCACGCCGACACCGGCAGCCACCCCGACCTCTTCGAACTCCGCCCCGCCGGCAAGATGCGCCAGATCGGTGCCGAGGCCACCCGCGAACTCATAGGTAAAACCCAAGTCTCCTCCACCGCCGCCCCCTGCAAAGTCGCCATCATCCACGAATGCGACCGCATGCACGTCTCCGCCGCCAACATCTTCCTCAAAACCCTCGAAGAACCCCCCGCCAACACCACGCTCCTCCTCCTCACGACCCGCCCCTACGCCCTTCTCCCCACCATCCGCAGCCGCTGCCTCAACTTCCGCTTCCCCGACCCCGGCCAGCACACTCCGCCCGACGGCTGGGAAGCCTGGCGGCAGGACTACCACGCCTGGCTCGCCAAACTCACCGGCGGCGCAGCCGCCACCGGCAAAAAAGCAGTGGCCGACGCCCTCCTCGGAGTTTACGGCCTCACTGCGCGCTTTGGTGCCATCCTCGACTTCGCCACCGCCGACCTCTGGAAAAAAGAAAAAGCCCACCTCCCCGAAGACCTCAAGGAAGAGGAACGCGAAGCCATCGAAACCGGCCTCTCCAAAGGCCTGCGCGCCCGGCTCTTTACCGACATCGAGCAAACCACGACCACCTTCGCCCGCGAAGCCCTCTTGACGAACGGCGACACCACCATGCGCCGCTCCATCACCGAAGCCATCGCGCAACTCGAACACCAGGTCGGCCTGCTCAACCTCAATCTCGACGAATCCGCCGCCTTGGAAAGTTTTCTCCTGCAATCCCTCCGCATCTGGACCCGTCCCGGCAAACCGGCGACTCCCCGCGCCTGACCGACCCCAAAACGGTCGGATCAGCAGTGAACAGCGCCCTCCCTCCCCCCCCCGCCCCG
>NZ_ABEA03000214.1 GCF_000171235.2 Geminisphaera colitermitum TAV2 | reverse complement strand
GGGGGGAGGGGAGTAGTAGCTTGAGTGAGGCGATGCCGGCGGCCATGGCGAGCGGGTTGCCGCTGAGCGTGCCCGCCTGATAAACGGGGCCGTCGGGCGCGAGTTGGTCCATGATGTCGGCGCGTCCGCCAAAGGCGCCGACGGGGAGCCCGCCGCCGATGATTTTGCCAAGCGTGGTGAGGTCGGGCGTGATGGATTCGCGTTCCTGCACGCCGCCGGGCGCGATGCGAAAGCCGGTCATGACTTCGTCGAAGATGAGCACCGCGCCGTGGCGCGTGGTGAGGTCGCGCAGGTGGGCGAGGTAACCGGCGTCGGGCATGATGAAGCCGACGTTGCCGCAGTAGGGTTCGATGATGACGCAGGCGATTTTTTGCGGGTTGGCGGCAAAGGCGGCGTCGAGCGCGGCGCGGTCGTTGTAGGGGAGGACGATGGTTTCCTGCGCGAAGGAGGCAGGGACGCCCGCGCTGTCGGGGTGGCCGTGGGTGAGCGCGCCGGAGCCGGCTTTGATGAGGAGGGAGTCGGAGTGGCCGTGGTAGCAGCCGGCGAATTTGATGATTTTGTCGCGGCGCGTAAATCCGCGCGCGAGGCGGATGGCCGACATGGTGGCTTCGGTGCCACTGTTGCACATGCGGACTTTCTGGATGGAGGGGAAAAAGCGGACGATCAGCTCGGCCATTTCGACTTCCAAGGGGTTGGGCGTGCCAAAGGAGGTGCCGTGGTCGAGTGCATCGGCGATGGCGCGGCGGATGTCGGGGTGGTTGTGGCCGTGGATGGCGGGGCCCCAGGTGCAGACGAAGTCGATGAGTTCGCGGTCGTCGGCGGTGGTGAGCGTGGCGCCGCGCGCGGACTTGACGAAGAACGGCGCGCCTCCAACGGAACGAAAGGCGCGGACAGGCGAATTAACGCCGCCGGGAATCAGTTTCTTCGCCCGTGCAAAGAGGTCGGTTGAAGAGGAGGTCATTTTAAGAATTATTTTTTTCACGCGGAGGCGCGGAGACGCGGAGGAAACAAACCTTTCTTCTCTGCGCCTCTGCGTCTCTGCGTGAGTCCATTCTGTTTAGTTAATTTTTTTCCGGCTTAGGCGAGGGAGCGGTTGACGGCGCTGACGACGGCTTTGATCGAGGCGAGTTCGATGTTGGTGTCCATGCCCGCGCCAAAGTAGGTCTTCGTCGTGGCCGGGTTTTGCGGACGGACCTGGATGTAGGACACGGCGAGCGTGTCCGCGCCGCGTCCGACCGAATGCTCCGAGTAGCTCACAAGGTCGAAGGCGGGCACGCTGGCGGAGATGAGTCCGCGCACGAAGGCGTCGATGGGACCATTGCCTTTGGCGGTCACGATTTGCGGGACGCCGCGCCAGATGATGCGGGCCTCACAGGTCACGGCGTTGTCGCGCTCGGTGGTCTTGAAGCTTTCCAACGCGAGTGGCGAGCGGCGGTCGATGTATTCACGAACGAATACATCATGGATGTCGTGCGGGGAGAGTTCAGTGCCGCGGGAGTCGGCGAGGTCGTTGACGAGTTTGCCGATCTCCTTGTGCATGAGCTTGGGGAGCTGGTAGCCGAACTCGGTTTCGAGGATGTAGGCGACGCCGCCTTTGCCGGACTGGGAGTTGATGCGGATAATGGCTTTGTAACTACGGCCCACGTCGGCGGGGTCGATGGTGATGTAGAGCGTGCTCCACGGGTCGCCGGCTTTTTGGTGGGGCCAGGATTTTTTGATGGCGTCCTGGTGCGAGCCGCTGAAGGCGGTGAACACGAGGTCGCCGGCGTAGGGATGACGCGGGTGGACGTCCATGCGGGTGCAGCGTTCGTAAACTTCGCGGATGGCGTTGATGTTGCTGAAGTCGAGGTTCGGGTGGACGCCTTGCGTGTAGAGGTTGAGAGCGACGGTGACGATGTCGAGGTTGCCGGTGCGTTCGCCGTTGCCGAAGAGCGTGCCTTCGACGCGCTGGGCGCCGGCGAGGAGCGCGAGTTCGGTGGCGGCGACGCCGGTGCCGCGGTCGTTGTGCGTGTGGAGGGAGAGGAGGGTGCGGTCGCGCCGGGTGAGGTGCGTGCTCATCCATTCGATCTGGTCGGCGTGGATGTTGGGCGTGGTGTATTCGACGGTGGCGGGGAGGTTGAGGATGATTTTGTCGGCAGGGTTGGCGTCGAGCATGGGTTGCCAGACGTCGGTGACGGCTTCGCAAATCTCCAAGGAAAAATCGAGTTCGGTGCTGTTGAAGCTTTCGGGCGAGTATTGGAGCTGGATGTGGCTGCCTTCCTCAATGAGCGGCGCGGCGTGCTTGCGGAGGAGTTGCACGCCGTGGACGGCGATGGCCTTGATCTCTTCGCGCGAGGCGTCGCCGAAGACGTATTTGCGCTGGTAGGGGGAGGTGGAGTTGTAGAGGTGAAAGATGATTTTTTTGGCACCGCGCAAGGCTTCGAGCGAGCGGGTGATGAGTTCTTCGCGGCACTGGCAGAGGACTTGGATGGCGACGTCATCGGGGATGAGGTCGTCGTCGATGAGGCGGCGGCAGAAATCGAACTCGATCTGCGAGGCGGAGGGGAAACCGACTTCGATTTCCTTGAAGCCGATGCGCACGAGCATGGCGAAGTATTCGAGCTTTTCCTCGACGCTCATCGGCTGGGCGAGCGCCTGATTGCCGTCGCGGAGATCGACGCTGCACCAGACGGGGGCCTGCGTGATGACGCGGAAGGGCCATTGTCGGTTGGGCAAATTTACCGGCGGGAAGGGCCGGTATTTGGTGACGGGTGCGGATTGCATGATTGGAAATGGGTTAAAGTGAGAGAGTGTATGAGAAGATGTGTGTGGTATTGCGAACCAGATAGACAGGCCCCGGGGCGGATGGCGAGTGTGGCGACGTACCATATACCCGTGCCGGGAGTCTGGATACGCGAACGACGATGATTGACGCACGATCAGCCGCTGTCGCGCGGCCCGATTGGGGATCGTGCGCCTAGGTAAGTCGTAGAGCCAGGAGATGGTTTCGCATCAAGGACGGCACTGATACGCGAAAAGGCGGTGGCGAGTCAAGGCGGCGGACAAAAATCAAAGATGCCTCGATGTCATGAACATCATCGGGGCGCGCGCATGGTCAGACTTCCCTTTTGCACAGTAAACTCTTTGGCTGTCGCGATGTTCACGTTTCCCTTTCGCATCTCAATCGTCCTGTCGGCGCTGGTCTTGTCCGCTTCGGCTTGGGCTGCCGAAACGCCTGCCAAGGTGCCGTCAGAAAAGGCCGGCATGGCCTACCGTCCCGAACGGCGGTTTATCTGGCACGAAATCCAGACGACGGACGTCGCAGCCGCCGCGCGTTTTTACACTTCGGTTTTCAACTGGACCAAAATCGACGCTCCGACCGTCGGCGGCGACCGGCCTTATGTCATGTTGCAGCGCGATGACAATGTCTTCGTCGGTCTCGCCCCGCTTTCTGATTACGGTTCCAAGGGGTCGCCGCGCTGGCTGGCATGGATCGGCGTCGCCGACGTGGACGCGTCGCTTGACGCCATCGTCAAGGCGGGCGGACTGCTGGAAAAGGCGCCTTTCGATCACCTCATCGGGCGCACGGCTTTCGTGGGCGATCCGGCGCAGGCGCGGTTCGCCATCGTGAGACCGCACTTCCGGCAGCCGTTCATCTTTCAACTTCCGCTTACCTGGCACGCCGTCCATACGCCGGAGAAGGACATCGAGAGGCTTCCCGCGTTTTACAAAACCGTGTTCAACTGGAGCGCGAGCGAGGTGATGTTTTCGCTGCGCACCACGCTGCCCGTGCTCACCACGGGCGGTGTTCGCATCGCGGGACTGGTTACGCCTCCGTGGGGCTCGCACTCCTCGATTGCGCCGCCTCTCGATTCCGCCGTCTGGCAGACCTACGTGGAGGTCAGCGACCTGCGCGCTTCGCTGGCGCGTTTCGCGGCGGGCGGCGGGAAGCAACTGGCCGCGGATGACGACATTCCCGGTTTTGGCAAGGTTGTCCGCGTGGCCGATCCGCAGGGTGCGGAGCTGATCCTGTTCCAGCGTGCGGCGCAAAATTTGTGAACGGGGAGCGGTCATGCAGCGGTTGCGCGTTTCGTCCTATTTTAAGATTCCGGAATTGCCGGTGAGCGTGCTTGCGATGTCGGAGCAGAGGTCGATGGAAATTCACCGGCATGAGTTTGCGGAACTGGCCATCGTCACCGCGGGGGCGGGGGAGCATCTCACCGAGCAGGGCAGTTATCCGATCACGGCGGGCGATGTGTTTTTTATCCCGCCCGAGTTGCCGCACGGTTACGCGCACGCGCAGGGATTGCGGCTGGTCAATGTATTGTTTTTGCCCGGACGCCTGCCGGAACCCGGCGCGGAATTGCGGGCGATGCCGGGCTGGCGGGCCTTGTTTGAACTTGAACCGAAATACCGCGATGTCCACGGCGCGGCGGGGCATTTGCGTTTGCCGCCGGATGAGTTGGCGCGGGTGACGGCGCTCACGCGCGCGCTGGAAAATGAGTGCCGCGCCTACACGCCGGGCGGCACGACGTGGGTGACGGCGGTGTTCCAGCAATTGCTCGTGATGCTGGCGCGCAGCTATGTGCCGAACGCCGCCGAGGCGGGGCGCCGGTTGCTGGCGGTGGAGAAGGTCATCGAGCACATTGATGAGAATTATGCCGAGGAACTGGCGCTGGAGTCGCTGGCGCAAATGGCGGGCATGTCGTTGAGCACGTTCAAACGGGCGTTTCGCACTGTGACCGGTACGTCGCCGATCGACTACGTGATGCAGACGCGGTTGACGCGGGCGTGTCATTTGTTGCGCACGTCGGAGCGCAACATCACCGATGCCGCGCTGTCCGTGGGTTTTAATGACAGCAATTATTTCGCCCGCGTTTTTCGGCAGCGCATGGGAACTACGCCCCGCGAATGGCGACGTGAGGTAACGCGGGCCGGGTGAGGTGAATTAGGCCAGGGGGGGGGGGGGGGGGAGATTGGAGACAAGCATCAGCGGGGATCAGATGGCGATGTCTGCCGGGTCGATGCTGGCGTGCTTGATGCGTTCGCGGCGCCAGGTCCACGTCATGTGCAGGAGTCCGTCGGTGGTTTGAATGATGGCGGGGTAGCTGTATTCGCCGGGCGTTGTCTCCAGATCAAGGATACGCGTCCAGTGCAGGCCGTCGTTGGAGAGCGCGAGCGAGAGCGGGGAGCGTCCGCTTTCGGTGGGGTTGTAAATGAGAGCGTGGCGACTGTCACGGAGGGTTACGGCGTCGGTGCCCGAATCGGGATTGGGAACATCGAGGAAAGTGATTTCACTCCATGTGCGACCGGCATCGAGCGAGGTGGTCGAAAAAAGGCGTTTGGCGAGTTGGGTGCGGCCGATGGCTTGCAGGCGTGCAGGAGGGGTGGTGCTGGCGGGCGCGGGGTGCATGAGGATGCTGGGCTGAATTGCGCCGTAGTCGATGCCGTCGTTTACGGGGGCGGTGCGTGTCCAGGTGCGGCCTGCGTCGTCGGTGCGTTCGAAGTGGACGCGCCAGCCGGTGGTCACGGATTCCTCGGTGCTGGCGGGGCAGAGCCAGGTGCCGTCGGGGAGTTCGATGGGTTTGTTTTTGACGGGACCGCAGATGCCTTCGGGCAGGCGGCGGTGCGCGGTCCATGTGCGTCCGCCATCCGTGGAAGTGGTCATCATGCCCCACCAGGTTTGCGGAGTCTTGCCGACTTTATAGAAGAGGACAAGGGGCGCGCCGGGCGTGTGACGGGGCTGGAAGAGAACGGGATTCCAGCAGGCGTAACGGAGGGTGTTGCCGTCTTCGGTTGTGTGTTGGATGCCGTTGGCAACCTCAACGGGAGCGGACCAACGGCCGGTGATGGCGTCGCGACGGGAGAGCCAGATGCCAACGTCGGGGAAGCATTCGCGTTTGCCGCCAAACCAAGCGGCGACGAGTTCGCCTTGCGTGGTTTCAACAATGGTTGAGGCGTGGCAGGAGGGGGTTGGGGGGGGGGCGGGGGGAGGGAAAATAAACTCGGAGCGCAGAGTCGGATGCGTGGAGGGGATGGAGGATGCGGTGGTGGCGGGCATGGCGGTGGTATTCAAGAGGTGTTCAGGTCGTGGCGAGGAGGGTTTGAAAAATGAGGTCGGCGGCGAGGCGATGGCCGCGGGCATCGGGATGATTCAGTCCATTGGTGAGCCAGAGATCGGTGTCGGTTCCAGTTTCACGAAGGCGAGTCCAGGCGGCGTGGATGTCGGCGAACGGGGTTTGGGTTTCGCGGGCGATAGTGCGGATTTTTTCGGCGTAGGCGGCAAGCGTGCCATTGGTTTGCGCGGCGATAATGGTATCGGCGAAATCGAGGTGGCTGGGATGGATGCGGGCAGGGCTTCGTCGCGTGGCCATGAAGGGCGGCGTGAGGAGGATGATGCCGGCTTTGGTTTGTGCGTGGATACCGGCGATCATTTGCGTGATGGCGGTTTCGAAGTCAGCGAGTTTCCCAAGACCGCCAAGCGAATCGTTGAGGCCAAAGGCAATGAGCACGAGGTCAGGTTGGTGGCGGATGACGTCGCGGTCGAGCCGGGCGAGGGCCTGCGGTGCGCTGCTGCCGCCGACTCCGGCGTTGAGCGTGGAGAAGGTCGTCGTGGGGTGCTGTTGTTCGAGGCGGGTTTGCAAGAGGCGGTGATAAACTTCGTCGGGAGCGAGCCGTCCGTATTCCATGGCTCCTTGAGTGACGCTGTCTCCAAATGCCACGATGAGGACTGGAGCGTTGGTGGCATCAAGGGCTTTTTCGCGGATGCGTTGGTGGAAATGGTGCATCTTCGGTGTCTCTGTGGTCCAGGTTTTTTCAGGCGCGGGCGAAGAGGAGTTCGCGGAGGTAGCGGGTGGTGGCAGTGGCGTCGCCGGTCGCGATGAGGCGGCGAAGATCGTCGCGGCGGGCGTCGGTGAGCAGGGCATCGAGGTCGCGGAGGAAGGCGACGCTTTCACGGACGGCGGCGGGGCCGTCTTCGCGGTAAGGGTATTGGTCCATCGAATACCAGCCGTCGTATCCTGTCTCGCGTAGCCAGTGGAGGAGTTCGAGGTATTCGACACAATGCACGGAGCCGACAATCATGTCGTCGTCCCACGAGCGGTAGTTGTCGTTGAAGTGCATGTGGAATAGCTTTTGTCCGTAGTGCTGGAGTAGATACGCGGACTCGGCGACGTTCTCACCGGCCATGAAGGAGTGTCCGACGTCAATACACACGCCGACGTTTTCCAGCCCGGTTTCGCGAGCCATGAGAAGGGTGTCGGCGGCGCGGGCTTGGAAGGAGAAATTGCGCGGTTCTTTGGGTTTGTATTCGAGGGCGTAGCGGAGGTCGGGAAATTCGCTGGCGATGGTGTGGATGTTTTCCGTGAGGTGGGTACGCTGCGAGCGGTAGTCGGCGGTGAGTGGGTAATCGTAGCCGTCCTGACCGAGCCAGAGGTTGATGAGAGGGCAGCCGATTTGTTGCGCGGTGCGGGAGACGGCGCGGCATTCTTCGAGCGCTTGACGTCGGGTGTCGGCGGACTTGGCGGAGAGGCTGCCGAGTCCCCAGCGTTTTTGCGAAAAGAGGTCAGGAATAATGGATACGCAGGCGAGTCCGGCGTCGGTGAGGTGGGTGTGAATGTCGCGGGCGTTTTGCTCGGTGATGTCCCAAGTGCCGACGAGTTCGATGCCTTCGATGCCGGGAATGGCGGCGGCCTGACGGATCATTTCGTGTTTGGGTGGCACGTCTTTGTAACCGGTCGGGAGGAAGCGGTCGCAGGTGTTGCCGAGGTTGCCGAGGATGACGGAGTAGCGGGTCATGGGAGTTACGAATTAGGAATTAGAAATTAGGAGTTAAGAATTACGGATGGCGCTGGTGGCGTCGTTGGCGCGGATGATTGTGTGATGGTAATTGCAGGCGGGGCTTCGATGGTGGTGTCGAAGGTGTTATCGGGACGGCGTTGCCAGGTGGTGCGTATCCATCCGTCGGCTACGGGGATGCTTCCTTGGCATTGTTCGATGCCGGGGGGGGGGAGGGGGGCAAGGTGAACGGTGCGTTGGCCGGGTTCAGTGAAGGTGAGGCCGAGGAGGTATTTGACGTAATATTTGAGGATGTAGGTGGCGAAGGGATGGCAGCGGCTGCGGGTGGGGTAGTCGGATTGTCCCATGGTGTATTCGGGGAAATGTTCCCAGGCGGTTTTGTCTCCGGCGGCGAGCATGGGTGTCCATTTTTGGCGGATGATTTGGAAGATGGTTTCGGCGTCGTCGCGTTGGTCGAGGAATTCGAGGATGTAGAAGAGTCCCATGGGGCTGCCGTAGGGCAGGAGTGCGGGGTCTTGGGTTTGGAGGCGGTGGTGCAGGCGGGCGCGCCATTCGGGGGTGCCGACGTTGTAGAGGGCGAGGGCGGTGTTGCTGGTCTGGCTTGTAATGGTGGATTGGGTACCGTCGGCGTGAAGGCTGTCGGCATAAGCGTCGCGGGCCGGGAGCCAGAGGTGTCGGTCAATGGCAGCGCGCAATGAGGAGCGGGCGGCTCGCCAGCGCCCCTCCCGCTCCTCATTGCGAACATCGAACGTCGAAGTGGGAGCTGCCGCTCCAGTGGTGGAGATTGGACGTGTTAGCGATTGGTTATTGGATGTTGGATGTTGGACGTTGGACGTTGGATGTTCGCGCAGTATGCGCGCGAGGTATTCGCCGGCTTCGAGTGCGCCGAGGAGGAGGGCTTGTTCGCCGGAAACAATGTCGTGTTCGTCGTCGCGTCCTTTGCCCCAATCCATGAGGTGCCAGGCGTCGTAGGAGTCGCGCCAGCGGAGGAGGCCGAGGGCGGGGTCAATCATGTCGAGCGCTTCGTCGAGGCCGCGGGCAACTTGAGGGAAGATGCGTTCGACAAAGGAGTGGTCGGCGGTGTGCCAGTGGTAGTCGCGACAGAGGATGATCCAATGAAAGCTGAAGACGGGGATGCGGTTGTCCCAGGTGCTGGGGGTGTGCGAGCGGACGAGCGCGGGATAGAGTGGGTCGCGAGCGTATTGTTCGATGGTATTTTTGAGGATGGGGAGGTTGCGGAAGGTGACGAGGTCGGCGAGGGTTCCGAGGCGGTTGTCGAAGTTCCAGTTGACGGTTTCGTAGGTGGGGCAATCGGTGAGGGTGTCGTCGGTGGCGGCGTAGAGGGTTTGTTCGCAGATGGCGTGAATGGCGTCGAGCGCCACGTCACCGGTGCGCAGGGTGGCGGAGGGGAGATGTCCGCAGTGGGCGGAGTGGATGCGGAGGTCGCGTAGTTGAACGGGCGATACGCCTTCGTGATGGATGGCAATGTAACGGATGCCGTAGGCGAATTGGCTTTCGAAGTTTTGCCAGCCGTCGCGCAGTCGGTAGCGGAGGGAGTTGTTGCAGGCACCGGGCCAGATGATGCGGAGGGGCGCGCCGGGTTCGAGGGATTCGAAGAAGCTGAAGGTGAGTGTGGAGTCGTTGTGGCCGAAGGCGGTGAAGGCGAGGTGTCCGTTGTTGATCGCTCCGAGGTCGAGGATGAGGCGGGTGGCTGTGCGGGGACCGGAGGGGGGGGGGGGGGGGGGGAGGGTTAATATGGGGGATGAGGGCGGGAGGTTTGTTTCGGAATCACGGGCGAGACGCCCGTGCCACTTGGAATCGGAGGCGGGTGGAAGGCCTGCGTCATGCGTGCCGAGGGGGCTCGGCGTTCCCAGCGGGCGGGACGCCCGCGCCACGGGGGGAAGCGGGGATTGGGATTGCGTTGGCCACGAGGTCCTGAGCGTTGGCGGCGGGCAGGGTGTGTTGCGGGTCCATGTCGGGGAAGGGACCGGTGGCAATGAGTTGGAGGGCGGCGGGAGAGAGTTCGTTGCCGTCGTCGGAGATCAGGGCAGGGGAGTCGGTCGGGGTGGTGATGACTTGAAAACCGCCTGCGCCGACTGGGTTTTTTGGATACACGGGGTGCGTGGTGAATGCGGCGAGGCTGACGGTTTGAAAGTGGGAGCGTTCGTTGTGCACACCGATGAGGCGGTTGGGGCCTTTGCGGAGGTGCAGGGTTTTGGGCGTGGGGTCGTCGGCCCAGCGTCGCCAGCCGGTGCTGCGAATGAGTTTTTGGTTGTGGAAAAACCAGATGGATTGGCCGGTGCTTGGGACGAGTTGGATGTCCTGATCTTGCTCGGAAATCAGGTCGGTGACGATCAGGGCATGTTGTGTGTAGAGGTTGCAGCGGTGGCGTTCGTGTTCGTCAACGAGGTAGGGTTTTATGCGAAAGGTGCACGAGAAGTTGGGGAGTCGAACGGTGTCGAGGGCGATGGTGCGATTGGGGAATATGGGTGTGCGCGATGGGAGGGCAATGGGGCGGGGCAGGAGTTTGGCGGGGTGTGTGATGAGTGTGGCCGGTCGCCAGCCGGAGGGAGTGGCGGGGCTTCGCCCCGAACATCCAACGTCCAACATCGAACATCCAACATCCAATATGTTGAGTTGCGATGGGGGAGAGGGGGGAGTGGCGGGAGGGGCGGGAGGGGCGGGAGGGGGGCGGGAGGGGGGGCGTCGGGGTGTTTTGTTGCATCCACATCTTCGATACAGGGGAGCATCCAGCGGCGGACGGTTTGTCTGAGGCGTTGGGGGTCGCGTTGCACGAGGGTGGCGGTGTCGCTGGGGATGATGCGCGCGTCGGGCAATTCGATTTGAAAAATGAGTCCGGCACCGTCCGGGGTTCCGGCGTTCATGGTGCCGATGCCGAGGGCGTGGACGAGTATGTCGAGGCGGTTGTCGCCTTCACGCAAGAGGTCGGGGGGCGAGAGGTCGTAGGTGTCCACGAAGCGTTCGCCTTCGGGTGATTTTGCAGGTCCGTGGCCGAGCATTTGTCC
>NZ_ABEA03000215.1 GCF_000171235.2 Geminisphaera colitermitum TAV2 | reverse complement strand
GGGTTTGCGGGATGTTGCTGGCGGGTACCGGGGGGGGGAGGGGGGAGGGGTTGTCGGTGGTTGTGTTGGTGAGGCTGGACGCGCCGGGCAGGGGACCGAGTTCGCGGAGGGTTTGCAGGACGCTGCGGATGACGAAGCCGCGCACTTGCGGTTCGCTGCGGAAGCGGACTTCGCGCTTGGCGGGGTGCACGTTGACGTCCACTTGGGCGGGGTCGATGTCGATGAAGAGAAAGGCGGCGG
This sequence comes from Geminisphaera colitermitum TAV2, assembly GCF_000171235.2. Taxonomy (GTDB): domain Bacteria; phylum Verrucomicrobiota; class Verrucomicrobiia; order Opitutales; family Opitutaceae; genus Geminisphaera; species Geminisphaera colitermitum. The sequence continues at coordinate 40,631 of NZ_ABEA03000215.1, read as the reverse complement.
GGTAACGGCCTTTGGGCATCATGTCGTGGTAGCTTTCGATCAGGGCGTAGGTGAGGGTGCGGTTGTCAACGGGGCGCTGGTTGACGAAGGTGATCATTTCGTGGCGCGTGGCACGGCCGGGGCCGGGACGGGCGATGAGGCCGCGTAGTTCCATGCCGTCGTCGTGGGCGTCGATGGGGATGAGGGTGGAGGCGAGCTGGCCGCCAAAGATCTCGGCCACGCGATCCACGAGGGCGGGGCATTCGGGGGAGCGAAAGATGGTGCGGCCGTCTTCGATCAGGGTGAACGACACGCTGGGGAAGGCCAGGGCGTAGAGGCGCACGCAACTGATGATGTGCGCGGATTCGGTGGCGTCGGTCTTGAGGAATTTGCGGCGGGCGGGGACGGAGTTGAAGAGTTGCGCGACTTCAATGCGCGTGCCCACGGCGCGTCCGCAGTCGCGGACGTGGACGAGCTTGCCGCCGTTGATGTGGACCTCCGTGCCGGAGTCGCTGCCGGCGGGACGGGTTTGTAGCGTAAATTTGGATACGGAGGCGATGGAGGGCAGCGCCTCCCCGCGAAAGCCGAAGGAGCCGAGGCTGTTGAGGTCGTCGGCTTCGTTGATTTTGCTCGTGGCGTGGCGTTCGATGGCGAGGACGGCGTCGTCGCGCAACATGCCGTGCCCGTTGTCCTCGATGCGCATGAGCGAGCGCCCGCCGTGGGCGAACTCCACCTCGATGCGCGTGGCGCCGGCGTCGAGGGAGTTTTCCATGAGTTCCTTGATGACAGCCGCCGGGCGCTCAATCACCTCGCCGGCGGCGATTTGATTGGCGACTCGGTCAGTGAGGCGACGGACGTGTTTCATGAAAAGGGCTGAGGGCTGAAGGCTGAAAGGGCGGGGGTGGGTGGTGTGATCCGTGGTTTGTGGTTTCAGCCTTCAGGTTTTCAGGTGTTCAGGCTTTCCATTGAGGATGCGTTCCCAGCGTTTGAGTTGTTTTTTCACTTGCACGGGGCCGGGCATGCCGGTGCCGCGGCGGCGGGTCATGGCGCGTTGGAGGTCGAAGACGGCGGCCCAGTCGTCGCCGTAGCCGGGGTGGAGTTTTTTCACCTCGGCGGTGGGGAGTTGGTTGAGCGGGAGCTTGAGTTGCTCGGCAAGTTTGACGACGGCGCCGACGGCGTGGTGCGCCTCGCGGAAGGGCACGCCGCGGCCCACGAGGTAGTCGGCGAGGTCGGTGGCGAGTAGTGCGGGATCGGATACGGCGGCGGCGCAGGCGTCGCGGTTGACGCGGGTGCCGGCGAGCGTGCCGGCGAGGACGTCGGCGCAGAGGGAGGTCTGGTCAAAGCTGTCGAAGACGGGGGGTTTGTCTTCCTGGAGGTCACGGTTGTAGGTGAGGGGGAGGCCTTTCGTGAGAGTGAGGAGGGTGTGGAGGTTACCCTGGAGGCGGGCGGATTTGCCGCGGAGGAGTTCGCAGGAGTCGGGATTTTTTTTCTGCGGCATGAGCGAGGAGCCGGTGCAGAAGGCGTCGGGCAGGTCGGCGAAGCGAAACTCGGCGCTGGCCCAGAGGATGAGGTCCTCGGCGATGCGCGAGCAATGGACGCCGAAGAGGGCGCAGGCGGTGGCGAATTCGATGAAGAGGTCGCGGTCGGCGACGGTGTCCATGGAGTTTTGCGTGACGCGGGGGCGGCCTTTGGCGTCCACGAAACCGAGTTGCACGGCGCTGTATTCGCGGTCGATGGGGAGGGTGGTGCCGGCGATCGCGCCGGAGCCGAGCGGGGACCAGTTGGCGTGGTCGGCGGTGACAGCGAGGCGTTCGCGGTCGCGTTGGAGCATTTCCATCCAGGCGAAGAGGTGGTGGGCGAGGTAAACGGGCTGGGCGCGCTGGAGGTGGGTGTAGCCGGGGATGAGCACGTCACCGTCGCGGCGGGCGAGGGCGAGGAGGGCGCGCTGGGCTTCGACGATGCGTTCGCCGAGGGTGGCGCAGGCGTATTTGAACCAGAGGCGCATGTCGGTGGCGACTTGGTCGTTGCGGCTGCGCGCGGTGTGGAGTTTGGCGGCGGCGGGGACGCGGGCGGTGAGGGCTTGCTCGATGTTCATGTGCACGTCTTCGAGCTGGGTGCGCCAGGTGAATTTGCCTGTCTGGATTTCGTGCAGGATGGCGTCGAGGCCGGCGTGGATGGCGTCGCGTTCTTTGGGTGTGATGAGGCCGGTGTGGGCGAGCATGGCGGAGTGGGCCTTGCTGCCTGCGATGTCGAACGGGGCGAGGCGGTGGTCAAAGGAGACCGATTCGCTGAATTTGAGCATCAATTCGGCGGGGCCAGCGGAGAAGCGCCCACCCCAGGTTGCCTGGGATTTCCGGGCTTTTTTAGCCGGGGGGGGGGGGGAGGGGACGGTGGTTGGTGTCGCTTTCGCCATGGTATGTGTGAAATTTGGAAAACAAGAAACCTCACTGCGAGTAGCCAACGGGGCAAGCCTGCTCGTGTTGATGGAACAGGCAGGCGCGCCGGGGGGGGGGGGGAGGGAATTTGAGGGCCGAAGGTCCGAACCTATACCAGCCCAGTCCAAGGGGCCGGGATAATGAGTAGAAAACAATATGAACGCTGAAAGCGTATTCCATCAGCAAGGCATGGAGCGCGCTTTCAGCGCTCATCGTCTAAAATAAAAACCTATTTCCCGGCCCTTTAGGCCGGGCTGGTATGGGATTTGACTTTCTCGACGTTTTCAGTGGCGCGGGAGCGCCCGTAGCGCAGGCATCTTGCCTGCCGTCCAGTTTATTGCGCGGAGCGCAGCTTCCCAAAACTAAACGCAGCAAAAGTCACCGCGCTTCGCGCAGTAGATTGGATTGCAGGCAAGATGCCTGCGCTACGGGCGCTTCCGCGCCACCTCTTGCCAATCCACTGAAAACGTCGAAGGGTCATTATTTGACTTCACTTTGAGCTGCATCCGACACCGCATGATAGCATGAGCACATTGAGCAGCGTGACGTTTCCTAAAATCGACAGGGTGACGATCAATCCCTTGGTGATGGGTGGAAAACCGTGCATTCGTGGCATGAGAGTCACCGTAGAAACGGTCGTCAGACTGGTCGCTTCAGGGTCCACGGTTTCCGAGATCCTGCGTCTTTACCCCTATCTGGAAGAGGCCGATATCAAGGCTGCCTTGACCTATGCCGCGAGGCGTTCTGAAGAACGCGTTGTCCAATGAGTTTTCTCAACGCGGGACGGAGACGGTTTGGCCGCCTTCGGATTTGATGCGAAATGATTTTCCCGCGAAACGAAATTCCAACTCTGCGTGTTTTCTGGCCGGGTCCGTCACGTGCAAACGACCGTTGCTGAGCATCGCAAGTGAAGGTTGCATCGCCGTCAGAACACGGTTGTCCGACAGCGTAACACTCCCCGGTTGAAAGAATGCGACCATCGTGACGCCCTCACTCTCGATGGCGTGAATCGTGTCAGAATTTGTTTGGAGTTGACGCACTTCCCTCTCCCCCCCCCCCCCTGCTGCATAGGCAATCGTGTAAAAATAGGAGGCGTTTTGCGGTTTTGTTCCGTGGTCGATGACGATGGAGAAAATGTTTCCAGTCACTGGCGTGTTGGGAAGCGCTGCGGTTACTCGCTTCCAATTTCCGGTGACCTGCTCGCATCTCACGCGGGCGTTTTGCGACGGCACCTGATAACGAAACGCACCGTGAACAAGCGTGCCGTTTTCATCAAAACGGGCGACAGGGGCATCACTCTGCGCGTGATGCTGGGCAACGGTTGTGTAAACAGGCGCGTCGGCATCGCTGGAAATCTGACTGCCGATGCAGGCCATGGTGCGCCCGACAAAAAAGTAACTTTTTAGAGCGCGAAGCCCCTTGTTGTTGAACTCCAAAACACAGAATCCCGAATCGCCATCCGAGACGCCGCCAACGAAAGCAGAGTCGTTGCGATTCAAGGGTGCTTTGCATTCGAGCGAAGAGTTGTCCTGAAGCGAAGTGACGCCCGGAATCTGCCTCCAATTCCACAGCGCGCCCGTCTCTATGATTTCCTTGCGATTGCTCATGACCATCGTTGCGCCAAAGCCGGTCAAGCGGCCCAGCAAGTTTTCCGCATTGGTGCTCTCGCTCCCAATCACGCGGGTGGAACTCATTTTGACTGAGAAAAAACATTCCCGCGCACGATGCACCATGTAATCGCTATCGTAGAAAAAGCGGTTGCCTGAAAAATCGTAAGTGGTCTGGAGGCGATGAGCCGCCGCCGACTGAAAACCTCTCGCCGCGCTGTCAGCGCTGTTGAATTTGCCCTCTATTTGCCGATAGTTGATCTGGCGTCCGCTGGCACTGAAATCCATCTGCCCGTCGAAAAGCGTCCAACGCAAACCGTGGTTAAAATAGTTAACGAGAAGATCGATTTTCTCCTGTGGGAAAGCGAATGCGGTCCCGTCGAGAATTTGCGCCCACTTTGTCATGTCTATCCAATAGGACAGCCCGTAGTTGCCAAATTGAAGTTGGGTCCCGTGCTGGTGGAAACTCCAGTCACTCTGTAGCCCTTCTTTGGTGACAGGTGCGACGACAACTTCGCTTGCGATGAGGCGTGCTCCCTCGCTCACCATTTCGGGGGCCTTGAAGAGGATGCCTTTTTGCAGATGCATTCCTGCAAGCCAGACCTTGTTCTGGCCAGTCATGCCGGGCTTGGAACGGTCGAGAATGAGTTTGAGTTTTGCCTGCAGTTCGGGCGGGAGAAGGTTTTCGATTTCCTCTCCGAGACAGAGGAGAACGACGCAAAGGCTTTTGGGAGTGCCGATGCTTTGGTGCCACCAATTCGGGCTCGTGAAATCATGTTCCAGCCAAAATGAGAGTGAGCGCAAAATCGCCTCGCGAACCTCCGGCTTATGGGAAAAACGCGACTGTTTGTTGGCGTAGGCTTGGGCGATCTTTTCCAATTTGGAAAGATGCTCCCGCGTTTTCCAGTGACCCCGGTTTTTGTTGGCGTAATTAATGCCCTCCCAACTGCCATCGGGCTTCATGCTTTTTAGGGCATTGCTTGCCTCCTTGTCCTGAAAATCTGCTGCGTAAAACCGCTCACAATTCTCCCTGATTTTGGAGAAGTCCGTTTTGGTGTCGGGCATCGACATTGCTTCTGAGAAAATGGTGATAATGGCTAAAAGAAAAAGCGCTGCGATTTTCATGAGGTGCTTATTATCAGGATACCGGCCTGTAGTTGTAAACCACGTTGCGGACAATCATTGATCAGCGGTCAGAGTTTGCCGCGTCGTTGTTCGAGTTGGTTGCGGATTTCCCGGGCACGTTCCTCGGTGATGGGGAACCACCAGAGCAGCGCCAAGGCGATGATCCCGGAGGCGGAGGGGACGATGTAAAACCACCAACGCATTGCATCCACCACGCCTTCGGCCTGTGCCGGGCCGGCCTCGGCCTGATAGCCGGTGATCGTCAAGATGACTCCGGACAGCACGGCGGTGGCCGAGGTGGAAAGTTTGCTGATCCAGGCCGACACCGAGCCGATCGCACCCTCGCGGCGCAGTCCTGTCTTGAGTTCGTCGAAGTCGCAAATGTCGGCCTTGATGGACGCAATGAGCAGCCAGAATCCCGTGTCGGAGGGTATCGTAAAAATAATGACAGCGATGCTGAGCCAGGGATTCTCCGGCGTGTAAAAAAGCCACTTGGCCGGGCCGCTGAGCACGAGCAGAATGAGACAGACGGCGAGTGTCCGGCGCTTGCCAATGTGGAAAGAAAGCTGGTTGAGAACGAAGACACTGGCCAGACCGATGAAAAAGCTGACGTTGCCGGTGATTCCGCTGAGAATGCCTTGCTTCATCTTGTCACCATCGAAGAGATAATAAAGCCCCACATAGAAGCCGAAGATGCCCACCATGCGACTGCCAAGGTTGGTGAAAAGAGTGATGATCACCATCATCAGGAATGGGCCGTTTTTGAGTGTCATCCCGATGGAGCGAAGGATGGGCACCTTTTCCTGATGCTTCGCCCTTTTGAAAAATCGTTCGGTCAGAAAAATGACTGGGATGAGTCCTGTAATAATAATGATGACACTGACGCCGACGCCCATCCATCGCGCTCCGAGCATGGTGTCACCGCCCCAGATTGGAAGCTGGGTAAAGGCAAACGCCCAGGGCACGATGAGGACGACCAGCTTGGCCGTGTAAGCGCGCATCTCCATGAGTCGGGTGCGCTCATTGTAGTCGGGTGTCAGTTCGTAGCCGAGCGCAGTCCAAGGTATGTTGAAGAAGGTCTGCCCAGCGTAAAAGAGAATGGATGTGAGGGTGAGCCAGAGAAAAATAGTGAAGGCAGAGGAGTCTCCAGGAACGCACCAGATAAGGGGAAATGTGAGCCCTGCCGAGATGGCGCCAACGAGCATGAACGGGCGTCTGCGCCCCCAGCGGGTGCGGGCGTTGTCCGAAATGGCCCCGACGATCGGATCGGTGATCGCATCCCAAAATCGCATGATGCCGATGGCCAGTCCGATCAGGCGCGGGTCAACGAGGAGGATGACGTTAAAGATAGGGTTGATATTCCCCATCAGTGTATCCGTACCGATGTGATCGGTAAAGTTGCCGATGCCGTAGGCAATGCGTTTCGGAACGCTCACCCTGTCCTCGGGAGCGGTGGATGTGGTGCTGTGGAAGAGTTTTTGAGACAAGGGTCGAAAAGGGACAGCAGACTGAAGTCCGTCGGGGCTTAAAAAGGGAGAGGGCGGGGGGGGGGGGGGGGACAGGCGAGGCCGATTAGTTGGCGGCAGAGTCGCCGGTTGCGGCGATGATCTCGTAAACCAGAGCCGGCGCATCAAAACGGATTTTTTGCCGGGTGACGGGTGCGGGTGCGGAGGCCGGTTTTGTATCGGCGTTTTTGGGCACGAGCAGCAGGGGCGTTGGTGTATCCGATAAATGGATTTCCCCAGTCACGGGACGGCAGAGCAAATCGGCATCGCGGTCTATTTTGCGGGGATTTCGCCACTTGCGGTCGAAATACATGCCGGCCTGTCCGACGTGCGACACGGTTGCCAGGCGCATGGAGGCGCTTTCGGCAAGCGGACGTCCGTCAAGCGAGGTCAGCGTCACGCAGGCAAACTGGCCTTCATCCAGACGCAAGGTCACGCCATCACCGAGTTGCAGATCCCGGTCGCCGGGAAGATAGCCGACTGCCCATTTGGAGCGCGGGGTCTTGATTAAAAAGTATCCGTCGCGCCACCAGCTTTCGACTTCCCCGCTGTAGTTGATGGCTGGATACGCACTTGCCGGCGGGAGCATCGCTCGCATTTCGCCGCTTCCACCGGCGATGAGACGGCGTCCGTCCGGAGTGCGTCCGGGGGGGGGGGGGGGGAGGGGGGAGTAATCGATGGAGGTGGGTGCCCAGAATGCGGCGCGGGAGAAGTCGGGGAGGTAATCGTTAAAATTGGTTCCGTTGATTTTGTTCAGGAGAATCCCGGCGGGCGGATGGTAAACGAATTCAAAGTCGGGCTGCCGCATGTCGCCCCGCACAAACAGGATCGAGGCGGCGGGGAATAGCGCGGAAGCGGCGGGGTCGTAGCCGATGTTGAGCGAGTTGATATGACTCGCGTCGTAACGCATGGCATCGTGGAAAAGGGCGAACAGGTAGGAGGCGTCGTGTCCGGCGGCGGCGGCGAGGGCGATTTGCCAGATGATCCCGGCTGAGCGGGTGATGGCGCTGCTGTTGCTCATGTTCCATTCGTTATGGACGAGGGGGCGTCCGTGGACCTTGCCGAGGGCGAGGATGGCGGAGCGTCCGTCGGGGCCGTGCGGGGCCGTGCGGTAACTATCGCCCGAGCCGTAAGGATGCAGGGCGGTGTAGTCCATGCCGGCGTTGGCTGCGATGATGCCAAGGCTGCCTTTCCTGCCGTGCATCCAGTTGGTGCCGCTCACGGGAATCCGAACCCCCTCGGTCCGCAGGTATTCGCGGAACAGGTTGTAGTAGTTTCCCATTACGTGAATGTTGAAGGGCGTGGTGAGTTCGCGGGGAGCGGCAAGGTAGCTGACGCGGGGTTGGTTTTGAGCGTCCAGCCAGTCGTGAAACATGCGCTGGAAGGTGTCGCGGTAGGGGGGGGGGATGTGGTCCTTCGGGCCGTGCGTGAAGAGGTCGCTTTCGTTGATGATCTCAGTGGTCACAAACACCGGGTCGTCCTTGTAGGCGAGTCCGGTGTAGGGGTTATGGTGGTTCCACAATTTGCTGAAAAACTGTTTTTGGCGGGAAACGAGGATTTCGTTTTCATAGACGTAGGCGCTGCCTTTGAGTCCGTAGGTCAGTTTGCTGAAATTGGGGATGTCATCTTTGGGGCCGAAACGGACGGAGGTGATGCCGTCGAGGTGGATGTAAACGCCGCGTTTTTTCAGGAGGCTCACGAGGTAATCCATCCGGTCGATCAATTCGTCATCGAAGTTTTGGTGCTTGGCGGGCAGTTCGGAGCGTTTCCAAAGACCGAGGCCGGAGGCGTCGTTGTCGATGTGATGGAGGCGCACGATATTGGCCCCCATCGCGGCGATCCGATCCGCCAAAGCCTGCGCTTTTTGTTTGTCCGGGAATTTGCTGCCGTGCACGAGTTGCACGCCGTTGAAGCGGATGGGTAGGGATGCTTTTTCAAACTGGAATTTTTCGTCCTTCACCGACAGGAAGCCGTATTTTCCCGCGGGCGGGTCGAGCAACACGCTGGAGACATCGTCAAAGGCGGGGCCGAGTGGAATACGCACTGGAAACCATCCTTCATAGGATGGGGCGAACTGGAAGGCGGAGGGCGGGAGGCGCACCGCCTTCCCCGGATCGAGGGTTACTTCAAAGGAGCCTTCTCCTTCGTTTATCCGCTCACGAACAAAACCGATGTAAATATCCCCGTTGGTGTCGTGCGCGAGCGACCAACCGGAGATTCCCGAAAAATCGCGCAGCGAAAACGTCGCCCCGGATGGAAATGTAATCGTGACCTTGCCGGGGCGTTTTTTTCGGAGGGAAGTGGTTGTCTTGTCTGGGCGCTCTGCGAGTGGCAGGGGTTTGTCGTCCACGGATACCGAAACGGGGGTGTTTTTTTCAAGAACGAGGGCGAAGCCTGTTTCGTTTAGCACGCGGTAGTCCTGTTTTTCTTTACGTCCGCGTGTTGTCCAAGCGAGGCGCACACCGGAGGGGACGGCGGCGGTTGCGGATGCGGCGGCTGGCGCGGCGGACATTTCGTATTCGTTGCCGGCTACCATGCCGCGAATTGTAAAGGTGTCCTCTCCTTGCTGCCGGACTTCCGCCGCGCGACTGACCCAAGAACGGTTTTTAGTTTGGCGCTGAAACCGCCAGTTATCCGTCTTGGTGTAAAATTCCAGCAGCACTTCCGCATCCCTGATTCGCAAGCCATCATTGCCGGGCGTGACTTCGCCGATGTGAATCGCGCCTTCGTTTGAGTAACCGATGGCCAGTTGTCGTCCGGCAGCCGGTGCGGACACGTTTGCGGTTGCGGCGATCAAAAAGAGCAGGAGATGTTTCATTTATTTTCCGGTGTATCAGGTATACGAATATATAACACTTCCGTGCCGGCATGGAACCGGAGAAGGCAGGGGAGGAAAGCGGGGCAGGGGGGAGGGGGGGACAAACGAGAGGCAGGGAACACGGTTGTCCTGCCTCTCGTTGTCAGAAAGGACTGGATCAATTTTGTCTGATGCGGCGCGAGCGATGGAGGGCGCACCCGGCAAGACTGAGCAGGGCGATGACAAGCGCGTAAGCGGCGGGTTCTGGGACGGTGGGTGGGGGAGAGGCGAAAGTCACAGTAAGGTTAAAGTTGTCCACGCTGAGAGCTTGTTCAACGCCGTCGATGTTACGGTCCACCCAGCGCAGCCAGAAGGTCTGGCCGTCAGCAATGGAGAGGCCGGTGATGCTGGAGGAACGCGTGCCGGAATAAGCGGGAGTGGTGTGATCCGGGGTTGTGGTTTGGTTCTTGGTGGTTTCATTGGCGGCGAGGGTGAAGGTGGGGACATCAAGGGCGTTGTGATCGATCCACGTGACCAACTCGTCGTTAAGGGAGGTGGCACCGATGGCGTATTGGAAATCGAGGGTGTCGTTGCCGGAGTTTTTCTGCCATTGCTGGGCCAGATAACTGATGTCGAGGGCGGTGATTTCCTTGCCTGTGTTGTTGAGAAAGCGGACACCGAATGCCGCGAATGCCGTGGAAGTGTCGGAGCGTCGGATGGCGAGCGCAGCGCTGGTGCCGCCCTGCCGCGCAAGATAGAGGCCATTCCCGAGTTGTGCGCCCATGTTGGTAGTGATGACCTGCGTGTTCGCGGTGCCAGGTAAGATGGAATACCAGCCGACGATGCTGGTGTTGTCCGTCCATGTGTATGTGGTGGCCGTGGCGATGGTGATGCTGCTGGAAATTTCACTCTGGCTGAACGTCTGCGTATAGCTGCCGTTTCCGGTCAGAATGACTTGCGCGTGCGCGGCGGTTGTTGCGGTGAGGAGAGCGAGGAACGCGAAAAGCGTCCGAAGCGAGGTTCGAGGCGTGATGTTCATGACGGGATTCATGGTTGATGCTTTATGATTGATATTTTGGTGCGAGAGACGCGGGTGAGATGCGGGCAAATGATCAAGACGGCGGGCAAAGGCATCGTTTGATTATTCTTTATTCAGCCAGAGAAGGGCGGTTTTGCCTCCGGCGTCGTTTTTGAAGCCATCCACGGGAAGGCGGGCGACGTGCCCGTCGAAATAGACGAGGTTGGCTTTGCCGCCGTGGCGGTAGGCGGGAGCGTGTGAAGCACCTGTTTCGTTGCCTTTGTATCCCTCCGCTCCATCGGCAAAGAGCTGCCAGTCAACCCCGTCCGCAAAGGCCATGGTTTTCGATGGGCGAAGGATTTCCTCCATCCGAATCTGGCGCATGGGGACGGCGACGCCCGAGACCGTGCTGAAGCGGCTATTCGCATTGATGCCATAGGTGTAGCCCAGGTTGTTACCGGCGGAAATCGCAGTGGGGCAGCGGAGGGCTTTGGGAAAATTTCCCAGCGTGATGTTACCAGGCTGTTTGGAAATGTATTCGAGAAACGCGGGGTTGCGGTGCCACTTTATGTCGCCGCTCGTGATCTGGATGGGCACATAGCCGCCCTTGTTTTCGGTGGCGTAGGCGATGTTGCCTGCCTGGACTTGACGAAGATTGCTGGCGCACTGGGTGGCGCGGGCCGATTCGCGGACCTTGCCAACGGTGGGAATGAGAATCGCCGCCAGAATGCCGATAATGGCAATGACGGTGAGCAATTCGATCAGGGTGAAAGCTTTGGGTAAAGAACCAGAACCAAATGAGGAAGATGGCCGCAGGATAATCGTGGGAGGAATATGGAACATAGTGGGGAGATTTTGGAGGGAAGCTGATCTTGGCATGGTGCGAGACAAGTGTTGCGCCATTTATACGGATAAAATCTGCTCGTGCTTCCATTTCTCCTTTGCCTGCATTGGGCAGAGCTCACCCGACATGACGCAATCATCCAACCCTGTCTCCGCCCCCGTAATCCGCTCCGGCGGCACGTCCCGCCCCACGCAAAAGGACATCGCCCGCGCGCTTGGGTTGACTCAGGCGACCGTGTCGATGGCCCTGCGCGGCGACCCGCTCGTCACACCCGCCACCCGCGAACGCGTGCGCGCCGCCGCCGCCACGCTTGGCTATGCACCCGACCCCTACCTCACCGGCCTCGCCGCCTACCGGCACCGCAAGCGTCCCGTCGAAGTCCGGGCCGTGCTCGCCTGGCTCTCCAACGATGCCGGAGGCGAGAGCTGGAAAAAGAGCGCCACCTTTTGCGACTACCATGCCGGCGCGGTGGACCATGCGCGCGAACTCGGCTACGTGCTCGAAGACCACGCCTTGCGCGCCCCGCGAATGACGCCCGCCCGCGTGGAGTCCATCCTCCTGGCCCGCGGCATCAACGGCCTGCTCGTCGCCCCTCAGCCAGCGCCCGGCTCGCGCATCGAGAATTTTTCCTTCGAGCGATTTTCGTCCGTGACATTTGGATACACGCTTGCCTCGCCGCAGCTTCACCTTGTGGCACTGCATCAATTTCGTGCCATGGAAACGGCGGTGCGCCGCCTGCGCGCCCTCGGCTGCAAACGCATCGGCCTCGCCCTCGCCTCCGACAGCGACGAACGCGCCGACAACAACTGGTCCGCCGCCTTCTGGAGCGAGCAGCGCCGCCTCCCCGCGCGCGAACGCGTGGCCCCGCTCTTTGGCAATCCTCTCACCCGCGAATTGTTTCTCGACTGGCTGGTCCGCCGCCGGCCCGACGCCGTGCTTACGATCTGGCCCGTCGTGTATTCATGGATACATGATGCCGGATTGCGCGTGCCGGATGATGTCAGCTTTGCCCTGCTCTCCATCCCCTCCGGTCCCACGACCGAGTGGATCACCGGGGATCGCGCCCCGGTCTTTTCCGGCATCACCGAGAACCCCCGCCTTATCGGCGCCAAGGCCGTCGAGTTGCTTGTCGAAGCGATCCACCGGGGCGAACGCGGACGCCCGACGGTTCACGTGAGCACGTTGATCGAGGGAACTTGGATCGCAGGCGAAACGGTGGCGGCGAGGCTTGCAGAAAAATAACGTCCCGGTCTCTCTCTCTCCTTCTCTCTCCCCCCCCCCCCCTCCCCCCGGTTTACGCCAACTATCGTTAGGGCAAGGAATTAACAACAGAGACGCAGAGGCACAAAGTCCAATCCAGAGTCAGCCAATGCAGAATCAGAAGGTGTGGGAAAGTCGGTAGTTGATTTTTGGATGCAGACGAGGGGTGGATTGATGTTCTTTGGGAGACGATTTTTTTTTTGGTCGTTCTTTGTGCCTTTGCGTCTTTGTGGTGAATCCCTTCCTTATCTGAACAGTATTGGGTTCACGCCTCTGTCGTTGCCAGCCATTTGCCCAGCTTGCGGATCTTGTCTGGTGCGCCCAGCACCAGCAGTTCGTCGCCGGGCAACAACACCTCGTCCGGACCCGGATTAAGAATGCGTTCCCTGCCGCGATGGATGCCTGCCACCTGCATATGCGGCACGCCCGCGTCCTCCAGTTCACGCAGCGCCCGTCCCGCCGCATGGCTGTCCTCCGGCACCAGCACCGTGTCGAGACTCACACTCTCGAAGTCCGCCGCCGCCGGCTCCCCCGACACACCCGTCAGGAAATGCCGTCCCGCCCTGATCTGCTCCGGCGTGCCCAGCAGCAACACCCGGTCGAGCGGATACAGCGCCGTGTCGGGCGACGGCAGCGAAATCACCGCGCCCTGCCGTTCGATGCTCACCACGATGCACCCGAACGCCGTGCGCAACTGCAACTCCGCCAGCGTCTTTCCCTGGCACTGCGCCAGGTCGGGCAGCACGCATTCGCCGATGCGCAAATTCCACTCCCGGTGCGTGCGCAGCCACGGAGCCGCCGCGCCGTCCTCACCGGAGATTTTTTTCTCCAACATTCCCTGCAACTCCACCTCCAATTCGCTGTGCCAGTAGATCAATTTGCGCCGCAGCAAAAACAATGCGCCCGCCCCGAACACCACCGTGCTTGCGATCACCCACCGCGCCCCGCCCCCGCCCGGCAGTAGTGCCGCCAGCCATACAAACATCGCCATGCCCGCGATGATCTTGATGCACGTCACGATGACCGGCGTAAGCCGCGCAGCGTGCGGATGCCCCCGCACCGACACCTGAGCGTAGATGATGGCGAGCGCCCCGATGTTGCGCCACAATGCCACCAACGGCGCGAGCAACAGCAGGCACAATCCCAGCCAGAAAATCACCGCCGGCGCATGCGTAAACGGCAGCCATTTTCCCAGCCACTGCTCCGACACATCGAAGAGCTGGTCTGCGAACAACAACACCCCCGTCACGAAAACCGCCTCCACGCCGATCTGAATAAACCGCTTCCGGCTCAACTGCCACAACCGGCTCTCCTGACGCCGCACCCGCATTCGCTCCAGCCACCCACGATAGTAACGAATCCACGCCGCCAGCCACACCGGCTGGTGCGACAGCGCCCACATGGCGATGCCCTCCGAATGACGTCCCAGCACCGGCGCGGCCAGCGTGGTGAGCAACGACACCCCCACCACCGCCGGGAAAAACCTCTCCGGCATCACGCCTGACAACACGCCCAGTTGCGCGATGATGAAGGAAAACTCGCCGATCGGCACCAGTTGCAACCCCGCCCGCAACGCCTCCCGCTGTGGCGCGCCTGCGATCAACAACCCCGCCGCCGGCGCCAGCGTGCGCACCACGAGCGCGAACACTGTGAACCCCAAAATTTGCAGCCATGCCTCCGCCAGCAGCGCCGGGTCCACCTGCATCCCCACCGCCACGAAAAACACCGCGCCCAACACATCACGCATCCCTGCAAACGTCCGTTCCACCTGCACCCGCTGCGGCGTTTCCGCCACGATCATGCCCAATAAAAACGCCCCCAGCGCCAGCGAATATCCCGCCCGCTCCGCGATCACCGCCACGCCAAACAACGCCCCCGCCACCATCAACGTCTGCAACTCCGTGCTCGCGGACACACTCATCCGGCGCAGCAGCCACGGCACCAACAGCAACCCCACGATGCCCGCCAGCACGATGAACGCCCCGAAGTGCCCGAGCGTCGTCCCCAACTCCGGTCCGTGGCTCAACCACGGCCCTGCTCCCTGCGCCTCTCCCGTCCCTCCCGCCGCCGCATCGGAAAACTTCACCACCGACGTCAGCACCGCCAGCATCAGCACCCCCACCAAATCCTCCAGCAACGTGAACCCGAGCGCCAGTTGCCCCGACCGCTCATGCGACGTCCCGGTTGCGCCCAGCACCCTGCTCACCACGATCGACGAACTCACCAGCAGCGCCCCCGCGAGGAACATGTTTTGCAACCCGCTCAATCCCGCCGACGATCCCAGCACCCGGGCCAGATAGAAAAAAATACCCGCCGAGGCCAGCACCGCCACAAACATTCCCGTCCCCATCCTTCGCAGCTTCGTGACGCTCAACCGGAGCCCGAGCGAGAACATCAAGACCACCATCCCGATCTGCACCACAACCCCGATTCGCACCTCGCTCATCACCAGCGACAGCGGCGGCGTGTACGGCCCCACCAAAATGCCCGCGAACAAATAACCGGCCACCGCCGACACCCCGATCCGCTTGCAAAACCAGCCCACCACCCCCGCCACCACGAGGATGACCGCCATGTCCTGGAGAAAGCCGATGTTTTGCATGAAAAGACGTGGTGAAGGTTGGGCGGGATGGGATGCAAGACCAGGCGGCGGGACAAACCAAAACAATCCAGAGGACAGAGAACAGAAACCAGAGGACGGAAAAACCAGCCGATTGGCAATCACGCCAACCGCTGGCTTCCATTTTCCCGCTTCCGCCCTCTGACTTCTGTTTTCTGGCTTCCGGCCTCTGCCTTTTCATGACTTCCCAACTCCGCACCCTTTGGCGCCTCATGCGCGGGCAACGCCTCCGCTACACGCTCGCCCTCGTCTGTCTGCTCCTCGCCACCGGACTCAATTACCTCGTGCCCCTCGTCGGCAGCGTCGCCCTCGACCACGCCATCGCCGGCAAACTCGCGCACGACGCCTCCCCGCTCCTCGCCGCCACGCTCTCCGCCCTCGGCGGGCCCGATCATCTCCGCGATCACCTCTGGCTCGCCGTCGTCGCCATGGTTGGCATCACCGCGCTCTCCGGCGCCTTCTCCTATCTCAAAGGCTGGCTTGCCGCCCTGGCCAGCGACGGCATTGCGCGCCGCCTCAAAAACCGGCTTTACGACCACCTCAACCACCTGCCCTCCCGTTACCACGACCGCGCCAGCGCCGGCGACCTCGTCCAGCGCTGCACCAGCGACGTCGAGACCACACGCCAGTTCCTCGCCGTCCAAGTCATGGAAATCGGCAACTCCCTCATTCTCGTCGCCACCGTTCTCCCGCTCATGCTCCTGCTCCACGTGCCGATGACGCTCGTATCCTTCATCCTGATACCACCGCTCGTGATCTACAGCTACGTGTATTTCGTCCGTGTGCGCCACGTCTTCAAAGCCGTGGACGAAGCCGAGGGCGCGCTCACCAGCGTCGCGCAGGAAAACCTCACCGGCATCCGTGTCGTGCGCGCCTTCGCCCGTCAGGACTACGAGATCGCCCGCTTCGCCACCCCCAACGCCGCCTATCGTGACACCAGCCTGCGCATGCTCCGCCTCATGGCCTGGTACTGGTCCATCAGCGACCTCGTCTCCATCATCCAGACCGGACTCACCCTCATCATTGGCGCCTGGTGGGTGGCCCGGGGAGACATCACTGTCGGCACCCTTTTCGCCTTTATCACCTACCTTGGCATCATGCTCTGGCCCGTCCGCCAGATGGGCCGCATCCTCACCGATCTCGGCAAAACCACCGTCTCCCTCACCCGCATCCGCGAAATCCTCGACGAACCCGTGGAGTCGGAAAGCGACACCATGGAGTGCGGTGATTCATCACCGCTTTGTCCCACGCGCTTCAGCGCGTCCCCCGCCTCCCCCCCCCCCCCCTCCCGCCATTCCCACACCTCCCACCCCGCCCGCCACCGGCTGCTGGGGCATCTCTGTCCGCAACCTTACCTTCACCCACCCCGGCATGTCGCGTCCCGCGCTTGACGACATTTCCTTCGACGTCGCTCCAGGCGAGACGCTCGCCATCATCGGTCCCTCCGGTTCCGGCAAAAGCACGCTCATGCACCTGCTCCTGCGCCTCTACGATTACGACGCGCCCGCCAGCATCCGCATCCAATCATCCACGACGAACCAATTTCCTGCCGGGGACGGACACGGACGCGAACTCCGCACCATCCCGCGCAAGGAAATCCGCGCCCATACCGGCGTCGTCATGCAGGAACCCTTTCTCTACGCCAGGACCCTGCGCGACAACCTTCGGCTCGCCCGCCACGACGCCCCGCAGAATGAGATCGAGGACGCCGCGCGCGCCGCCCGTATCCATGAATCAATTACCAGCTTCGAGAAGGGTTACGACACCCTTATCGGCGAGCGCGGCATTACGCTCTCAGGCGGACAACGCCAGCGCATGGCCATTGCCCGCGCCCTCCTCAAACGCCCTCCGCTCCTCCTCCTCGACGACGCCCTCAGCGCCGTCGATGGCGAGACCGAAACACTCATCATCGACGCCCTCCGCCAGCGTCATGGACGCGCCACCACGCTCGTCATCGCGCACCGCCTCTCCACGCTCGCCCATGCCGACCGCGTGCTTGTCCTTGACCACGGCCGCATCATCCAAACCGGCACGCATGCCGACCTTGTTGGCCGCGACGGACTCTACCGCCGCCTCTGGCAAATCCAAAACGACAGCGAAGCCGTCCTTTCTTAATTCCTAGAGCCGTTTCATTTAAACTGTAGCCATTTGATACCTGGTAGGGAGGCCTCTCCGAGGCCTCCGAAATCACGCTCCAACCACCTATGAGTTTTGCATCCTCTCACCACGCACAACGGAGGCCTCGGACGGAGCGCAGCAGCGCGGAGATGGCATCGCCGAAGGCGATGGCCCGAAGGGCTGCCCTCGGCAGAGGGCACAAAGGCCTCCCTACCGCAAGACAACGGACACAATTCAACTGAAAACGCTCTAATTTCCTCTCCCATGCCCGACCACTCACATCAGGAGGACGAATTCAAGTCCCGGCTCGACGCCGGCCTCTGGCTCAAACTCTTCAAGCGCGCCCTCGGCATGCCACGCTACCTCGTGCCGCTTCTTGTCACCGCCGTCATCATTGCCGCCGCCGAGACTGGACTCGGCCACGTCACCCGTTGGGTCATCGACGGCGTCGCCGCGCACGGAGCCGATGCTCCATTTTTCCACTACGCCGCTGTTTTTCTCGGACTCACGCTCACCCTCTGCGTCTGCGTGTGGACCTTCATCGAGATGGCTGGCAACCTCTCCAACCGTCTCGCGCACGACATCCGCCGCGACGGATTCCAGCGTCTGCAAGAGCTTGAATTTGCCTACTACGACACGCGCCCCGTCGGCTGGCTCATCTCGCGCCTCACCAGCGACTGCGACCGTCTCGCGCGCATCATCGCCTGGGGTACGCTCGACATCGTGTGGGGCCTCATCTTCGTGAGCATGATCGCCGCCAGCCTCCTCTGGATGAACTGGCGTCTCGCGCTCATCGTCCTCGCCGTCCTCCCGCCGCTCATCGCCGTCTCCCTGTGGTTTCAGAAACGAATGCTCCTCTCCGCCCGCGAAATCCGGAAATACAACTCCCGCATCACCGCCGGCTACAACGAGTCGATCCAAGGCGTGCGCACCACCAAAACCCTCGTCCGCGAAAAGCAAAACCTCGCCGAATTCGAGGAACTCTCCGCAGGCATGTTCGACGCCTCCGTGCGTAACGCCCGCCAGAGTTCGCTCTACTTTCCCGTCGTCATGACCATTGGCTCCCTCGCCGGCGGACTCGCTCTCTGGCGTGGTGGCTGGCTCGTGCTTAACGACGTTCTCACGCTTGGCACGCTCGTGGCCTTCATCCAGTTCACCGGCCAGTTTTTCCATCCCATCAACCAGATGGCGCGCATCCTTGCCGAAATGCAATCCGCCCAGGCCGCCGGTGAACGCGTCATGGGTCTGCTCGCCACCGAGCCCAGGATCAAGGACAGCCCCGCTGTCCTTGAACGGTTGAAGGCTGAAGAACTGAAAACTGAAACGGAGAGGGAACCGGGCGCGGCGGCGGATGGCCTTCCCGACCGCATCGACACGGTGGAGTTTCGCAACGTCACCTTCCGTTATGAAACCGGTTCCGTTGTCCTGGAAAACTTCAACCTCACCGTGCGTGCCGGCGAAACCATCGCGCTCGTCGGACCCTCCGGCGGGGGCAAGAGCACCATCGTCTCGCTCGTGTGCCGGTTCTACGAACCCGTTTCCGGCTCCATTCTCATCAACGGCGTGGACTACCGGGAACGTTCGTTGCGCTGGTTCCAGTCGCAACTCGGCATCGTGTTGCAGGCTCCGCATCTCTTCAAGGGCAGCGTCCGTGAAAACATCCGCTACGGCCGCCTTGACGCCACGGACGCCGAAGTCGAATCCGCCGCC
The DNA here is from genome assembly GCF_000171235.2 of Geminisphaera colitermitum TAV2. Lineage (GTDB taxonomy): Bacteria > Verrucomicrobiota > Verrucomicrobiia > Opitutales > Opitutaceae > Geminisphaera > Geminisphaera colitermitum. The sequence continues at coordinate 21,613 of NZ_ABEA03000215.1, read as the reverse complement.
CGTCTCGTCAACGCGCACGACTTCATCATGCAATTAGAAAACGGATACGGCACCGGGGTGGGCGAAAACGGCAACCGCCTTTCGACCGGTCAGAAGCAACTCGTATCCTTTGCCCGCGCCTTGCTGGCCGACCCGCAAATTTTCGTGATGGACGAGGCCACGTCCTCGATCGACACCGAGACCGAGCAGCTTATCCAGCGCGGCCTTGAGACCGTTTTTCGTGGCCGCATCAGTTTCGTGATTGCGCATCGTCTGAGCACGATTCGCAACGCCGATCGCATTTTGGTCATTGGCAAGGGGCGTATCGAGGAAAGCGGTACGCATGCCGAATTGTTGTCACAGCGCGGTCACTACCACGAACTCTACACCAGCCAGTTCCGCCGCGAACGCGAAGAAGAGGTCTTGCGTTCGTAGGCGGGGGGGGGGGGGGGGGAGGGGGCTAACGAGTGAAGGTATTCTTCACGGCTTTTTCCTTTCCATTCATCGATTGGCGGGCGGGACGCCTGCGCCATGGTAGGGGCTTCGCTTGCGAAGCCCGCGCATGTGATTTGTTGCCTCGACCGGCTTGGCACGGGCGTCGCAAGCGACGCCCCTACAGCGGGCGGGACGCCCGCGCCACTTTAGGGAATTTCAATTTGAGATGTAGCCGTTGGCTTTAACGGTAGGGAGGCCTTTGTGCCCTCTGCCGAGGGCAGCCCTTCGGGCCATCGCCTTCGGCGATGCCATCTGCGCGCTGCTGCGCTCCGTCCGAGGCCTCCGCCGTGCGTAGTGTGAGAATGCGAAACTCGTAGGTGCTTGGAGCGTGGTTTCGGAGGCCTCGGAGAGGCCTCCCTACCAGGTTGGTGATGGCTAGAGATTTCTTTAAATTGCTTTGCGATGGTGGCGGCGACGATAGAGGACGCCTGCTAGGGCGATTGCACCGAGGCACAGGCCGATGGTCGCTGGCTCCGGAATTGCCGTGGCCGCCACGAGCGAGATGCCGTGGCCGAGGCTTTCCAAATAATAATTCTGGCCGCCCAGATTGATCGTGGTGCCTTGGTTGTTCGCGGTGAGCAGAGTGTCGTTTACCATCAACGAGAAGTTCGTGTCGGTGAGGGTGCCGGATAGGAGGTCGAAGCGCTCTGCCATTGTGGCGTCAAAGCCGTTGCTCAGTAGCGTGAGCGTCGGGGTTGCGCCTGCAATGGTGATGGAGCTGGCTTCCAAGTGGCTGTAATTAACGCCGGTGCCGTCGCCGAGATTGAAGAGGAGCGTGGCGTTGGTGTTGAGCGTGAGGTTCCCGTCGATGTGCAGGGTGCCGATGGTGGCGCCAAAGGCATCGGCAGCAACGACGAGTGTGCCGCTGACCGTGATGTCGCCACCATAGGGACCGGTACCGTAGGCGGTCGCGGCGTTGTCGATGGTGAGCGTGCCGGTGAAGTTGCTCGCATCCACAATGACGACCTGACCCGCCGAAGCGCGAATGCCAGCGGTGCCGGTGAGTCCGTTGAGCGTGAGGAGGCCGGTGCCGGTTTTTTGGAGAGTGCCGGTGCCGTTGAGTTGCGCGGCGAGGGTTTGGTTTCTGTTGGCAACATCAAAGGTCGCGGTGACGCCAGCGTCGATGGTGGTCGTCTTGGTGAAGGTGCCGGGCGTGGTCATCGTCATCTTGAGCGTGGAGTCGCCTGTGAAGTGCAGGTCGCCAGAGCCGAGGCGTGCGTAGGTATCGATTTGAACGGTGCCCGCGTTGATCTTGGTGCCGCCGGTGCTGGTGTTGTTGCCGTTGAGTGTGAGCGTGCCGTTGCCGGTTTTGGCTAAAAGGCCCTCGCCGGAAATGTTGGAGATGTTGGCGTTGGTGTCGCCGGAGACGAGCAGGGTGGCGTCTTTGGCAATGGTAATCATGCGCGTAACGTAAGCGTTGCCGGGGTTCAGGGCGTCATAGACGTAGCCAGCAAAACCGTCGGTGCCGTTGAGTTCGAGCGTGCCTGCCTGAACGTCGAGTTTGCCGATGGCAGTCATGCCGATGTTTTTGGTGAGCGTGAGCGTGCCTTCGCCCAGTTTGGTCAAGGCACCGCTGCCGCCGCGCGGAGACGATGGATCGTAGCTCACGCCGCTCGTCTGGCCGTTGTCGATGTAGTCAAAGGACATGTCGATGGCGGTGGAAAATCCGTTCGTATCGACGACAAATCCGTTCCTGCCAACGAAGATGTCTTTGACGGTGCCGGTGGTCGATATCAGGTGGTCAACGTCTGCGGTGAGAACGATTTTGCCGCCGTCAATCGTCATGAAGGCTCTGTTGGCCATTTCGATTCCCTGCGAGGTTTTCAGCGTGGAACCCTGGTCGAGCATGAAGGTGGCTTGGGTGAGTTTCGAGCGTTCCCATTCTTGATTAAACACGGCATGGCTCATGTTCGGTTTTGGGAGACCGGTGGCGCCGTAATCGAGATAGGGATTAAATGCGCCGCGCGCATCCAATTTCATGGCCTCGGTGCCGCGATAATCGAAGGTCGCACCGTTTTTCAAAAAGATGCCGGAGCCGGTGTAGAGGCTGGCGTCGCTGCGTGTATCGACATTCAGGATCGTCAGGTTGCCGCGCTGAATCCAGATGCTTTCGCTGCCAGTGCCATTGTTCCATCCGTCACCCGTGGCAATTGCCGCAGTGGCATCACGCGCCATATAAATTCTGCTGAAATAGCCCAGGATCAGATCGCCGCCGTTATCGACATAACCGTTGGCATGCAGGACGGAGGCGTGAGTGTTGTTTGTGCCGGAGTCGCCGTTGGTGACGTTGCCGAGGGTGATTTTCTGCGTATCGGGATTGTCGGTACCGACGACGATTTTGCTGCCAACGTCAAAGACAACATTGGCCCCCATGAATTCGCCGGATGTGCGGTGGGCAGGGTTGATGAACCATCCGCCGTCCGCCGCGCTTTGGTCGCCTTGGACAACAAGGGCAATGCGTGTGGCGCTGGTCGGTTGGACAAGTGCCGTGCCACCAGCAACGATGGTGCCGCCTTTATGAGCGGTGGGCGCGGTAAGTGTCGTGGTCGTTCGATAGGGATCGCTGCTGAACGCATCATACCAGTCGTTTCGTGTGAGAATTTTCAGGGTGCCGTCGCCTGTAATGGCAGTGTCGATACTGGTGGTGGTGGACGCGGTTCGCCTGTCGATGGTCAGGATGGTGTTGGCTCCTGCGATTTCAACGCTGCCAATGCCATTGGCACCTCCGGAGAATCCGTTCGCAACGGTGGTGTCGGTGCTGAAGCGCAGGACGGCGTCGCGGTCGATGTTGTAGCCGGAGGATCTGTTGGTGCCTGTGAGTTCAAGCGTGCCGGCGTTGATGTTGGTGACGCCGGTGTAGGTGTTGTTGCCTGCGAGTGTGAGTATGCCCGCGCCGTTTTTGGTGAAGGAGCCGGAACCGGCAATGATCCGGTCGATGGTGGTGTCGAAGCCGTTTGTGTCGATGATGCCGCCGCCCGTGCCGAGCGTGAAGGTGCCTGTAGTGGAAATGATACTACCGGTGGGCGCTGCGTTGAGTTTGATCGTGCCACCGTTGGTGAGCGTGAGGGTGCCGCCTTGGATATCGATGGATTTCCCGGCAGCGAGGCCGATGGTGCCGCCGCTGATGGTGCTTGTGCCGCTCGTGAGCGTCCATCCGCCGTCAGCGGCAGTGTTGTCGCCAGTGACGGTAATGTTGCCCGCGGAGATTGTGCCGCCTTTGTAATCGTTGGTGCCGGAGAGCGTGAGCGCGGTAGAGGTCGTTTTCGATACCCCCCCCCCCCCGGTGATGTTTGCACTGATGGTTTGCGCGGCGGTGTTGGCGATCGTGAGGCGTGTGTCGTTGTCGATGGCGACAAGGCCGTTGCCGCTTACGCTGCCGGTGATTGTGCTGTCGGCAGTGATGTGCAGGTCGGCGTCGGCGGCGATAATCAGGTTGGACGAGTTGTTGGTGCCGCCAGCGAGTTCGAGGGTGCCGGTGTTGATGTTGGTGACGCCGGTGTAGGTGTTGTTGCCGGTGAGCGTGAGTGTGCCGGTGCCGTTTTTGGTGAGAATGCCTCCGCCGCCAATGAGGGTGGCCGCCATGGTTTCGGCGTCGTCGATGTTAAGCGTAAATATTTTTCCGGATGCGATGGAAACGGTGCCGGTGTCGGAAATGGCGTGCTTGGTCGTGAGGTCGTTTTTGACGGAGAGGGTCGCGCCGGAAGCGACGGAGATGGCGGAGTCGGCGGCGATGGCGTTGGCGGTGCCGATTTCCAAAGTGCCGCCGTTGATCGTGGTCGCGCCGGTGTAGGTTTTCGCAGTGGAAAATGCGACGATGCCCGCGCCGGTTTTGGTGAAGCTGCCTGCACCGGTCAGGGCGCGGTCAAAGGTGAGGGTGCCCGATGTTTTATCGATGGCGAATCCGGCTCCGGCGGAAATGTTCACGCCGCTCGTGCCGGTGAGCGTGCCGGTGTTGCCGAGTTCGAGGGTGCCTTGGGTGATGTTGGTTGCGCCGGTAAAGGTGTTCGAGGCGGCAAGGGTTGTTTTGCCTTCGCCGGTTTTGGTGAAGGCACCGGTGCCGGTGAGTTTTGCAGTGATCGCGTCTTCGGCGTCGGTGGCGTTGTTGATGGTCAGGAGGGTGGTCGCGCCGTTGAGGGTGACGGTGCCTGCGCCCGCAATGCCTTGGTTGGTTTGCAGGTTTTTGTTGAGCGTCAGCGTGCCTGCAACGGTCAGCGCGGAGTCGGCGGTGATGGCGTTTTCTGTATCGAGTTGCAGGGTACCAGCGGCAACAGTGGTCGCGCCGGTGTAGGTTTTGGCGTTGGTGAACACGATGGTGCCGGTGCCGTTTTTCTCGAAGTTGCCCGCGCCCGTGATGGCTTGCGCGACATTGCTGCTGCCGGTGCCTTTGTTGATGCGGATGGTCGCGCCGGACGAGACGTCGATGCTGCTGGTGGTGAGCGCAGCGGTGTTGGTGCCAGTGGCAGAAAGGAGTTCGAGCAGGCCGTCTTCGACGCGTGTTGCGCCGGTGTAGCTGTGTGCGCCGCTGAGGATCAATGTGCCTGCGTCGCGTTTTGTGAGGCTGCCTGCACCGGCGATTCTCACGGCGGAGCTGGCGTTGTCGGCGTTGTTGATCGTGAGGGTGTCGGCTGCGTTGGTGATGTTAACGATGCCGCTGCCGGTGATGGCTTGGTTGGTCGTGAGGCTTTTTTGGAGCGTGAGCGTGCCAGCGACGTTGATCGCGGAATCGGCGGAGATGCCGTTTTCCTTGGTCACGACCAGGGTGCCTGATGTGACGTCGGTGGCGCCTGTGTAGGTGTTGACGTTGTTGAGCGTGAGGGTGCCTGCGGATTTGTTCATTTTCAGGCCACCCGCACCGGAGAGGACTTGGTTGATGGTGCCGCCGTTGAGCGATTCGAGTGTGCCGCCGTTGAGGTTGATGGTGTAGGTGTCGTTGATCGCGTTGGAAAGTTGGAACAGTCCGTCGTTGATCGTGATGCTTTGGAGTCCGGCGGGGATCGTGCTCGACAGGGTCAGGGTTCCTTGGTCGAGCGTGAAGGTCTGGATGTTGGTGAGGGGTGTCGAGAAGGTGAGTTTTTTCTCGCCGGTCTTGATGATGTGTTTGATGGCGGCGTCGAGGGCGGCGGATTGCGTGGAGTCTGCCGCGATGGTGTTGAAGGTGAGGGTGTCGCTCGCGTTGATAAACTGGACGCTGCCGGTGCCGGTGATGCCGCCGTAGAGTTGGTTGGTGTCGTAGAGTCGCAGGGTGGTGCCGCTGGCAACCGAGATGCTGCTCGACTGACTGGTGCCGCGGATTTCCAAAATGCCGCCGCTGAGGGTGGTGGCGCCGGTGTAGGATTCGTCGGCAAGAAGGACGAGCGTGCCCGCGCCGGTTTTGGTGAGGCCGCCGGCAATGGTGCCGTTTTCACCGGCAAGAAATGCGTTTTCGCGGGTGAGGGTTCCGCTGGCAACGTTGAGGGAGAGGATGCCGCCTTCGAGTCGGATGCGGTCGGGGTTGGCGATGTTGGTGATGTTGGTCAGGGTGAGCGTGCCAGCGCGAATGGTGGTGTCGCCGGTGTAGGTGTTGCTTGTATTCAGAGTTAAATTACCAGCGCCGGTTTTCAGGAGGGAAACGTCAACGCCGTCGATGGTTTTTCCGAAGGTGATGTTGCTGGCGTTGTTGATCGTCAGTTCGCTGCCATCGAGGATGTTGAAGGCACCGGCTCCAGTGACGTTGCCGCCGATGCTGGCGTCGCCAGCGATGTAGAGTTCCGCGCCGTTGGAGATGTTGATGGTGCCGGATTTGTTGCTGCTGCCAGCGGCGAGGGTGAGTTTGCCTGCGGTGACGTTGGTGTTGCCTGCGTAGGTGCTTTGCCCGGCGAGGATGACTTCGCCCGCACCGGTTTTGCTCACGATGGTGGATGTGTTGCCGCCGGTAATGCCGGGGTTGATCGTGATGTCGTCGGAGATGTTGGCGTTGGCGAGCGTGAGGGTTTTGGCGTTGGCGATTGCGATGCTGCCGGTGCCGTAAATGCTGCGGTCCAAGGTGGTGTTGTCCGTGAACGAGAGGGTGCCACCGGAGTTCACCGTGACGGAAGAGGAGGTGTTGATGGGGGCGAAATTCGTCATCGCGAGCGTGCCCGCTTCGACCGTGGTTGTGCCGGTGTAGGTGTTGGCTCCGGTGAGCGTGACGGCGCCGGTGCCGGTCTTGGCGAGGTTGCCGTCACCTGTGATGGCGGTGGCAATGGTTTTGCCGGAGCCGCTCAGGGAGAGGGTTTTGCCGGCGTTGATGTCGATGGTGCCCGCGCCTGTCGTGGCGGCGGCAAAGGTGGAGTCGTCGGTGACGTTGATTTTGGTGCCGTCGGCCAGAGTAAAGGTGCCGCCGCCAGTGTGGTTGCCAGCGAGTTCGTAAGCGCCACCAGTGTTGAGGGTGAAATTGCCCGCGCCCGAATAGGTGCCTTCGAGTTTGTAGGTGCCGCCGTTGATGATGACGTTGCCCGCGCCGGAGTGCGTTCCGGTGAGGCGCAGGAGGCCGGATTCGAGCGTCGTGCCGCCACTGTAGCTGTTGGTTCCGGCAAGGATGAGGGTGCCGTCACCGATCTTGGTGAGTTTGCGGGATGAACCGGTGATGTTGCCCGCGATCGTCAGGTCGCCAGCATCCGCGCCGACATTGACTTCCATGTCGGTGCCCATCGTGAGCGCGGACCCAATCGTGACATTGGCCGCACCGGAGAGGATCAACTTTGAGCCGCCAGCGCTGCTGAGGGTCAGTGTGTTGCCGGTGATGGAAAACGCGTCCGCCATTGAGGTGATTTCCAGCGAGCCGATGGTGCGCGTTGCTCCGAGTGCAATGGCTTTGCCGTTGAGCGCGGCATCGGTGTCGTCGAAGAGGACGTTGGTGGTCGCGTTCCATGTGGTGTTGCTGGGCGACCAGTTGGTGCCCGTGGCCCAGAGCGAGGTGCCCGCGCCGCCGCTCCACGTAATGGGATTGGTCAATGTCGTGTCAGGAGCGGCTCCGAGTTGCGTGACGAGGAATGTCAGCAAAAGGGTGAAGCCAAGGTGAGATATGGTTGTTTTCATTTTTAAAATTATGCGGCAGATTGACCGGCAATTGCCTGTTTGCGGTGGCACCTGAGAGAGGCGAGGGATGGGGAGGAGAGCACACCGGTACGATTTACGGGCGAGGTTACGGATAACATTGGGTTTCCAGCGGATGATTCCGTGGATAACTGGGCCGCGCATGCGTATAAAGTGGTGGTGTGCATCGTAATCGACAGGTGTCAGGTGAATTACCAAACTGCAGATACTACTAAACGGAGGGGGTGGTTCGGTAGTCGGGTAAACGCTGTATATTTTTAGTCTTAGAAATATTAATGAAACTGCCCAGCGCCCTGGCTCGGATAGGTTCTTCGACGTTTTCAGTGGAAAGACGAGAGGTGGCGCGGAAGCGCCCGTAGCGCAGGGCGGGAGGTCTTGCCTGCAATCCAATCTACTGCGCGAAGCGCCGCTTGCCTTGACGTAGTTCGGAGCTTTAGCCCGAACCGTTACCTCTGCGTATTCGTGAGTCGCACGGTTCGGATTGGCAATAAAGCACCGAACTACGTGACAAACCGATGTCACCGCGCTTCGCGCAATCAATTTAGATGGCAGGCAAGATGCCTGCGCTACGGGCGCTACCGCGCCACCTCCCGCTATATCAACTTATCGAGTTTCCACTGAAAACGTCGAAGAACCAAGAAGGGCGCGCTTTTGGCGCGCCCTTGCGTGGATGGTTATGAATAATCAGAGACGCCTTTAGACCTTCGGGCCGCCTTGCGAGAGGCTGCGGGCGCGGAGGCGCAGGCCGTTGAGTCGGATGAAACCAGTGGCGTCGCTCTGGTTGTACCAGCTCTTCACGCCTTCCATCGACGCGATCTTCTCGTCGTAGAGGGAATACTTCGATTTGCGACCACAGGTGATGATGTTGCCCTTGTAGAGCTTGAGGCGGACGGTGCCGGTGACGAATTTCTGGCTTTCGTCCACCAGCGCCTGCAGGGCCTCGCGTTCGGGAGCGAACCAGAATCCGTTGTAAACGAGTTCGGCGTATTTCGGGATGAGCGAGTCGCGCAGGTGCTCGACTTCGCGGTCAAGCGTGAGGCTTTCGATCTGCTTGTGCGCCTGCATGAGAATCGTGCCGCCGGGGGTCTCATACACGCCGCGGCTCTTCATGCCGACGAAGCGGTTTTCAACGAGGTCAACGCGTCCGATGCCGTGTTTGCCGCCGAGTTTGTTGAGGGTTTTGAGGACTTTGCCGGGCGTGAGTTTTTTGCCGTTAACGGCGACGCAGTTGCCTTGTTCGAAATCGAGTTCGACGTATTCGGCCTTGTCCGGAGCGTCCTCGGGCGAGACGGAGAGTTTGAACATGGCCTTGTTCTCCGGCGTAGTCGGGTCGAACCAGGGGTCTTCGAGGATGCCCGCTTCGTAGGAAATGTGGAGCAGGTTGCGGTCCATCGAATAGGGTTTCTTGAGCGAGGCTTCGACGGGGATTTTGTATTTTTCGCAATAGGCGATCATCTCGGCGCGGCCTGGGAAGAGTTTGCGGTATTCCTCGATTTTCCACGGGGCGATGATGGTGAGGTCGGGGGCGAGCGCCATGTAGGTGAGTTCGAAACGGCATTGGTCGTTGCCTTTGCCGGTGGCGCCGTGGGCAACGGTATCGGCTTTTTCCTTACGCGCGATTTCGACCTGCGCCTTGGCGATGAGGGGGCGGGCGATGGAGGTGCCGAGGTAATACTGGCCTTCGTAAACGGCGTTGGCGCGGATCATCGGGTAGATGAAGTCGCGGGCGAATTCCTCAACGAGGTCGAGGGTATAGTGTTTGGAAGCGCCGGTCTTCTTGGCTTTTTTATCGAGGCCTTTGAGTTCCTCTTCCTGGCCGACGTCGGCGGCAAAGGTGACGATCTCAGCGTCGTATGTTTCTTTCAGCCATTTGACGATGACCGAGGTGTCGAGGCCACCCGAGTATGCGAGGACGATTTTCATAGGTTGTGCGTAATGTGAATGCGTGCGGCGGATGCGTGGAGAAATGACGAGAAAGGGCGGATGCAATACCGTGCCGGAACGGGAATCAACGCGGATATTGCGGCGTTGCAGGGTTGCGGCGGGGGGGGAGGGGGGCTTGGATGCGCGTTCGCATGTTGCAGCATCAATCCAGCATCCAGGTCCGTTATGCCGAAACCGACATGATGGGCATCGTTTATCACGCCAATTACCTGCCTTGGTTCGAGATCGCGCGCACCGATTTGTTGAAACACCACGGGTTGCCGTATCGCGATTTGGAGGCGGAAGGTTTTTTCCTGCCGGTGTTGGAGGTGAGCGTGCGTTATCTGAAATCCGCCCGCTATGACGACGCGATCACGGTCATCGCAACAATGGCAGAAAAACCGTCCTTGCGTTTGCGCATCACTTACGAAGTGCGCCGTGGCGCGACGGCGGGGGGGGAGGGGGGGGGAGGGGGGCAGACAGGTAATGGCGACAAGGGCGAGTTGTTGGCAACGGGTTGGACTACGCACGCCTTCATCGACCGCGAGGGGCGCCCGGTGCGTCCGCCGCCGCGCTTCGTGGCACGGATGAGCGAGTTGTTCGCAAAGGCAACGTAACGCGAGAGCGTGGGCGTGGATCGGAGGGCGGGAAGGCGAGAGGAAGGAGGGCTGGAGGTGGAAAGGCGGGAGGTGGGTGCTGCAAAAAGGAAGGAGTGTTATGTAACGCAAAAGCGCTCTTTTCTATGCAGGCTGCGCGACTCTTTAATGCGTCACGTTCAAACACTGCTTTTGCCCTATGAAAAACTCGCGCCATTCATTCCTCCACAATAGAAATTTTTCGCCGCAAGTTCGCGGCTTTACCCTCATCGAATTGCTGACGGTGATTGCGATCATCGGCATCCTCGCTGCGCTCGTGATCGCGAGCGTCGGCGCGACGCGGAAAAAAGCGCATCAAGCCCGCTGCGTTGCCAACCTCCGCCAAGTCGGCGTCGCCATCATCGCCTACTCCGATGAACACAAGGGCATGCTGCCCGGCACGACGGAGACAGCCAACTGTCTCCAAAAAGGAGCCAAGTCGGTTTACTACAACTCGGACTGGTGCCGGAAAAGGCAACTGTCCGCCTACCTCGCCCCGTATCTCGGCAGCCCGGATTCCATGACGCTGGGCTCGGGCGTGTATGTGGACATCCCATTGCTGCGCTGCCCATCGCGCACCTTTCCCGGAGTTCCGCCCGGGGGGGGCGTTTTTGATGCCATGCCAATGTCGTATTTCATCCAATGTTACATGAACAGCGGCGCGCCCTCCTATTCGGATTTCTCGCCGTTTGGAGACAGCAGCAATCCGCCGATAGCGTATTCGGCGCTCGAAAATTTCGGTGGCGCGGCGCGCGTCTGGGCGCTGATGGAATACGACAAAGGCGTCACCTACAGCGCAGTCGCATCCCTCGGCTCGCAAGCCGACGCACCCGCAACACCTCCGCACGGCGGCGCGCGCACCACGCTTTATTTCGACGGCCACGTCAAACTCCTCGCGCAGTTGCCCGAAAAACTGCGCCCGTAAACGCCCGCATTTTCCCACCCAATTTTCCGCTCACTCACCGCATGAAAACCGAGATCACCCATATGAAAAAAACCAGAATTGCCCTGCCAATTCCCTCCATCGCCGCGCTGTCTGCATTGACGCTACTGGCAACATTGTCCGTCTCTGCGAACGCCGCCGAGATCAGTTTCGTCAACGAGAGTTTCGACAACGCAGCCAAAGTCGTGAGCACGAGTGTTAACGTCCTCAAATACGACGGTTGGTTCGGCCACAGCGGCACCGCGACAAACTACACTGTGGATACCACCGCTGGCACGCTCACCGTCGGCAACGTGCATGCGCTGACCTATTTCAACAACGTCGCAACGCTCGCCACTGTCGGAGATTCGCTCACGGCGACGTTTCACATCGTCTTCAACGCGCCTGTTGACGGCAGCAATGGAATCCGCGTCGCGCTTTTTAATTCTGGCGGAGTGGCCAACCGCGTCACCAATAGCGGGCACGGCAACGGCAACAACCTCTTCTACCCCTACACGGGCTACCTCGCGAACACGATTTTCAAGGGAGATGGTTCGCAAAAAGCGGTTCAACTTTTGCATCGCGACGCAATGAACCTTTCTTACGGGAACAACTCGTTCATGCATTCCATCGGCACCGTGGGCGCAAGCAACAGGTATAAAAAAGTCGGCGCCACCGATTCGGGCGGCACGTCCGCCACGCCAGTCAACGGCGGCACTTACACGGGCACGTTCACCATCACACGAGTTGCCGAGGGCACGAAAGTTTCCTTCAGCCTCGTCGGCGAAGGACTTGCCAGTTTCGCATACGAAAGCATCGACGCGACCGCCCAAAATCCGTTCACGACATTTGATACATTTGGCATCTTTCTGAACAGCGCGGCGACGAGCCTGACCTTGCAGGACGTCACTGTCGTTGGGAACATCGCCGCAGCCATTCCCGAACCGAAAACGAGTGCGCTAACGCTGGCGGCGTTAGGCGTGCTGGCGGCAATCGGTGCAAAAGCGTTTCGCGCAAAACAAGACCGCGAATAACGCGCATCACACACGAGCCGACCGCTCCACAACGACAACGGAGCGGCGGCCTTGCCTGCCTCATCCTCAGTATGTTCAAGCCCCCCTCCCCCCCCCCCCCCCCCCCCCTCCGATCATTCTTTTTCCAGTGAACAAAAGTCCCCTCAAAATCGTTCTCACGATTGTCGGCATCGCGGGCCTTGCCGCAGGCCTTGCTGTGTGCGCAAACATTGCCCGCGCCACACTCTGGGACGAATACGCCGCCGCGCCTGACACTCACCCAAACATCCCCAACTGTTCATTCGCCGGCTACCATTACGGCGAAACGCCCTTGCCCGAAAACACCGCGACTGATGCACCGGCGACACGTTTTGCACCGCGCATCAACGTCAAAAACTTCGCTGCAAAAGGCGACGGTAACACCGACGACACTGAGGCAATCCGAGCCGCCCTCGCCTCCGTCAAACCCGACACCGGCGGCGTGATCTTTTTCCCAAACGGACGCTACAAAATCAGCGGCGTGCTCTTTGTTCACACCAACAAAACCGTCCTGCGCGGCGAGACCCGCGACGGCGTCGAACTGATCTTCACAAACCCGCTCGATCGCGCTTATCACGAATGGCGCATCCCGCCGCCGGACTTCAGAAAACAGGATCGCACCAACAGCCACTGGAGTTACATGGGCGGCCTGATTTGGTTCACCCCACTCAAACGCGGCACCACCTATTTCCCCCCAGACACGCCAACCGAAGGGATCTTCCCCGCCGTTTCCCGGCGCGCTTTTGATGGCCCCGCCCTCCCGCTCTCGCCGGCAAAACGCGGCGACAACACTGTCAAAATCGCCGCGAAAAACACGGACTCCAACGCATTCGCGGCAGGCGATTTTGTCCGCCTCCAACAACGCGACCCGGGCGATTATTCCCTTCTGAAACACCTCTGCGGCGGCGGCTCCTGGGCGGACGCCTTTGACTGGCAAAACGCCTCCTACGGCGGCGCTTGGAAAACCCCCGACCCGCAGACATGGATCGTCGAAATCGCCGCTGTTGCGCACGACAAAACCACAGGGGAAACCACGCTCACGCTACGTCAGCCCCTGCGATTTGATGTGCAGACCAGGTGGCAGCCAACCGTGCAAAAACTCATCCCGCTCATTCGCGAAAGCGGCATTGAAAACATGACGCTGCGATTCCTGCGCGACTACACGTGGACGCCAAAAGACCACCACAAAGAGAGCGGCTGGAACGCGCCCTTTTTTAACTACGCCGTTCACTGCTGGCTGCGCGACGTGACCATGCTCGACATGGAAAACGGACCCGGCCTGGCCGACGCCAAATGCATCACCATGACGCGATTCAAACTTGGCGCGACCTCGCCCGCACGCCTGGCGCATCACCACGGCACGATTTGCCGGATGAGTTATGATAATTTGTGGAGCGATTTTCTCATCGAGTCGCAACCTGCGCACGGCCTCAACGTGGAAGCCTTTGCGAGCGGCAACGTCTGGATGCGCGGCGTCCTTGAGCATGGAGTTTTGGATACACATCGCCGGATTCCTCACGACAACCTGCACACGGACATCACGCTCGTTCGCAACGATGGCTGGCATGGCGGCGACGGCGGCCCAGCGCTTGGCGCACGTTCGGTGGAGTGGAACATTCGCGTCGAAAATGATAAAAACTCCGACCGCACAGATGAGCAGACGAGCTACATGGTCGGATGGGCGAACGTGCATCCGTGGGGAGCGATTGTGGGTTTGCAAGGCGCGGAGCTGACGTGGCACGGAGGCCCGAAGCGGGCCACGGCGTCGAAATACTCGCCGGTTGGCGAAGGCGTTTCAAAGTGCCGTATCGAAAGCGAGAATACAATCCCGACGCCTGCTAACCTTTACGAAGCACAACTCCAATTGCGTCTCCAATCACTTCGTGAAAATTAAGACCCAGCCCACTCATGATACCTAACGCCCGCCCTCGTTTCCTTGCCCTTGGCCTCTTGTCACTCGTTCTCGGCTTCGTCGCCTCCACCGCCGTCGGATCGGCCACAGCCGCCCGCCGCGCCGATCACGTCTTTATCATCAGCTTCGACCAAGGCGCCCCCGCTGGCATCGCGAAGGCGGACATGCCGCTCTTCAAAAAAATGGCGGACGAAGGCGCCCACACTTGGGAGGCCTGCACCATCGTGCCGAGCCTCACGCTGCCCTCGCACACCTCGATGCTGACCGGCGTCGGCATCCAGAAACACCAGATCCAGTGGAACGACATCTGGGCTCCCGCCAAACCCCAGCTCACCGTCCCCACCGTCTTCAACCTCGCCAAGGCCGGCGGCTTCATCACCGCCGCCTATGTCTCCAAGCAAAAATTCCGACTCTTCGAATATCGTGGCGATATTGACCGTTTCGCCATGCCGGCCAACACCAGCTCCCTCGGTATTGCCGCCGCCTTTGCCGATGATGTGGCCAAGGTGAGGCCCAACCTCTGCTTCATCCACTTTGGCGAACCCGACGCCATGGGACACAAATACGGGATCAATTCGCCCGAAAAAATGAAGGCACTGGCCGACAGTGACGCCGCGCTCAAGATCATCCGCGACGCCATCGAGAGCGCCGACCTGACCTCCAGCAGCGTCATCATCCTGTCGGCGGACCATGGCTGCCACGACTCCGTGAACAAGGAAGGCAAAACGGTGGGCGTGCACGGTTCGGCCAGCCTCGACGACGTGATCATCCCGTGGATCGCTTGGGGTCGGGGAGTGAAGTCTGGGTTCACGATCACGGCCTCCGTGGTGCAATACGACACCGCCGCCACCGCGCTCTGGCTGCTCGGTCTCCCGGTCCCCGAGAGCTTCTGGGGGCGCCCAGTGACCAGCGCGTTCGCGCCCTGAGCCTCCCGCCCGCTGTAGGGGCGTCGCTTGCGACGCCCGCGCCCGCCATTCGATGCCACATCCTGCATACGCGGGCTTCGCAAGCGAAGCCCCTACGCGTGGCGCGGGCGTCTCGCCCGCATCGGAACAGAATGCAGGCGGGACGCCCGCGCCACTTTGCCATCAGCACGATGCCGGCAGGATGCCGGCGCTCCCAGACGCTACCGCGCCAAATCCAACCTTTTCCGCGTGTCCCTCCCCCCCCCCGCTAAACGGTTATTTTTTCAACCAGCCTTGTGTTTCAAGGTGCGGCCAAAACGCCATTCGCCGTGGATAAACGTCTCGTGTGTGATTTTGGGAATCCCCCGTTCGTTAGCGTGCAACATGCCGATAACCTGACGCACGGCTTGGGCACCGATCTCGCGCTTGTTTTGCCAAATCCCAGCCCAATCCGCGCAATCGTCGTCCAGTGCCAAGTGCGCGACTCCGATGTCTTGCGGCACGCGCAGATCGAGCGCGGCCAGCCAGTTTAACATGAAACTGTGTTGCCCGACGATCACGTCGGGACGCTCCCGTTCGATCCACTTGCGCAGCAAGGCGGCGTCCGTCGTGAACGACGTGCCGTGCGGTTCCTGTTTCTCGCGCAGCATCCATTCGCTCAGCGGCAAATGCGATTCGAGGATGCGTTTGTCCATCATCGAAAGGCGTCTGTAAACGAAGGGGCGGACGTGTTCGGCGGCCGGGAGCTTGTTTTGAAAATAACCGAGTGCGGCAAGGTATGTGTGCCCGGAGCGTTGTTCCTCGATTGTTTGCAGGCACAGGCCAATGCGACGGTAGCCGAGGCGGCGTAAATTTTTCAACGCGAGCATGAGGTTGTGGAAGAAGTGCGGGACGACTTTGTTGAGGCGCGGCGAGAGCAGACCGTTCTCAAATGTGACCACGCTGAATTGTTCCCATTTGAGTCGCAGGTGGTGAATGCCGGGGGCTGCCGTTGCGGGTGTTATGATGACGCCGCGAATGCCTCGCGAGGCGAGGATTTGCGACATGCGCCGTTGCGTCATGCCTGGCTGCATCAGCCAGTGTTCCTCGAGTTTGAAGCCGTGTGTGGTGCACTCTTTTTGCGCGCCTTCGAGGTAGGGCGAGAGCCAGTTGAATTTTCGCCACAGGCCGCGTTCTTCCGCCGTGTTGAGCCAGGCGATGGGCAGCAGTTCCCGGCGTTTGGACATCCGCATGCCCGACATCACTGCGGCCATGCGCGCATCGGGAACGTAGCCTAATCGGGCCGCCGTTTTTTGTATGAGCGCAAGCGTCGTCGGTTTTACTCGCGTCATGGAGCGCAGGGCGCGCGACACCGTCATCCGCGAGAATCCGGTGGCCTTCGCAATCGCAGTCAGTCCGATAACTTCTTTTGTCGTGCTGTTGTCCGTTGCGTCCGCCGAGTCCGCCTTTGCTGCCGCTGGTGTTGCTGCTGGTGTTGCTTTGTTGTCTGTGGTGCCTGACGCGCTACGCGTTGTTTTGGACGCTTTGGCTTTCGTTGGCGTTCTCATAAAAATGCGATTTCGGCGGAAGCCATGGGAGGAAGCGAACAAACTGCCGAAAGGGTCGAACGGGTCAACCGGACAAGCGAAAGCGGGAGGACGTTATTTTAGCTTTTGGCTTTTCAGGTTTTCGGCTTTTCCCTCAAGGCGATGCTGCCCGATTCGCTGCCTGACTTGCTTCCTATAAAACCGTTTCGCCACCCGGTGCGGGGTGAGGTTTTGCTGCCCGGTTCCAAGAGCCTGACCAATCGTGCGCTGTTGCTCGCCGCGCTTTGTCGGGAGCCGGTCCTGCTCACGGGCGCCTTGTTCAGTGAGGATACGCGTTTGATGGCAGAGGCCTTGCGGCGGCTGGGGTTTCGCGTGGAGGCGGATGAGGCGGCAGGCACCGCACGCGTCGAAGGTCAGGAAAACGCTTTGAAGGGAAACGGTGTCGGGGGGGGGGGGGAGGCGAGAGATACTCAGGAGGTTCAAGCGGTGGAGTTATTCGTCGGTCTGGCGGGCACGGCGGCGCGGTTTCTCACGGCCTTGTGCGCGGCGGCGCGTGGCGGCGTTTACCGGATTGATGGCATCGCGCAGATGCGCAAGCGGCCCATGCGCGGGTTGATCGAGGCCTTGCGGACGCTGGGCGCGGATATTCGTTGCACGGGCGAGGAAGGATTTTTCCCGATCGAAATTCATGCGCGCGGGTTGCGCGGCGGGCCGGTGACAATCGACGCGAGCGAGAGCAGCCAGATGTTGTCGGCGGTGCTGATGGTCGCGCCGCTGGCGGATGCGCCAGTAGAGGTGACAATCGCGGGCGGGGTGCGCTGGCCGTTCGTGCAGATGACGACGCGGTTGATGGAGCATTTCGGACAGCCTGCGGTGCAGCGTCTCGCGGATGATCGTTTGCGCGTCGTCAGTGGACATCCGTGGGGATTGCAGGCGGCGGCGGCGGGAGGGAGGCGTGGCGAAAGAAATGCTGTTTACGCAATCGAACCGGATGCGACGGCGGCGAGTTATTTTCTGGCGCTGCCCTTGGTTACAGGCGGCGAATTGGACTTGCCGGGATTGCGCGGGCCGGGCGGCGGTTTGCAGGGCGACACGCGTTTCGTCTCCGTGCTGCAACGGGTCGGCGCAGTCGTAACTGAGACGGAGGGGGGGGGGGGGAGGGGGCTCCATGTTGCGTTTTCCGTAGAAAAATTGGCGGGAGGAGCTACGGCGGGAGGGACGCGCACGGGCGTGACGGAAAATTTTAACGAGTTTTCGGATACATTTCTGACGCTCGCCGCCATCGCGCCCTTGCTCGACGGACCAACGCGGATCAGCGGCATCGCGCACACGCGCAAGCAGGAAACGGATCGCGTGGCTGGCATGGCGCGCGAGTTGCGGCGGCTGGGACAACAGGTGATCGAGGAGGAGGATTCGCTCGAAATCCATCCGCGTCCGCTGCTCGCCGGGCAGGAAATCGAGACGTACGGAGATCATCGTTTTGCAATGAGCTTTGGGATTCTCGGTTGTCACGATTTGCACGGCGACGGGCGTCCGTGGCTCTCGATCAAGGACCCGGCGTGCTGCGCAAAGACGTTTCCCCACTTTTTTGAGTTGCTGGAGTCGCTACGCAAAAAATCCTCCGAGGCCTGATGCGCTCATCCAAATTCATAATCGTCGCCATCGATGGCGGCGCCGCCTCCGGCAAATCGTCCACGTCGCGTGCGTTGAGCGAGCGCTTTTCGCTGATGCATGTGGACACCGGTTCGTTTTATCGGGCGGTCTCCGCCGAGTTGCTCCGGCGCGGCGTGCGTCCGAGCGATGTCGCAGGCGTGCACGCGGCGCTCGCCGGGCTGGCGCTCGGCACGCGGATCGACGGGCGACTGGCACGCATGGAGCTTGGCGGGCGCGTGCTGCCGGAGGAGGAGATTCGCAGCGCGGAGGTGAATGCAGCGGTGTCGCATTTCGCGGCGATTCCCGAAGTGCGGGCGGCTTTGCTGGCTTACCAGCGCGGGCAGGCGGATGTGGCGCGCGAACGTGGTTTCGCTGGTCTTGTCATGGAGGGACGCGACATCGGTTCGGTGATTTTCCCGGATGCGGATTTGCGGTTTTTCCTGCACGCCGATCCTGAAGAACGCGCCCGTCGTCGCGCCCGCGAGGGAGTGCAGGATGCCGTGGCCGAACGCGATCGTCTGGACACCACGCGCAAGGCCGCTCCGCTGGCCTGCCCGTCCGGCGCCATCGACATCGACTCGACTCACCTCACGCTGGAGCAGGTCGTGGAGATGATCGCCGGGACGATTGCGGAAAAACTGAAAGTCTGAAAAAAAAACAAAACGCCTCCCGCGCTCCCGCCCTCCTCCCGCCTATGTCCGCCTTCCCTCAAGTCGAGATGCAACCCCTGTATGGTATTTGTCACTACGCACTGCGGGTCATCTATGATCTTTTCTTTCGCGGCGAAGTGGCGGGCTTGGACAACGTGCCCAAGGACGGCGCGTTTCTCGTGGCGGCCAACCACGCTAGTCACCTCGATCCGCCGATGATCGGGTGCCACATCCCGCGTCAGATGGCGTTTTTTGCCCGTCGTACACTCTGGAAAGGCGGCATCAGCACTTGGTGGCTTGATGGCGTAGGTTGCGTGCCGGTGGACCGCGACGGCGGCGCCGACGTGGGCGCGATCAAGGGCGTGTTGCGCGTGTTGCAAGCGGGCAAGGCGCTGACGCTTTTCCCCGAGGGAACGCGTTCGGCGGACGGACGTCTGCAAGCGCCCAAGGCCGGCGTGGGCATGATCGCGTGCAAGACGCGCGTGTGCGTGTTGCCGGTGCGAATTTTCAACTCGCACATCGCCTTCGGGCGCGACGGACGCCTGCGCCTCGGAACGCGGGTGGACATCGTCTATGGGCGTCCCTTGCAACCGGCCGATTACGACAACCCCGCCGATGGCAAGGATCGTTACCAAAAGGCGAGCGAGCGCATCATGTCCGCCATCGCCGCGCTGCGCCCTCCGCCGGTGCAGGTTATTTAACAATAGAACAGCAGCTACGTGGAGAGTGGAAATTAACCACAGAGGCACGAAGGCACAAAGTTCAAACCAGAGAAGACCTTATGCGCCTCTTCGCGTCTATTGAATCCTGACTCCGGATCGAACTTTGTGCCTCGGTGTCTCTGTGGTTAATTCATTCCCCTCCCCCCCCCCCCGCCTCGCCTACTGTCTGACATTTATTGGACGGCTTTTCCACTTGCTGGCGGGGGGGGGGGAGGGAAAAGTGAACGACTTTTATTTTCCATACGCGCCATGCTCGATCCGAAACTCCTCCGTGACTCGCCAGACCTAGTTCGTGCTGCGATTGCCAAAAAGCACCTCGACGTTGATCTCGACGCCCTGCTCGCACTCGACGCCGCCTGGCGCGCCCAACTCGCCGAGGTCGAAGCCCTGCGCGGTCGCCAAAAGGCCGCCAATGCCGAGATGGTGAAGCTGCCCAAAGGCTCGCCCGAATTTATCGCCAAGGTGCAGGAAATGAAAACCGTCTCGGCGGAAGTCAAAGCCCGCGAAGCCGGCCTCACCGAAATCGAGGCGCGTCACAAACAGGCGATGCTCAGCGTGCCCAACCTCCCCCACGCCAGCGTCCCGGAAGGCCGCACGCCGGAGGAAAACGTGGTATTTTCCACCTGGGGCGATCCCGCCGCCATTCCCTCGACCGTCGCCAACAGCGCACGCGCACACTGGGAAATCCCAGGTTTTGAAAACCTCTTCGACTTCGGTCGCGGCGCAAAAGTCACCGGTGCCGGATTCCCTTTTTACGTTGGCGACGCGGCCCGACTCGTGCGCGCGCTGCTGCATTTCTTTTTGGATGAAAACGGCAAGGCCGGTTACCAGGAGGTCAACCCGCCGATCTTCGTCAACGCAGCCAGCGCCACCGCCACGGGCCAGCTTCCCGACAAGGAGGGGCAGATGTATGAGGCGCAGACGGATGGTTTTTATGCGGTGCCGACCGCCGAGGTGCCGCTGACCAATTTTTTCCGCGACGAGATTTTGGATGAAGCCGCGCTGCCGGTTTACCGTTGCGCCTACACGCCGTGTTTCCGCCGCGAGGCGGGCAGTTACGGCAAGGACGTGCGCGGCCTCAACCGCCTGCATCAGTTCGACAAAGTGGAACTCCTCAAGTGGGTGCATCCAAGCACGAGCTATGACGAACTCGACAAGCTCCGCGACGATGCCGAGCGCCTGTTGCGCAAACTGGAACTGCCCTATCGGGTGCTTCTCATGTGCGGTGGCGATTTGGGTTTTGCGCAGTCGAAAAAGTATGACCTCGAAGTGTGGTCTGCCGGGCAGAAGCGTTGGCTTGAGGTGTCGAGCTGTTCCAATTTCGAGTCCTTCCAAGCGCGTCGTGCGCAGATCCGTTTCCGCGGCAAGGACGGCAAACCCGAACTCGTGCACACGCTCAACGGCTCCGGTCTCGCCGTGCCGCGCGTGCTGGCCGCTCTGCTGGAAAACAATCTCCAACCCGACGGACGCGTAAAGGTCCCGGCGGTGCTCGTGCCGTATTTCGGAAAAGACTACGTGACGTTCGCCTGAGCGGAGCCGCAGAGGAAATTTAGAGCAGTTTCATTTAAGCGATAGCCATTTGATACCTGGTAGGGAGGCCTTTGTGCCCTCTGCAGAGGGCACAAAGGCCTCCCTACCGTTAAGACAATGGCTACAGTTTTGAATAAAATGCTCTAAGCCAAAACTCTTTTTGGCATTACAGTTTCACTGCTCCACAAAAATGATTTTTACAATCCGCGTATTGCCGCAGCCATGACATCGCAGGCGCGATCAATCGCCGCGCCTTCATGGGCGGTGCTGAGGAAACCGGCTTCGTAGGCACTGGGCGCAAGATAAACGCCAGCATCAAGACAGGCATGGAAAAAGCGGGCGAAGAGTTTCGCGTCGCCTTTGAGCGCGGTGGCGTAGTCGCGCACCGGCGTATCCGTGAAAAAAATACTGAACATCGAGCCGCATTGCGGCACTTGCACGGGCAGTCCTTTGACGCGGGCGGCGTCGAGCACGGCGTCGCGCAGACGGCGTCCGAGCACGTCGAGGCGGGCGTAGGGAGAGGAGGGAGGGGGGGGGGGGGGCGGGCTTCGCCGCAACGTCCAACATCCAACGTCGAACATCCAACATCCAATGCGGAACACTGAACATTGAACGCTGAACGTTGAACATTGAAT
>NZ_ABEA03000216.1 GCF_000171235.2 Geminisphaera colitermitum TAV2 | reverse complement strand
CGGGGCGTCAGCGTTGGAAGCGGCGGTCGAGTTCGCCGTGGGTGAATTCGATGTGCGTGGCGCGTCCGGAGGGACTGGTGTGTGGGGCGTCGCAGGCAAAGAGTTGCGCGACGAGGGTCTGCATTTCGGCGGCGGAGGGAGCGGCCTGGAGGCGGATGGCGCGGGTGGCGGAGAGGCGGGTGAGGAACTGGCGGGCCGCGGCAATGTCGCGTTCGGGGAGCTGGCCGTCGCGGATGGCACCGAGGAGGTCGCGCAGGAAGGGGGCGGCGGCGGCGGGGTCCATCCAGTCGGGGATGCCTTCGATGCGGAAAAAATTACGACCAAACTCGGCAACTTCAAAGCCGTGTTCGGCGAGGAATTTCAGGCGGTCGGTCAGGAGCGCGCTGGAGACCGGGTCGAGTTCGAGGGGGACGGGGAGGAGGAGGCGTTGTGTGGCGATGGAGTGGTCGGCAAATTGTTGTTCGATCCGCTCGAAGAGGATGCGTTCCTGCGCGGCGCGGCGGTCGAGAAGGATGAGTCCCGCGGGCGTTTCGAAGAGGGCGTGGATGCCGTGCGCGAGGCCGATGTAGCGCCAGGTTGTGGCGACAGGGGCTCCGGACGGGGGGGGGGGGGAAGGGCGGGCGGGGAGAACGTCCAACATCCAACGCCGAACGTCCAACATCCAATGGGGACTGGCGAACTGCCAATGGGGACTGGCCA
>NZ_ABEA03000217.1 GCF_000171235.2 Geminisphaera colitermitum TAV2 | reverse complement strand
GGGGACTTGCTTGGCGAGATACGCGGCGATGGCGGTATCGTAGTTTCCGGTACGTTGAAAGACTTTCAACGCGAGCTGGCGGCGGAGGCCGGCAAGGGCGGCGGTGTCGCCCCGGTCGGCGGAGGCGAAGGCGGCGAGGGCGCGGGGGTAGTCGTCGGGGTCGCAAATGACGGTGACGCTTTCGTGGTTCTTGGCGGCGCTGCGCAGCATGGAGGGGCCGCCGATGTCGATGTTTTCAATGGCTTCCTCAAATTCGACGTGGGGTTTGGCGACGGTCTGCTCGAAGGGGTAGAGGTTGACGACGACGAGGTCGATGAGGTCGATGTGGTGCGTTTTGGCGGCGGCGAGGTGGTCGGCTTTGTCGCGGCGGCAGAGGAGTCCGCCGTGGATTTTGGGGTGCAGGGTCTTGACGCGGCCTTCCATCATTTCGGGGAAGCCGGTGTGTTCGCTGACTTCGGTGACGGGGAGGCCGTGCGAGGCGAGGAGTTTTGCGGTGCCGCCCGTGGAGAGCAGCTTGTAGCCGTGTTGTTTCACGAGGGCCGTGGCGAAGTCCGCCAAGCCGCGTTTGTCACTCACCGAAAGGAGGGCCAGCTTTTGCATAAGGGGCGATTTTGTGCGGCGTGGGCGAGGGGCTGGCAAGCCCGCAGCGGGGCTTCGCCCCGAACGTCGAACATCCAACGTCGAACATCCAACATCCAATGTGTTGAGTTGCGAAGGGGGGGGGGGGAGGCTTTTTTCGTCAGCTTTCCCACCAGATGATGCGGCCGCATTGGTCGCAGATGCCGAGGGTGGCCTCGTCGCGGCTGCGGGCACCGGTCTCGGCTTCGCCGGAGACGCGGAGGTGGCAGCCGGAGCATTTGCCGCCGCGCACGGCGACGACGGCGGGCATCTGGCGGGTGGAGACGCGGTCGTAAACGCGCAGGGCGGGGGGGGGGAGGGGTTCGCGCGCGGTCTGCGTGTCGGCGCGCGCGGTGATGAGTTCGGCGGCAAGGTTTTTGGCGCGCTCGTGGAGCGTGGCAATTTGCGCCTGATAACCGGAGATGCTGTTGCGCAGCACGGTCTCGGCGGCGGTGAACCGGTTGCGCGCCTCGTCGATGGAATAGAGGAGTTCGAGTTCTTTTTCTTCCAAGGACTCGATGGTTTTTTGCGTCTGGTCGATCTGCTGGCCGAGGGCTTGGTATTCGTCGTTTTTACGGACGAGCGATTGCTGGGTTTTGTATTTGCCGAGGGTGGTTTCGGCGGAGCCGATTTCGGTTTCGAGCAACTTTTTTTTGCTTTCGAGACCTTTCAGTTCGCCTTTGGCCGCATCGATGGCGGCTCGCTCGGCGGCGATCTTCGCTTCGACTTCAGCAATGGCGGCGGGATTGGCGGCCAGTTGTGCTTCGAGCGAACGTTGCTTCGTGTCGCGGTCCTGCAAGATGAGCAGGTTTTCGATGACGGCGTGAGGCATTCACGCAGTGAGCGGGGCAATCGCAGACGGGGCAAGTGTCGAAACCGGCTCTAGATATAATACATGTCCTCACCGCCGCGGGCCACGAGTTGGTCGAGGGTGTGACCTTTGCAAAATTCTTCCAATTCGTCGCGCACTTCGCTCCAGGCTTGCCGGACGCGGCGGCCGGACTGGCCTTCGCCGGTGGCGCTGACTTCGAGCACTTCTCCTTCGATGAGGCGCACGATGTCGTAGAGTGAGATTTTCTTGGGCTCGCGGGCCAGGGTGTAGCCGCCTTGTTTGCCGCGGCGGCTCGTGATGAGGCCGCCGTTGCGCAGTTCGCTCAGGATTTGCACGAGGTAATTGGCGGGCACGGCCTCGACGCGGGCGAGTTGCTCGATGTGAGCGAGTTCATCGGAACCGTGGAAACGGGCGAGTTGGGCAAGGACCCGGCAGGCGTAATCGACTTTGACGGAGAGTTTCAAGGCGGCGGAATGCTGATTGGTCCAATCTTAGGTTGGCAACCTGAAATGCTTCTATGATTTTGTTGAATGAAATTGGCCGTCGCAACGTCGTGGTAATCGTCCGTATGCGGGGGGGGGGG
>NZ_ABEA03000218.1 GCF_000171235.2 Geminisphaera colitermitum TAV2 | reverse complement strand
CCCCGCCGCAGACGGCGACCAGGTTGCTGTGACCGTTGGCTGGAACCACAGCATGACCGGCGCACTGAACACCAAGGCCAAGATCGAGGCCACGCTCTACTCAGCGTCTGGCATCAAACACGTTTATACCGGCAATGTTTACAGCATCAGAATGTCTTAAGAGGCATTTAACGAGCCCCCTGCGCCCCCCACGCGCGGTGCCCGCGGACAGTCCGCAAACCTCGCCACCCGACCCTTTTCATTTCACCTCTCCCGACCCTTTTCAGGACTTTCCCCGGCTCTTACCAGCGGCCCCTGGAGCGTCGCCACCAGCGTGCCCGCCATCATCTACACCATCCCGCCGTCCTCGCCGCTCCACTACATCACCTACGTCCGCGTCTATCGTTACGACACGACGTATGTGTGGGTTGGATACACGCCCGGCTATTACGGCGCGATCATCGGGCCCGACGGCACGGTCGTCTATGGCACCGGCTACATTTATCCTCCCTACGTGAGCGAGACGATCTACGTCTCCTATCCCTGCAGCTACGGCTATTACAGCAACCTTTGCTGGACGCCGTGGGCCGGCTGGGCCTTCGGATTCGCGGTCGGCTGGGCCTGGGGCGACGACTGGGATTACTGGGGACCGTGTCCGCCCGCTCCCTGGTGGGGACCGTATTATCCCTACTGCTATGGCTGGGGCTACAACGCCTACGGCGGCATCACCGCATGGGGGCCCTATGGTTGGGCCGGCACCTCGGGCAACATTTACCATGACAACGGTCCGTGGCACAGCGTTTCCCGCGCCGCCGGCGGCTACGATGGACTCACCGGCAACGAGTGGGCCACGCAATACGGACACGCCTACAACTCCACCACCGGCACCAAGGTCGTGGGCCAGCGTGGCGCGATCGAGAACGTTTACACCGGCAGCTACGCCGAAGGGGGCCGCGCCATCGCGCACAACGACACCACGGGAGTCACCGCCTTTGGGCAGCACGGCACCATTCACGACGGCGACACGGGCAAGACGATCACCGGGGGCTCCGGCACCGTCATTGGACTCGATGGCAAGGTCATCCACACCGCCACCGCGCGCGGCGAGGACGGCGCCATCGCCAACATCAATGGCAACGTTTACGCGGGCCACGACGGCCACGTGTATCAGCGTAACGATGACGGCAGTTGGACGCAGCTCACCAAGCCTCAGCCCGGCCAGTCCGGCGGCGGCGAACGTCGCCCGCCCGCCACTCCCGCCGCGCCCTCAACGCCTGCGCCTGCGCTCAATCCCGGCGAGCAACATCGGCTTGGCGAGGGTGGGGCAGGGGAGCGCCAGCCTGCCTTTGACCACGGAGCGCTCGACCGCGATTTCCAATCGCGCAACCTCGGCGCGCAGCGCGAACGCAGCTTCCAGATGGCGCGTCCCGCCTTTCAGGGATTCGGCGGCGGCGGCTTTCACGGCGGCGGCGGATTCCGTGGAGGCGGTTTTCGCCGCTGAACGTCGCTGATGATGCGGGTGCCGTCCGACGGCGGCGCCTACCACCAGCGATTTTGAGCGGCGGTGTAGAGCGCCTTGTCGAGTTCCGGGAGCTGGGGATGCCAGAGGCGTTCCCACTCCAGGCTGAGGAAACCGTCGAAACGGTCGGCGGAGAGTTGTTCGCGCAACGGCTGCATGGGGAATTCGCCCTTGCTGGGCAGCACGTAGGTGTAGGGGTGTTTGCCGTCGGGCGTAGGCTCGTTGACGCTGTCCTTCACATGCACGTGCACGGTGTGCGCCCGGACGGTTGACCAAGTATCGAAGGGCATCTCGCCACCTTTGCGCCAGGTGTGATGAGCGTCCCAGAGGAGCGAGACGTGGGGCGCGGCGCGAAAAAGACCCTGAAGCGCGGGCGTGTTAACAAAGGTGCCGTGGGTCTCCATCATGAGGTCCACGGCCCAGCCCTGGCGCTGGCGCTCCGCGCGCCACCATGCGAGGGTGTCGGCGGCCTCGGTGATCGACTCGCTCTCGCTGGCCCCGTTGCGTTTGCCGTCGAAAACGCGCATCCAGGGAACGTCGAGGCGGTCGGCCCATTCGACAAACTTGATGAGTTGCTCGCGGTCACCGTCCTTCGCGCCGATGAGACTGAAGGAGGTATCGATGGAGCAGATACGGATGTTGCGCCGGTGGAGGTGGGCGGCAAGTTGCGCGGGCGTGCCGTATTCGCGGGCGAAGAGATCGGGGAGTTCGGTGGTGCCGGAGACGGCGCGCAGCTCAAGCGCGTGAATGCCGTGCCGGGCGGCGAGCGCAATGATGGCGTCGAGGTCGAGGTGGGGGCAGCCAAGGGTGGAAAAGGTGTGGAGTATCATAAGGGTGATGTAGTGCTGGTTGGGATACGGGACCGGGCGGACTTGCGTCAGGCCTCAACGTTGTCCGGCTCGCATCTTGCGCGCAAGGTTCTGTTACGTGACTTTTTCCCTGCTTTTACCGGACCGATGGCCGAAATCGTTTCTCCTGCCATCCGTGTGCAGGAGAACGTCCGGGCGGGGAGGATCATGGTTTTTCCAATGTCTCCGGGGAAGCGGTTGCAAGCGGAGGCGTCGATCCACTGGATGCGACCGGGACGCGAGTCGCGTCGCCGTCGGTGGTGCGTGAAAGAAGCATGGGGAGCGAGGTTTCGAAGGCGCGCAGTTGCTGCGGGGTGGTGCCGGGGTCGCGGCGCAGGGCTTCGAGGATGTCGCGGTGGGTTTTTTCGAGTCCGCTGCGGTCGTTGGCAAGGAGGCGGCGGATGATGCCGAAGAAACCGAGAATCTCACCCCGCGGGCTGCACACGAGCTGCTTGAGCGCGGTGGTGAAAAACATCTCGCCCCGGGAGTTGACCGATTCCTGCACCTTGATGATGGGGACGCGGGTATCGAGGAGGCGTTTTTCGTCGAAGTAAAACGAGTCGGCCAGCGCCTTGGGGAAAATGTCGAAATCCGTCCGCCCCAGAATGTCCTCCTGCGAGCAGGCCAGATGCTCAAGGTGGGCCCGATTGTTGTAGATGAAGCGGCAGCGGTTGTCTTTGACGAAGATGAAATCGCGAACCTCATCAAGGATCATGAACAGGATGTGGCCGCGGTTGGTGGTGATATGGCTGGCGAGGTTGGAGGTGTTGACCGTAAGCATGGGGGATGAGGGCTGGAGGTTTACTAGCAGAGGGTGCCACCGGGATTGACGGCAGGACGGAAGAATGGCGCAGAAGACGGGAGGTGTGAAGCTGTTTGTTGCTAATGGAGTGCATATTTTCCGGCGCGGGGGGGGGGGGGGGGGAGGGTGCCTCCGGAGGGTTTTTTACGATTTGCCGCGTGGCACTTGGCAAGGGCGGAGGATTATGCACCATCCTGCCGATGTTTATCGACGAGTGTGTTATCAAAGCAAAGGCCGGCGACGGCGGCGACGGGGCGATCAGCTTTCGCCGTGAGAAGTATGAACCGTGGGGGGGGCCCAATGGCGGCGACGGCGGCAAAGGCGGCGACGTGGTCCTCATCGGCGACGACGACACGAACAACTTGATCGATTTTAAATACAAACCCCACTGGAACGCTGAGCGTGGCGAATACGGGCGCGGGGCCGATTGCAACGGTCACGAAGGCAAGTCCGCCATTCTCAAAGTGCCTCTCGGCACCGTGGTCATCAACGAGGAGACGGGCGAAGCCGTCACCGAAGTGATCGAGGACGGCCAGCGCATCGTCTTGTGCAAAGGCGGCAACGGAGGCTGGGGCAACACCCACTTCAAATCCGCCACCAACCGCGCCCCCAAACGCAGCAACCCCGGCCAGCCGGGCGAAGGCGGCACTTACCGCCTCATCCTCAAATCCATCGCCGACGTCGGACTCGTCGGCTTCCCCAACGCCGGCAAATCCTCCCTTACCAACCTCATCACCAAGGCCCGTTCCAAGACCGCCCCCTATCCCTTCACCACCCTGCAACCGCAGATCGGCGTGATCGAGTATCCAGAAACCTATGACCGCCTGCTCCTCGCCGACGTGCCCGGCCTGATCGAGGGTGCCAGCGAGAACCGCGGACTTGGCCACCGTTTCCTCCGCCATATCGAACGCTGCACGCTGCTCATGTTTCTCATCGACATGGCCGGCACCGACGAACGCGATCCGCGCGACGACTACGCCACGCTCCTCGCCGAGTTGAAGGCCTACGACCCCGCGCTCCTCAAAAAACCCCGCCTCGTCGTCGCCAACAAAATGGACGAAACCGCCTCCACGGCCAACTACGCCAGGTTTGTGCGCCGCCACAAGATCAAGCCCCTCCCCATCTCGTGTCTCACCGAGGAGGGCATCCCCGCCCTGCTGCGCGCCCTGCGCAAAGGTGTCATTGCGCATGGCGGCGCGCCACGCAAGATGGCGCGACTGCGCGGAGCCACATCCGCCACCACCACCACCGCATCGCCGTCGTCGGCACCGGCATCCTCATAAACCCGCGAGAACCACAAAATCCGCCGGAAACGCATACCGTTATTTACAGCGAACCAGTTTTGCACCACGTTTCGCCGACAACCCACATAGACATCGTTCTCCGAACCACGCCATGATCCTGCGCCGCGCCTTCATTGTCATATATGTAGTTCTCCTCGTGGGAGGCATTACCATCGCGGGTCTCTTTTTCTGGCAGACGCGTCGTGAATATAACCACCTGAAAGAAGTCCACGCGCAGACCGCTCTGCGCCTCGCGGAGACCAAGGCCCGGCTCGACGAGCAAAACAAAATACTGGAACGCCTGCGCACTGATCCCGTTTATATCGAGATGGAAATCCGCCGCCGCCTCGGCTACGCGAAACCGGAAGAGTTCGTTTTCCGCTTTCAGGAATGAGACCACCACCACCCGCCCTGGCGCGACACGTCATC
Organism: Geminisphaera colitermitum TAV2; assembly: GCF_000171235.2. GTDB lineage: Bacteria > Verrucomicrobiota > Verrucomicrobiia > Opitutales > Opitutaceae > Geminisphaera > Geminisphaera colitermitum. The sequence goes on along the minus strand of NZ_ABEA03000218.1, from coordinate 60,890 downwards.
CTGTAATGTTTTCTCGAATACCGCTCTGGTCCTTCTGGCTTTCCCTCATCCTGTCCATTGGCGCCGCCGCCGCACACGCGACTTCCGCCGTGCCTCCTGTCGCGGTTTCCTCCCCCCCTCCCCCCCCCCCCCCCGTGCCGCCCGATGTGATCGACGCCGTGGTTCTCGGCGTCGTCGAAGGCGTCACCGAGTTCCTGCCCATCTCCTCAACCGGGCACCTCGTCATCGCCAACCACTTCCTCGATCTCGAATCCACCGTTCCCCTGCTCGACGCTCAGGGAGCCCCGCTTTGGAGCAAGCCCCCTTCGCCCAAGCACCCGGACGGAGAACCGCTCACCATCAAATCCGCCGCCGACGCTTACGCTGTCATTATTCAGGTTGGCGCCATTGCCGCCGTCGCCCTCATTTACTGGCGGCGCATGCTGGAGATAGCCCGCGGACTTCTCGGGCAAAACACCGCCGGGGTTCGCCTCCTGCGCAACATTGTCCTTGCCTGCATCCCGCCCGGCATCGCGGGCCTTCTGCTCAGTGATTTCATTGACCGGCACCTGTTTTCCATCCGCACCGTGGCCTTCGCGTTGATCTTTGGCGCCATCCTCATGGTGCTCGCCGAACGCTGGCGCAAACACCGCCCCCCCCCCCAGGCCGAGCGTAAGGGCGACGACCTCCGCCCCGGGCAGGCGCTTTTTATCGGCTTCGCCCAGTGCCTCGCTCTCTGGCCCGGCATGAGCCGCTCCATGGTCACGATGGTCGCCGCCTATTTCACCGGACTGCGGCCCGCCCGCTCCGCCGAGTTTAGTTTTCTCGCCGGCTTTGCCCTCCTCTCTGCGGCGGCTCTCTATAAAGGTTATAAGTCAGGTGCCGGCGTGATTGAGGTCTTTGGCTGGAGCAATACCCTGATCGGCATGGTGGTCGCCGCCTTGTCGGCTGCGGTGGCGATCAAGGGATTTGTCGGCTATCTGGCGCGTCACGGACTGGGTGCCTTTGCCATCTACCGCGTAATCCTCGCCGTCGCCTTGCTCCTGTGGGATGCCTTTATATAATCGCCAGCATATAACCAAACCAACCTGACCGACGATTCCGTGACGACCACAATTCCACCTTGCCACCGGTCCCGATGAGGATTGTTTTAAAAACACTGTCAGGTTGTTCGATTCACCACCCAGAGCGGACCGATGGACAATCCTGTTAACTACCAAATCTTGCAGACAAGATGATCACTGCTCCGACTGAACCAAGAAAATGGCGTATCGCCAACCAACTCCGCGAAGCCCGTACGAACCAGGGCCTTTCACAAGGACAACTGGCCAATATCATTTATGAAGCCGGCCTCACTTATTTTAAGCTGAGCCACCTGTCCCGGCTCGAATGCGGATACCTCGACGCAACCCTCACCGAAGTGCGCATTATCGCCACCATCCTCGACGTCCTTCCCGACTGGCTCATTGGTCGCGCCAAGCCGGCGCCTCCTCCCACCGGCGCCCTTGCCTCCACCTCGACACCGCCCATCCCGCTCTCTGGTGCCCCGGCATCGCAGCCCGCCGGTCTGGCCGCCGCCGTCAATGGTTCCAACGGAGCCTCCTCCAATGGTGGCGGCACCACGAATCCCGACGACTGGCCCGACATGGCCCTGCTTGACCGTGGAGAGCAGGACACGGACGTTTTTAAGCAAAAACTCAATGACGGCCTCGTCCGTGCCCAGACCATGCTGCACCGCAGCGGACTTCCCGCCGCCCCTTGGCGTGCTTGGCGCGACTTCGATCGACAGGCGCGCGAATTGCTCCGCCAATTAGGCTGATGGCAATTGGAGGGCGGGTCTCCCGACCCGCCAGACGCGGCGCAGCCGCGCTCTTCCGATCCGGATGGACGACGCTTCGCGTCGTCGGCGGGTCGGGAGACCCGCCCTCCACGGGCCGCTCGTTTCTCCTACGCGGCCACCGCGCGCAGTTCCTCGGCGGTGGTCATGCGCTTCGGGATGACGACTCTCAGCAAGTCGCCGTCGATCTCGGCGCGCAGCGCATCGTAATCGAGACCACGCCCCAGGCGCAGGTGCAATTCGTAGTCGTGCTCGGCGCTCTCAAGGTGGGCGGCCCTCCAGTTGACGCGGACGATGTGCCGCTTGCGGGCGGTGAGGATCAAGTCGGGACCGCGCACCGTGAACTCGACGCCGATGGGTTCCACATTGGGCAGGAACACCGAGAGCGCGACCGCGTCGGCGAGCTCGGTGCAGTCGTAGTGTGGCTTGCGGCTATCGGCGGTCGGGCGGGTGTCCGTAGTATCGAAGCGACTGGCGGGCTTGAGCGGATGGATGATCGTGTGCATGGGAAAAATAGGTTCTTTCAAAAAATTTCTGATTTCGGTTTTCGGGAAAAGTGAGACTTGGTGGTTTGGGTGATGTTTGGGCTTCGGCGAAACAGACAATGCGAGCCTCGCGGACCTTTTGTTTTCGGCCCCCGGGTTTTTCGCAGTTTGGTTTGGGTTATCCCCAAAACCCTGATCGCACTTGGCGAAGTTTAGACCTGCGTTTGGCCCGGGTGGCTTGCGTGTTTATTCCAGGATTTTTGGGATTGGAGCACACGACACATCACGACACAGCCACAAGCGCGGGCCTTCGTAGTCGAAGTGCCGGCGCGGGCGATGTGATGATGATGGACGGTCGTGAACATTTTCCTGAAACGGTGATTGAACATACACAATGCAGACCCCGTGCCAAGTTCGTTGTTGGAAAAATTTTGTTACGATTGCGTGCCGGGCGGCAAATGGCAGGATGCGCACATGGCCCGCCTTGCTGATTCCACCACGACACTTGCCGAGATCAAAACCCGTGTGCTTGCCTTCGCCGCCGAACGCGACTGGGCGCAGTTTCATGCACCGAAAAATCTGAGCATGGCCCTCGCCGCCGAGACCGGGGAGTTGATGGAGCATTTTTTGTGGGCCACAACCGAGGAGTCCCGCGTTCTGGCCGCCGATCCGGCGCGCAAGGCGAAGATCGAGGAGGAACTGGCGGACGTCGTCATCTATGCCTTGGAATTTGCCAACATGACAGGCATCGACGTGGCCGCCGCCATTGAAACCAAGATGGAGCGCAACGCCCAAAAATATCCCGTCGAGAAATCCCGCGGACGCTCGGCGAAGTACACCGAACTCTGAGCAGGGGAGGGGACCAGATACCGGAGGGCGGGTCTCCTGATCCGCCGACGAGACTCGCGTCAGCGAGCCTCGCCCATCCGAATACGGGATTACGATACGGAAGGGCGCGGCTGCGCCGCGTCCGGCGGGTCAGGAGACCCGCCTTCCGCCATCACCATGCGTTGCACCCGGAGTGCGTGGGGGGGGGGGGGGGAGGGGGACGCCTGCGAAAAGCAGGCTTTTCAGCTTCCGGCTTTTCAGCTTTTTCCTCCTGATGCCTGCAACACATCCCCTGGTCGAAGCCGCGGACCTGCTCCGCCAGCAACTGCACGGAGCGCGTTTTTCCGCGCCGGCCGCCCATGTGTATTTGCCGCTTGAATACGCATGGGCCCCGCATGAGCAGTATCTTCGCCGCTACGGCGGCGGACGGAAACGGGTGTTGTTTCTCGGCATGAATCCGGGCCCCTTTGGCATGGCGCAGACCGGGGTGCCCTTTGGCGAGGTGGCGGCGGTGCGCGACTGGATGGGCATTTCGGGCCCGGTGGGACGTCCGGCGGACGAACACCCGAAGCGCCGGATCGAAGGCTTCGCGTGTCCGAAATCGGAGGTGAGCGGACGACGGCTCTGGGGATTGTTCGCTCAAAAATTTGGCACGGCGGAGGCGTTTTTCCATGATCACTTCGTGGCGAATTATTGTCCGCTGGTCTGGATGAGCGCGACGGGCGCGAACCTCACGCCCGACAAACTGTCGTCATCGGAAATTGCCCCCGTTGACGAAGTGTGTCTGGCGCATTTGGCAAAACTCATCGCCGCGCTCCGGCCCGAGTGGCTGATCGGCGTGGGGGGCTATGCGGAAGACAAGCTGACGCAAGCCGCCGCCCGGTTGCCGGGGTTCAAGGGCGAGGTGGGCCGGGTGCTGCATCCCTCGCCGGCCTCCCCGGCTGCCAATCGCGGCTGGGCGGAGGCGGCGACCCGACAATTGACCGCCCTCGGAGTCTGGAGCGCCTGATCCCTTTATTTGGCCGTAAGGTCAGAAACCTCACGCGCCTCTGCGTCTGCTGAAATCTTCTGGAAACGCGCCGTGTCAGCCTTGTAACTCCTTTTCCACTACCGCCTGCACGATCGGTATGAACGCCTCCGCCGCCGGGCGTGTATGCACCCCGCTCAAGTTGAGAAACCCCACCTGACGCCGCAGTCCGGGACGCTCCACGCGCAGCACTGCGCATCCGGCCAGCTCATTGCCTGTCCGCCCCCACAACGCCGACGACGGCACGATTCCCGGCCCCCCGCACTCCCTCACCACCTGCAACAGCACCTCGACCGACCCCGCCTCCATCGCAAACCGCGCCACCCGGCGCACCGAGGCGAACGCATTCAGCATCATCGTCCTCGTCCCATGCCCTGGCGGCAGCGCGATCAACGGCCTCCTCATCAACGCCTCCATGCTCACCCATCTGCTCGTGTCCCCCCGCTCTCGTCCCCCGCGCGCGGCCTTGCCGCCGCCCCCGCCGCCTCCCTGCGCCAGAGGATCATCCTCGCGCACCACCGCCACCAACTCCTCCTGAAACAACAACTGCGCCCGCAGACTCTTCCCGGCCGGTGGCATGTAACCGATTCCCATTTCCACCGTGCCCTGCACCAACGCCGCCTCCATGTCGTCCACCGACATCTCCAGCATTCGCACCCGGATGTCCGGATGCTCCGCGTGAAACCGCGCCACGGCCAGCGGCATCACCCGGTGCGACAACACCGGCAGAGCCGCCACCGTCAGCGACCCGCGCCGCAACCCGCTCAAATCGTCCAGCGAATGCCGCAGATTTTCCATCTCGCCCAGCACCCGCCGTGCGTACGGCAGCAACATCTCCCCGGCAGGCGTCAACCGGCACATCCGCCGCGCCCGGTGAAACAGCGGCGCGCCCAACTCATCCTCGAGCTGTTTGATCTGCTGCGACAACGTCGGCTGCCGCAGCCCGATGATCGCCGCTGCGCGCGTGAAACTCCCTGCCTCCGCCACCGCCCGGAAGTAGAGCAAGTGCCGGAATTCGACCGAATCATTCAAGATAGATGGCATCTATGGATAGGATAGTTGAACCCATCTCCTAGCTGGTATCGTGCCTGCTCTCTCATGGTGACGCCGGAAACGACGTAAAAAAACATCCACCATGAGCAACATCACTGACACGACACGCCAACTCAACCGCCGCGACTTCATGAAACTCGCCGGCGGCCTCACCGCGGGCTTGGTATTCTCCTCTTCCCTCGTCTCGCGCGCCTATTCCCAGGCCGCCTCCTCCACCAAGCGCGACAACGAACTCAACATCCTTTGCTGGGAAGGCTACAACACCGAGGAAGTCCTCGGCCCCTTCCGCCGCGCCCACAAAGGCATCAAGCTCAAGGCCGAGTCCGGCACCGACGACCCGAGCATGATAAACAAACTCCGCGCCGGTGAACTCAAGGTCTGGGACCTCATCAACCTCAACCAATGCTGGGCCCGCGAGCAGATGTGGCCCGAAAAACTCATCGTGCCGCTCAACCAGGAACGCTTCGTGCCGCACCTGGAAAAAATGCTCCCCTGGTTCTACGACAAGAAGACCGGCATCAATCCCTTCGCCCGCTCGCCCGACGGCAAGCAACTGCTCGGCATGATCCAGCGCTTCGGCCCGTTCTCCTTTGTCGTTAACACCAAAAAAATCTCCCGCGCCACCGCCGAGGACCAAGGCTTCCCCATGTTCCTCGATCCCAAGTTGAAAAACCGCTACGGCATCCTCGCCTACGACAACTGGAACGTCATGCACCTCTGCTTCACCGCCGGCTTCAGCCCCTTCAAAGTGCACACGCCCGCCGAAGTCGAACTCTTCAAAAAGACCGCGCAGCAACTCTTTACCAACGCCAAGATGATCTCCGGCGACCTCGTGCAACTCAACCAGGCCCTCGTCAACGGCGACATTGACTGCTACTTCTCCGGAGGCAACTACACCGCCTCCACCGCCCGCCACGAAGGCTTTACCGAAGTCCGCGGCATCTCGCCCCTCCGCGGCCCCGTCGATGGCAAAGGCGCCATGCAGTGGTTCGAGCTCACCTCGCTCGTCAACAACCCCGACCTCAGCCCGCGCGCCGCCGACTTCCTCGAATTCGTGCAAAAACCCGAAATCTGCAAAGCCGTCGCCTTTGCCGAAGGCACCTTCAATCCCGTCTCGCAAATGGCCCAGCCCGCCGTCTTCGCCAAGTTCAGCAAACAAGAACTCGATGCCATCCAGTGGGACAGCCTCGAAGAAGAGATGCACCGCAGCGTCGATTACCAAGTCGTCCCCGACAACGACCTGCTCACCTCGATCTACAACGAAGCCAAGCGCACCCGCAGCTAACGGACGGAGCCTGCTGCTCCACATCCCGATGTTTCAGGCAGGGAGGCCGCCACGACAAACGGCCTCCCGCAACCCCACTCCGGCCATCATGGCAACGGAAATGCTTTCCCCTGCCTGCGCATCACACCCGGCCCATTCCAACCACATCCAACCACACGACACACATGGTCGCACCCGTCACTCACCACTCCGACACCATCACCGACGCCACCGCGCCCACCACCACCGACGCCATCCTTGAGGCCGCCGGCATCACCAAGCGCTTCGGCAAATTCACCGCCGTCAACGACGTGAGCTTCCGCATCCGTGACGGCGAATTTTTCACGCTCGTCGGCCCCAGCGGCAGCGGCAAGACCACGCTCCTGCGCATGCTCGTCGGCATGGAAAAACCCACCGAAGGCGACCTCCTCCTCCGCGGACGCTTCATCAACGACCTCCCCCCCAACCGCCGTCCCACCTGCATGGTCTTCCAATCCCTCGCGCTCTTCCCCCACATGAGCGTCGGGCGCAACGTCGAGTTCCCCCTCACCATCGCCGGCGTCCCCGGCGACGAACGCCGCACCCGCGCCTGGGAACTCCTTCGCCAGCTCCACCTCGACCCCAACCACTACTACGATAAAAACGTCACCCAATGCTCCGGCGGCGAACGCCAGCGCGTCGCCCTCGCCCGCGCCCTCGCCTACGACCCCGAAATCCTCTTCTTCGACGAACCCCTCTCCGCCATCGACGCCCGCCTCCGCAAGATGCTCCAGAAGGAACTCAAGGACCTCCAGCGCCGCACCGGAAAAACCTTCTGCTACGTCACCCACTCCCTGGAGGAAGCCATGGTCATGAGCGACCGCGTCGCCATCCTCCGCTCCGGCCGTATCGAACAAATCGGTACACCCGACGAAATCTACGCCGCCCCCCGCAACGCCTTCGTCGCCGAATTCATGGGCGAGGTGAACCTCCTCACCGTCACCGGCCGCGACGGGTCCGCTGCCGGCAACTGGGACGCCGGACGCCGCCAGCTCTCCATCACGCTCCCCGGCGGCCTCGCCTCCGGCCAGTCCCGCAAACTCCTCATCCGCCCCGAGTCCCTCCGCTTCCTCAAACCCGGCGAGACGGCGGGCAACGCCATCCCGGCCCGCATCATCAACGAATTTTCCCTCGGATCACGCATCCAGTATCACGTCGAAGCCGCGCCCGGCTGCACCCTCACCGTCGAACGCCTCCGCGAAGACCGCCCCGACGGCGCCGACATCCAGCTCGGCTGGGAACTCCACGACAGCCAGCTCCTCGAATCATGATTTCCGAAAACGCCACCACCCTCTCCGCCACCGTCCCGCCAGCCCGCCCTGAACTGGCAGCGGGGCAGACATCCCGCCCGGCGACGAGGACCTCCCCCCCCCTCTTTCCGCTCATCCCCTGCCTGTTCGCCCGCCTCCGCACCACCCCCGGCGTCTTCGGTGCGCTCTCCGCCGCGCCCTTCTCGCTGCTGATGCTCCTCGGCTTCATCGTGCCCCTCCTCTGCGTCGTCTGGTTCGGCCTCATGCCCGCCAAAACCTTCAGCCTCCTGCAACTCCCCACGCTCGAAAACTACCAGACGATTTTCAGCCAGACCTATTACAAATCCATCCTCTGGTCGCTCGGCCTCGCCGCCCTCACCGTCGCCCTCCTCCTCGTCCTCTGCTACCCGCTCGCCTTTGCCCTCGCCAAAGTCTTTCGCGGCGGCGCCACCTTCATCACCTACGCCATCGCCTCCTCGCTCTTTGTATCCGAAAACGTGAGACTCTTCGGCTGGGTCATCGGATTCATGAAAAACGGCGTGGTCGGCGGCACCCTCGCCCGCTTTGGCCTCCCCGTCGATTCCCTCCTCTACAACGTCCCCGTGATCGTGCTCGGCATGGTTTACGTTTACCTGCCCTTCATGCTCTTCCCGCTCGCCCTCGGCGTGAAGATGGTGCCCGACCAGGTGCGCGAAGCCGCCTTCGACCTCGGCGCCAGCCGCTGGCAGGTGTTTCGCAAGATCGACCTTCCCCTCTCCATGCCCGGCATCCTCATCGGCTCGCTCCTCGTCTTCGTGCTCTCCATCGGCGCGATTACCGAAGCCAAAATCCTCGGCGGTCAGAAAGTCGTCACCATCGCCGCCGACATCGAGACCGAGTTCACCTACGGCCAGAACTGGCCCCTCGGCTCCGCCCTCTCGACCCTCCTCATCGCCCTTACGACTGTCCTCGTGTTCTTCGCCCTCGGCCGCTTCGACCTCGAAAAACTCCTCGGCAAAAAGAAACGCGAAGACTGACCCGGCCACGCTCATCCCTGCGCACCCTGATTCCTAATTTCTAATTCCTAATTCCTAATTTTTAACATGGTCGTCTCACGCACACAAAAAGCAGGTTTCAGCCTCTACGCGGGCCTCATCCTCCTCCTGTTTTATTTTCCGCTCTTCTGCATCATCGTCGCCTCGCTCTCGTCGAAACGCTACTTCGCGTTCCCGTATCCGGCGGAAGACCTCACGCTCAAATGGTATGACGCCGCCCTCCACTCGCCGCAGGTCTCCGAGTTTGTCGTCATCAGCCTCAAAATCGCCGGCCTCACCACCCTCTGCTCGCTCGCCATCGGCTTCTTCGCCGCGCTCGCCTACGCCCGCTACGTATGGCGCGGACGCAAGACCTTCCAGCGCCTCGTGCTCCTCCCTCTCTTCTTCCCCCAGTCCGTCCTCGGACTCGCGCTCCTCATGTGGTTCAACTTCCTCGACATCACCCCCTCGTGGTGGACCGCCGTCATCTCGCACACCGTCTGGATCGCGCCCATCACCACGCTTATCATGTCGATCCAGGCCTACGGACTCGACGACTCGCTTGAAGAAGCCGCCCGCGACATGGGCGCCACCCGCGGCCAGATCCTGCGCCTGATCACGCTTCCCCTGCTCGCCCCCGGCATGGTCTCCGCCGCGTGCTTTGCGATCCTCCTCTCCTGGGGCAACTTCGCCCTCTCGCTCTACACCACCGGCCCCGACAGCGCCCTGCCCGAATGGCTCTACGCCCGCATGACCAGCGGCTACCAGCCCATCGTCCCCGCCGTCGGCGCTCTCTCCGTCCTCGGCGCCATCCTCCTCGTCGTGGCCCTCTTCGGTATCCTCCGCTGGACTACACGAAAAACCCGCCGCGCCGCCGCCCACTAACCCCTCCCCCCCCCCCCCCCCGCCCACTCCTCCGCATCCTCCCATGTATTCATCACTCCAAGACAAATCCGTCATCGTCACCGGTGCCAGCAAAGGCATCGGCAAAGGCATCGCGCGTGTCTTTGTCCGGCACGGCGCGCGCGTCCTTCTCGTCGCCCGCAACGAAACCGAAGGACGCGCCACCGCCGCCGAACTCCAGGACGCCGCGCCTGCTGGTGGCACCGCGACCTTCTTCCGCGCCGACGTCACCCGGCGCGGCGAAGTGGACGCAATGATTAACGAAGCCATCCGGCTCCACGGCGGCCTCGACATCCTCTGCGCCAACGCCGGCGCATTCCCCGCCCTCAAGCTCGCCGACATGACCGACGCCGCCTGGGACGACCTCTTCGCCACCAACGTCCGCAGCCTCTTCACCTGCGTGCAACTCGCCGCCCCCCACCTCAAAAAAAGCCCCGCCCCCCGCATCGTCGTCACCTCCTCCATCACCGGACCCATCACCGGCTTCCCCGGCTGGTCGCACTACGGCGCGACCAAAGCCGCGCAACTCGGCTTCCTCCGCACCGCCGCCATCGAACTCGCCCGCGACCGCATCACCATCAACGCCGTCCTCCCCGGCAACATCCTCACCGAAGGGCTTGCCGGCCTCGGCCCCGACTACATCGCCGCCACCGCCGCCTGCATACCCCTCGGCAAACTCGGCTCGGTGGACGACATCGGCCACGCCGCCGCCTTCCTTGCCAGCGCCGAGGCCGGCTTCATCACCGGCCACGCCCTTGTCGTCGATGGCGGCCAGATCCTCCCCGAATCCCCCGCCGCCCTCACCGCCTGAAAAAAATGAACACCGCACCCGCAGGCAACTGGCGCACCGCGTATCGCTCGTTCTACTACGAGACGCTTCCCGCCGACGGCCTGCCCGACATCGTCCTCCCGTCCGCCGCCACCGCTCTGCTCCTGATCGATCTGCAACGCGGCTTCTATGATCCCGCCCCGCCGCCCGCCGGCGCAGACGCCGCCGCCCGGGCCGAATACCTGCGCTGGTCCCCCTACCGGGAACGCATGGCTCGTATCGTTCTCCCCAATACACAACGACTTCTCGCCCGTTTCCGCGCCGATCCCGCCGCCGCCCGCAACATCCTCTACGTTCGCATCACCAGCCTCACCACCGACGGACGCGACCGCTCCCTCAGCCACGCACGACCCGGCTTCAACAACCTGCACTTTCCCCCCGGCAGCGCCGGTGCGGAAATACTGCCCGAAGTCGCTCCACTTCCCGGCGAACCCGTCATCGGCAAGACCACCGACAGCGCGCTCACCGGCACCCGCCTCCGACTCCTGCTCTCCAATCTCGGCATCCGCCACGTCGTCGTCGCCGGCATATTCACCGATCAGTGCGTGTCCGGCACCGTGCGCAGCCTCGCCGACGAAAGCTTCAACGTCGTGGTCGTTGACGACGCCTGCGCCGCCGCGACCGACGACCTTCACCGCCACGAACTCACCATCATCAACAACCTCTACTGCCAGGTACTCACCACCGGCGAAACCCTCGCCGCCCTCGCCCCATAATCTCTGCTCCGCACCAAATCAAAAATCGAAAAATCCTTATGACACCGCTCATCGAAAAACTCGTCCACGCCGACAAAGCAGCCGTTCAACGCGACTCCATTTCCTATTGGAATCCCCACAAAGTCCGCAACTGGCAGGTCAGCGGCGTCGATTTCATCATGGGCCGCCGCGAAGGCTATTACATTTATGACATGACCGGCCACCGCCTCATCGACCTGCACCTCAACGGCGGCACCTTCAACCTCGGCCACCGCAACCCCGAAGTCATCGCCACGCTCAAGGAAGCGCTCGACCACTTCGACATCGGCAACCACCACTTCCCCTCCATCACGCGCGCCGCGCTCGCCAGGAAACTCGTCGAAACCGCCCCCCCCGGCATGCACTACGCCATCCTCTCCAGCGGCGGCGGCGAAGCCATCGACATCGCGCTCAAATGCGCCCGCTACGCCACCCGGCGCAAAAAAATCGTCTCCATCATCCGCGCCTACCACGGCCACACCGGCCTCGCGCTTGGCACTGCCAACGAACGCTACGCCAAACAATTCCTTAGCGAAGGCGACCCGCGCGAATTCGTTAAAATCCCCTTCAACGACCTCGACGCGATGGAAGCCGCCCTCCGTCCCGGCGACGCCGCCTGCGTTATCATGGAGACCATCCCTGCCACCTACGGTTTCCCCCTCCCCGAACCCGGCTACCTCCCCGGCGTCAAAAAACTCTGCGAAAAATACGGAGCCCTCTACGTCGCCGACGAAGTCCAGACCGGCCTCATGCGCTGCGGCGAACTCTGGGGCGTCAGCACCTACGGCGTCACGCCCGACATCATCGTCACCAGCAAAGGACTCAGCGGCGGCCTCTATCCCATCGGAGCCGTCATCACCACCGAACGCGCCGGCCACTGGCTGACCGAGGACGGCTGGGGCCACATCTCCACCTTCGGCGGTTCCGAACTCGGCTGCATCGTCGCGCTCAAAACCCTCGAAATCACCCTCCGCCCCGAGACCATCGCCAACGTTAAATTTGTCGCCAGCCACCTCCGCGCCGGACTCGACCGCATCCGCCTGAAATTCGCCCCCTTCTTCAGCGGCATCCGCCAGCGCGGCGTCATCTTCGGCCTCGAATTCGATTACCCCGAAGGCGCGAAACTCGTCATGCCTCACCTCTACCAGCACGGCATCTGGGCCATCTTCTCCCAACTCGACCCCCGCGTCCTCCAATTCAAACCCGGCCTCCTCTGCACCCGCGAACTCTGTGACGACATCCTCGCCCGCCTCGAAGCCGGCCTCACCGACGCCGTGAAAACACTTCCCGTCGCCGCTGCCGCCGCCGTCGTCTGACCAACCGCCACCGCCACGCTCATGCTCACCATCACTCCCACTGCCACCGGCGAAACCACCACGCCCCCCCGCTCGCGTCTCCCCAACGATCCCGCCGCCGCCTTCGCCGCGTTGAGCACCGCCGAACAACTCGCCCGCATCGAAGACCTCGCCCGGCAGGCCCTCCCGCTCTACGGCCTGCCGCCCACATCCAAGATCACCCTCCTCAACTACTCGGAAAACGCCACCTGGCTCATCCGCCCCCCCGGCGGCCCCCGCCGCGTCCTCCGCATCAACCGCCCCGGCTACCACCCCCGCGTCAACATCGCCTCCGAACTCGAATGGGTGAGCGCCATCAAACGCGACACACCGATCGTCACCGCCGAGCCCCTGCCCGCGCTCGACGGCGAATACATCCAGCACATCTGGCACCCCGGCGTCCCCGAACCCCGCAACTGCGTGCTCATGACCTTTGTCGAAGGCACCGAACCCGACGACACCAACCGCCTCGCCACCTTCGAACTGCTGGGCGAAGTCACGGCCCGCCTCCACGCCCACGTTGTATCCTGGAAACCCTCACGTCCCATGCGCCGTTTTCGCTGGGATTTTGAAACGATCCTCGGCCCGCACGCCCCTTGGGGCCGCTGGCAGAACGGCCTCGACATGACGCCCGCCATCCGCCGTCACCTCCAGCGCGTGATCCCCGTCCTTCGCAAACACTCCGACCACGTCGGCATGGGGAAAACCCGATTCGGCCTCATCCATGCCGACCTCCGCGCGGCCAATCTACTGGTCAACAACGGCACCGTCGCCGCCATCGACTTTGACGACTGCGGGTATTCATGGTTCATCTACGACCTCGCCGCCGCGCTGAGCTTCATCGAGACTCATCCCGAACTCCCGGCCATGATCGAGTCCTGGCTTCGTGGATACGCCAAGGTCCGGAAACTCTCCCCCGTGGAACTCGACGAGATCGACACCTTCATCATGATGCGCCGCCTGCAACTCGTGGCTTGGATCGGCACCCATTCCGACACCGCGCAGGCGCAGACCGCCGCCCCCGGTTTCACCGAGGCCACCTGCACCCTCGCCGAACGCTACCTGTCCGCCAAAACGTAGAGCAGTTTCATTTAAACTGTAGTCATTTGATACCTGGTAGGGAGGCCTCTCCGAGGCCTCCCTACCATTAAGACAACGGCTATATCTCAATTTATACCGATCTAGCCCTCAACCTCCCGCCCCCCCCCCCGCCGTAAGCGCCGCGATGGTAGCGTTCTCGAAACGACTTCGGGGCCAGCCCGAAAGTGCGCTTGAACACGCGCGAGAAATGATACGGATCGGGAAACCCCACCTCCGCCCCGATCTCCTTGAGCGGCTGCGTGCCCGTCGTCAGGCGACCCGCGGCGTGATTCATCTTCAGACGCACCAACATCTGGTAGGCGCTCTCGTCGCCGTATTTTTGAAAAAGCCGCGCCATGTAAGCCGGATCAAGATGACAGGACCGGGCCAGTTCCTCCGCGCTGCACAATGACAAAAAATCCCGCCGCAACGCCGTCCGGCAACGCTCGTAAGTAGCCTGCGAAGTGGAGACCGCGCTCGCCGCGACAAACGCATTTTCTACCGCATGGCGCACGATCAACTCCGTCAATAATGTGCAAATGCGGGCGGACTGCCGCCCCGACTTGCTTCCGGCCTCCAGCAGTTGTTCAAACCACTCCGCCATCAAGTCCACCCGCGACACCTGCATCACTCCCCCCCCCCCCCCGCCCGCTGCCGCCCCTTGCAAATCCGCGACCAACGCGCCGGCCCCCCTCCCGCTAAAATCGACAAAATACTTTTCCAACGGCTCCAGCGGATCGCTGCGGATGACATGCGGGAGGCCGGGGCCGTAGCTGAAAATGGACCCGGCCAGCAGCGGCGTGGTTTCCCCCGCAACCTCAAGCCACCCGCGTCCTTGGCAGACTAGCTCCACGGCGTGGAAATGAAACGTCTTCCGTTCGATCCGGTAGTCGGGCGCGCATTGTTCCCACCCCCCGCAAGCTACGACCAACCCGGCGGCCCCGCCGCCTTTCCCGCCCGGAACCGGATTGGAACTGATATTCGTGACAAGATCGGCAAAAAAATACCGATGCCGCCCAATCTGCCGCGAGATAAAGGAAGGAGGAGGGGGGGGGGGGGGGGAGGCATATGAGGAAAGACGGATGCGTATCCCGCCACGTCAAGGATGTCCATCAAAAGGTCATTTAAGGCAATTCACTCGCACGCGCCGCCCTGCTACGCTCTTGCCGCTCCCGCCACGCTTTTACCGATCATGTTCACCACCACACCCACCATTCCTGACCAGATGCAGGCCGCGTCCCTGCCCGGCAACAGCACCACGCGACTGCACGTGCGCCGCATCCCCCAGCCCGGCCACGGCGAAGTGCTCCTGCGCATGAAGTGCTCCACCATCTGCGGCTCCGACATCCGCTGCATTTACCACGAACACCTCGGCAAAGGCCCCGAAGGTTACCAACCCGGCATGATCGCCGGACACGAACCCTGCGGCCAGATCGTCAAAGCCGGACCCGGCTGCCGTCGCTTCGGTGAAGGCGACCGCGTCATCGTGTATCACATTTCTGGATGCGGCGTGTGCAACGACTGCCGCCGCGGCTACATGATCTCCTGCACCAGCGAAAAATACCGCCGCGCCTACGGCTGGCAGCGCGACGGCGGCATGGCCGAATACCTGCTCGCCGAGGAAAAAGACCTCGTGCACCTCCCCGACGAACTCTCCTACGCCGACGGCGCGCAAGTCGCCTGTGGATTTGGCACTGTTTACGAAGGCATTGAAAAAATCGGCGTCAGCGGCAACGACACCGTTCTCGTCACCGGCCTTGGCCCCGTCGGACTCGCCGCCGCCGCCCTCTCCCGCAAACTCGGCGCGCGCAAAATCATCGGCATCGACGTGATTGACGAACGCCTCAAAATCGCCCGCGACCTCGGCCTCTGCGACGAAGTCCTGAAATCCTCCGCCGACAACGAATCCCAAGTGCGCGCCCTCACCGGCGGCCACGGCGTGGAGCGCGCCATCGAATGTTCGGCCAACGCCACCGCTCGCGCCACCGCTCTGCGCGCTACTCGCAAATGGGGCCGCATGGTCATGATCGGCGAAGGCGGCGGCATGTCGCTCAATCCCTCGCCCGACATGATCCACGACCAGAAAACGCTCTACGGTTCCTGGGTCACCTCCATCTGGCGCATGGAAGAACTCGTCGAACGCCTCGTCCGCTGGAACCTCCATCCTGCCGACCTCATCACGCACCGCTTTTCGCTCGAAAAAGTCTCCGACGCCTACGCTCTCATGGCCAGCGGCCGCTGCGGCAAAGTCGCCGTCTGCTTCGACGAAGAACTGAAGCAAAACTGAAAACAGAATTTAACCACAGAGACACCGAAGCACAAAAATTCAAACCGGAGAGAGGAAATGAATGGCCGCAAAAAAGCGCAAAAGGCGCAAAAAAAGCAGATGAAGGGGATCAGTTTTTTTGTGCCTTTTGAGCCTCTTCGTGGCCATTCATTCCGTCTCCGTGGTTCGCTCTTTGTGCCTCCGTGTCTTTGTGGTTAATTCCATTCCGATTTTTTAAAACAACGCACACACCATCATGCTCAAAGGAATCTCTCCCCTCATCAGTCCCGAACTCCTTGCCGTTCTTGCCCGCATGGGCCACGGCGACGAAATCGTCCTCGCCGACGCGCATTTCCCCGGCGAGAGCTTCATTGCTAACGGACGCGTCCTCCGCGCCGACGGCCTGCGCATCGCGCCCCTGCTCGACGCCATCCTCCCGCTCTTCGAAATCGACGCCTACGTCAGCGACCCTGTCGTGATGATGGCCGCTGTTCCCGGCGATCAACTCGATCCCGCCGTCGAAGCCGCCTACCTCGCGCCGCTGCGCAAACACGCGCCCGCCCACGCCACGATCACGCGCATCGACCGCTTTGCCTTTTACGAGCGCACCCGCTCCGCCTTCGCCGTCCTCATGACCGGCGAGACCGCCAAATACGGCAACATCCTCCTCAAAAAAGGAGTCACGCCCGCCTGACGGCGGGAAATCCCAAAGATTAAAATCTCAAATCCCAACGGACCCAAGGAGCGGCGGCATCTTGCCGCCGGACGACGCGAAGCGTCGCTGGTTTGACGTGGCGCGGGCGTCTCGCCCGCTTCGGCAGGCGAGACGCCTTGCTCCACGTCCGGCGGCAGGATGCCGCCGCTCCCTGCGACTCCTGCGTAACATCAGCTCCTAAATCCTAACTCCTAAATTCCGCCCATGACCACCGAAACCGCCACCCTGGCTCCCATTGACCCCGCAAAAATCCCGCAACGCACCCTTGCCAGCGGAGCGCGCATGCCCGCCATCGGCATGGGCACCTTTGGCTCCGACCACGCTGCGCCCGGCGAAGTTGCCGCCTCCGTTTACGCCGCCGCCGAACTCGGTTACCGCCACTTCGATTGCGCCGCCGTTTACAGCAACGAACGCGAAATCGGCGCAACCTTCCGCCGTATCCTAACATCTAATACAGGCATCCGCCGCGAAGACCTCTGGATCACCTCCAAACTCTGGAACGATAAACACGCCGAGGCCGACGTCATCCCCGCCTTTGAAAAATCCCTCCGCGATCTCGGACTCGATTACCTCGACCTCTATCTCATTCACTGGCCCTTCCCCAATTTCCACCCGCCCGGTTGCGACGTCAGCTCGCGCAGCCCCGATGCCCGCCCCTACATCCATGCGGAGTTCATGAAAACGTGGCGGCAGCTCGAAACGCTCCACGACCGCGGCCTCGTCCGTCACATCGGCACGTCCAACATGACGATCGCCAAGCTGCAACTCCTCCTGCGCGACGCCCGCGTGCGGCCCGCCGTCAACGAAATGGAACTGCATCCGCACTTCCAGCAACCCGCGCTCTTCGACTACGTGCGCGTCCGAAACATCGTGCCGGTCGGATACTGTCCGCTCGGCTCGCCCGGACGTCCTGAGCGCGACCGCACTGCCGAGGACACCTCGCCGCTCGAAGACCCCGTGATCCAGCGCATCGCCGCCGCGCACGGCATGCACCCCGCCGCCGTATGTCTCAAGTGGGCCGTGCAACGCGGCCAGACTCCGATCCCCTTTTCGACCAAGCGCCGCAACATCCACGCCAACCTCGCCGCCGCCGCGAGCGTGACCACCGCGCCGCTCAGCGAGCAGGAAATGGCTGACATCGCCGCGACCGACCGCCACTGCCGCCTCATCAAAGGCCAGGTGTTTTTGTGGAAAGAAAACCAGGACTGGCGCGACCTTTGGGACGAGGACGGCCAAATCCCCGCCTGACCGGTGCCAGGTAACTGGACGTTGCGCAACCAACCCAGGAGGGCGGGTCTCCCGACCCGCCAGACGCGGCACCGCCGCGCCCATCCGGAATTGCGGCGCTTCTCGCGCCGTCGGCGGGTCGGGAGACCCGCCCTCCTTAGCACTACTCCGTTGAGTAAATGCTACGATGTATCGAGGATGATCCCGGAGCGTGTGAAGCGGGTCTGACAGTGCGGACAGGTGGAAAGGGCCAGCGCCTCCATGAGCCAGCGGCGGACTTCAGGCCGCGAGGGTCGTTTTTTTTGACGACCCCAGTTTGGTCAGGAAACAGAACGCGAGGAAGCACAGCGTGAGATGATGGTGCAGCCCCCCGCCAGGAACGGCCCTCGAAGTGATCGAACCCGAGTTCTTCCTTTAGAGCAGTTTCATTTAAGCTGTAGCCCTCTGGCTATGGTTTTTTCCAGAGTTGGACGGTGACATTGATGTCGTCGAGCCAAAGGCGGCTGGTGGGAGAGGCCGAGAAGGAAATCAAGGGTCACGCGCTCAACTCCGGCAGGCCAAGTGTCGAGGCGGTTTTTGCAAGTGTGGCGTTCAGTGGTGAAATCAGGTCCAGTTCTTTCCTCATGATGGAATGTCTCGATGATCGGGAAAAAAACATCACCAGAATGATTCCGACGTGTAGTTGAATTTCCCTTTCAGGTATCCGCTCATGGTGGTGACTTGATCGATATCCTTTGTGTGCCCATCCACGAAACAAACAACAGAGCCGCGTCGATGGCGCTTGAGATTCGCATCAGCAACCGTTCCCGGAGTAAATCCGGTGCCGTTGGCATTAGTGACGCGGGCGCGCCAAGCTGCCTGACTCCCATTAATGATCGGAACGGTGCTGTCGGCCGCCAATGGCATCACTGATGGACGGGCTACATCCAATAGTTTTCTGTATTCGGCAGTCATGGCAGGATTGGCCAAGGTCTCATTGATGCCATAACTCACCCGGACCTGTTGATTACCCACGTTTTTCATTCTTGTTTGGGAGTCGGAGACGCATCCATACATCTCATAGTTAGAGATGTATCCACCGCCCCGCAACTGATAGAGCCAGTCACACCAAGCATCTGTATTTGGGCTTATGGAACTCGCACGCGATTCAGGTGCATAACCGCGATGGTCG
The DNA here is from genome assembly GCF_000171235.2 of Geminisphaera colitermitum TAV2. Classification (GTDB taxonomy): domain Bacteria; phylum Verrucomicrobiota; class Verrucomicrobiia; order Opitutales; family Opitutaceae; genus Geminisphaera; species Geminisphaera colitermitum. Next base: position 41,856 of record NZ_ABEA03000218.1, on the reverse strand, counting down.
TTGGCATAAAGATGTATGCCTAATCCGATTTGTCGGAGATTGCTAACGCACTGCGCCTGACGCGCCGACGTCCTCGCGCTTCCGACAGCAGCCAGCACCAACCCCGCCAATATGCCGATAATGGCAATGACAACCAGCAGTTCAATGAGCGTGAAGCCGCCTGCGGTTTCCTCCCGCAGCGTGTTTGATGGAGATTCTGGGTAAGGGGATGTTTTCATAAAAGGGGATTTAGCGTTTGAAAGAGATCAAAAAATTCGAGTGCGGGAAGTGCTCAACCGGAGGTGTTGGCGGATAATTCCATCCATCGGTATTTCATGTTTTCGGGTTCTCCGCGGGCCGAGGTCAGCATGGGCCGGTCGATGTTTCCGGAAAACACATCAGTTCGTCCACGCACCAACTTGTAGGCGGTTGGATATCCGACAACACATTTGCCGAGTTGGCCGACATTCAGGCCAGCCTCAAGTTGGACCCGGCCGATTCCGGGGATGTGGAACTCAGCAGGGGCAGTCATCCATGCAAAGTAATTCAGATTGGGCCAAGTCGGGTGTTCGCCGCCTCCGGGAGCGCGTCGCCCTCCATCCTTGAGTGGCCATGAAACGAAGATTCTGTCCTTTGTCAGTTTGGGAAACTGGCCGCGTTTATACCATTCGATATAAAGTGCCATCAGGTCCAGCACTGCGTTGCCTTTGAGCGTCGAGGGGAAAATGTCGTGGTCCTCTGCGAAATCATTCCATGTCCACACGATCACATGATCTGCGTTCTCGCGCAGGGCAAACATCCAGAGCGAATGCAGGTAATTGTAGGCAGGTTCAATGAAGGCGACGCCCCGCCGGTAATAACCAGTGCCGACTCCCCAAAAGAGCGGCTTGCCCGTTGAACGGAGTCGAGGAACAAGTGTATGGCCACTCGCTTCCAGCCAATCCCGATGCGCTCCGAGGGGACAGATGTCGATCCCGTCGAAGATGTCGATGGCCTCATCCATACGTCGCGAGTTGATCACCGCACGAGTTAAGGGACCGAGGAGTTTCCCAGGATTTTCCACGATGCTGCCAACGAAATAAAAATTGGTGTTCGACTGCTTGCGAATCTCCCGCAACAGCGCATCGGGCATTTTCTCATTGAGGAAAAACGAAAGCAGCACAGGGCGGCCTCCGATATGGTAATAATTAGGATGCCGGGTGTAGTTTTCCTCCAGCGCCTTCAAGGCGGGTGACCAGACTTCAACAGACCCGGGTGCTCCGCCGCCTCTATCCAGTTGAAGACAAAAACGCATGTCCGGCGCGACGTTCTTCATCGCCTCCAGAAATGCGTCCACCTGCCGGTTGTGCCATAGGACCATTTTGGGATTGTCTCCGCGCTTCCATCCCGTGCGGACTTGCGCATCAAGTGCAACGATGTCGATGCCCGCCTTTCGCATGGCAAGGAGGTGGGCTTCGATTCGCCTGACCTCGTCAGGTTCGTCAGCGGCCAGAATCAGATGGCTTAGTTGCGGGTCGATGGCATCAGCTATTTTTTTGGAGTTGTTTGGCTGATACCACGGAACGACATGGACGATTACCTTACGCGCCGCTTTGCCTTTGGCTGGAAACGCCGGGGTTCCGACTGATTCCCTCAGCAATGCGAAGTCGCCCGGATTGCTCTCCTTCGGAGCTTGAGTCACTCGCAAATCATGAAGCCTGAGCGTGCCGCCCGCCCCGGCGTTAAAGAGTTCAATTTTGTAATCGCTGACGCCGGGAAGAGGCGGAATCGAAATCCGAAGCTCTCGGTTCTGGACCTCTCCTGCGATGCGGGTTGTATGGGCGGCAAGATTCAGGAAAACCCCGGAGTTGGATGCGTCCCGGTTGCGATCACTTTCAAAGAATCTGGTATGCGTCGCTATGCCGACCTTTTTCCACTCCTTGCCATCGAAATAACGAACTGGCTCCGATGCACTAAGTATCCTAACGACCAATACAGATTTTGCGTCGAGCGAAACGGAAAGCACCAGATCGCTTGACGCATCGGGATTGTCGCCATGCCAAATTTTCCAGATACCCGGTGGATTGGCTTGGAGATTGGCGTCTCGTCGAAGCAGGACGTCATCGTCATTCTGTTTGGGATCAACTTGGGAAAACGGAAAAAATTTCCACTCGGAAAGTTTCAGCGGAGCGGCGGAAGCATTTGCGGCAAACATCATCAATGCGCCCAGCGAACCGAGTATAATGGATGGCAGATACCTGATGCACCGGCAGTGATGTGGTTTTTGGAAGAACATTGGCATTTGGAGGATTTGTTCTGGTGATGATTTCGGGAGGGGAGAAGGAGTTTGCGGGGCGACTGCCTGAATGGCAGCCGCCAAACGAAAATGAGTGCGTATCCAGTTTTCAGTGACGCGAACGGCAGGTTTTCCAGAGAACAAGCAAAACACAGGTCAGACCGGCAAGCAGAGACCACGTTGAGGATTCGGGAATGGGCGTGGTGGTCACGCTGACATTATCGACATAAACAGTAGTGCCAGCTTTGGGATTGAAAAATTCGATACGATAGGTGGTGGACCCAGTCGAATAAAGAGCCAGATCAAGGCTGTGGCTCGCGACGATGCTTGTGGATGATGTCAAAAGCGAAGTTCTGGCGGCCAGATTGTTAGTTTGTGATGTGTTTGAGGCATCGGTTCCCCAGTCTCTTTGAAAGGTTTTGGTATTCTGGGAAATGGTGGCGGAACTCCATTCCGAACCATTGTAGACATATTGACTCCCGCCTGACTCCGCGACGATGCGGAAAATGAGTTTGTTATCGGGAGCCAGTTGGTAATCGAAGGAAATATGGAGGATGTCTGTCCCGGAAGCCGTGAACGTCTGTGAAACGCCTGGAGGGTTGCCCCAAGTATTAGTATCCCGAGTCAATTTAAGGGCATAATTCCCCCATCCGATGTTTGTCGTAGCCGAGGCGGAGGGATCCAACTGGGAGAAACTGCGGATGGTCCAACCCGTGATTGAATTGGTTTCAAAACCTCCGTTGGTAATTAGGGTGGCCCCTTGGGTGAGGCAGGCAGCAAAGCAGCCGAGCAGCATGGATGTCAGTATGGTCTTCATGGTAGCGAGAGATATGGTTTATTTTTGATACTATTTTCGGGTTTCTTTCCTGATTTCGTTGTTACGGAATACGGGTAGAAAAATTATGTTTTCGGGGTGTTGACCGGACATGGTCGGTGAGGGCTGGACGGACGGAGGCATCATGTGCGCGGGGAGTGAGTTCTGATTGAGTCCGGCATCGCAGGTTGGGCGAAGCCGGGAACGAGGAGGGTTGATAACCATTTATCCGTGGCGTTGGTGTGGTGGAGGTTCCATGTCCCGATCTCACCGGAGGCGAGTGAACCGAGGGCAAGTGGCTGGTTGATGAAACGGAGCGAGGCGGCGGGGAGCGGAATGTCAGAGGTGTTTTGCAGACGGAGTTCGAGTGCGCCGCCGCTGATTGGCGTGAGCGCGAGGAGGCGGAGGGCGGGATGATCGATAGAAAGCAGGGAACCATGAACTGGAAGCTGAGAGCTGTTAGCTTGGAGCTTCGAGCTGGTGGCTGGCGAATGGGAGGGAACGGTGAGGATGACGGGCGGTTCTTCGAGTTCGTCAGCGAGGCGTGGGAGGGCGGCGTGGTCGGGGGTGAGGATCGCCCGGAAAAGGTGTTCGCCAAGGTCGGCGCAGGGTTGCCAGGGGCGGTCGGTCGGGGCGCGATTGACGTCGCTGCCGTAACGCGAGGTGCGGGCAATGGTGGCGCGGAATTCGTCCTGCGTGGTGTCGAAGCCGTAAAGGGCGTTGCTCGCAAATCCCACGGCGGAGGGCATGCCTTCGGCTCCGGCGCGCACCCAGCGTCCGCCGGGAACTTCGCCGCAGGGGGCGCGGCGGATGGTGCCGCCGGGGACGGCGAACTCGGCTTCGCCGTTCGCGCCCGTTGCAGGGATGACGAGTTTCATACGCACGCCGCGGTCGGCAAGGAGGGCACGCGCGCGGAGTTCGATGTGCGGGGGAGGGGGGGGGAGGGGGGAATGCTCACCACTCGCTACTCGATGCTCGCTACTCGCAGTGGTGTAGAGCGTGAGTTCGAGAGTGCTGCGGTGGTTTTGGCCGGTGAAGCGGACCCAAGTGGCGTGACGCAGGGGACCGGTTTCGAGTATGACTGTATCGGAAATGGTGAGACGTTCGAGTTCGTTGGTGAGGAGCCAGGAGTCGGGTTCTTCGTTCATGCCGCCCCATGCGCCCCAGGTGTCGGCGTAGAGGCGGACTTGCAGGCCGGCGGGGAGCCAGGGCGCGCTGGTGCCGTCGGGGGCGCGGCGGGTGAAGTGAATGGCCGGTGAACCAACCTGTGCGCTGGTGACGAGAGTAGGAGGAGGAGTGGCGCGGGCGTCTCGCCCGCTTTTCGGTACATCCCGGACCGGAGCGGGAGGGACGCCCGCGCCACTTCCGAGCGGGTCGAGTCCCATTTGCAGGAGCGTCCAGCCCATCGGCGGTATTTCAACCGGCACTACGGCGCGGCGTCGCCAGAGGAGATCTACCATGCTGTCGTTTTCCTCGTGGATGAGTTGGAGGGGCAGCGGTTTGCCGGTGGCGGCATCGGTGATGGCAACGGGGGCCTTGCTTTTGTCGTTGTTTTTTGAATACGCCCAGACGGGACGGTAATCGAGCGCGACTTCGACTTCGATGTGCTTGCGCAAGGACCACGGGTGCGGGTTCCAGACAAGGACGGGTTGTGGGAGGGGGTGGTCGTCGGGCACAGGCCATGCCCCGGCACGGGTGTCAATGCGCGAGGCGAGCGCGGTGAGGGCGGCGGTTTCGGCGCGTTGCGCAGTGGTGAGCACGGAGCCGATTTGGGCGAGTTGGTCGTCGTAGGCGCGTTCGATGGCGGTGCCGGGGAGGATGTCGTGAAAGGCGTTGAACAACAGCGTGTCCCAAGCGGAGGCGAGGGCGGTCTGGCGTGGCGCGGGCGTCTCGCCCGCTTCCGGAAAAATTGCGGGTGAGACGCCCGCGCCACATATGGCCGCCGTCCGCTCGGCTCGCAACAGGGCGGACTCGGCGCGGCGATAGGCGTATTTGAAGCGGGCGACGGAGGCGGAACAGCCGCGGAGACAGAAATTGAGTTCGCCTTCATGCGTGTCGATGAAGTCGTCGCCACGCCAGGCGAGTTCGGCACGGAGGTCGGCAAAGAGGTCATGCAAACCGGAGTGTTTGACGCGGACTTCGGGATGCTCGTCCGCCCAGGCGCGAATCTCGCGCAGGTGCGCGCGGCTGGGGCCGCCGCCGTGGTTGCCGAGGCCGTAAAACATGGCGACGGTTTGCAGTCCTTCGGTCTCCGCGCGAGCGAGGCAGGCATCAAGGCGTTTGCCGATATCGGCGCGTTCGCTGGCATACCAGCCATCATGCGGACGGTAGGCGAGGATGCGCGCGCCGCTGCGTCCACGCCACCAGAACGCTTGTTGGCGCAATGGCAGAATTTTTTGCTGGGGTCGCGTGAAGGCGAAGCTGTCCATGCCGGCGGCGGCAAGGATGTCGGGCAGGCCGGCGGAGTGACCAAAGGAATCAGCCGCCCAAGCGGAGGTGACTTCGACACCGAATTTTTCGCGGAAGTAGTGTTTGCCGCGAACGAACTGGCGCAGGAGGGCCTCGGTGGACGGGAGGTTGGTGTCGGGTTGTATCCAGTTACCCCCGACAATGTCCCAGCGTCCGGCGGCGACGTGTTCGCGGATTTCGTCAAAAAGGTCGGGGGCGTGGCGTTCGATGGTGTCGTAGACGGCGGCTTCGCCCCGGATGAAACGGAATTCGGGAAATTCGCGCAGCATCGCCGATATGGCGCGGCAGGTGGCGATGCCTTCGTTCATGCCCTCGCGCCAGTCCCAGAGCCACACGGGGTCGAGGTGCGCGCTGCCGATGAGGTGCAGCGTGGTTTTTGTGGCGGTGGCCGCGGTCGCGGCACGCGCACCAGATGAGGCCGGGTGTGCTTTCACGGCGGGCAACGGGGTGGCGAGCAGGGGAGCGGCAGTGGACATGGCAAGCGACTGTGGGAATCTTTGTATTATTGTAAATACCAAATTAAAAAATAACCACAAAGACGTCAGGAAGCAGGGAATCACGGGCCTTTTTGCCCATCCTTGACCTTCTTGGACTACTCACCAATACAAATGGGCTACAAAGTAATGTCTTCCATCGCTCCTGATTTCGCCGCCGCCCCCCCCCCCCCCCCCCCGGCTGTCGCCGAAACGCTCCTGCCTGCATACGCAAGGGTGGCGCGCGAGGTGCAGGCCCGGCTGGCGGGGATGGCGGTCGGAGACCGGCTGCCGCCGGAACGAGAATTTTGCGCCGAGTTGGGGGTGAGCCGGGTGACGCTGCGCAAGGCGATGGAGTCGTTGCACCGCGAGGGTTTTTTGCAAACGCGGCGCGGCGGCGGCACGCGTCTGGCGCGTGTGGTGGCTCCGCCACGGAAGGCGGGGCTGGCGGCGCACCGGTTGATCGGTCTGGTGGTGCCGACGGTGGAGAATTCGCTGATCTCGCGCGTTGTGCGCGGTGCGGAGGCGCTGGCGGCGGAGCGGGGGTTTCATGTGGCGCTGGCCCACGATCATGGCGACATGGACTACCAGTTGAAACAGCTTCGCCGCATGCTGGAGGGAGGTGTGGGCGGGGTGGCGGTTTATCCGGATACAGGGAATGTAGTGCGTTCGGAATTTCGTGATTTGATCCGCCGGTTTGAAGCGCAGTCGATCCCGCTCGTCATGATCGACCGCTATGTGCCGGATGTGGAGGCGCCGAGCGTGATGTCGGACAACGTGGCGGGCATGTATGCCGCCACGGAGCATCTGATTTTGAGCGGGCATCGGCGGCTGGCATTGCTCTCTTTTGGCGACGAGGGCGGGGTGGCGGACCGCGAGCGTCGCAAGGGTTTTGTGCAGGCACTGCAGGATTATGGATTGCCGGCGCAGGCGATGCGCGAGGCGGCGCTTGGAACACGCGGGCACGAGGAATCGGCACGTGAGGCCGTCGCCGTCTGGCTGGCCGAGGATGCGTCCCAAGTGCTCCAGGAAAACAGTGGTCTGACGGCGGATGGTGTTCTTGACGGCAATAGTTTTACGAGTGCTGTCGCGGCGTCTGGCGGCGGCGCGGTTCGACCGCGTTTTGACGGCATCGTGTGCATGCAGGACAACATGGCTTATGGTGCATTTCTGGCCCTGCGCGACGCGGGTTTGTCGGTGCCCGAGGATGTATCGCTTGTTGGATACGACAATTTGGATCGGGAGCTTTTTCAGGCCGCCGGATTGCATCTGACGAGCGTGGACCAGCCCGCCGAGGAGATCGGGCAACAGGCGGCGGCGCTGTTGATCGACCGGATCGAAGGCGCGCCGGGGGCGATCGCGGCCTCCCCTGTCACTTCTGTCGCAACGTCAGCCATCCTCCCGCGCTCCTCTGGAAAACTCGCGCAACATGTGTTGCTCAAACCGCGGTTGGTGGTGCGCGAGTCGTAGCTGTAAAACCATCCTGAAAAATCACGCGTGGAAGTGCAGGGTTTCCCGCCACGGCGCGACGGTCGCAACGCCATCAGCCTGCTGTTGCCTCTCAGCGTTGCGCCCGTTGCGCCGTGGCGGGAAACGCTATCTCTGCCTTCATTCGCGTCTATTCGCGTTCATTCGCGGTTAGGGTTTGGCTTCTTCGGTTCCAGCGGGGGCGCTCCAAGTTTTCCGTGGTAAACGAATGGGAAATCCTTAATTCAGGATAAGCACTCAATCTTTTGGTTTCCCGCCATGAAAAAATCCCGTTTCCCGTTTTCTCGTTGTTTCTGGCCATGTGGTTTTGCGGTGTGGCTGCTGATTGCCACCGGTTGCGAGAAGGAGGCGCTCCTTGCTCGAAATCGGATGGATGCCGATAATCCATCGACGCGAGCGGAGGCGGTATTGCCCAAGACGGATGCCAGACATGTCCCGATTCGGAGAGCGGACTGGCGGTGGCAAAATGAAAGTCAGTTTGTTGTCGAAAGTGTGGTCGGAGAAATCGCATCAACGCTGGCGGCGTTGCGAGGAGGGGAGTCCGGGCGTCCTGCATTTGTCCCGGTTTCCGTCAGCGCGCGTGAGCGCCGGGCTGACAGGACGGACGAGGCAGGCGGAGCGGATTTGACCTATGATGTGACAGTCACGCCCGCGCTGGCCGACGGCCCCGGAGCGTGGAGTGGCGCGCTTTCGATCACAGGGGCGATATGGGATGCGGATGTCTATGCGCCGATGGCGCGTGAACTGGCCCGGCACCTGAATGTCGTGCTTCCGAATACGGATGCGGGCGTGCCGGCGCCGCCGGTCGATGCGCGTGCGGACACGGCTTTTGCCAAAGCGCTGGCGGAGGCGGACGGCCCGGGCATCGAACGTATCAACCGGTTGATTTCCTCACAAATGGAAGACGACTTGCGCATGCCTTCAACGCACGATCGTGCCGCGTTGCTGCTGGCGGTCTTCGCGTTGCGCGATGCGGCGGGGGAGTTTACCTCGATCACCACCGCGCTCAACCGAATGGCCGCCCAGATCACGCTGGCCGAGGTGCTCGGCGATGAAGCGACGCGGGCGAGCGAGGCGCACTATTTCGCCCGGGCTGCGCTCGTCACATTGTTTAATGACCAGCGGCGCGCGCTCGTCATGCTCGACCGGATCGATGTAACGGAGGGGCTGGCTTGGGCGGGCTGGAAACGCGCTTTGCAAACTCGCATCACGGGCGACTACCGCATCGCTCCACCGGCCGGAACCGCGGAGTTTTTGCTGGAGCGCCGCGAGCGTTACCGCGCCTACGCGCAGCGTGTGGATGGCAAACGCGCATGGGCCGCGTGGGAGGAATTTCCCGAACGGTGGAAAACGATGCCCGACTGGTTTCGCATCGTGCGCGGACAGGGCACCAGCGTGGGCACGGGGCACATCCTGCTGGAACTCGGCCTCACGATTGAGGAGCGGGAAATCAAGACCGTTTACGGCCTCTCTGTCCGCGGGGCGGAGGAATCGGGGACAGGCGGCGGTGCTGGCGGACGCGGCACGCCCGGCAAGGCTAAGGCGATCGACGATGATGCGTGGATCGCCGCGCTCAACGTCACGCCCGGCCAGTTGCTGGCGCCCAGCGGCAGGGACGGGGGCGGAGTCTCGGTGCGGATCATTGACTGGGGTTTGTGGGCGGATCAGTTGCAGCGTCATCTGTGTCATACGATCAGGGGCGATCACCGGTTTTTGATGAACCAATGGAGCGTGCCTGACTACGCCCGTGAATACCGCGGGCAGGCCGATCAAAAATTTGGCCGCTTGCGTCTGTATTCATTTGCCCAGCGCGAGAACGCGGTGGATCAGGCTGGGCTTGATAAGGCGCAGCGGGACGTGATCGCCAAAATGCAGGCCGCGCCCGAACTGGTGCCCCCGGCCTTCTGGAGTCTGGTGCGTTATCAAGTGCGCAAGATGCCGCTCCACGATTTCATGCCGGCGGACGACATCGCCGCCTGGCGCCGACACTCTCCGTTGCCCGGCACGGCCTATGATCCGCAGCCGACGTATGCCTATTACGCGCTCGATCATCGGCGGGATCAGGCGGCGGTGCTGGATTCTCTGCTGGAACGCGCGCCCTACGATATCGGAATCGTGCGACGCGTATTGTATTTTAGATTCAAGGACAAGGTGCCGGCCGAGGCCGCGGAGGAACTTTATGCGCCCGTGCTCGCTTACGATGCCAACGCGTCGGAGCGGCTGGCAAAAATGAGCGCGGGGACGCCCGGCTCGCAGCTCGTGTGGCTGGAAAAAGCGGCGCAGATCGATCCGCACAATCTCTACAAGCTGGCCGACTATTGGGTGGAGCAGGGCGACGCCGCAAAGGCGGAGGAAACTTATTTGAAGGCTTTTGCGGTCAATCCCGGATCGGTGCAGGCGGCCAACCATTCGCTCTGGATGGTTAACCGGTTTGAGGATACGGGCCGTCCGGCGCAGGCCGCCGCTCTGGCAAAACAAGCGGGGCAAACTTGGTCGCATCGGGGCTTGTTTGCGCAAGGATGGCTGTTGGAGCGGCGGGGTAATTATAAAGAGGCCCTGATGTTTTATGAGCGGCTGGCGGAACGTTACGATGCACCCGAGGTGCTGCTCGCGGCGGTGCATCGCATCGAGGTGAAGGCGGGGGCGACTCCGTTGACGAGACCCTACGCAAAGCGTCTCCGCGAGGAACTACCGCAGGGTCGTCACAAGGTCTCGCTGGGCGACCTGCGCGGTCCGCCGGAGACCGGGATGCGTTTTCTCGGAACCAGCAAGCTGCTGCGCAGTTCGGGACTGGAACAAAGCGACATCGTGGTGGCGGTGCGCGGGTATCGAGTGACCGGGTACAAGTCATACATCATGCTGCGCGATCTGGATTTTGGGGTGCCGCTGCCGCTGATCGTCTGGCGCGATGGCGGCTACCGCGAGGTCGTGACTCCGGCTGTGCACTCGAATCTTTTCGGCGTGGAGATCGGCGACTACAAGGCAGCCCGGTGACCGGTGCCGATTTTTATGTGGCATGTGGCGCTCGAAAAATAAAACCAAGGATTTCGATGTGAAATACGTCATAATGGGCAGATCGACATGAAATGAACGTTGCCTCCCTCGAAACTCCCTCCGCCACTGCCGCAACCAGTGCTCCCTCTGGTGCAACCGCTGGCGCACCGGCTGCGGCCCCGCCCAATGATGATCAGGCATCCGATGCGAACCTCGCCACCCGCGCCGCGCGTGGATCGAGCGACGCCTTTACCGTTTTGTTCAACCGTTATTACGCCGCCATCCACGCCTTTGCCTGGCGCCTCACGTTTTGCCCCGCCGAAGCCGCCGACATCGCGCAAGACACTTTCATCCAAGCCGCCATTTCCCTGCCCGGCTACCGACACCAAGCCTCTTTCAAAAACTGGCTCCACTCCATCGCCCTCAACAAAACCCGCGACCGCCGCCGTCAACACGCCCGCCAAGCCCGCCTTTCCGCTGACATCGCCGTGCTTGCGGACACGGAAAACACCGCGACCTCTTCCCTCGCCGACTCCGATCCGTCCACCCGCCACCACTCCGCCGTGCGCGATGCCCTGACTGCGCTTGCTCCTGCTCTCCGCGAAGCCGTCGCACTCGTTTATTATGAAAACATGAACCACGCCGAAGCCGCCCGCGTCCTCGGTTGCGCAGAGTCCACCGTCTCGTGGCGGATTTTTTGCGCGAAACGAAAACTCAAACACGCCCTCCGCCATGAACGACTCTGACCTGAAAAAACATCTCGCCGCACTCCCCCCCCCCCGCCTGCCCCCGACGTCCGCGACCATGCTCTCGCCGCCGCGCTCCACCAGTGCGCGCATTCGCATTCGCATTCACATTCACACGCATCCGCGCACTCACACTCGCGCACGCGCGGCACGACAACGCCTTTCGTCCCGCGTCGTCCCTCCTGGTTTCAACGCTGGATGCCCGTGATGCTTGGCTCCTCCGCCGCGGTCGCCGCCGTGCTGCCTCTCCTGCTGGGCGTATTCGGATTGTCACGACAACCAAAAACCGCCGCGCCTGCCACTCCCGCCATCGTCACCACCACCGCTGCCACCGGCGACGGCGAAACGCTCGCGCAAATTGCCCGTCTTTTCCCCGGCCAGCTCAACGCCGTGGTCGAACGCAATGGCACATTTCAAATCGACCTCATTCCCACCGCTCCCCCCCCCCCCCCCCCGCTGCCATTACCCAACCCATCATCGTGCAACTCGAACGCACTGATAACGGACAACGCCTCCGCATCCTCAGTTACAGCGGACGCACCATTCGCATCGAACTCGAAGACGGAGCCACGCTCGCCTTTGACGCTCTCCTCACTGGCGAAGGCGACATCATACTTGTCGGCAAAGATTTCCTCTGGAGTCCCGCGTATCCCGCGCACCTCGCCGGCTACGAGATTCACGCCTCTCCGCTCAACACAAGCACCGCTTCCATGCTATGAACAACGCAACCTTTCCACGCGCCGCTTTCCTTTTGCTGCTGCTTGCCGCATTCGTCGGATCGGCAACCGGCGCGGAGCAGGAAAACGAACGACGCATCATCCCGCTTGGCCTTCACGACGAACCTGCCACGCCGCCCAGTTTCGCTGCCCTTGGCGGGCAAAGTGTTGCCGTCGATCTTCACATCCCTGCCGACATCGACCGCACAAAGATCGTCGTTAAAGTTTTCCAACTATCCCCAAAAATTGCGGCCCGCCTCAAAGACGACACCACACTGGACAAACTTCTCGATCCCGGAACCGACATCCTGCGAGTCCAGATGCCCGACGTGAAAAGCATCACATCCCTTTTGTTTTCCTTTCACAACCCGTCCAAAGATCAGAAAACCGCGACCCGCCTCGGCGACCTGCGATTCCGCGTTTATCCCAATATCCCGCTCCGGGAAAAAGCGCGTCCGCTGGCTGACGCGATTCGCCAATACCAGACGAGCAACCCGACATCCCTCCCCGCCATTCTCCTTGTTGGCGATACCGAAACCCTCGCTCCACTGCGCGCGTTCCTTGCTGCCTGCGACATTCCATTTGAGGACGGCCACAACTCACTGGATGTGGACGCACCCTCCGCCAGCGTTCTCCACTTGGGGCACCTCCCCGCCAAGTCCACGCGGGACACTTTTCCCGCTTTTGGCGAAGGACACTGGCTCTTATTTGCCGCTGCCACAGTGCCTGATTTTTTCCCCGGCGTTTATTCCACCACCACTCCCGGAGGCGTCTTCACCAAGGTCACGCTTCCGCTCCTTCCCCAACTCGCAAACAACCCACAGGCGCAGGAAACCATGCTTCACCTCATCACCGAGGCCGTCCGCCCTGTGCTTGCCGTCGATGTATCCAAATAACAACGACGACCAGTTTTTTGCCAACATCAGCCCTCTCACATCAACCGCATCACACATCATGAAAACAACCCGCCACCTCCACCCCATTGCCCTCGCATTCATCCTATGCGCGGCATCCAACATCCCGGCCCTCGCTGCCACTGACTCCCTCCCCCCCCCACCCCCCTCCACACCATTGCCGATGGCAGTGTTTGATTTCCAGACCACCGACCGCTCGCTTGAGAAAAAAGGTGCAGAAGTCGCCACACTTCTCGCCGCGCACCTCTCGGCTTCGCCCGACGTGTTTTTAGTCGAGCGCCAGGAAGCCGACAAAATCCTCGGCGAACAAGAACTCGGTCTCTCCGGTACTGTATCTCCGGATACCGTTGCCAAAGTCGGTGCACTTATCGGCGCCAAAGTCCTCGTCACGGGACGTGTCTTCGAGACCAGCGGCAAGGTTTACACCGTCGCCAAAATCATGAGTGCCGAGACCGGCCGTGTTTATGGCGAGATGGCCACCGCCAAAAACTTTGCCGACATCGAGACCGCCGTCACTGCGCTCGCGGAAAAAATCGTGAAAGTCACGACCACCCGCGCCGACACCCTCATCGCGCAAGTCGAGACCCCCGACGCCCGCCTTGCCCGCTACAAAAAACTCCTCGGTTCCGCCGCTGGCGACCCGGCAAAACTCCCGCCCGTTTACGTGAGCATTGCCGAGCAACACCTTGCCCGACCAGTCATCGATCCGGCGGCGCAAACCGAAATCCAGCGCACACTCCAACAACTCGGCATCAACGTCCTCACTGCCGATGCGCCTGAAACCGAACGTGCCCGCGCCATCATTATTACTGGCGAAGCCTTCAGCGAACTCGGCATGCGCCGCGGCAATCTTGTTTCCTGTCGTTCCCGCGTGGAAATCACGGTCAAGGACGCCACCGGAAAACTCCTCCTCGCCGACCGCCAGATGGACGTTGCCATCGACATCGCCGAACACGTTGCCGGGAAAAAGGCGCTGGAAAACGCCGCCTTAAAACTCCTCGACCGCATCCTCCCCACCTTGGCCGGGCAAGCGCGTTGATCCGTGGCGCGGGCGTCCCGCCCGCTTCCGAATAACACCAGCGGGCGAGACGCCCGCGCCACTTTTACTACCAGTCCCTTCCCCCCCCCCCCCCTCTCCCATTTTCCCAATCATCAATGCTTCGCCACACTCGCCACACTCTTTTCCTTTCCCTGTTTTTAGGCGTGGCGCACATCATTTCCGCCGGCAGCACACCCGTTGCCATCAGCGTGACGGCACAGGCGGGCGCCGACGAATGGCAGGCGCTGCTCACCGCCGCGCTCGGTCATCGTAACGATTGCCGGATCGTGGAACGCGCCGAACTCGCCCGCCTCTGGAATGAGCGTATTCATGTAGAAAATACGAACGTCCCGCCCGCTCACTCCGCCGCCGCCTCCTCTTCCAGCATGATGACCGCACCTGGCGGAGTGAGCATCTACCTTCATTTCCGTGAAGTGCGGCCCGGTCACTGGCTGATCGAAACCATCTCCGCCGCCGACGGACGCGTGCTCGGCTCGCGCTCTGCCTCCGGTGCGGCGCTCCCTGATGTCAGCGCACTCGTGGCTGCCGCCGATGTCCTCCTCACCACGACGATAACGACGCGAGACGAAACCGCCCCTCCAACCTTGCGCCTCGCCATCGTCGAGCCTCCCCCTTCCGCCGCCGAATACGACACGGCGCATACCTTCATGATCGCCTCGCGTCTGCGCGCCGCGCTGGCTGACAACGGCGTGACGGTGCTCGATCGTGCACTCACGCAGGAACTCGTCATCGAACGTACCGATGCCGAACGCGGTTTCCGCGCCAACCCGCCCGCCGCTGCGTTTCTCGGAGTGGATTGCTGGTTGGAACTCACGCCCGCCGTTTCCGCATCCCGCGTGGAAGCCCGTTTGGTGCGCGTGCGCGACGGCGCGAACCTCGCCACGCACACCTTTGCCAGCTCTGACGAACACCTCATTGACGCCGTTCTCGAATGGCTTTTCCCCCTCCTCCGCGATGCAAAGGCAAGCGGCAACACCGCTCCCGCCCAGCCCTATTTGCCAACCGTTGAGGTCGAGGCATTGGAACCGTTTCATCACGGCCTCGCGCTTTACAACGCCGGACGTTTTATTGACGCCACGGTTGAGTTTACCCGCGCCTATCAACTCAACGGGCGCTTCGTCGAGGCGCGCGAGTGGGAGGCCCGTTGTTACGACGCGCTCGGCATGGCGCCGCTCGCCGCCGCGATGCGCCGCCACATGGAAATCGCGCTCGTGGAAAACATCCCCGCCGCCTCAGCATACACGCATTCGGCAGGCGGTGTAGCGTTTGCCGGAATCCGTCACCAAACATCCGATACGCAGGCCTCCCGCGCCGACGCCGTGAAACTCTCCACCGTGGCGGCAAGCGCCCTGTCCGCCCGCACCGACCTGGACATCCGTCTCCCGGAGCGCCTGCAACGCCTGCGCCGTGAATACGATTGGATGAGTGGCAACGGCAATCGCATCGGCGACGGTTGGGAGCAAGCGCCTGGTCTCTTTTGCCGGGCCGTGCTCAGTGGCCGCGTCGAAGAATCCGCCCTCCCTGACAACAGTAGCCGCAACGCCGGTCAGCGTCGTCCCCTCACCGTGATTTGGACACTGCGAGACACCGTTTCCGGGAAAATTCTGGAGGGGAAAAAACAAACGCTTTCCGCCGCCTGGCAGCCCGCCGACATTGCCCGCTTGTTCGCCACATGGCCCGACGGCACAGTCATCAATACCCCCCCCCCCGGCTCCACGGCGAAACCTGGGTTCCCGGCTGCTTTTGTCACGCAATCCCCGCCTCCGGCCACCACTTTCGCCGTCCGCCAGCGCACTGCTTCTCCCAATCTTCAAGCTGCGATTCTCAACCTCGCATTCTTCTATCCGGAACACCCTGAAGCTGGCGCACGAAAATTCGACAAAGGCGAATCAATCGGCATCGAAAACCTTGGAGACTTCTTCGACTATGGTTTGCGCGACTACCTCATTTCCCGCCTGCCCGTTGACAGTGAGAAACGCCGCTGGCTCGAACTCGCCCGCCTGATTGCCCACGCAGGCTCCCGCTCTGTTGGCGAACAATACTCCGGTCTCGTGATTGATTTTGAGCCTGCTCTCGAAAACTTCGTTGCCAAAAAACCTTCCGATGCGCCCAGCCTGCTTGCCCGATACAACCTTCTTCTTGACCGGCAATCGCGTATTCCCCACGCACAACTGGCAGCCGAATGCGAGGCGCTCCTTCGCGATTTTGACGCCGTCAGTCCCGACACCGTTGTGCATCACAAATGGCTGCGTAACATGACTGAATCCCTCCGCCGTCTTGCGCTCATCGCCGATGGCAATGCCAGCATCGAAGCCTGGGCTGAATGGAACGCGGATCACCCCATCCCGCGCCGTGCCCGTCCCGCATGGGGAAACTCCGGGTCCATGTATTTGATCCGTGAAGACGCCCGATATTCATCTCTTAATTACACTGGACTGGCACCCGAAGAGAAGATTGCGGAGGCACGCGCCCTCATTGCCATCAGCGGACAGCCTCGAGGAACCAAACGCATTGATCGTGTCATCCTCAAACATCATCCCCGCTCCTGGTGCGCGACGCTTCTCCTCCTCAAGGAACTGCGCGAGATCGGGAATGCGGACGGGCTGCCCGTATTGTATCCATTTAATCAAAACGCATGGGTGGTGGACATGCGCACCGTTGCCGCCTACATTGAAGACTCCCTGCTCCATTGGCTTACCCGTGTCCGAGACGCCAACTGGATCAACAGCATCGACTGGCAGATCACCATGTTCTGCGCACGGCTCAACGAACGCGCCCTTTCCGAAGTCATCACCACGGACGAATTCATTGCCATGCGCGACCGTTTCGCCTCGGCCATTGCCGCCGCCTGCGCGCGCACCGGGACAACGCCCAAGCCCAGACCGCTCATCGTCCCGTGGCAAACCATGACCCGCGACGAGTCTGACGCATTGCTCTATGACCTGACCAAGGGAGCACACGACTGGGTGCTCTTTTCCCCCGCCGCCCTTTACCACGAGCAAGCGCGGCTTGCGCGCGCCTCGCTCGGAGCGGATGGCATTTTTGATCCCAAACCTTGGTGGGACTTCATGCGCAAGTGGAATGTCTATCGTTTTTTCACCGCCGCCGAAAGAGCCCGCATCCTCCGCGAACACACGCCCGACGTGCTGCGCAGCTTTGCGGATAAAGACCCCGACAACACCACCGCAACCCGGCTCTACGAGCACGCGCTCGGCCTCTTCATGGGCGAAGAATACGAGGCGGCGGAAAGCGTTTTTCAACGGCTCGAACGCATCGACCGCCGGATGCCCTATGGGAAAGCGATTGAGAGCATCAAGGCCAACATTCACTTTCGCCGCGCCCAGTTAATGCGTATTCAAAACCGGATACCCGAGGCGATTGCCGAGGCGCATCGCGGACTGGAGATATGCCGGGAAACCGATGCATGGCTGATAAGCACCCGTTACGATTGGAAATACTCGCGTGACAGCCTTGCCGGCCCGCTACTGCGCTTGCTGCGCGACATGTGCTTTGACCCTGCCCGAGCCGTTCTTCCAGAACGCACCGGCGTGGTTACGGTGCCGACGCCCAACGGTGACAATCCGCGCCTGCACGTATTTTACCGCACGCCGCCGGAAGGCGAAACGCGCACCCCCCGCCGCGTGCTGGTGCTCGTGCCCACGCTTGGAACCGACGCGCTCGAACTCCTGCGCCACGGCAGCGAGTGGACGCGCTTTGCCGATGAGCACGGACTCGTGCTGGTGGTACCCGAGTTTTACAGAGGCGATGTGCAGTGGCGCATGGCGAGCCGTTTTTCCAGTGCGCATTATGCGCAGGTCTGGTCGGGCAAGGCGTTTTTAAGTGCGCTGGATGAGATCGGGCGCAGCGTGCCGATTGAGCGCGGCAACCTGCTCCTGCATGGCGTGACGAGTGGCGGCGGGTTTGCGGTGAGCTTTGCCGCCTGGCGTCCTGACTTGGTGGCGGCGGTGTCGGTCAACAATGGGAACCACCACATGCCCGTGTATCCGATGCCTGGATTGCCGCCCATGCGAGACTGGCGGAGCGTGAGGTTTTTTGTGGGAGCGTCGGAGGCCGACAATTTTACGAGCGGAGGTTTTCCCTCCCGTTATGACAGTGCTGTTGTTTTCGCAACGCGCCTGCGCGGCGCGGGCGTGGAGGTCGAATGGCGTTCGTATCCAGATTCAGGACACCGTCCAACGCGTGAAATGGAGGATGCTACGAGGGCCTTTCTGGCGCGGCAGTTGAACCGGATCGGAAGTGGTAATGAAAGTGGCGCGGGCGTCTCGCCCGCTGTAGGGGCGTCGCTTGCGACGCCCGTCCGTGGCTTCATCCTCCCCCCCCCCTCCGTGACCAACACATCTGCAATCGCGCTTGAGGCTGCAGCTCCATCGCATCCGCGCCCTGTTCCGCTCCCGGCACCTGTGCCCGGTAAGACATTGACGTTGGAGTTTCCCGGATTGCCGCCGATGCACGATAATCTCCCGGCGGCGTGCGAAGTGCATGTGCCCGCCAGCTATGATCCCGCCAATCCCGCAAAGCCGCTGCCGTTGCTCGTCTGGTTTGGTGGCGGCAAGGGTTCGCATCGAGTGGGGGGGGCGCGTGGTCTGGTGGACTTCGACAAATGGGTGGTGGTCGCGTTGCCGTATCCGGGTGGCGTGTCGCCACGCTCGCTGGCAAAGGGTGTGGAGATTGACGGCCATTGGAACTACGCGCGCCAAATGCTGGCGCGGGTTCGCGAAGTGTTGCCCGGCACCGTGCGCGGACCGCGCATCGTGGCGGGTTCGAGCAACGGCGCGCACATGATCGGTTGCGGACTGGATCGCGTGTGGCCGGATTTTGTGAACGGATTCGACGCCTTCGTGTTGCATGAGGGCGGCTCTTCGCCGTTGGAGACGTATCGTGGGGCAACGGACAGACTATTGCTCGTGGTATGGGGAGAGAAGTCCACTGCGCTGGAGTGGCAAACGGGGTTTAACCGCAAGCTCCGCTCCGCCCGTCCGAAGGCGACTTATAAATCCATTCCCGACGCCGGTCATGGATTGACGGATACGGGACGCGAGGTGATCCGCGAATGGATTCGTTGGACAGCGTCCAACCTTATTTTGCCCAAGTAAGTTTCGTTTTGAAGACGACTACGCCGACGGCACGCCACGCGTGCGGGCGAAGCTGCTGAAGTATCGTCAGGCTCGGTTGTATCCAAAAGAGGATACGCCAATGATTCCTCGGGTAATGGAATAGACGTGCTCGGACGAGGGCTGCCGGCCCGGGCTAAAAGCCGGTGCCGAGGCGGTCGAGGTCGTAGCGGGTCTCGACCGGGGAATACATGACGCTGTCGAGGTTGTTCGTAGGGCCGAGGTGGTAATAGTGAGCGCCGATGGCCATCTTGGTCATTTTGTAGAGGCGGGCGCGGGTGACGTCAGGGGTATCGCGCGTGCCGTAAAATGCGTCGCGCAGGCGGGAGAGCGAGATGATGGCAAGGCGTTGCTCGGGGAAATGCGCAGTGTAAACATAGCCTTTTTCAGAACCGATTTGATTGAGGTCGGCGGGGGCGAGCACGACATAAGTCGTGCGTGGTGTGATACCGGGGAGGGTGCGCATTGGGGCCTGGAGTTGATCGCGCACGCGGTCGGCCAGAAGTTTGTCGGAACTGAAATACATGTCGGGCGTGCACCGGGCGGGCAGGGTCATGCGGATGTTCAGGTTGAGTTCGCGGGCAAACGTCTGTCGCAGTTCATCCGCCGTGGAAGTTGGAAAGCCTTCGAGGGGGATAAGCCATACGTCCACGGGGCGCGTGGACGAGGGGGGGGGGGAGGGGGGCTTCGATGTTGCGGTCGCGGACGGAGCGGGAGCGTAACGCGGATTGGATTGAGCCAGTGTCAGCAGGAGGGAAATGGTTAATAGACTGAGAAAAAAATGGAGGAGCCGCATGTAAAAACTGAAGTGCTAAAAACCTGAAACAGGCAATGGAGCAAGACTGGAGAGATTGGATTGTTTTTGCAGGCTCATACGTGGTGGCCTTGTGGATACGCGTTGCGAAATTCGGTCGGGGAGAGGCCGTTGAATTTTTTGAACCACGCCGAAAAATCGGTGTGGTGCGAGAAGCCGAACTCGGCGGCGAGTTGTTTTACGGGCAGTGAACTGTGCAGTAACATGCGGCGGCAGGAATCACGGCGGCGGCGTTCAATGTATTGCTTGGGCGTCATGCCCATCTGAGCGGAGAAGAGCCGGGCAAACTGGCTGGGACCGAGGCCGATCTCGCGGGCGAAGTCGGCTTCGCGGAATTTGTAGTGGAGGGGGAGGCGGTCGAGTTGCGAGAGAGCCTGGAGGACGCGTTCGTCGCAGGTGCCGAGGCGGGTGGGTTTGAGCCCGCGGCTGACGAGGGCGTCGGTGTAGCAGCGGATGAATTGAAGGGTGGCAATTTTGATGTCGATGAAGTCTGGCAGGGGGACATCCACGGCACCGAGCATGCGGGCGTTGGCATCGGGGCGGTGCGGGCGCACGCACGCGAGGAGGCGGCGGGCGGCGGTTTCGAGTTGTGGAACGTCGCGCGAGGGCATGGCGAGGCTGAGGCCTTCGTCGAAGAGGGCGCGTCCGTCGGGCCAGTGGGCTTGGAAGCGGGCGGACAGGAGTTCGGTGCCCGGAGTGAAGCGTTGTTCACGCAGGCCGGGCCACGGGATAAGCCAGTGGCCGGCGGGAGCCGTAACGGCTTTTCCATTACAGATGACGCGCGCCTCGCCGCGGGTGACGAGCCAGGCGGCGCAGTAATCGAGCGCGATTATGGGGGAGGTCATTATCGCGATGCGGTCGGCCTCGGTTTTGGTCTCGGCAAGCTTGCCCTGTCCGTTGTCCGGGACGGGGCCTTCGTAGATCCAGAGGAGGTTGAGGCGGAGGGCCGCCCAGTCTTGATAGTGAGCAACGAGATTGGGAGCGGGGGGGAGGGGGGGGGAGGGGAGTGTTGCGAGGGATGGCGT
This sequence comes from Geminisphaera colitermitum TAV2, assembly GCF_000171235.2. Lineage (GTDB taxonomy): Bacteria > Verrucomicrobiota > Verrucomicrobiia > Opitutales > Opitutaceae > Geminisphaera > Geminisphaera colitermitum. The sequence goes on along the minus strand of NZ_ABEA03000218.1, from coordinate 20,957 downwards.
TTTCATCGGACGTGCTTACTCGAATAGCAAAACGAGTGGTAGGCAACGTCGGTGACATCGATTTCATTTTCCGATCAGAAACATTTCACGCGGAAACTTGGAGGTGCGGATTTTTGTTGTTTTCTCCGCGTTCTCCGCGACTCCGCGTGAGTTTCTTGGTTCTATTATTCTATTTTTGATCTTGGCCGGCGGGAATGCTCATGGTGCGACCATCAGGGCGGGTGATAGAAACTGGTCCGGTGGCGGAGCAGACAAAACCGGCGTCAGTCGCGCGCAAACTGATGCTGACTGGAGTGTCCGCCTCGATTTTCCATCCGCCGTGAACCAGCAAACGTCCGACTCCCAAATAGAGTTCGCGCAGGCCGGACGCATCGGTGGTGACGACCGCAAAGGCTCCTCGCATTCGCACGGAAAGATCGGGCGCGGGGATGTGCTCGGCATCGTCGGTGGTCACGATAATGAGGTCGCGACGGGCGTTCAGTCCGACGCTTTCGACGATGACACCGGCAAGGGTTTCCGTCGCGGGCAGACCGCGAATGGCAGTGATGGAACGTTGGCCCGCGTCATGCGGTTCGGCGACGGCAACAAAGGGTGTTGCCCAGCCGTCACGCCCGTTTTGACGCACGATGATCGTGGGCGTGGGGTTTGGTGCAAGGCTGGCTCCGCCGGGTGTGAGCGCGGGGAGGAGCGTGGTGGGGGGGGCATCAACTTGATAAAGTTCACGGACGGAATCGTCCTCGCCTTCGCTCTGCATCCAGAACGTCATTTCAAGCGCGGGTTTGGCGTTGGCGAGCGTCCAGCGAGCGGACCAATCACCTCCAACAAGCGCGGAACGACGGACGTTTTTGAAATAGGAATAGGCTTTGTCGGGAGCGGCGGGGATGGCGTCGAGCGCGGTGGTGGTCAAGGGATGTCCGGTAGCGTCGAAGATAGCGAGTTTGTCACCAAGATTGTGATACAGGTAATCGTTGTCCGGCTGGCGGGAACGGAAAATGTCAACGTAGTAGCCGGTGGTCGGCGAGGTGCGGATGATGGCAGCGACACGGCGTTTTTCGGTGGCGGAGATGTCGGCGAAGGAAATGGAGGGGGAAACACCGTAGTCGGCTGTGAATGCGTCAGGGGCAGGCGCGGGGTCCAAGGCGTTAATGGTGACCGGGCCTTGAGTGTAACCGGGAAGGATCGTGTTGGAGCCAGTGGCTCCTTGATGGTAGTGGACGTCGTCGTTCCAGTAGGATTCGAAAGCGGAGGCGTCGGGGGCGAGAGCATAGCCGCGGCCATAGAGTTGGAGCGCGAGTCCGTTGGGACGCAGGTGGTGGTTGGCTTTGCCGCCACCATAGAGGGTGAGCATGAGCGCGGTGTCGGGGTCGTTGCCGTTTTTGAGGATGAGATGGCGGTGCGTGGCGGACCATGCAGCGCGGGCGTAGGGAACGGATTCAGTCGTCGGCGGAGAAAGGGGGACGTTGGCACAAAGACCTTTCCAGCCGGAGGCGGCGGCACGGTCGTATTGGCCGGAGTCGATGCCTTGGCGGATGGCGGCAGAGATGCGGGCGGTGTTGGCGGTGTCGCCGGTTTTGCGATAATGGGTGAGCAGGCGTTCGAAAGCGAGGAAGCTGCCGGGGCCGCCACGGGTGTCGCCGAAGACGACGAGGTTGCCGCGGGCATCAAGCCAAGGGAAAATGGCGAGGGCGGCTTTTTGCATCATGGGGTTGCCGCCGATGGTGTCGGCGCCCGTGAGGGAAAGGGGATGCGAGAGGTCAAGGAGGGTGTTGATGGTGCCGAGGGCGTAGCCGGGGGATTCGGGCCAGAGACCGGTGATGGGATCGTAGGTTTTGAGGATGTCGGGGAGGGCGTCGTGCCAGGATGTGGAAATGGTGGTGTAGTGTTTTAGGTAATACGCGCGTCCTTTGCCGTCGGCGTAAGCGGAGTCGGGGCCGAGAGCGAGGATGCCGGGCATCATGATGGCCCAGCCGTTGATGTTCCAGTTGCCGGTTTTTTGGCCGCGGACGAAACCGATTTCGATGAAGCGCTTGAAAACTTCGGCACTGATGGCGTCCAGATCCTTACCGGGAGGGAGGGGGGGGGGGGGATGGGCGGCGAGGTGATCGCGGAGGAAGTCGTAGATGACGGCGCCGTGCATGAGCAGGTCGTCGTGGATTTGTTCGTAGTCGTAGTAACCCATCATGCCGCCGGGGGCGTAAGCGCCGGGGCCACCGGTGGATTGTTTAGGGTCGAGCGGGGGTTGCATGTGGTAGGTGCCAAGCAACCATGTCCAATAAACGTCGGTGGCGAGGTCGGCGTATTTTGGCTCGCCGGTGAGCCAGTGGGCGAAGGCGGATTTGGCCGCGAGGTCGAGGATTTCGCGGTTGTTGTCGCGGATGAGGTGCCCGGATTGTTTGTAGGGCACGAGTGTGGTCGGCGCGGACGGGGTCTTGCGACTGAAGGCGAGCATGTCGCCGGTTTCGTTGTAGGGGATGCGTTGTTCGAGGGGGACGTTTTTGTAGTCGTTCCAGATGCGCATTCCGGGGAGTCGCACGGTGGGGACAGGGGCGTTGCCTTCGCCGCGGTCCCAGTTCTGGTCCTTGATGTAACACTGGGTGTAGCGTTCGCCGGGTTTCCAATACATGGACATGCGCGAGAGGAGCCAGTCGGGCTGCTTTTGCACACGTTCGACGATGGGATCAATGTCGGCGAGCAGGCGTGTCCACGCTTCGGCGGCCCAAGGCTCGTCCTTGATTTTGGCAAGGATGGCGGGCTTGTCCTTCGGCGTAGCGTGGATTTGCGGTCGGTCGGCGCGGAGCAGGGGGAGCGCGGCCAGAATGCCGATTACAATCAGGCAATGCGCGGTTCGCATTCTCGTGTCAGCGGCGGAGACGATTGCGGACGAGCATGGCAAGGATTACGGCAGCGCCCAAAAGAAGGGCGCTTGTGGCGGGTTCAGGGACTGCGGCGGTGCCTGTTACCATAATGTCGTCGATGCGTAATGTATGGTTCGCGGCAGTGGCGGCACCGCTGACGGGAATGACATCCGTCACATACACGTAAATTTTTAAGGTAATGCTTGAGGAAATACCGGAGAAGGAACTGAGGTCGAAGGCGGCTGAATCGTTCAGCACGACGCCGGCATAGCCCACAGCGTTGCTGGGAAGAGCCGTGTGCGTCACAACCGTCGGCAGGAGGGTTTCTGCGTCCGAGCCGATTTTTACGCCCACCGCGTAGTTGATTGTGTAGCCGTCAAAAACGGTAGCGGAGATGTTTTGGTGCCCCATGGAGAAGGTGAGTTCTCCAAGATCAATCGCCTGCGAGGGGCTGAGTGTGAAGGTGGCAACTCCGGCGGTCGCCTGTGTGTCCCCGACATTGCTTCTTCTGAAATAGTAGTTGACCGCCCCGGATTGGGCACCGGAACCGACGGGGGAGGTAAGATTTCCCGGCTTGGCACTCAGCAGGTCGCTGGACCACGCGGAGGGCGAAAGGTCGGACGCGATGTGGAAATCATATTTGACCAGAGTGATCTGGGCAGAGAGTGAGGCGCAGGCGAAGAAGGCGCACGCGGCGAGGAATGAGGTGATGGTTTTCATAGGACTTTTGTTTTCGGGTTTGTTCAGAGCGGGATGGGAATTGTGGTTGGTGAATGGAGTGCCATTTTGCGCGTCACCATTTGGCGACGAAGCGCAAACAGTGACTGTTTCTCGGAGAAAACTGAGGCGGGACTGTCACGGGGAAGGGAAAGGCTTCGATTGTTAACGCGCGACGCGACGCAGGGTGATGGTCAGCTCGCCTTTTTTGGCAGGCGTCACGGTCACGCTTCTCACTTTCAAATCAGCGCCCATCGAGGACGGGGAACTGGCGACGAGTGCGACTGGTTGGCCGAAGTCGATCAGCACATCGTGTGTAACCAGTGATCCACTACGTCGCAAACGGAGTGAGGTGGTGTTTGTCGTTTTGCCGTTCCAAGAGGAAGCGTCTGCCAGTGTCCAAGTTTCTCCGTCGCGGTTGACCAGCGGCAGGTAAAGCGGGGAGGCATTGAAATGCAGAGAGAGCACTTCCTCACCAAGTCCGAATCGCAGCGGCGGCAAGTCGTAGCGACCTTTCAGCGTGAGATGCGAGGCTGTGTCGGGCTCCGCCTCCCCCCCCCCCCTTCGCTGTTCCAATCCAAGCGCAGGCTGCGAACTGTTTTGGCAAGTTCAGTGCCGTTTGGCTTCCAGCCGTATGCGGGTCGTGGAGACGCGTTGGCCGAGGCAAACACAGTGCCGAAACCAGGCACCCAAAGCATTCCCAGGCCCAGCGTTTGTTTTCCTTGTGCAGAGCCTGTCCGGAAGGTCGCATAATAGCCCGGACGGCGCACGCAGGTGAGTTCCTGACGATCCTTGGCGTCGTTGGAAACATCGGTGAAACGGGTTTCTTTCCACGGGCGGGTTTGGGCGGCGGCTTCAATTTGCGCTCCGGCGGGGAGGGGCCAGCAAGTGCCGTTGCCATCCCAGCCGAACGCGCCTCCGTTGGCGCCTCGGATTTGCGGGAATGAGTGGGACCACGAGAGGCTGGACGGCCAGGCATCGAACCATGCTTGTTCCAAGGCCGACGCTTCTTCCGGCGAGGGGAACGCGAGCGCGAATGCACGCGCTTCGGGAAGGCGTGAGGCGACGTGGTTGAACCAGCCGACATAGCGTTGATAAGGGCGTTCCAGCAGTTGCGGATTCCTGCTGCTGCTTTTCAAATTGAGCGAGCCGGATGGTGTGGTGCGGGCGTGTCCGGTGATATCCATGACCGTGGTTTTCAGGTCCATTTCGAAAACAACAATCAGTTGCGAGGCGAGGTAGGAGCGGCGGAGGGATTCGAGCCAGCGCGGGTCGCTGGATTCAAGGGCGAGGCGGTCAAGGTAAAGGTCGGTGACGCCCGAGTAGGCGAAGTCCTCGCGTCCGCCGTGTTCGCGATACCAGCCTGCTTTTGACTGGGCTTGGTCGATCCACCAATCGGCGAGTTCGTCGTAGAGAGACTTCCAGCGGGCTTCACCGGTGAACGCGTGCAGATGCCATGCGCCAGCGATGATGCCGAGGTATTGGTTGGCATGGCTGGAGCCTTGTTTGCGTTGGGACGAGTCGGGAGTCGCGCCCCACAGGACGGCGCGTCGCATGGCGTCGATCCAGCGCGGGGCCAGTCCGGCAAACAGCGCGTCGTCTTTTAATGTGCCGTAAATCTCGGCCATCGACATGAGGTTGAAGGAGGTGGAGGGCAGTTCGTTGGAACCGAAGCCTCCGTATTCGGGGAAAGCGCCTTCGGAGCTTTGCAGGGTGAGCCAGTATTCGAGTGCGGCGTCCAATCTGCGGCCTAGCGCGGGGTCGTGGTAGTAGGGGTTCCAAGCTTGCTCGATCGTGTAAAAATTGGCCAGCAGGGTAAGGCATTCCATGAGGCGGGCGTTGGAGGGGCGATCCCATGATGTCCATTTGCCGGGGTTCGAGCGGTACAGGTGCGATTGTTGCGCTCCTTGGAGGGGGGCTTCCCAACGGATGGAATTGGCGAGTTGTGGCACGAGGCGCAGGGCGGAGGTGAATTCGTTGCTCAGGCCGATTGTCTCGCGATGCATGGCCTGACGCAGGGCTTGGCGGGCGGCTTCGTCTTCGGGGCGTCCGGGCCACCATGTGGCAAATTTTTGAAATTTGTCTGTGACAATCCATTCTTCGGGGGCCGGGTTGAGTTGGGGCCAGTCGTCTGTTTTTTGTGACCGAGATATCTTGGGCTGGGGGGGGGGGGGGGAGGGAGATGCAATGGGCGCGGGGGTAGAGGCGATCAGTAGAGAGGCCAGAGCTGGGAATAAGAGCAGGGTTTTGATGACTTGCATGTGCATGTGCGAGGAAGGGAATAAAACAGGAATGGAAGGAATAGGGGGGGGGAGGGGTAACGAGAGATGGATGCGCAGGTGATACGGAGCCCGGTCTGCGCGTGGGGGTATGGCATGATGGCAAATGGCGTTCACACACAAAGATTGCGGGCGAGACGCCCGCGCCACTTAGGAAGTGTTGGTCTCGCTATTTGCTGGTGATCGAGATGTCGTCGAGGCGGATTGATTGGCCGAAGTTGGGGGTGTCCGTTTCGACATACACGTAGAGGCGAAAGGTGATCGGAGAACCCGCTGGGACCGAGAGTTTGGTCAGGTCAACCGTCCACGGGTTTTCGGCATAGGTGGTGCCGCCAGAAGTGCTTTGCTTGAGATAAGAGAATTTTCCGAGGTCGGCTTGAAAATTGTCGGCACTGGAGCGGAGGAAACAGTGAATCGTGTAGTCAGCCAGCGTGGGTGTGCCGATTTTTTGGGCACCTACTTTGGCGGAAAATTGGCCGAGCGGAACGGCGTCAGTGCCGTTGGCCTTGAGTGTGATTGTGAAGAAGGTTTCCGCAGCAAGCGCGTCTTCCGCCGTGGGGACCAGTAGCAGAGGAAGACCTTCACCAGTGGATTTCACACGGGCGAAGAGGTTGCCTTGCGATGCTTTGGAATGTCCGCGGTCACTCGGGTTTCTGTTTTCGTTGAACGCGCCGAAACCGATTGGCGAGGCGGTGATGGATGAGGCGGAGGTGGTCGGGGCAAGTCCGCCGGAAAAATCGTAGCGGACAAGTTCGGCAGCGCTCAGGGAAAGTGCGCCGGAGAGCAGGAGGCTGGCCGAGGCGAGGATGGCAATGCGTTTGGTCATGATATGGTAAGATACTTGATGGTGTAGTTGAAGTTTACTGACAAAGTGGGGGACTGGCAGCCTTGGGGGCGTGCGTGCGCGGCGTGCGCGTGTTGGGGTTCTTGGCTTTCCCAAAAGATGAGGGACGGCCTTATTCGTTTTTCGGTTTAGGCCACAGATAACCCATGCCCTCAGCGCTGGTGTCGTAGGTGGACAGTTGCTTTCGTTTGAACCATTTGACCGAGCAGTCCGCATAGCCAGCGAACATACCCGACAGGGGGATTTGCCTGTTGTTGTCCGCCTCGGCGTAAGCGAGGGTTTTAGCGGCAGAGGTGAAGGCGAGCGTGCCCCAAATGGCGTAATCCATGGATGGATTGTTCAAGTTTTTGAAAAGATCAACGTAGGCATCTTTCGGACGTCCATTTCTTGAGGTGCCTCCTTCTCGTTGAAAATAGGTGAAGTGAGTGGTGAGGCTGGGAGTCTGGCTGTTTGCCTCTTTTTGGCGTTCTTCGTCGGGGTTGTAGTTCGGGATTTGGGCGAGCGCCTTGGATGAGTAAAGGGCGGTATAGCGATCTCCGAGGTAGGGTTTGAGGGTGCCGTTGTAGGCTGTCACAGAGTAGGCGTGAGGTGTGTTGCCAAAGGTGGGGTTGTTGCTATCGCCCAAGGGATAAGGCGGTCGTCCCTTGTTTTCGTTCCCGTAGCTCATCGTGGCGATGATGATTTGCCGGAGCTTGCTGATGGTTTGTGCGCGGAAGGCGGATTCGCGAACTTTGCCGAGCGTCGGGATGATGATCGCAGCGAGGATGCCAATGATGGCGATGACCGTGAGCAGTTCGATCAAGGTAAAGGCGTCGGGGCGGCGATGGGGACGTTGGCTCATGGAAAATGAAATGGGGAATTTTGCGTGGTAATCGAAGTGGTGCTCAAAACTACACTCGGGACAGCGGCCAGTGAAAAGGCAGGAGAGTGACGGTTTTTGAGAAAATGCTGAGGCGTTTTGCGCATACACCTGAGGCAAAAATGAGTAATGAGGTTATTCGAGGTGGTTGGTGCGGATGAGGTCGGCATACCAGCGTGCGCTGAGTTTGGGGGTGCGGCGCTGGGTGGCGTAGTCGGTGTGCACAATGCCGAATCGCACGCTGTAGCCGGCTCCCCATTCGAAATTGTCCATGAACGACCAGAGAAAATATCCACGGATCGGGACGCCGTCGGTAATGGCGCGGTGCGTCTCGCGCAGGTAGTTGCGCAGGAGTTCCTGACGGTGGAGGTCGATGACTTCTCCGGCTCCGGTGGCGGGGTTGGGGGTGACGGGTTCGTCGCTGTAACCGCAGCCGTTCTCCGCAATGTAGAGGGGTTGCGCGCCGTAGATTTCCGTGAGCAGGCGCGGGCACCAGTAGATGGCTTGCGGCGTGATCTGATACCAATCGCTGTCCGTCATCGGGAACGAAGACGGGAATGGAAGAATCTCGGGGCGGATTTCGGAACGGTTGTCACGGGTGTTGCGAGCGGTGGGCGCAGGGGGGGGGGGAGGGGGGGAGGAGGAAACGCCGGCGCGAACGTAGAAGCCGGCGTAGATGTTGAGTCCGTGAAAATCGGTCGGGAGCGTGATGAGGTCGAAGTCGCCGGGGGCGACGTGGGGCTGGTTGGCCTCGCCAACGACACGCAGGTAGGCGTCGGTGTAAGCGCCGCGACAAAGGGGTTCGTAGATGCGGACGTTTTCGTTGATGAAGGACTGTCTCGCGGCGGCGAGGTCGGCGGGGTTGCCGGGTGTAAGGGGAATTGGGATACGGGGATTGTTGACGAGGCCGACGGTGCTGCCGGGCGCGCCGTGTTCGCGGACGGCGCGCACGCCGTGTCCGTGGCAGACAAGGGCGTGGTGCCAGGTCTGGTTGACGACGGCGTCGGGTTCGCGGAGACCGGGGGCGTTGCGCCCGATGCCGTAGCCGTTGCGCGTGAAGGCGATGATTTCGTTGAGAGTAAACCAGTGCCGTACCCGGTCGCCAAATACCTTGACGACGGTGTCGGCGTAACGGGCGAAGGCGTCGATGGTGCGGCGGGAACGCCAGCCGCCGAAGCGGTCTTCGAGCGACTGGGGCAGGTCCCAATGAAACATCGTCACCCAAGGAGTGATGCCGTTCTCCGTCATGGCGTCGAAGAGGCGGTTGTAGAAGTCGATGCCAGCCTGGTTGACCGCTCCGTCGCCATCAGGGATGATGCGCGGCCAGGCGAGCGAGAAACGGTAGTGGCGAATGCCGAGTTCGCGCATGAGCGAAAAATCCTCGCGATAACGGTGGTAATGGTCGCAGGCGACGGCGGGGGTGTCGCCGTTGTGAGTCTTGCCGGGTGTGGCGGCAAAGCGGTCCCACACGGACTCACCCTTGCCGCCCGCGGTTGCGCCACCCTCGATTTGCACGGCGGCAGTGGCGGTGCCCCAGACGAAATTTTGGGGAAAATGAAGCGTATGACGTGAGAGTTGCGCCTTGGGCGCAAGGGGAACACGGGGCGCACAGGCCCGGGCCTCTTCGGGAGAATAATCCGAATCATCGCGGCGGGTGGTGCCGACGGCGTGGCTCGGATCGAGGGTGGGACTGGTGGCGATGCGGAACATGGCGGGATGGCAGGACCGACAGCATCCCGTCCGTCGTCCGCCCCCGAAAGCGTGAAGGCTGAGGCGGTTTGCGCATTTGTGAAGGCAGGTTCCCTCCGGCATCGCAGCACGGGGCGAAAATTGGAAGTTGCCCCGCCGGGCAGTGTCAGCGAATGTCTTCCACTTGTTGCCCGGCCATCGCGCCACCCCGGTGCGCCGCCCGGCATCAAATCACGCAGCTCCCGCGCTCTTGCGGTGAGCGCGTAACAAACACCAACACATAGAGTAACATGTCCGAAGAAAATCAGTCCGGCGCCACGCCCTCCGAGGCCCCCGCCGCGACCCCCAGCGCGCCCGTTCCCGCCGCGCCGCCCGCCGAAGTGCCCGCAACGTTTGGCACCAGCCGTGGCGCTGGCCTTGCCCGTGGCAAGCGCAACAGCAAGCCCGCCCCCAGCCCCGCCGCGTCGGCCTCCGCCGACTATCGTCCCACCGCCGTCCAACTCGTGGTGGCTGAGACAAGCTACAAAAACCCGTTCGCGCCGGAACCCGTCGCCGAACCGGAACCCGTCAGCCAACCCGCCTCCGATGCCCCGGTCGCATCTGCCGCTCCGGTCGCTGCTGCGCCCTCCGAGCCAGCCGCCACCGTCACTCCAGCGACACCCGCGACTCCCGTCGCAGTGACTGCCGCTGAGCCGCAGACCCCGGCGGAACTCCGCATCCTCCCGCCTGCCGAGCGCCAGCCCGCCGTCAATTGGGAAACCGGCAGCCACGCCACCACGCGTGATGGCGACAACCGCCGTCAGGGGGATCGACCCGTTTTCCGTCCCGAACGCCGCGAAGGTCGCGACAGCCGCGACGGCAGCCGTCGTGGTTATCGCAACGACCGTGGTGACCGCACTGATCGCCCGGATCGCGCCGACAAGACTCCCGGCGTTCCTGCGTCGGACGCCTCAGCCCCCGTTGCTTCCTCCCAGCCCGCCGCCCGCCAAGGCAGGCCGGGCAAGGAAAACGACAAGCAGAAATCCGGTGGATTCATTGACTGGATCAAGAGCCTCTTTGGCGGCCCGGCGGAGACGCCTGCCTCCCAGCAGTCCGGGCGCAAGTCCGATGGCGACCGCGAGGGCAATCGCGGACGTCGCGGCGGACGCGGTGGACGCGGCGGCCAGGGACGCGGCAACTACGAAAACCGCTCCGGCGGCTACCAGCCCCGCGGCTCCCGCCCCGAAGGCGACCAGGCTGGCGGCAACCGTGGCGATGCAGACCGCCGCCGTCGTCGCCGTGGCGGACGTGGTCGCAACGGCGGAGGCGGAGGTTATCGCAACGATGGCGGTGGCGGCTACCGCAACGACGGTGGCGACACTTCGCCCTCCTCCTGATATCCCCCCTACGCCAAACACAGAAGCGGGCGAGACGCCCGCGCCCCGCGTAGGGGCTTCGCTTGCGAAGCCCGCGTATGCAGGACGTGGCCTCGAATGGCGTGCGCGGGCGTCGCAAGCGACGCCCCTTGTTGTTTGGAGATGTGGTAAGATGAGGGAGTTCAGTCGAGGACTGCCCCCGCAAGTTGGTTCGACGGGGGGAGGCCTCGGGCGGATGAGCCGTGAGGGCCTGCAGGCCCTCACGGCTCGGCCGCCTGCGAGTTCGTCGACGCCCCTGCTTGATCCGTTCGGATCAGAGCGCTGGTAGCATGAACCGCAGGCGACCTTTTGGTTAATCGCTCGAACCGTTGAATGGACCACCGAAGCAATTGCTCCGGCGAGTCCGACAAAACAAGGATGAGCATGTATCCTCTGCCCGCAACTGATTACGTCGGTGTCGATGTCGCCAAAGACTCGCTCGCGGTCTGCAGCACTCTTGCTGCCAAAGTCGTCAACGTCCCCAATTGCCCGCAAGCGATGGACTCCTGGCTGGCCGGCCTGCCAGCCGGCGTCCATTTGCTCTGCGAGGCCACCGGACGTCATCACCGTTTGTTGCAACAACGCTGCGCCCTCAACGCCATTGCCCTGACCTGCCTGAACCCGGCACAAGTCCGCGCCTTCGCCAAGTCGCTCGGCACACTCGAAAAAACCGATCCGATCGATGCTCGTGTTCTCTTGCGTTTGGGCATCGAAGGTCACCCCGCGCCCTCGCCCGTGCCCTCGGACGCCCTGCGGCGTCTGGGCGACCTGCTCATGGCTCGCCATGCCATCGTCGAACAGATCAGCGCCTTCGACATGCGCAACAACCTGCTCAGTGCTCGGAGCGCTCTTCAACTCAAGCGCGTTGTGCGCGCCCTGCGCTCCCACCGCCTCGCTCTCGAACTTGATCTGCAGGCTTGGCTCTACAGCGAACAGGCGGCGCCTTGGCTCGAGCGTATCCACACCCTGTGCTTCGCTCCGGGTGTGGGCATCCTCAGCGCCCTTTCCCTTATCGCCTACCTGCCCGAACTCGGCTCCCTGAACCGCAGACAGATCGCCAAGCTCGCCGGCCTTGCCCCCCTTCCCTGGGACTCCGGCAAACTCAAGGGTCTTCGCATCATCCAAGGTGGCCGCGCTCCCGCTCGCCGCGTCCTCTACCAGTGCGCCATGGTCGCCGCTCGCTGGCATGAGCCTTCCCGTCTCCACTACCAACAACTGCGCGCTCGCGGCAAACCTCCCACCGTAGCCTATGTCGCCATCGCCAGAAAACTCCTCATCTTCCTTAACTCTCTGCTGCGTCCGGCCTACGCCGCTGCCCTCCCGTCCTGATTGACGGTTCAAGGCTCTTCTCTCTCGGTGGACTCCCCTTCCTCCGATGCCACTGCTTTGCCTCTCCCTCATACTTCTCAAGCTCATAAAAAATCACTCTCCAAGATAGTTGCTACTGCGGGCGAGACGCCCGCGCCACACACATGCACACGAAGCCTCCCGGCATCCGGGAGGCTTTTTTGCATCACGCGGGCTCGACCTTCAGCCCCTCAGTCCCTCAGCCTCCCAACTTTTAAGGACAACCGACAAACGACAAACCGACAAACCACCCATGGCCGATCTCATCGTCAACGGCGGCAGGCCGCTCTCCGGCACCGTCACTCCCTCGGGCAACAAAAACTCCATCCTCCCCGTCTTTTGCGCCACGCTCCTCACTGACGAGCCGGTGACGATCAAAAACGTGCCCGACATCACCGACCTCAACAAGCTCGCCGCCTTTTTCGAATCGCAAGGCTCGCGCATCGACTGGGACCGCGCCCGCGGCGAGATGCGCATCGACCACTCCGGCTTCCGCTCCACCCTCGCCAACGACGAACTCCCGCAGGACATGCGCTCCACCGTCCTCCTCTACCCCGCGCTCCTCCACCGCCTGCGCAAGATCACCATCCAGAGCAACACCAAGGGCTGCTCGCTCGGCGTGCGCGAGATCGACCCGCACCTCGAAATCCTTTCCGCTCTCGGTGCCGTGGTGAACAGCCCCCCCCCCCCCCCCCCCCGCGGCGATTCCGGTTCCGACGCGCTCGTCATTGCCCTCCCGCACGGCTTTCAAGGCGCGCGCCACTGGTGCGATTACATGTCGGTCACAGTCACGGAAAATTTTGCCATGGCCGCCGCCCTCGCCGACGGCGAATCCACGCTCATCAACGCCGCCAGCGAACCCCACGTGCAGGACCTCTGCGCCGCGCTTGTCGCCATGGGTGCGCGTATTGAAGGATTGGGTACATCGCGGCTCCGCATCACCGGCGTGCAAAAACTCCACGGCGCCACGCTCACCATCAGCTCTGATTACCACGAGATTGTCACCTTCCTCGCCCTCGGTGCGATCACCGGCGGCGAAGTGCGCGTCACCCACGCCCTTCCGCAGCACTTCGACCTCATCACCCGCGCCTTCCAAAAACTCGGCGTTTGTATCGAACATGAAACTACAAACTGCCCCCCCTCCCCCCCCGCCGCTGCATCTGTTGCCATTGTTCGCCGCAACCAGCGCCTCATCATAGAAACTCCCTACACCACCAACCTGCTGCCCAAGATCGAAGCCGCGCCCTGGCCGTATTTTTCCGTGGACCTGCTGCCCCTGATGATCGCCCTGAGCACGCGGGCCGAGGGCGTCATTCATTTCTGGAACAAGGTGTATGAGAACGGATTTTCGTGGATTCCCGAACTGGCGAAATTCGGCGCGCACGCGCTCGTCAGCGATCCGCACCGCATCGTGGTGTTTGGCAACAAGCCCCTGCGTCCCGCCGTAGTGGATTCTCCTTACATCATCCGTGCGGCGGTGGCGCTGACCATGGTGGCGGCGTCGATCCCCGGACGCTCCGTGGTTCGCAACGCCGAGATCATCAAGCGCGCCCACCCGCGTTTTGTGGAAAATCTCCGCAGCCTCGGCGCCGACCTCGAATGGAAAACAAATTAACCAGCGTTAATCTTTAATCTGATTTCCCCATTACCCGCCAAAACCATTGACGACCTCGATCACACGGGCGACTTGGGCGTCGGTCAGTTCGGGAAAGATCGGCAGGCTCACGCAAGTCGCGCAGGCTTTTTCGGCCACGGGCAGCGAACCCTCGGCGTAACCGAGCGACGCAAAACATGCCTGACGGTGCAGCGGCACAGGATAAATCAAATCGGTGCCGATATCGTGCTTTGTCAGATACTCGCGCAACGCATCGCGTCGCGGATGGCGGATCGTGAACTGGTGGTAAACGCACGCGCCGTAATCGACCGTGGTCGGCAGGATCGCCCCGGCGAGCGTGATGCCGGCGAGGTAACGTCGCGCGATTTCCTGACGCCGCGCCGTCCATGCCGCGAGGTGTGGCAGCTTGACGTTGAGGAGCGCGCCCTGGAAGCCGTCCATGCGGAAGTTGAAACCCACATGATCGTGATAATAGCGCCGCCCCATGCCGTGAACGCGCAGCAGCCGGGCTTTTTCAAAAATGTCCTCGTGCCGCGAGACGAACGCGCCGCCTTCACCGCAGCCGCCGAGATTTTTGGTCGGGTAAAAACTAAACGTGCCCGCGTCGCCGATGAGTCCGACGGGTGTGCCCTTGTAGCGCGCGCCCACGGCCTGCGCGCAGTCTTCGACGACGAAGAGGTTGTGCTGGCGGGCGATGGCCATGAGTTCATCCATCGGCGCGGGCTGGCCGAAAAGATGCACGATGACGATGCCCTTGGTGCGCGGCGTGATGGCGGCGGCAACCGCGGCCGGGTCGAGGTTAAACGTAAACGGGTCGATATCGACGAAGCGCGGCGTGGCGCCGACGTAGGTGGGGCCCCAGGCCGAGGCGATGAAGGTAAACGGCGGCACGATGACTTCGTCGCCCGGACCCCAGCCCGCGAGGGCGGCGGCAAGGTGGAGCGGCGAGGTGCCGCTGTTGACGCCGAGGGCGCTCGGATAACCGAGCGTGGCGGCGAAGTTTTTTTCAAAGTCCTCCACATCTTTGCCGAGGCAGAAACGCGTGGCGTCGTAGGTGGCGGCGAGGGCGGCCAGGGCTTGCTCGCGCAGCGCACGGTGCTGCAACGAGAGATCGAGGAACGGGATTTTGTTGACGAGCCCGGATGCGGGCGCGGATGCGGGAGCGGACATGGAGGGACGAGAAAAGCCGAAACGCAGAAAAGCTGAAAGCTGAAACTGGCGGGCGCAGGGGGGGAGGGGGGGGGAGGGGGCAATCCCCGTTGGATGAGGACTGCGCGTTAACGCATGCCTCGCACTTCCAGAATCGGATGGGCGCGGCTGCGCCGCGTCTGGCGGGGATTGGCAATAAAAACCCGCCCTCCGCGCTACGTTATTCCCCGACCGTGAGGCTGCGTCCGTTGTCCTTGGGACCGAGCTTGAGGAGGAAGGGCGCGGCCTTCTTCGCCCACGCCTCGGGCTTGGGATAGGCGGAGGCTGCCTCTTCGCCGAAACAATGCCGCAGCAGGCCGGTGTCGATAATGCCGGGGTTGAGCGGCACGGCGGCGAGACCGGGCGGCAACTCCTCGGCAAGCGCCTTGGTCATGCCTTCGATGGCCCACTTGGACGCGCAGTAGGGCGCGGCATGGGCATCAACGGAGCGCCCCCAGCCCGAACTGAAATTCACAATCACCCCGGAACCGCGCTCGATCATCGCCGGGACGAAGGCGCGGATCAGGTTGGCGGGACCCTTGATGTTGACGTCCATCACGCGTGCGAAGTCGGCGGCCTGCACATCCCAGAGCGGAACCATGGCGTTGAACACGCCGGCATTGTTGAGCAACAGATCGGGCGCGCCGAGCGTGGCGAGGAGCGTTTCGGCCCACACGTCCACCTTGTTGGGCTCCGACACGTCAAGCACGTCGAAGCGATGCGGCGCGCCATGCGCGAAACGCAGGTCGAGCACGCCCTCCGCCGAACGCCCGCAGCCGACAACAATGTGCCCGAGCCGGATGAACTCTTCCGCCAATGCCTTGCCCAGTCCGCGCGTCACGCCGGTGATGATGATCTTTTTCGTTTTCTCCGTCTTGCTCATGCGCGGGACAATAACCCCGTTTGCCCGGCGAGTGAATCCCAAAGGCCGGTTGCCAAAGGCGAATTTTGCTCTCGTAGCGCCCCGCGCGGCCCCTTACGCATGGTCGCTTCCTTTTATGAAGCACTTCCTCAAAGAGACGGACTTCACGCCGCAAGAAGCGGCCGAAGTGTTTGCCTTGGCCCGCGACCTCAAACAGAAGCGTGGCACGTCCGCCACCCCGGCTGTCCTCCAGTATCAAACCTGGGCCCTGATTTTCTCCAAATCCTCCACGCGCACCCGCGTTTCCTTTGAAGTCGGCGTGCACGAACTCGGCGGCAACCCGCTTTTTCTCAACAAAGGTGACATCCAGCTCGGGCGCGGCGAATCCGTGGAAGACACCGCCCGCGTCCTCTCGCGCTTCGTGCACGGCCTGATCGTGCGCACCTACGCGCACAGCGAAGTCGAGCGTCTCGCCGCCAGCGGCACGATTCCCGTCATCAACGCCCTGACCGACTTCCTGCATCCCTGCCAGATTTACACCGACGCCTTCACCATGGCCGAGCGTTGGGCGTCCGCCAACGGTGACCTCTTCGCCTCGCTCAAGGGCCGCAAGATCGCCTTCCTTGGCGACACCGCGTGCAACATGGCCAACTCGTGGATACTCGGCGCCAACCTCTTCGGCATGGACATCTCGCTCGCCGGACCCAAGGGCTTCGAGCCCTCCGCCGAGTTCAACACCCTGCTTGCCGCCGAGAGCAAGCGCCTCGGCCTCGCCGGACGCTACCAATTCACGCACGACCCCTGCGAAGCCGTAAAAAACGCCGATGTCGTCTACACCGACGTGTGGGTGAGCATGGGCAAGGAGGACGAAGCCAAAGAACGCATCGCGCAGATGAGCCCTTACAGCGTGACCGCCAAGCTCTTTGCCGCCGCCAAGTCTGACGCCCTTTTCATGCACTGCCTGCCCGCCTACGTCGGCAAGGAAGTGACGCAGGAGGTGTTGGACAACCCCCGCTCCATCATTTTCGATCAGGCGGAAAACCGTCTGCACACGCAAAAAGCCATCATGACCGTGCTCGCCCGTCACGCGCGCCACCCATGAACACACCCGACTCGCCTCACACTCTGGCAGTTTTTCTTGATCTGGAAAACATTGCCCGTGGGGCGCAGGACGCCCGCTTCCCCCAATTCGACATCGGCAAGGTCTTCGAACGCCTCCTCATCAAGGGCAACATCGTCGTCAAAAAAGCCTACTGCGATTTTGAACGTTACAAGGACTTCAAGCGACCCCTGCATGAAGCCGCCTTCGAACTCATTGAGATTCCCCACGTCCGACAGTCCGGCAAAAACTCCGCCGACATCCGCATGGTCGTCGATGCCCTCGATCTCTGCTACACCAACGACCACGTGGACGCTTTCGCCATCATCAGCGGCGACTCCGATTTTTCCCCGCTCGTCAGCAAGCTCCGTGAAAACGGCAAGACCGTCATTGGCGTCGGCGTGAAAAACTCCACCTCCGACCTCTTCATAGCCAACTGCGACGAGTTCATCTACTACGACGACCTCGTGCGCACCAATCCGCCCAGGGTGCGCTCTCGTGGCACGGCGTCCGCCGCCGCGCCCAAGACCGTCGAGCCCGTCGCCAAGCGTCCCGATCCCGCCAAGGCTCTCGAACTCGTCATGGCCACGATCAACGCCCTCATCGACGAACGCGGCGCCGACGAAAGCATCTGGGCCTCGATGGTAAAACAGGCCATCAAGCGCCAGAATCCCGGCTTCAACGAACGCGCCTACGGTTTCAGTGCCTTCACCGACCTGCTCCGCGAAGGGCAAAAACGCGGCCTGC
Source organism: Geminisphaera colitermitum TAV2 (assembly GCF_000171235.2). Taxonomy (GTDB): domain Bacteria; phylum Verrucomicrobiota; class Verrucomicrobiia; order Opitutales; family Opitutaceae; genus Geminisphaera; species Geminisphaera colitermitum. The sequence continues at coordinate 3,462 of NZ_ABEA03000218.1, read as the reverse complement.
TCAAACTCGATGAAAAAGCCGGCAACTGGCAGGTGCGCCTTCCCGAATAGCATTTTATTCAAAACGGTAGCCGTTGTATTGACGGTAGGGAGGCCTTTGTGCCCTCTGCCGAGGGCAGCCCTTCGGGCCATCGCCGTCGGCGATGCCATCTCCGCGCTGCTGCGCTCCGTCCGAGGCCTCCGCCGTGCGTAGTGTGAGGATGCGAAATTCATAGGTAGATGGAGCGTGGTTTCGGAGGCCTCGGAGAGGCCTCCCTACCGTCAAGACAACGGATACAATTCAACTGCAACTATTCTAGTCATCGAGACGGCATAAAAAATCCCCCCCTCCGCCTCTTCTCGATGGCGGGGGGGGGGGGGAGGACCACAAGGAGCCTACTTTTTTTTGAGCGCCGCGGCCTTGGCCTTGGTCGCCTGCTGCGCCGTGATAACGGCCTGTTTTTTTTGATTCGAGGCATCCAGTTTCGACTGTTTTTGCGATGCCTGTTTCTGCGTGGATTTCGGAGATCTGTCGCCCATGACGGGTTTCCTTTGTTTGAGTTTCCTCGTCTTCGGGATGTTCGTTTCCCACGAAGGCGTGGCTCGTTATCCCTGCGGACCCGTCCCGTGGCAAGCCCCGTCGGGCCGCATGGCTACGGAATCGCCACCACCACGCGGCCGCGGACTTTGCCTTCGAGCAGGCGCGCGGCGGCGGGGATGGCGTCGCTCAACGGAACTTCATTCGTGAGCAACGCGAGTTTGGCGGGATCAAGTTCGCGGGCAATCCGCGCCCAGACCGTCTCCTGCTCGGCGCGGGGCGTGCGCACGGCGTCGATGCCGAGCAGCGAAACATGACGCAGAATAAAGGGCGCAACCGAGGCCGGGAAATCCAGCCCTTGCGCCATGCCGCAAGCCGTCACCACACCGCGATACTTCGTGCCCGCGCACACATTGGCCAGCGTGTGGCTGCCCACGGTGTCCACCGCGGCGGCCCAGCGTTCTTTTTGCAACGGTTTGCCGGGCGATGACAGCGTGGCGCGGTCAATGACCTCAGCTGCGCCGAGTTGTTTAAGGTAATCGCTTTCCTCCACACGTCCGGTCGAGGCAATGACGCGAAAGCCTCGCGCCGCCAGCAGCGCGACAGCAAAGCCGCCGACGCCGCCCGAGGCCCCTGTGACGAGCACGTCGCCCGCCGCGGGTGTGACACCGGCGCGTTCGAGCGCGGCCACGCAGAGCATCGCCGTGTAGCCCGCAGTGCCCACCGCCATGACGCTGGCGGGCGTGAGCGGCGCGGGGATTTTGAGAAGATACGCGGCAGGAACGCGGGCTTTTTGCGCGAGCCCGCCCCAATGGTTTTCGCCCACACCCTGTCCGTTGAGAAACACCTGTTCGCCGGGCGCGAAGTCGGGCGACGTGCTGTGCTCGACCGTGCCGGCCAGATCTACGCCGGGCACCATGGGGAAGGCGCGGACGATGGGCGCGCGGTTGTGAATCGCCAGGGCATCCTTGTAGTTGAGTGACGAATACGTCACGCGCACCATGACTTCGCCCGGAGGCAGATTTGCCTCGTCGAGCGTGGTCAGGCGGGCGGTGGTCCCGGCGGCGTTTTTTTCGATCAGGATGCCGGTAAAGGCGGAGGTGGTTGCAGGATGGGCGGACATGGACGCTGGAAAGAGGAGGAGCGATCAAGGAGCGGCGGTCTCCAGGCCGCCGGACGACGCGTAGCGTCGCCCAAAGTGTCCGGCGGCCTGGAGACCGCCGCTCCTTTCACTATACGATGGCTTTGGCTTGAGGGCTCTCCCATAGATGAAATTCGCCTTCACTTAATGAGGCCTTCGCAGGATTCCGACGAATATACCTTACGCAATTCGCAAGGTGCTGCTCGTTGCGAATCAAGCGGTCGAAGTAGTCCTTTTGCCATCCCGGCCATGTTCTGGATCCCTGTAGTTTGCCGATTTCCCGTCCGGCATAGCTTTTCCAGGACATGAGCAATTTCCCGAGGTCAACGCCGTCGAGCAGCGAGAAGAGTGCGTGAACATGGTTCGGCATGACGATAAACGCGGTCTGCTGGCAGCGGTTGCCTTCGAAAAATAAAAGGGTCTGCACCACCTGTTCCCTCATGTCGTGATGGCGAAGGGCACAGCATCCGTGTCCTGCATCAAGCCATTGTTCAATCCGGGTCGAGAAGTGTTGGTGATACTCCAGTTCTTTTTCGGTGGAGTGCGGCGGCGGGTTTTGTCGCAACCAAGATTCCCGCTCTTGCGACCAGCCGCGAAGCAGGTGTGCCGGGAGGGAATCCGAGAGACGGTAAGTCACGAAAAAGACGTTTCCGTTTTGCTGCCAGTGAGGGAGCCGGTTTCGTGTCACCTTGATGTCTTCAACCGGGCGAAAGAAATGGGGTTCGTCGGGCATGTGGAAATGAGGAAACCCAAGGAGCGGCGGTCTCCAGGCCGCCGGACACTTGGGCGACGCTACGCGTCGTCCGGCGGCCTGGAGACCGCCGCTCCTTGGGTTCGCTCCTTGGGCGTCAGTGTTTGAAATGGCGGATGCCGGTGAAGACCATCGCCATGCCGCGTTCGTCGGCGGCCTTGATGACCTCTTCGTCGCGCACGGAACCGCCCGGTTGAATCGCGGCGGTCGCGCCGGCATCGGCGGCGGCAATCAGGCCGTCGGCAAAGGGGAACAACGCTTCGCTCACCACGACGGAGCCGTGGAGGTCGAGCTTGGCTTCGCCGGCTTTCCAGACGGCGATGCGGGAACTGTCCACGCGCGCCATCTGGCCCGCGCCAACGCCGAGCGTGCGTTCGCCGCGACAGTAAACGATGGCGTTGGACTTGACGTGTTTGCACACGCGCCAGCCAAAGAGCATCGTCGCCCATTCCTCGGCGGTGGGCTGGCGTTGGGTGACCACCTTGAAGTCAGCCTGGTTGCCGAGCTTGATGTTGCGGTCCTGCACGAGCACGCCGCCGACCACGGAGCGCACGTCTTGGAGCGAGTCGGCGCCGAGTCCTTCCTTGGCGATCATGAGGCGGAGGTTTTTCTTTTTGGCAAAGAGGGCCAGCGCGGCGTCGGTGAAGCGGGGGGCGATGATGACTTCGGTGAAGATGTCCTTGATCTGTTCGGCGACGTCGGTGTCGAGCGTGCGGTTGACCACGATGATGCCGCCAAAGGGGGCTTGCTTGTCGGTCTCGAAGGCGGCGTGCCAGGCGTCGAGGAGTGTATCCGCGCTGGCCACTCCGCAGGGGTTGGTGTGCTTGAGGATGGCAACGGTGGGTTTCTCGAATTCGCCGATGAGGTAGGTGGCGGAGGTGATGTCGAGAATGTTGTTGTAGGAGAGTTCCTTGCCCTGGAGTTGCTGGAAGTGGTTATGAAAAGTGCCGTAGAGGGCGGCTTGCTGGTGGGGGTTTTCGCCGTAGCGGAGGGACTGGGCTTTGTTGTAGGCGAGGGTGATTTGCTCCGGGAATCCGCCGATGGCGGCGAGGTC
>NZ_ABEA03000219.1 GCF_000171235.2 Geminisphaera colitermitum TAV2 | reverse complement strand
GCCGCCACCGGCCGCCCCCTCGAACAACTCGCCCAGACCATCGGGCGGCTCCACGCCGGGCTCACGACAGGCGGCTCTGTCTCCGACGTAACCACGCAGCTCCAGCACATGGGCGCCATCTCGATCGAGGCCAAGCAGCGCCTCGATTCGCTTGCCGCCGCCAAGATCGCCGGCCCCGCCGCCTGGGCCGAAGCCACCACCGCCCTCGGACGCTTCTCCGGCGCGATGGACCAATCCCAGCACGGCTGGGATGGCCTCATGCGCCAGATTTCCGCATCGTGGGAGGCCACGAAAGGCAAACTCACCGAGCCCGTGTTCGAGCCCATGACGCAGGGAGTGCGCAACCTCGCCACGGCCATCGGCCTGCTGCCCACCCAGGCGCAGGCCGCCGTCAACGCCATCCGCGAAGCCGGCGAATCCCTCGGCAAGGGAGTCGAGACCGTCACCACCGCCACCCTCCCCAACCTCCGGGGCGACCTGCGCTCCCAGCGCGCCGCCGCCCGCCTCCAGCTCGCCAACCTCAACCAGCGCCGCACCAACGCCGGGACAACCTTCCTCGGTATCGGAGGCGAGGATACACAACTGAAGGAACAAAAAGCCACCCTCCAAAAAACCATCGACGAACTCTCCCTCAAGCTGGTCGAGTTCGACGGTCTCACCAAAGCCTCCTTTGGCAAAACCCGCGACGAGGTGCTCGCGCGGATACAGGAGATCAAGGACGCCGCCACCACCACAGAGACGCTCTATATCGAGGGGAAATTCGGAAAGTCTGCCGTCGGCACGCGGACCGTCCCCCGCGCCCTCAATGAGAAAGAACAGGCCGAGATCGACCGCCTCAACAAGGCGCTCGAACTCGACGACGCCGCCCCCAAAGCCATCGCCGACCGCGCCGCCCAAAACACTGTCGCCGCCGAGGCCGAGGCCACCCGCGCCGCCAACGCCCGCGCCGTCGCCGCCGCACTCAAGACCGCCCGTGACAACGCCGCGGACCTCACCGCCAAACTCGCCGAAAACGAACTCGCGGCCGCCGCCCTCGCCAAAGATTTCGACCGACAGGCCGAACTCCTGAAAAAGCGTGCTGCCGCTGCCGAGACCGCCTACCAGAAGGACATCGCCACCGCCGCCCTTGCCACCACCCAGGCCGAGGCGGACGAACTCCGCGCCGCCGCCGAAAAAGCCCGCCAGGCCGCGTTGGTCCCCGTCCAGACCGCCCTCGCCGAAGTCGAAAAAAAGCGCGCCGACAGCCAGCGCGAAACCCTCGCCGCCGGTCAGCAGCTCCAGCAAAACATCCTCGACCAGATCACCCGTGAACGCGAGTTACTCGCCCTCCGCGAAGACATTTCACCGGCGCAAAAAGCCGTGGAATATGCCCGCCTGCTCACCCGCCAGCAGGCCGTCCTCGCCGAGGTTATCCGGCTGAAAAAAGAAGAGTTGGCCCTCGCAGCCAACCCGCTGGATCGCGCCCGCATTCAGGCGGAAATCGATGCCGCGCAGCACGCGATCGACAACCCCTCTGCGGCCACCCGGCCCGCCGGGTCGAAGATCGTGGAGCAGCGCAAGGACGTGGCCGATATGCAGTCAGGCTCCAGCCTTGCCCACTACAACGGCGTCGGCGAAGGCATCGAAGGCGGGATGCTCTCCCAACTCCAGCAGATCGGCACCCTGGGCGACCAGACAGCGCGGACCTTCAGCACCGCCGCCGACTCCATGCGCAGCAGCCTGGGCGGCGCGATCAGCGACATGATCCTGAAAGGTGAATCTCTGAAGGATGCGATGGCCGGCTTCGGCCTCGCCATTGCCCAGTCCTTCATCAACGCGGGCGCGCAGATGCTGGCCGACTGGATCATGCAAAACACGGTCATGGTCGCGTGGAAGGCACTCACCGAAACCAAAATGACCACCGCTGCCGCCACCGGAGCGGCCGCGCGCACCGGGATCGTCGCCGGCGAGGAGGTCGCCGCCACGGGCGCCAAGGCCGCCGGCACCACGGCCCGCACCGG
>NZ_ABEA03000220.1 GCF_000171235.2 Geminisphaera colitermitum TAV2 | reverse complement strand
TATTGGTAGCGGCGCGTGGCGTGGCGGTGACGTGGACGGACTGGCCGCGAGTTTCGGGTTTGGGCAGGGTGGGCGTGGATGTGGACTGGCTGGCGGCGCTGCTGATTGCGGAGAATGTGGCGAGCAGAAGCAGAATGCAGAGGGTGTCAGGAAGGGAACGAGGGGAACGGGTTGTTATCATTGTTTATTGGATACGTCGTCGGTTGGACGAGTACAGATGTGCCTGGGAAGCGGGCGGGACGCCCGCGCCACGTCTGTTATTGACCGCGCCAGAAGAGGGTTTCGCCGAGGCGTGGATCGAGTTTTTGCTGCGTGAAGGTTTCGAGATGACCGTCGGCAAAGGCGATGTTGAAGCGGGCGCCGCCGTGAATGTAGGGTTCGGTGCCACGTAGTTTGTTGATGACGGTGGTTTCGGCGGTAGCGGTTTTGGTAGAGGGTGCGGCTGTATAGTGGAAGTGGCCGCGTCCGGCGACGAAGGCGTTGTGCTGCACGGAATCCATGAAGAATGCGATGCGGGAGGGTTGGGTGAGTTCGGCGAAGCGAAGGGGGCCGGTGGAATAGAGGTTTGGAGTGTCACCTGTGTTGGCAGGTTTTTCCCAGGATTGGAGCCAGCCGTTGATCGAATAGGTGCGGTTGTAGGTCCAGAGTTTGTCGTGAGTGGGCCATGTTTTTTGCGCTGTGGGGCAGGTCAGGACGGTGTCGTATTGGTCTTTGGTGGGGTCGTAATAATCGAGGTTGAGATAGCTGGCGATGCCGCCTGTCTCGCCGCCTTTTTTTCCCGGATCAGGGCGAAACCAGTAATAGCCGGGCAGGAGGTCACGGTTGTCGTTGCCGTAATGGATGCCGGCCATGGCAATCTGGCGGAGCTGGCTGCCGCAACGGGCGGTGTCGGCAGATTGGCGGACTCGACCTGTGACGGGAATGATGATGGCGGCGAGGATGCCGATGATGGCGATGACGGTGAGGAGTTCGATGAGCGTGAAGGCGCGGCTGTTTTTCATGGGGGGGGGGGGATCGTCTCGACTTAATTCGAGCAAACTCGGCTTAAGTCAAAGCCGAGTTTGCTCGAGGAGGATTAACGACGGCGGCGGCGAAACGCGGCGGCGAGAATGGCAATCGCGCCAGCGAGCCAAACGGTGGTGATGGCGGGTTCGGGGATGGAGGTTTGCGAAATAGTCAGGCCGGAAAAGGCGTAGGACCAGGAATCAGTCGTGCCATCCATCAGTGTGTTAATGTGGAAATAGCGTCCGGCATCTCCAAGGTCGGCGGCGGCGGAGCGGAAGCCGAGGGCTGACGAGGTGACGGTGGAGGCAGGGGCGCCATCGGTCACGATGGACGCGATGTAACTGCGGTCAGTCGGATTAACGGTGACGGTGAAAGTGTAAAGTTTGCCTGTTTCAACGATGACTCCTGAGGAAACGAAGTTTGCCACACCGCCATCCTTCGATCCGCTGTTCCACTGAATGGTCTTGCTGTTGCCTGTAATTTGGAAGGCCCATGAGTTGGCGACTCCGCCAACGGCCACGCCGGTTTGCCGGGTGGGAGAGTCGAAGATGCCGATGTAATCGTCCTTGGTGCTAAATCCGGTGAGATCGTCAAAGCGGAGGTCGAAGGTGAGGGTGTAGGTGGCAGTGGTGTCGATGGTGGCGGTGCTCCCACTGTTGTAGGCGCGGTTGAATGAACTGCGGCGGGGGGTGCTGTCGCCAGCGACGGCGACGGAGACTTTCAGGTAGTCGTCCGCAACAAGGGCAGTGGTGAGCGTGGTGTTGGTGGATGCGGTGCTCCAGGCGGTTTTCCAGCCTTCGCCGGATTTACCTTCGAATTGGTGCGAGGCGTTGGTGGTGCCAGCGCCACCAGTGAAGTCGGCGATGATGGTGGCAGCGGCGGCCGGGAGGGTGGATAACGCGAGCAGAGCGGCAAGCGTGGCGACAGAACGGGTGATCGTAGTTTTCATGGCGATACAGGGTTTGGTGTGGATGTGACGCATGGGGCGGTGCTGATTTGGCGGGCGGTGTTACCGGACAAACCGAAACACGCCGGGTTATCTGCCAATGAGGAGGCGGGCAGGCTTGCAATGCGGGCGTTGCTCATCACGATGAGTCATCATGTCAAATCAACGGGCGATCGCTGCGGAATTGGGGGTGAACCAGGCGACGGTGTCGCTGGCGTTGCGCGGGCATCCGTCGATCCCGGAGGAGACGCGGCGGCGGGTGGAGGAAACGGCGCGGCGGCTGGGATATCAGAAAAATGCCTACGTGGCGTCGTTGATGGCGCGCATCCGGTCGGGACGTCCGGTGGCGGCCAAGGGATGCATCGCAATTTTGATGGACGCGGAGTCGCCGGGAAAGTCGCTGGCGGTAACGAGCGAGATTTACCGTCGGCAACATGCGGGAATGTTGGCGCGGGCGGCGGAGTTGGGGTTTTCAACAGAGTGTTTTTACCTGCGGGCGGCGGGGATGAGCGCGCGCAAGATCGACCGTATCCTGGAGGCGCGTGGCATCACGGGGGTGGTGCTGGCGGCTCCGAAGTCGCCATCGGATGCCTTGGGGCGGGGGTCATTCGAGGAATGGATGCGTTTGTCGTGGGAGAGGTATGCGTTGTCCACCGTGGCGTGGACGTGGCGGTGGTGCGCAGATACGCACCGGGTGGCGACGGATTATCGGGATCAGATTGATGTGGTGTTTGAGGCGTTGCTGCGACGTGGTTACCGGAGGATCGGGGTGGTGCTGCCAGAGCTGGCGCTCAACGGACGGAGCCGGGTGTTTTATTGGCAGTATCTGCTGCGCGAGGGGTTGCTCGAAACGAAGCGGGGATGGGAGAAGCAGCGAGTGCCGGTGTTTTTGGGGAGGCCGGGCGAGACGGCTCTGACGGAGTTTGCGGCGTGGTTTCGGCGGGTGCGTCCGGATGCGATTGTATGCCAGACGGGCATGGAGTTGGAGTGGCTGGAGGCGCTGGGATGCCGGGTGCCGGAGGAGGTGGGTTTGGTGTGCGTGAATCGTCCGATCGACAGCATGTTCTCGGGGCTGGAGGAGAATTTCGAGGAGATCGGAGCGATGGCGGTCGAATTGGTGGCGAATCAGATCATCCACAACGAGCACGGTCTGCCGCAGCACCCGCGGACAATTTTGATCAAGGGCCGCTGGGTGGAGGGGAAGACGGTAAGGATGCGGTAACGTGGAATGAAGCTGGTGTCGGAGGCGGAATTACGGCATCGGTGAATGGCGTGAAACGCGTAATGACTCCAAATAAGAATTGGCGGTACCAATGGCGTTTGAGGGTGGTCGCGTGTGCGGTGTTGGTGATTTTGGGCGGCGGAGCGGCCGCGGCGGAGGAGGGGACGGTGCCGGATGAGGCATTGGCGTCGATTGTGATTATCAAGGGCGATCAGCATCGGGGGACGGGGTTTCTGGCAAAAATCCGGGAGGTGGATTTTGTTGTCACCAACCTGCATGTCATCGGGGGAAATGATGAGATTGATTTGATGAGCATCGGCGGGGTGCGCGTGCAGGCAGGGCGGATTTTTGGAGCGGTGGGACGTGATCTGGCGATTGTGAAAATCGGTGCGTATCCGGAAAATACGGACGCACCCAAGGCGCTCGCCACGGCATCGGATTTATTGGGATGCGCCAAAATTGGAGACAGGGTGATCGTGATGGGAAACAGCGGGGGGGGAGGGGTGGCTACACACATTACGGGGAAAATTCGCGGGATCGGTCCGGATCGGATCGAGGTGGATGCGCCGTTTGAACCGGGCAACAGCGGGAGTCCGATCATCCACCTGGACAGCGGGCTGGTGGTGGGCGTGGCGACGTATCAGCAGGTGAAGCGGGCGGCGGGGCCGGATGGCGAGGCGGAAGGGGGCGGGAGTGGCGGAGCGAAACGGTGGTTTGGATACAGGCTGGATGCGGTCGAAAAATGGGAGACAATCGACCTCGCGCGCTGGCGGTCGCAGGAGGCGCGAATCGTGGCGTTTCGTGAGGATTCAATGGCGTTGCGCGCGTTTGCGATGGGCAAGGCGGACGAGGCAAAGACGAATCCGCGGTTCCGGGCGATTTTTGAGCGGTTCGAACGCAATGTGCGCAATTTTACCGGCAATCGGGCGGATGCACAAACGCAGCTATCGGGGTTGATCCACCATCTCACGGGGTTCGCGCAGACGGGGGTGCAGGAGTTGAAGAGCGGGGATTTTTACGACTATTTTCGGAGCAACTTGTATTGGGAATTTAATATACCGGCGCAGTTGGATTTTCGTTCGCGCATCACCACGGTTTACACCGATGCGCGGCACCGGTGGTCCTACAACGCGACGGGATTGTGAGGGC
>NZ_ABEA03000221.1 GCF_000171235.2 Geminisphaera colitermitum TAV2 | reverse complement strand
AGGCTTGGGGATTTTAGATTGGAAAGTGCGCCAGGTGGCGAGGGGGTCGGGGGATTGCCAGAGGGCTCCCAGAATGGCGGCGCCGTCAAAGCCGAGGGCGGCGGTGGCAGCGAGGTGGTCGGGTGTGATGCCGCCTAGGGCGAGGATTTGGGGTGTGCGGTTTGCGGAATGTGGTTTGCGGAATGGTCGGGCGTGGAGGTGGGCGGAGAGTTCGGGGAGCGGGAGGTGGGTTGGGGAGGGGGCGTGGTCGGGTTTGGAGATGGAGAGGAAGATGGGAGAGACGAGAAGGGTGTCGTGGGTTGGTGGATACGTGGTGAGGGCGGTGTGGAGTTCGGCTAGGGTGTGGATGGGGCGGGAGTGGGAGAGGGCGGCGGTTGGGATAAAATGCCCGTGCCAATCGGAGGCGGGCGAGACGCCCGCGCCACTTTGTCGATCGTGGAGGCCGCCGATAGAGTAGTCGTCGGCGAGGTCGTGGTGGGTGTGGAGAATGAGGCGGGGATGGTTTTTTTGCGGGATGGCGTCGAGGTGGGCGGCGAGGCGGGCGCGGGTCCACGTGGGTTTGCGGATGTGGTAGCGGGTGAGTCCGGCGTCGAAGAGCGCAGGGAGCAGGGCGAGTTCGCGCGGGTGTTCGTCGGGCGGGGAAATGACGGCGAGGTGGAAGGGAGGCGATGGCATGAGGCGTGGTGTGTCAGCCGCCTTGCGTGGCTTGGATGATGAGGATGCGGTCGGCGTCGTGGAGTGAGTGTGCGGGCCATGTGGCGCGTGGGATGACGGTGTCGTTGACGGCCACGGCGATGCCTTTGCGGTCGGCTTGGCCGAGTTCGGCGAGGAGCGCGGCTAGCGTGAATGTGGCCGGGGGGGGGGGGGAAGCTGCGAGGCTGATCGTTGATGTGGATTGTCATTGTTTTTCAGATACAGTGGCAGTGGTGTAGATTTCACCGCCGGTTTGGGTGAATTGGGCGGATTTTTCGCGGAGACCGGCTTCGATGGCTTCGGTGGTGTCGAGGCCTTTTTCCTGGGCGTAGCGACGGATGTCGTCGGTGATTTTCATGGAGCAAAAATGCGGGCCGCACATGGAACAGAAGTGGGCGGTCTTGGCGCTTTCCTGCGGGAGGGTTGCGTCGTGGTATTCGCGTGCGCGTTCGGGGTCGAGGGAGAGGTTGAATTGGTCTTCCCAACGGAATTCGAAGCGGGCTTTGCTGAGGGCGTTGTCGCGGTATTGGGCGGCGGGGTGGCCTTTGGCGAGGTCGGCGGCGTGGGCGGCGATTTTGTAGGCAATGACTCCGGCACGGACGTCGTCGCGGTCGGGGAGGCCTAGGTGTTCCTTGGGCGTGACGTAGCAGAGCATCGCGGTGCCGTGCCAGCCGATGTGGGCGGCACCAATGGCGCTGGTGATGTGGTCGTAGCCGGGGGCAATGTCGGTGGTGAGGGGGCCGAGGGTGTAGAAGGGGGCTTCGTCGCACCATTCAAGTTGGCGGGTCATGTTTTCTTGTATCATGTGGAGGGGTACGTGGCCGGGGCCTTCGTTCATGACTTGCACGCCGCGAGCCCAGGCGCGGCGGTTGAGTTCGCCTTGGGTTTTGAGTTCGCCGAATTGGGCGGCGTCGTTGGCGTCGGCAATGGAGCCGGGGCGGAGTCCGTCGCCAATGGAGAAGGAGACGTCGTAGGCGGCGCAGATGTCGCAGATGTCGTCCCAGTGGGTGTAGAGGAAGTTTTCCCGGTGATGGGCGAGGCACCATTTGGCCATGATGGAGCCGCCACGGGAAACGATGCCGGTCATGCGGCGGGCGGTGAGGGGGATGTAACGGAGGAGGACGCCGGCGTGGATGGTGAAGTAGTCCACGCCTTGCTCGGCTTGTTCGATGAGGGTGTCGCGGAAGATTTCCCAGGTGAGGGCTTCGGGGCGTCCGTTGACTTTTTCGAGGGCTTGATAAATGGGGACGGTGCCGACGGGGACGGGGCAGTTGCGGAGTATCCACTCGCGGGTTTGGTGGATGTTCTTGCCGGTTGAGAGGTCCATGAGGGTGTCGCCACCCCATTTGATGGACCAACGCATTTTCTCGACTTCTTCGTCGATGGAGGAGGCAACGGCGGAGTTGCCGATGTTGGTGTTGATTTTGACGAGGAAGTTGCGGCCGATGATCATCGGTTCGAGTTCGGGGTGGTTGATGTTGGCGGGGATGATGGCGCGTCCGCGGGCAACTTCGCTGCGGACAAATTCGGGTGTAATTTCTTTTGGGATACACGCGCCGAGAGGTGCGCCGGGGTGTTGGGAGGAAAGGGCCGAGGGCTGAAGGCGGGAGGTTTCGCGGATGGCGACGAATTCCATTTCGGGCGTGATGATGCCGGCGCGGGCGTAGGCGAGTTGCGTGGGGCGGCAGCCGGGGCGGGCGCGAAGGATGGCGGGCTTGCGGCCCGAACGTTCGACGTTCAAGTGGCTGGCGCGGTGGGTTTCGGAGAGGTAGCCGTCGTCGATGGGTTGCACGGGGCGGCCTTCGATGGGTTCGGTGTCGTTGCGTTCGGCGATCCAAGCGGCGCGGAGGAGAGGGAGGCCTCGGGTTGGGTCGGCGTGGAAGGTGGGGTCGCCCCAGGCACCAGAGGTGTCGTAAACGCGGACGGGGTCGTTGGGGGTTTCGGAGCCATTGGGGCCGCGAGTGGGGGAGAGCGTGATTTCGCGGAGGGGGACGCGGATGTCGGGGCGCGAGCCGGTGGCGTAAATGCGGGTGGAGGCGGGGAAGAGGGTGTGTGC
>NZ_ABEA03000222.1 GCF_000171235.2 Geminisphaera colitermitum TAV2 | reverse complement strand
TTGGGGGGATTGGGTTTCCCAGGGAAAGGGTTTCCAAGGCCGGGGGCGGGTTTCCCGGGGGGAGATTTCCCGGTTTTTTTCCCGGATAAGGGGGGGGCAAAGGGGGGTTCGGGGGGGAATTTGGGAAAGCCCCGGGGGGGGGACCTTAGTTTTTTTTTTCCCCCGGGGCCCCGGGGGGGGGGGGGGGGGGCTTGGCGGGAGTCGGTGGGGGTTTGAAAAAATCAGTCTCGAAGAGGCCGGGGCCTTGGCCGGGTTTGGCGGGGTTTTGTTGGAAGAAGGCAAGGACTTCGGCGTCGGTGGGCGTGAGGCGGCCCGCTTGGCGGGGGGTCGTGGCCGAGGGCACGGGGTCGAGGGGAGCGCTGCGGCCGCGGGTGAGGGCGAAAAGGGCGCCGCCGATCAACAGAACGCCAAGGGTGCTGGCAACGATGAGAAAATGGCGGCGAGCGGCGGGCATGGGAGAAACAAAGGCGGAAAAGCTAAAAGGCTGAAAGCTGAAATCAGGGTTTCCGAGGCGGGTTGTGAAACTGGGCAGGTTGATCAGGCGTTAGGGTGACGAGGCTGTCGCGGAGAGGAGGGCGGCGACGACTACGGTGGCGGAGGAGTCGTCGGTGGCGGCGGTGCCTTCTTTGCGCAGGACGAGGTGTTCGATGAGGAGGTGGTCGTCGGCAACCGTGGGTTTTCCGTCGGGCGAGGGGGAACCGAGGGCGAGTTGTTCGAGGAAGGTTTGCACGCGGTCGCTTTTGCCGGTGACGCGGGCGGAGAACAGGACTTCAACGGCGAGGATGGGCGAACCGGGGTTGAGGCGCATTTCGCGGACGGCGGGCACGGGGAGCGCTTCGTAGGTGGCAACGCGGGCGGCGATGGCGTGGTTGGCAACGAGGCGGGCGAGGGCGAGTTGCGCCCAGCGTCGGCGGGGGTCGGCAGGGGGGGGGGGAGTGGCTGCGGCGGTGGCGGTGGCGGTCGGGGTTGGGACGGTGTCGGAAAGGACGTCAAAGGCGCTTGTCGCGAGTTTGACGCCGGCTTGGTCCGCGGCGGCGGTGGCGGCAGCGGTGGCGGCGGCCCGTTGTTGCTCAAATTCGATCAACTGGAAGGGTTGGTCGCCATAGGTGACCA
>NZ_ABEA03000223.1 GCF_000171235.2 Geminisphaera colitermitum TAV2 | reverse complement strand
CCCCCCCCCCCCCCTCCCGCCGCTGTCGGTGGCGACGGACATGTTCACGCCGTTGACGATCACGCGCTACACGGGGCACGAGCAGGGGGCGATTTACGGTTCGCCGCAAAAGCTGCGCGATGGGCGCACGAGTCTGGCCAATGTGTATCTGGCGGGCACGGACCAGGGTTTTTTGGGCATCATCGGGGCGATGCTGAGCGGCATCTCGATGGCCAATTTCCATGTGTTGCAGCCGTCGGGTTAAGTTGGGTTAGAGCATTTTCGGTTGAGTTGTGTCCGTTGTCTTGGCGGTAGGGAGGCCTTTGTGCCCTCTGCCGAGGGCAGCCCTTCGGGCCATCGCCTTCGACGATGCCATCTCCGCACTGCTGCGCTCCGTCCGAGGCCTCCGTTGTGCGTGGTGAGAGGATGCGAAACTCATAGGTGGATGGAGCGTGGTTTCGGAGGCCTCGGAGAGGCCTCCCTACCAAGTGTCAAATGGCTACAGTTTAAGGGAGGTTCTAAAAATCAGAAATTACACAGAGATCACGGAGGAGGCACAGAGTTTAGGAAGGACAAAACGACTTTGCTCCTTTTTCCGTAAAAAACATTATTTCATTTATAATAAATGAATTACAGAGACATTCATTCGCGAGGAAAATGTCCTTCCACCGGACAGGCCTCCCCAAACTCTGTGCCTCCTCTGTGTCCTCTGTGTAATTTTTAGAAGTTCCTTTAAATGAAACTGCTCTAATTCGAAGTTCCGAGTTGGAGGCGGCGGGTGAGGCGGTGGTTTTCGGCGATGGAGATCACGCCTTGCTGCACTTTGCGCCAGCCTTGCTCGCGCAGGGGGCGCCAGCCTTGTTTGCGGGCGAGGTCGCGCAGGGCCACGGTTTTTATGCCGGAACCAGACCCAGAACCAGAACCGGACCCGCCTCCGGCTCCGGCGGAGAGGAGGTCAACGACTTCGTCGGTCATGACAAAGAGTTCGTAGATGGCAACGCGGCCGCGTTCGCCGGTGCCGCGGCATTCGGGACAGCCGGCGCCGCGCCAGGCTCGGACTTCGGCAGGGGCGATGTTGAGGGCGGCGGCGATTTCGGCGCGGGTGCCGGGTTCAATGGCGTCGTCGGGGCGCGAGCAGTGGGGGCAGACGCGGCGGGCAAGGCGTTGGGCGATGCTGCACACGAGCGAGGAGCCAATGACCCAGGGTTCGACGCCCATGTCCACGAGGCGGGCGAGGGCGCTGACGCTGTCGTTGGTGTGGAGGGTGGAGAAGACGAGGTGCCCGGTCTGGGCGGAGTGCATGGCGACGTCGGCGGTTTCTTTGTCGCGGATTTCGCCGATGAGGATGATGTCGGGGTCGTGGCGGAGGACGGCACGGAGGCCGGCGGCAAAGTCGAGGCCGAGTTCTTCGCGGGTCTGGATTTGGGAGGTGCCGTCGAGGGTGTATTCGACGGGGTTTTCGATGGTGATGATTTTGCGCAGGCCGTCGCGGGCGGCGGCGAGGAGGGCGTAGAGTGTAGTGGTTTTTCCGCTACCGGTGGGGCCGGTGAGGAGGGCGAGGCCTTGGGGGAGGCGGGTGAGTTCTTCGAGGAGGGCGCGTTGCTCGGGTTCCATGCCGAGGCGGGAGAGGTTTTCGACGAGGAGGTTGTCGCGGCTGAGGATGCGCAGGCAGATGGATTCGCCGTGGGTGGTGGGGATGATGGAGACGCGGAGGTCATACTGGCGGCCTTCGTGTTTCATGGCGATGCGGCCGTCGTGGGCAACGCGGCGCTCGGTGATGTTGAGGTCGGCCATGACTTTGAGGCGCGACACGAGGGCGAGGTAGTGGGAGCGGAGGCCGTCGGGGGTGGGGACGTCCTGGAGGAGTCCGTCGATGCGGTAGCGGAGTTTGACGGTGTGGGCGAAGGGTTCGAGGTGGATGTCGGTGGCTTCGAGGCGGAGGGCTTCGGAGAGGAGTTGGTCAACGAAGTGGATGATGGAGGCGTCGTCGGCAAAGGGGGATTGCGTGCCTTGGACGTCAAAGACGGTTTGGTCGCCGGAGTCGGGGGAGGCGTGGTTTTGGGAGAGTTTTTGAATGGTGTCGGCGCCGAGTCCGTAGTGGCGTTTGACGAAGTCGCGCAGGGCGGTGGGGCCGCAGAGGGCGGGGCGGATGCGGAGGCCGAGGAGGAGGCGGAGTTTGCCGAGGTCGGTGCTGGTGGGGGGCTCGGCAAAGGCGGCGGTGAGGAGGCCGTCTTCGAGGGTGATGGGCGCAAGTTGGTGCGAGAGCACGATGCGCATGGGAACTTGGGCAATGAGTTCGCGGGTGGCGGTGTGGTCGGTCAGGTCGATGTATTCGAGTCCGTGCGCTTCGGCGGCGGCTTCGTAGGCGGCGCGTTCGGTGGCGAAGTCGAGGTCCACGACGGCACGGTGCAGGGGGATTTGCTGGAGCTGGCTGCGGCGGCGGGCGAGGTCGAGTTTGCGGGTGTCGATGATGCCGCGGCGGGTGAGGGCGGCGGCTTCCTGGTCGGTGAAATTCATTGGGAGAAAAAAGCTAAAAAGCTGAAAACTAAATCGGTTTATTTGGTCTCACGCGGAGGCGCGGAGACGCGGAGAGAAGAGGTCAATGGAGAAATCCATAATATATTCGTATAAATTATAATTATGTAATTTTATTCTGGTCTCTCCGCGTCTCCGCGCCTCCGCGTGAGATTTGAATTTTGCGACAGATTGAATCCAAAATTCTCTAGTTTTTTCCGGCGCTGGGGACGGGGAGTTGGATGCGTTTGTTGAAGGCGACTTTGAGGAGGGTGTCGCCGCGCGCGAATTGGGCGGAGTCGGTGTCGCAGGCGAAGAGTGTCCAAGGGCCGGTGACGGTGTCGCCGGGGGAGACTTGCACGAGTTTTTCCCCGACTATGAGGTAGGCAATGCGGGCTCCGGTGGGGAATTCGGCAAGGCCGCGGTAGGTGACATCGATTTGTTTTTCAGCCGGGGGCGC
>NZ_ABEA03000224.1 GCF_000171235.2 Geminisphaera colitermitum TAV2 | reverse complement strand
ATGCGCGGCGGGGGTGAGGGCGAGGGGGAGGAGGAGGAATAAAAGATGGGCGGTGGGGCGCATGGTGGTTTTCCGGGTTCAGGGTTAGAGTTTTTTGAGCGTGGTGACTTGGAGGAGTCCGCCTTTTTGCACGGTGATTTCGAAGCGGTAGCGTTGGGCAACCATGAGGTTGGCGTGGAGTGAGTCGGCAATAAAGACGGGCAGGCGGTGGGCGGCGTTACCTTTGCCGTTGCCGACGGGGTCGAGGGGGCGCACGGCGATGAGGCGTCCGGTGCCTTCGTTCCAACTGAGTTGGGCGTCGATTTCGGCGTCGAGGGTGTAGCGGTTGCCTTGGAGGTTGTCGGCAGAGCGCAGGTAGGTTTCGACGGGGAAGCGTTCGCCGCGTTCGGCGCAGCCGGCGAGCAGGAGGAGGAGGCTTAGAGGGAGGAGCAGGAACGGGAGAAATTGAACAAGTGAGCGGCGCATGGGTGGACGTGTGGGTGACGAAAGGAGACGGAGTTTTTTAGACAGAATTAACGGAATTTTCAGAATTTAATGAATTTGTAGTTAGTTGCTGTTTAATGAAGAGAAGAAAATGAAGAGGTGGCTGGGGGGGGGGGAGGCGGCGGGAGGGTTATGGCCAGCGTTGGCGGTGGCAGCCCCAGTAGACAAGGGTGGCACCGACGAGGGCGTGGGCGGCGAGGACGGCCACGGCGATGGGGGGGGGGGCGAGCCAGCCTTTGTCGAGCATGACAACGGCGTCGTAAAAGCGGGTGTCGCTCATGGCGGTGAGGTAGCCGGACCAGCCCCAGTAGGTGGCGATGAAGGGGCGCACGGTCCAGACGAGCGCAGAGGGGAGCGCGAGGACGACACCGGAGAGGGGGAGTTGGAAGCCGACGAGGTAGATGGACAGGAGAGAGGCTTTGTCGGGCGAGGTGAGGAGGGCCGAGAGGCCGAGGCAGACGATGCTCATGCTGGCTCCGGTGGCGGTGAGGACGGCGAGTTGGGGGAGCCAGTGGCCGGGGAAGTCGCAGAGGAGTTTGACGAAGAGGGTCATCCAGGCGCCTTGCGCGGCTCCAATGAGGGCGGCAAAGAGGAGTTTGGCGGTGGCGTAGGAGGCGGGGCGAAGGCCGGCCATGCGTTCTTTTTCGTAGAGGGCGCGTTCGGCGGCGATTTCGCGCGCGCCGTTGTTGCTGCCCATGAGGCTCAGGAGGATGACTTGAAAGACGATCAGGCCGGAGACGAGCATGGCGGTGTCGGCGGCTTGCTGGCGAAATTCGGCGCGGGCTTGCAGGGCGTCGAGGAGGCTGCCGGTTTGCTCCATCGAGAGGTTTTTCATCTGGGGCAGGCCGCCAAGGGCGAAGATGACGACGAGGCAGGGGAAGCCAAAGGTGATGGCGAGGGTGAGCGCGAGGTAACCGCGGTCGCGGTGGAAGAGTCGCCAGCGGCGGCGCAGGAGGATGAGGGTTTGGGTGAGGAATCCGGGGGGGGGGGGGGGGGGAGATGGCTTCGCCGTCGGATGTGGCGTGGTTGTGCGTTTCGGATGGGCGAGGCTCGCTGTCGCGAGCCTCGTCGGCGGGTCGGGAGACCCGCCCTCCGATGAGCCAGTGTTCGAGGGGGTGCTCGGCGAGGCGGTCGTAGAGGGTGAGGGCGTCGTCGATCTGGAAGTGGGCGAGCATCGCGGGGAGCGGGCCTTGGAATACGATGGAGCCTTCGTAAACGACGGTGATGGTGTCGAATTGGGTGAGTTTGGCGAGGTTGTGGATCACACAGACCACGGTGCGGCCTTGGTGGGCAACGAGGGAGCGCAGGAGGGCGAGGATTTGGTCCTCGGAGCGGGGGTCGAGTCCGCTGGTGACTTCGTCGCAGAGGAGGCAGGCGGGGTCGGTGGTGAGTTCGAGGGCGAGGCCGAGGCGACGGAGTTGTCCGCCGCTGAGTTTTTCGACGAGGGTGTCGGCGCGTTCTTCGAGTCCGACGAGTTGGAGGATGCTGGCGCGGCGCGCGGGGGCGGGGCGGGTTTGGTGGAGGTGGAGGGCGGCGTCGATGGTTTCACCGACGGTGAGTTTGCCGTGCGCGATGCTGAACTGGGGGGCAAAGGCGACTTCGCGCAGGAGTTCGCGGGGGCCGGTGAGGGGGCGGTCGCGGAGGCGGATTTCGCCCTGCGCGGGGAGGATGCCGAGCATGCCTTTGAGGAGGGTGGTCTTGCCGCAGCCGGAGGGGCCGATGAGGGCATGGAGTTGGCCGGCGGCCCAGCGGGCGGTGGCGTCGCGCACGAGGGGGGAGGCGCCGGGTTTGGGGTAAACGTTGAGGTGGCGGCAGGCGAGCATCGGAGGGGGGGAGGGAGGGGAGGTCGATTTAAGTCGATTTAAGTCGAGTTAAGTCGGGGAGGGGGGCGAGGCGGGAGGGCGGGAGGTTATTGGAGGCGCAGGGGGAGTGCGCGGTAGCGGCCGGCTTGGGTGTCGAGAAGGGCGGAGGTGGGTTGGCGGGTGAGGAGATCGTAGCCGGTGGTGATGGTGGCGGCGGGGGCAAGGGCTCCGATGACGACACAGTAGTCGTTGTTGACCATCACGCCGAGGAGTTCGCCGGTCTTGCTCAGGACGAGGTCGCCGCGGTTGGGAGAGAAGTCGCCAAAGAGGCGACGGAAGAATTTGTTCTCCACTTTGACGTAGCCGGGCGTGGTGGGGTCGAGTTTGAAGGGGAGTTCGCCGTAGCCGGCGCCGCCGTTGCTGATGAGGACGGCTTCGGGGAAGCGGTAGGGGTCGAGGGCGGTTTTGTAAACTTTGACGCCAAGGGTGGTGAGTTGGTCGGGGGTGACGGGGTAGGCGACGAGGCGTGGGTCGAGTTTGAGGAAGTGGAGCGCGGGGATGGTCTGGGGCATGCCGCCTTGGGGGGGAGTGTAGGTGGCGGTGATTTGCTCCCAGTCGGAGCCGTTTTCGCGGACGCTGAAGGGGGTGTCGTCGATGTGGAGGAGTGCGTAGGGGGTGGCACCGTCGGTGACGATGAGGGTGCGGGCTTCGCTTTTGCGGTTGATCTGGCCGAGGAAGTTGGTGCGGCGGGCGGTGGTGGTTATGAGGACGCGGTTTTTGGTGAAGTCGGCGTAGAGGGTGTTGGCGTTGATGGGGCGGCTTTCGCGGATTTCTTTGGTGAGGTCGGCGGAGTGTTCGGCGAGCTGGCCGACGCCGGCGGCGAGTTGGGTGGTGGTTTCCTGGACTTTCTGGCGTTCCTGGCGCTCGGCGTCGACTTGGAGGCGGAGGTTTTGGGCGGTTTCGCGGAGGAGGGTTTTTTCTTGTTCGGCGACGCGGACGGTGACGTTGAGGTCTTCGATTTTCTTTTGGGCTTCGGCCTGGCGGGCGGCGAGGTCGTCGAGTTCTTGCTGGCGTTTGGCGGCTTCGGCGGCGCGGGCGGCGAGGTCGCGTTCGAGTTGGGCGGCGCGTTGGGCGGCAGTGGCAGCCTGGGTCTTGGT
>NZ_ABEA03000225.1 GCF_000171235.2 Geminisphaera colitermitum TAV2 | reverse complement strand
GATTGCGTTGGCGGGCGCGGGCTTCGCAAGCGAAGCCCCTACGGTGGTGGCGGGGTCGATGGTGGCGACGATCTGACCGATTTTGACTTCGGTGCCTTCAGGGACTTGCAGGGTGATTTTGCCTGCGGTTTCAGCGGTGCCTTCGGAGGTGATTTTGTCGGTTTCGAGTTCGAAAAGGGGCTGGTCCTTGGCGACAATGTCGCCGTCGGCGACACGCCACTTGGCGAGGACGCCGGTGAGGATGGATTCGCCCATGGGAGGGATTTTAACGTCGATGGTTGGCATGGTCGGTAAATGAAGAAGGGGGAAAAATTAACCACAGAGGCACAAAGACACAAAGTTCAATCCAGAGGGAAATCCATGTTGGGTTTGTTCTCGGTGTGGTTTGATCGCCGTTCCTTCGTGTCTTTGTGGTTAATTTTTATTCGGCGAAGGCGGCTTTGAGGAAAGTGTTGAGTTCCATCTTGTGAAGGGCAAGGGCGCCGACGGCGGGGGAGGCGGCGGCATCGCGGCCGTAGTAGGCGGGTTTGCGTCCGAAGATTTCTTCGAGTTGGGGGGCGATGTAGGTCCAGCCGCCCATGTTTTGCGGTTCCTCCTGGCACCAGGCGAGGTGGGCGTGGGAGTAGGTTTTGGCGATGCCGGCGAGTTTGTCCTTGTGCAACGGATACAACTGTTCGACCCGGATGAGGGCGACGTCCTCGATGCCGTTGGTGATGCGGTAGTGGTGGAGGTCGTAATAAACCTTGCCGGAGCAGAGAATGACGCGGCGGACGGCGG